>CP081303.1:641000-1282000 GCA_019720755.1 Prolixibacteraceae bacterium
AAATGCTTCAATTCTTAAAGCAGATGCAAGAAAAGATCCTAAAGGATGGTTCTCAATTCATCAAGAAGCAGTTTGGATGGGATATGCCGAAAGCTGTTTCCTTATGTCAGAAGCAAGCTTGAGAGGTTGGTCTGGTGCAGCGTCATCTCCTAAACAGTTCTATAAGATGGGTGTCGAAGCGTCGATGAACTATTATGGAGTTGCAGAGGAGCAATCTGCTAAATATATTAGTGAATTGCATGATGTCGCAGATGGTATCTTCGAATCGGGGGATAAAGAAAAGGTCTTAGAAGCAATTCAAAAGCAAAAATGGCTTGCTGTTTTCCCTAATGGTAATGAAGGCTGGGCTGAATTTAGAAGAACAGGTTATCCTCGACTTCTAAACAATGAGAACAACATGTCTGCAACTGTGAAACAGGGGCTTTTCATCAAACGTATCCGATATACTGTAGAACAACATGACTATAATGCAGCAAATATACCTAGTGCTGTTTATGGTCCTGACGATCGTATGGATGTTCGCATATGGTGGGATGTGGATAACTCGAATGATGACAGTGGTAAACCTAAACCACAAAATAATTTTAGGTAGTACTTCATCTAAAAATATAAAGGCTGTTTCATTTAGATTCAGCCTTTTTTATACCCCGACAAATGACAAAAAGCTTATGATTTTCTTTCTTCTTATGAAAATCTTTAAAAAAAAGATAAAGTGTGAGTACCAAATCAAAAACAAGGACTCTTATAAATGTAATTAGATGATCACCCAATTATAGAATTACAAATCAAATGAAGAAGGGCTTTTCTCTTATCCTTCTTAACTAATAAAAATAAAACATAACGATTTATGAAAAGACATCTATTTTGTACATTACTGTTTGTCTTTGCAACAATTTTTGAAGTTGCGGCACAACAGCCAATGGGAGGATGCTGGCATCCTGAAGATATTAAAGATTGGTCTCCAGAAAACGATCCTGAAGCAAAGTTTAATCGAAGTGTTGTAGCACTAAAAGAACGTTTTGTTGATAAGACTGTAAAAGCCGGACCAAATAGCTTCTTTGACTCTAAAATTACTGCTTGTTTGACGATGAATCCAATGTGTAGCCAAACGCCTTCTCAAGGAGCAAACTCATTTACTGGATATACTTTTAACTTCTGGCAGTATGTTGACATCCTTGTATGGTGGGGTGGTTCTGCTAGCGAAGGGGTTATTATTCCTCCTTCTGCTCCAGTGGTCGATGCTGCTCACAAAAATGGGGTTCAGGTTTATGGTAACGTTTTCTTCCCTCCTGGAGCTTTTGGTGGACAAAGTAGCTGGGTACGTGAGATGATGACACAAGAAAATGGGGAGTTCCCATATGCTAAAAGGTTGGCAGAGATTGCAAACTACTATGGATTTGATGGTTGGTTTATTAATGAAGAGACTTATGCTAGTTCAAAAGCGGAATGGGCTGGTTTCGCAAAGACTTTTAATAAATATAAAGGGTCTGATCATATGGGACTTCAGTGGTATGATGCTTCTACCTCTATCCCAGAATCACTTTTCAAAGGAAAAGAGATGTTCTCATCGATGTTCCTAAACTATGGTTCTGCTTCTTCTTCTTCAATTAGTAGAAATAATAAAAGTGTTGAGTCTTGGGGAATGGATCCTTTTAGTGTTAACTATTATGGACTAGAAATAGGTGGGGGAGGATTCTCTCACAAAAGAGAATTTACTTCTCTTTTTAGCAAAGATAAAAATAATGGATCTGTTGCTCTTTTCTGTCCTGAAGAGAAAACATGGAAGGATCATACCAAACGCAATGATCTGAACCAATACGAGCAGATGGCAGAGTTCTATAAAACAGCTGGACGTTTTTGGGTAAACATCAACCATGATGTGACTTCTAAAACTGCTTATGACGATTCAAACTGGCCTGGTATCTCTGTTGGTGTGGCTGCTCGTAGTGTGATCAACACTTTCCCTTTTGTGACTAATTTCAATACCGGAATGGGTAAAAAGAGATTTGTAAAAGGAACTGTAAAAGGAACTGGCGATTGGTATCATAGAGGAATTCAAGATATTCTCCCTACTTGGAGATGGTGGATCGAAGGATCTCGTAAGACTGTGGAGCCTACATTTACTTGGGACGATTCTTATAATAGTGGTGCAAGTTTGATGTTTACCGGAAACTTAGATGCAAATATTTCAAATAATATTCGTCTATTTAAAACACAACTAGAAGTGGTTGGGTCTGAGCAAGCTCAAATCGTAGTGAAAGGCGCAAAAACTGGTTATTCTTGTTCTCTTGGTCTTGCTTTTAAAGAAGATAATAACGCTTTCACATACCTTCCTCTTGAGAATTTTGCTGATGGAAGTTGGAAGACTATTACGTTACCATTAAGTGCTTATGCTGGTAAAACAATCTCAATGATCTCTATTAAACTTGAGTCAAAATCAAATGTTCAAGATATCGATTTGAAAGTGGGGCAATTGTTCTTAGGGTCTAATGTGACTGCTGCAGGTGAAGTTTCAAACTTGAAGATCATCGATGACAAAAATGTAGAGAAAGTGGATCTTGGTGACACCAAAGGTAGTGCTCGTATTATTTGGGATGCTGCCAAAGGAGATGTAAACCACTACAATATCTATATGGAACAGAATGGAACCCAAAGTTTGGTTGGACAAACAATGGATGAAGCATTCTATATAGGTGATATTATCAGAACCAATAGTAGAGAACTTTCTGTGAAATTCACCGTGAAAAGCGTGGATCTTAAAGGAAATGAGTCTACAGGAGTAGAGAAGAGCATTGATTGGTTGAAGCCATCTGTTCCTGAAGTGAAAATTGTTGGCGATAAATCATATATCGAAGTAGGAGAGACTGTATTGTTTACTGCGAGAGCAACACAATATCCTGAAACATATAATTGGACCCTTCCAAAAGGTGCTGTAAAAGCAGAAGTAAAATGCGAAAAGAATCAAATCGCGGTGACTTTCAACACAAAAGGTAATTTTGATATCTCTGTTAAAGTGACGAACTCTTTGGGTTCTACTGAACAAAAGTTAGAGACGGCTGCAACAGTTGTTGAGATGAGCTTATTAGAGGTGGTTAGTGTTGGAAAAACAATCGACAGCTATAGCGACTGTATCGCAAAACACAATCCTAAATATTTAATAGATGGACAGAATATTCCTTCTAGTTTAGACTACAAATGGTGTGTTGGTGGATCAAAATCACAATGGGTTATTATCGATCTAGAAGAGCCATTTGATATATATGGTTTCAAAGCTTATGATACTGGACACAAAGAGAGTGCTGATGGAAACTATGATTGTTGGAAAGTGGAAATTAGTAACGACAAAAAACAGTGGACTGAAGTAGTTAATGAGAAAGGCCGCAAAGCGGAGAATACAAAAGTGGATGCTATTCCTGGTAAAGTAGGCCGTTATGTACGTTTTACTCCTTATGATAAAGATTTGAATATCACAATCCGTATTTGGGAGTTCCAAGTATTGGGTGTTTCTATGGGAATGAACTTTGTGGGTGGTCAGAATCTAGTAATGAGTGAGAAAGGTACCAAAACCGTGAAGTTTGCTTACGATCTTGGACTACTTGAAAAAGCGAAAGACTTTGGTTTCTCTGCAGCCTCTGCAAATGGAAATATAAAGGTTTCTAATGAAGTAATTGACGAAGCAAATAAAACATACCAGTTTGATATTCAATCAAAAGATGGATTCTTTGGTGCTGAAAAAGTGAAAGTGACTTTTGTCAATGGAGGTTTGTCTAAAGATATATCTTTTGTAGTGACTGTGGAGAACTCGAAATGGGCCAATGTATTAAAAGGCAAGAAAGTTCAGGCTTATACTGCTAATTGGTATTGGAATGGAATTGATGCTAAAATAACAGGAGGTGAGAAGCTGATTGATGGCGACCTAAATACTGGTATCAAAACAAACTATAATAAAATTGTTCTTGAAGCAGATCTTGAAGAGGTAACTTCTCTTTCATGTTTCCGTTATAACGGTTCTCAAGATGGGAAAAAATTGAAGTTAAAGGTGACTACTTCTGAAGATGGGAAGTCATTCACAGAAGCATTCTCAACTCAGTATGTTGGAGGTTCTCTTTATATTCTAAATGAACCTATTAATGCTCGTTATATCCAAGTTTGGACCTCTAGAACAGGTTGGAGTACTGTAACAATCCAAGAAGTGGTGGTACTAGGAACTGTAAATAACTTCTCTTTTGGTGAGGTTGCTTCACAGAATCTTAAGCTTGATGAAACTAAAGTAGTAAAGGTCCCTTTTACCAATAAAGTAGATGTGACAAAAGATATGGTTACTGCTTCTGTTGCCAATGAGAACCTAGTAGAAGTTGCTAACATAGAGTTGGATGCTCCTAATAATATGCTTAATGTTACACTTACAGGTAAGCATGCAATTGGAAATACAACTGTTACACTTACAACTAAGATTGGTGAGGACCGCTTTACTAAGTCTTTCGATGTAAGTGTGACTCCTGCTGCTTCAACAAACTTGGCTCTGAACAAATCAGCTGTGGATTTTTCTGGATCTACTACCAATGAACTTCCAAGTTATCTATTTGATGGAGAAACTGTTCCAACTGATAACTCTCATAAATGGTGTGAAACTGGTAATGGTCCACACTATGTGGTGGTTGACTTAGAGAAAGTGTATACTGTGTTCGAATTTAAAATGTTTGATTGTGGTAATGTGGAGGATGCTGATTGGAACTCTCAAGGTTATACAATTGAAGTGAGTGAAGACAATATTAACTGGACTGTAGTTGCTGAGGATGTTAAAGATAATTCTACGACCAAAGATATCGTTACCAATGGTATTAATGCACGTTATGTGAAGTATACAACTGGTGGTGATGATGGACACGGTACGATTCGTTTGTTTGAATTTGAAGTATATGGTGTGGATGATTTAAGCCTTTCTTCTAAGAATACTGAAGGAGTTGAATTGAAGGTATATCCGAACCCTGCTACAGATTTTATTGAAGTGAAAGGTATTTCTAACCGTAAGGTATCAGTGAAAGTGTTTGATATCTTGGGTAACGAGGAGCTATTTATTCCAAATTATGATGGACAAAAAATCAATGTGAAAGCACTTCCTAATGGAGTTCATGCTGTTAGAATCGATGATGGTGAGAAAGTGACTTATACTAAGATAATGAAGTTATAAGCGTTATAATATTAGAGAAGAGTTGTTCTTGAACAATCTCTTCTCTATAATCAAAGAAAAATACTAGTCTTTTGATTTTTTAAGCAATTGTAGAAAGATCGATAGTATTTTTTTATAAAGATATTTCGATGAGTTAGTGTGATATGACTATTGATTTGTCTATTTCCTAATAATAGTAGAGAGTGTCTTTCTTTTATGATTGACACTCTTTTTTTTTGACTTCTTGTCATTTCTTTTTGGTGGTTCTGTTTCAAAATTAACGACTCCCGTCATATTCGTCGTTATATTTCGATCAGATCTTTTATTCGCTGTTTGCAGAAGATGACCCCTCTTTTTTGAAACCCATAGGACAATTTCTAAAATCCGTTTTTGTGTAGAAACTCTATTGGATCACTCCGTACTTCCTCCGTACTTCAGTTACCCTTTCCTTACCCTTTCCTTACCCTTCAGTTACCCCTAGAGTAACCAAAGGGTATAGAAGCCATAACGTAATTCTATGGAATGTAGCCCTGTTGACACATACTTGTATTTTCAATGAAGCCTATTTTCTTAAGCTTAATGGTGCTTATTGCACTTTTGGAACTTTTTTGAGATAAAAAGAATCTTGGAAAAATAGTTTCGTGATCATTGATTGAACACAATAAATAGAAGCTCCAGATACATTGTTTTTTATCATATCAAAATGTGTTGTATAATAGATCGATTTATCAAACAAAAATAGGTTCTAAATGTTCCAATTGAAAACAGAAAGAACCTTGCTTATGAAGACAAATAGAAATATTATACGCTTTATGTATAGCATCAGTGTCATCACTTTTATGACCTGTGTCGTACTGACGCCTGATCTTCTCTCTCTCTCACGTCTTTTCGAAAGTCCTGATGCGATATTTAGAAGTCAGCTGCTCGTCATTGCCCCTGCGATATCTGCACTTGTGGTATCTGTATTTTGGACTACCATTCGTATTCCTCATCAGTATTGGGGAAAACTTCTTTTTTTAATCTCACTCATCGTTTATGGGGTGACTGGCATACTTTGTTATTGGGAAACTTCGTTTCAATCCATGTTTTTGACTCGACTACTATTAGGGTTTGCGATGGGGTTGATCTCTATGCTTCTAGTTCAGCGAGGACATCTCTACTTGACAGAAGTGAAGGAGAGAGTGTTTGTGCGTACTCAAGGTGTCGTTGTTGGAGTCTCAACGATGTTCCTACTATTGTTGTCAGGATGGTTAGGTACTTATGGGTGGAAGTATCCATTCTTAATTTATCTTCTTGCATTCTATCCAGTACTCTATGGGATGTGGTTGTATATTCAAGGTATTGGACTTGACCCTCGCTCTATCTCGAGACCACAGAAGTATTTTATGAATAGAAAGTTTTGGATGATTATAATTGCAGCATTTGTTTTCGTGCTTTTTTTAACGCTGTATTTCTTACAAATACCATTCTTAATTGATCGATTGCCTTTAACGG
This sequence comes from Prolixibacteraceae bacterium, assembly GCA_019720755.1. NCBI lineage: Bacteria > Pseudomonadati > Bacteroidota > Bacteroidia > Marinilabiliales > Prolixibacteraceae > Halosquirtibacter > Halosquirtibacter laminarini. The sequence continues at coordinate 647,665 of CP081303.1, forward strand.
ATCAAATGCAAACAGCAGGGCTATTAGGTCTTTTGGTTATCCTATTTATCTTAGGAGGGACTTTTTATGCTCCTGTATATCATTTTGCAAGTCGAGAGGTAATCTATTTCATTACACTTGGAATGATTGCGACAGGAACTTTTATTCTAGGTGCTGCTTTTGATATAAATAAAGTGTTCTTGTCTTTGTTATTTATTGGTGTTGGTTCTGGACTTCTATTTGCAACAGCCTATAACTCCGTACGACATCATATTCCTAATGATGTATATGGCTTATGGAAGTATAAATTAGTTACAGTGGTATTGCTAGCTCAGGTCGTTTCTCCTTTTTTAATATACTTATGCAACGGGGGGCAATTTGTAAGACTTTTCTTTGTTGGCATGGCTGCATTTGTCGTATTTATATTGATCGTTGTTTTAGTGATCTCTATGTGGATAAAAAATAGGGTGAGCACAAGTAAAGCATAGGTTGTAGTTTCGCTAAAAAGTTTGTTTCTTAGGGTGTATAAATGTTATGGCAATGAATAAGAAACAGAGATATAGTGGCATTTTAATGCCTATAAGTTCCCTTAATGGTGCCGATGATGTAGGCACTATTGGAGTTGAAGCTTTTCGTTTTGTAGATTATTTGTGTGATTTAGGAGTTGGTGTGTGGCAGATACTACCTCTGGGACGTACAGATGGTTTTAATTCTCCATATCAGTGCTACTCTTCGTATGCTGGAAATGAATTCTATATTGATTTGGCTTTTCTTCATGGGCGAGGTTGGTTGAATGAGTGTCCATTAAAACAGGATTATTTTGCCTCGAATGGAGAGATAGATTGGGATGGAGTAAAGTGTAACAAAAGTGTTTTTTTACAACAAGCATTTGAAGGGTTTCGCTATCAGAATCAATTTGCTAGTGATGGGTATTTGGCCTTTTGGCAGGAGCATCAACTTTGGTTAGAGGACTATTCTCTATTCATGGCTTTGACCCAAAAATACGAAGGTGTAACTTGGAGTGAGTGGCCCGAGGAAATAAGAGATAGAGTTCCGAATGCTCTTGCTCAAGCTTATAATGAACTGGAAGAGGTGGTTCTTTATCATCGATTTGTACAGTATGTTTTTTTCTTGGAGTGGGAGTTGTTACATCAATATGCAATGCAAAGAGGTGTAAAGATTATGGGAGATCTTCCTTTATATGTTGCATTTCATAGTTCGGATGTGTGGGTTCATCCAAATCAATTTCAATTGAACTCAGAATATCAGATGACCGAAGTGGGAGGGGTACCTCCAGATGATTTTAATGAGAATGGTCAACATTGGGGTAGTCCTCTTTTTGATTGGGATGTGATGGCTGCAGATCAATATCAATGGTGGAGATCACGGCTATCGTTTCAGCTTAAGTTATATGATCTTTTGCGTATTGATCATTTTAGAGGGTTGGAGTCGTATTATTCGATAAAGTCGATCTATCTTGATGGAAAGGTTGGTGTATGGAATGATGCAAGAGGAGATGAGATGTTGTCTTTATTGCCTTCTGTGATGCATGAAAAGATTATTGCTGAAGATTTAGGGCTGATTGATGAAAAGGTAAGGAGTCTTAGAGATAAGTACCATTTCGATGGGATGGGAGTTTTCCAATTTGCTTTTGATGGGAATGTTCATAATGTTCACCTTCCTATGCATTATAGCGATACTTGCTGTGCTTACATAGGAACGCACGACAATGCCACACTTATCTCTTGGTATGATGAACTAGAAATAGAGCAGAAGAAGCTGATGTTAGAGTATATTGGGGTTGAGAGATTATCTTTTCGAGCTGTTGCTCGTAATATGATGCAGTCTCATGCTCGAGGTGTGATCTTTCAGATGCAAGATATTTTAGCCCTGGGTGACGAAGGACGTATGAATACCCCTGGCACCATTGATGGGAATTGGATTTGGAGAGCGAAGGATAAAACGCTACCCATTCATGATTGGTTGAAAAAGGATATAATACGATTTGCAAGAAGTAAAGAGGTATTATCATAACCTATTATAGTTACTTATATCGGTAAAAATATAGACCAATCGAGGAATCTTCCCTAGGTTGGTCTTTCTTTTGGGAAGCGAACGGGGTTTCTGTATTCTGCAAAAAAATACTTTTTATTCTATTGTTTTTCTCTGTAGTAAGTCTGAAAGCAGAAGGTTGTCAACTTGTTTGTTCAAAATATTGAAAACCTAGTTTTCTAAAAATGGAGGATTTAAAAGAACAGTTTACAAAGAGCCTTATGATAAACATTGGGCTCTTTGTATTCAAACTTTATTTTTTTCTTGTGGTATCAAGAACTGCATTGATCACGAGTTGTGGCTGTTGAGAATGCAACCAATGGCCTGCATCTGGAATATCGTAGATGCGAAGTGATGGGAAGATACTTTTCATCTTTACAATATCTTCTTCTGCTATATACCCAGAACGAAGTCCACGTATCAGTGTGGTATCTAAAGCAGGAATATGATCCATTGCCTCTAAGTCTGCATAGTTAACACTAGACATAAGAACGCCTAAAGAGTTGTAAAGAACTTCTAGATTCAGCTTCCATGTTAATTTTCCTGCTGTAGTATCGTTTTTTAGATTCTTCAGAAGGAAATCTCTTAACGCTTCGTTACTAATTAGAGGTTCTAAAAACTTATCTACCTCTTTTCTCGTTTTATATTTGTCTAGATCGACAGAAAGTAGTCCACCAAGAATCTCTTTGTGTTGATCTGCTTGGTTTGCTTTCGCTGGATTATCACGATAGTTACGAGCAACGATATCAGCCATAATTAGATGCTCTACTTTTTCGGGATATTTTAATGCAAAGTGTAGGGCGACTTTACCACCCATACTATGACCTAGGATGGAGCTCTTCGTAAGATTCACCTCATTCATGAAATGGAACAAGTCGTTTGTCATATCCTCAAATGTATGCGTCGGCATATGTTGACTTTTACCATGGTTTCGAATATCTAAAAGGTAGATAGTGAAATCGTTTTCTAGTGCTTTTGCTATGGAAAACCAATTGTCGGAAGAACCATATAACCCATGAAGAATAATAAGAGGTTCTCCTGTCCCTATCTTTCTATAATGAAGTTTTGCTATGCTGGTGTTCATTGTAACTTTATTTAAATCAACAAAGGAGAGTAAAAACTCTCCTTTGTTCTATCATTCATTAGTGTCTAAGACACTCTTTGTATTTTAATATTGTCAATTCCATGCCTAAATATATCGCATCGGAGATTAGTGCATGTCCAATAGAAACTTCCGCTAAATTAGGTATGTTTTGAGCGAAGAATGCCAAATTATCCAAATTGAGATCGTGACCAGCATTGACCGCAAGTCCATTCATATAGGCTACATCTGCTGCATCGATATAACTTTTGATTGCTTGATCTCTATCTTGATGATAGTTCGTTGCATAGGGTTCAGTATATAACTCAACTCTACTGGCCTTAATCGCAGCAGCAGCTTCTACCATTTTGGTATCAGGATCTACGAAAATAGAGGTTCTAATCCCTGCATTTCGAAGTTCGTGAACAATTTCAGTAAGAAACGACTTGTTATTAATGGTATTCCATCCTGCATTGGATGTAATTGCGTCTGGAGCATCAGGAACTAGGGTTACTTGTGTTGGTTTATATTTCAATACAAGCTCCATGAAGCGTTTATTGGGATATCCCTCAATGTTGAATTCTGTTGTAACAACCTTAGACAGGTCTTCAACATCTTGATAGGTGATATGTCGTTCGTCAGGACGAGGATGAACCGTGATCCCTTCTGCCCCAAATTTTTCAGCATTAATGGCTGCGTTTGCCACATTGGGCATATCTGCTCCACGAGAGTTTCTAAGCGTGGCAATTTTATTTATATTTACACTAAGTCTTGTCATCTTGGATTGAGATTTAATGTTAGAAGAAAAACAGAGAGGATCATTAACCTTTCTTGTTCTACAAAGGTAATTATTTTAATTATTTGAAAAACTGAATATTATTGTGATTGCAAAAGATTTAATAGAAGGGAGCATTCCTACCTTATCTGAAGTGGATAATGGTCTTAAAGCATTGTCTATTATGGAGTGTGTTGGTTTGCGAGAACTTCCTGTAATTCAAGGGAGTGAATATATAGGTTTGATGAGTGAAGATTTACTTCTAGAATTAGAGGATTTAGAACTTCCTTTTGATAGTTTTACGATAAAATATCTTCGTCCTCATGTTCATCTAAATCAACATCTGTTTGAAATTATTGGGTTAATGATTCGACTACGAACGTCAGTGATCCCAGTGTTAGATGATCAACATCAGTATGTCGGTGCTGTGGGGAAACATCATATTATGGAGAGGATGTGTGATGTGTCTGTCGTAAAAGATCCAGGGGCAATAATTGTTTTTGAGATGCCATCTGTCGATTATTCTAGTAGTGAAATCGCCCAGATCATCGAAGAAAATAATGCAAGAATTCTCTCTCTCTTTGTGACCAGGGTGGAAGGAAATCCTTCTCATATTCTAGTGACCATTAAGGTGAATGTGGTGGATGTTACTTCTATTGTTGCTACCTTTGAGCGTTACACGTATAAAATAAAAGGAATATATAATGACGATTCACGTGTCGATGATTTGTATCATGATCGTTATGAGGAGTTTATGAAATATATGGATCTGTAAACTGTTAAAAGTCACATGGGTAAAAAACTTAAAATTGCCGTTTTTGGAAAAACTGTTGAGGAAAATTTCATTCGAGAGTTAGAGAGAATAGCCAATTTTCTTCAACATGAACAGGTTGAGGTCGTTGGATACGGTCCTTTTTGTGAATATTTGGAGAAAGAGAAGGGGACCAGTTTCCATCCTGACAAGGTCTTTACAACCCCTAGTGATCTAGACCCTGATTGCGATTTCTTCTTTTCAATAGGAGGCGATGGTACATTTCTAGATGGGGTCTCTTTGGTTCGAAATACAGGGATTCCCATGGTGGGAATCAATCATGGTAGGTTAGGATTTCTTGCAGATATTCCCAAAGAAGAACTGAAAGGTGCTTTGCAGGCAATTTTGGATGGAGATTATCGGATTGAGGAGCGTACTTTGTTGAGAGTTAAGTGTGATTCGGGATGTTTTAGAACATTCCCCTTCGGATTAAATGACTTTACGGTTCATAAACAAGATACTTCACAAGTGATTCAAGTGGAGACTTATGTGGATGATGAGTTTTTAACTACGTTTTGGTCGGACGGTTTAATTGTTTCTACAGCTACAGGATCCACTGCTTACTCTTTGAGTGTTGGAGGTCCTGTCTTGGCCCCGAATACCAATAGTTTAGTACTAACAGCAATAGCACCGCATCATCTTACGGTAAGACCATTAGTTGTGAGCGATAGCGCGAAAATAAAGTTAAAGATCACAGGACGTGGAGAACGAATAATGGCTTCGATAGATGCAAGATCTTTTCCAGTGGATATGGGTAGTGAATTTGTTATAGATAAGGCTCCATTTGTTATCAAAGTGTTAAAGTTGTCTAATGTAACCTTCTATGATACACTTAGAAATAAGCTTATGTGGGGAGCAGACAAAAGAAATTAATAAATCTGTTTTTACGTTTCATTTATAATCCCCATCTTAGAGTCGAAATATTAAAAAATGTTGTATTGTAGCGTTAAGAATCGTTTTGCGTCATACGATAAAGCCATAAAATTCGTTAGCCTATTGGATGAACAAAGTGATATTTTTTATAATAAAACAACCTACATGAGGAAGATCTGTGTATTACTATTTTTAATGTTGGGATGGTTTGTACAGTTGGGCTATGGACAGAATAAATATACCTTGGATGTTGGTGCTTACTTATCGACAAACTACTTGTTAGGAGAGGTGTTTTCGAATTCTATTGTGGCTAGTCAAAGACCAAAGTTCGGAGCAGCAGTTCGTTATAATATGAGAGATCGATACTGTTTTCAGTCTCATTTTGGTTTTGGATTTCTTTACGATGAAGGAGTAGTTGACCAAAATATTGCGAATCTTGGTTTAGATGACAATATCACAAATCAGTATAATTACGATCGTCTCTATTTTGAACTTGGTGGTTCTTGGGATTTCAATTGGAAACCATTTGCCGTTGAAAATAGGTTCATGAATTTTACATTTTTTTCAGGAATAGGATTAAATTTATTATATTTTCCGGATAATGGTCATGGAGTGCAAAACTCTGGATACATTTTTTCTCCATCGGTAGATGGAGAGAGATCATTTATCACTTTGGGAGTTCCTCTTCAATTTGGTGGTAAATGGAATTTGTCAGGGTATCGAAGTTTGAGTGTCGCTTTTATAGCTCAAAAGTTATTTAGTGATGCAGCAGATAACTTAGATGACCCATATTCGGTCTTGGCCGAAACGAATAAGACATCGTTTCATGCAAATGATCTAATGCATAATAACGATTGGATTTTTGAGTTGAAAGTTTCACTCTATTTTCAAGTATACCATGGGTGCAGAGCGTGCCCTGATTTTAATTAAAATTTGATGAGTTTAAAAAGCCAGTTAGATGAAAATAATATCCCGAGACATGTAGCCATCATCATGGATGGCAATGGTCGTTGGGCAAAGAAACAAGGTAATGATCGTTCTTTTGGTCATGAGCAAGGAGTTGAATCTGTTCGAGTTACTTTAGAGGCTGGAGTAGAGTTAGGTCTTGACTTTATTACACTATATGCTTTTTCAACAGAGAATTGGAATCGACCAAAAGAGGAGGTAGAGGCATTAATGCAACTTCTTGTCCAAGCTATCGTGAATGAGACGCCTACTTTGATGAAGCAACACATTCGACTTACCACCATTGGAGATATTGATAGTCTACCACAAGAGACACGAGGGAAACTAGATGATTGTGTGGATAAAACAGCAGGCAACGATGGAATGACTCTTGTTTTGGCTTTAAGCTACAGTGGACGATGGGAAATTGTAGATGCTGCAAAGAAAATTGCTTCAGAAGTGAAGAATGGAACTATTCAAATCGATGATATTGATGATTCACTTTTCTCTTCTAATCTAAATACTATTGGAATCCCAGATCCTGAATTGTTAATTCGTACGAGTGGAGAGTTTCGTTTGAGCAACTTTTTATTATGGCAATTAGCTTATAGTGAATTTTACTTTACAGATACGCTATGGCCAGACTTTAAAAAACAGGATTTGGTTGATGCCCTGAAAGATTATCAATCAAGAGAGAGACGTTTTGGAAAGATTAGCGAACAAATCAATAAATAACATATGCAAAAGAAGCTTTTAGTTTTTGTAATTGCCTTTATGGGGTGCTTGTCGACATTCGCACAGTTGGCTGATAGCACCAACTTTTCGATATACTATGATACCCCTAAAGAGTATGAAATTGGAGGTATTCAAATCTCAGGTATTAAATATTTAGATACAGAAACTTTACTACAACTTTCAGGTTTGGAAGTTGGTGAGACAGTAATGGTTCCGGGCGAAAAAGTGACCGCTGCGATAAAAAAATATTGGAAGCAGGGGCTATTCTCAGATGTTAAAATTACTGCTACTAAAATCGTAAAGGGAAAAATATATCTAGATATATTTCTTCAGGAACGTCCTCGCCTTTCAACGGTGAACTTTACTGGAGTCTCTAAAGGAGAGCGTGAAGATATTGAAGAGAAGGTATTACTCCTGAAAGGAAGTCAGGTGACCGATAATAGTGTGAATACAGCCAAACGTATTATTCAATCTATGATGCGTGAAAAAGGGTTTCTAAATACGGAGGTTACCATTGTCCAAAGAGATGATCCTGAGATGAAAAACTATCTTATCTTGGATATCAATGTGGATAAAAAAGAGAAGGTTAAGATTCAAAATATCTATTTCGAAGGAAACAAAGCGCTCGAAACAGGAGTCCTTGAAAGAGCAATGAAAAAGACTAAGGCTAAGAAGCTTAAGAACTTCTTCAGTACAAAGAAATTTCTAGAGGATAAATATAAAGAAGATAAAGTACATCTGATTGAGAAGTATAATGAAAAAGGTTATCGTGATGCTGTCATCGTTTCAGATACAGTAGTACCTAATCTAGAACATTCCAATCGTGTAGATATTAAGATCAAAATTCAAGAAGGAAAAAAATACTTTTTTAGAGATATACGTTGGATTGGAAACACTGTTTATACTTCGGAGCAATTGAGTAATGTGCTTGGTATTAAGGCGGGAGATGTGTTTGACCAAAAGTTATTAGAGGACCGTTTGAGAGTAGACGACGATGCGATTGCAAACCAATATATGAATAATGGTTACCTATTCTTTAATGTCTCTCCAGTGGAGGTCAATGTACAATCGGATTCAATTGATTTTGAAATGCGCGTTTTTGAAGGTCGCCAAGCTACCATTAGCAAAGTGATCATTAAAGGAAATGATAAGACAAACGAACATGTTGCACGTCGTGAAATACGTACGCGTCCAGGAATGCTTTTTAGTCGTGAAGATATTATCCGTTCTGTTCGAGAGTTAGCGCAACTACAACACTTTAATCCAGAGAAAATTGTCCCTACTCCTGTTCCTCACCCAGAAGAGGGGACTGTGGATATTGAATATTCTTTGGAAGAACAATCAAATAGTAAAGTGGAACTTTCTGGTGGTTGGGGAGCTGGTATGTTTGTTGGATCTCTTGGTTTGACATTTAATAACTTCTCTTTAAGACGTCTTTTTAGCAATGATGGCTGGGGCGGGTCTATTCTTCCTTCTGGAGACGGACAGACTTTAAGTGTCCGAGCACAAACTAATGGATCGTATTATCAAAACTATAATTTCTCATTTGTTGAGCCTTGGTTAGGTGGTAAGAAACCGAACTCTTTCTCATTCAATATATACTATTCTAAGCAGACGAGTGGAGATTCAAACTACTCTTACTATTCGAATCCTTATGGTAGTTATGGAGGAGGTTATAATAGTGGTTATGGTGGATATAATGGTTCTCAATATGATTATGAGATTACGAAGTCGATGCAGGTATTTGGAACTTCTATCGGTTTGGGACATCGTTTGAAATGGCCTGATGACTACTTTACTTTATATCACGAAATCTCTTATCAACGTTATGTCCTAAATAATTGGCCATATTTCTTGATGGCTGATGGGGTGTCTAATAACTTGTCATTTAAAAATATATTGAGTCGTAACTCTGTGGATAATCCTCTATATCCTCGTCGTGGATCAAACTTCAAATTGTTGTTAGAGCTAACACTCCCTTATTCTGTGTTTAGTGATAAAGATTGGAGTGATAAAGACATGAAAGATAGTGAGAAGTATAAGTGGATTGAGTATTATAAGACAGAGTTTTCAGGAGATATCTATACCACTCTTTCGAAGAATAACAAGCTGGTCCTTCGTACCAAATTTGAGTATGGTTTCTTAGGTTATTATAACGAGGACCTTCGTTCTCCTTTCGGTACTTACCAAGTCGGTGGTGATGGAATGTCAGGATATAACTATTATGGTTCAAGTGTGATTGGATTGAGAGGATATGCGAACAACTCATTAACTCCATATAATCCTGAAGGTAACCGTTCAGCTTATATTTATAATAAATACCTGATGGAGCTTCGTTATCCATTAACTCTTTCTCAAAGTGCAACCATTTATGGTTTGGCTTTCGTAGAGGCTGGTAATTCATGGTATGACTCATCGACATATGATCCTTTTAACCTAAAACGATCAGCAGGTGCAGGTATTCGTATTTTCTTACCAATGATTGGACAGATTGGTTTTGATTGGGGGTATGGATTTGATACTGCTAATACAGGACGAGCATCCGATTCTGGAAGCCAGTTCCACTTCGTATTTGGACAATCATTCTAATGATGTAATATATATAAAGAAAAGGCTTGGAGAGATCTAAGCCTTTTTTTATGCCTACTATACTATTATTGTCTATCTATACGTTCTATGATTTAGTAGAAAGTGAATTCAAATATATTTTAAGAAGTGTGTCATGAAGAAGGTGTTTTTATCTTTAGTTCTTTTTTTGTTTTGCTCTTTGAGTTTATGTGCACAAAAGGTTGCATATATTGATAGCCGTTATATTCTCGACAATATTCCTGCATATCATTCTGCACAAGAACAACTAAATAAGGCTTCAAGATCTTATCAAGAAGAGTTGGAGAAGGTGCATAAAGAGATTGAAAAGATGCAGTCTGACCTGAAGACAGAGTCGATATTAATGACTGCTGACATGGTCAAAAGAAGAAAGGATATGATTCTAACGAAACAGAAAAGTTATGAAACACTTCAAAAAAAGTATTTCGGTAAAGATGGATCTATATTTAAGAAGAGAAAATCATTGATAAAACCAATTCAAGATGATATCTTTAATGCTCTGCAAAGGATTGCCGAGGAGGGCAGTTTTGCAATTATAATGGATAAAGCTTTGAAAGGAAATATTATTTTCTCAGATCCAAAGTATGATTTGAGTGATGTAGTTCTTGAAAGACTTGGATATAAGAATTAATAAACTATATTTGTTGAAAACATCACAAATAAGATAACTATGAAAAACGCATTGAGAACGTTCGTTCTATTTTTTGTTCTTTTCGCTGGATCAGTTTCAGCGCAAACAAAGATTGGTCATATCAATTTCCAGCAGTTGCTAAGTGTGATGCCTGAGAGAGCAGCAGCTACGAAACAGATGGAAGCTCATGGTAAAGAGCTAGAAACTCAATTGGCCGAACTTCAAAAAGATTTCCAAACAAAAGTCGGAGAATATCAAAAAAATAGTGGTTCTATGACTGATATTGTACGTTCCACTAAAGAGGGGGAGTTGAGAGATCTTCAACAACGTATTGAAAGTTTCCGCGTTGCAGCTCAACAAGATGTTCAGAAGAAACAGAAAAATCTGTTTCAACCAATCTTAGAGAAAGCACAAGGAGCAGTGAAGAAAGTGGCTAAAGAGCAAGGGTTAACTTATGTATTGGATACTAGTACAGGGGTTGTTCTTTACCAATCTAATGAAAGTATTGATATTCTACCTCTAGTTAAAGTTGCTTTAGGTATTAAATAAGCTTATTTTCACTTTTAAAGTGATTTATAAAGGTATTCATGAACGATGGATACCTTTATTTGTTTTTGTTAAAAAACTATCTTATATGACTCCTATTGGCGTTTTCGATTCTGGTTATGGAGGACTGACTGTTTTAAAAGAAATGGTTCAACTTCTTCCGCAATATGATTATCTATATTTAGGGGATAATGCGAGAAATCCTTATGGTTCTCGTTCCTTTGAGGTTATCTATCAGTACACGAAAGAGGCTGTAGATTTTCTTTTTTCTCAAGGGTGTGAATTGATTATTTTGGCATGTAACACAGCAAGTGCAAAAGCCTTAAGATCGATTCAGCAAAACGATCTTTATAAATGGGGCCCTAATAAGCGTGTTCTAGGTGTAATTCGCCCGAGTGTGGAGTATTTGATTGAGAATAGTATTTCAGGTAAAATAGGTGTATTAGGAACAGAAGGGACTGTTAAGTCAAACTCTTATCCGTTAGAAATTGCCAAGTTTTCGTTAAAACGAAGTATGGAAGTTTTTCAGCAGGCTTGTCCTATGTGGGTTCCTATCATTGAAAATAATAATATAGATACCGATGGTGCAAAGTTCTTTATTCATAAAGATGTCACCTCTCTTCTTTCACAATCTAACGATATAGATACACTTCTTCTTGGTTGTACCCATTATCCTTTGATAAAAAGTATAATAGAACAGTATGTACCAGATGGAGTTCATGTGCTTTCCCAAGGAGAGATTGTTGCGAAGAGTTTAATGGATTATCTCTCTCGACATCTTGATCTTGAAAGACGTTGTAGTAAAAGAGGAACGACTGAATTCTTAACAACTGAGTCGATCGCTCTTTTTAATGCTCGTGCTTCTATGTTTTATGGAGAGGAGATCTCTGCAAAACAGATTGAGTTTCATTAATCACAATAACGTTTAATGATGTTGTAGGCTTGCACCATTCCTAGCTCGCCTGCTTTACTAAGGTCTAAAGCACCTCCTTCAATATCTTTTAAATAGATCTTTGTTAGTCCTCGGTTAAAGTATGCTTCTGCAAATGCAGGGAATACTTCGACTGCTTTGTTATAGTATTCGATGGCATTATTATAATCTTCCATCTTAATATAAGTGTTTCCAATATTAAACCAAGCAAAGTGAAATTTGGGATTCATCTGCACTACCTTTTGATAGTCGATTAGTGCTTCTTTGTAGTTACTGAAGTCTACTTCATCCTTCTCCTCTAAATCCCCTAGAAGTGCTTTTTGAGTTTCAGAGATTGAACGCAGATAGTCGGCCATATCTACCATATTGTTAGCCGATCCAAAGTATGTAAGTATGTTTTTAGGTGCATACTTTTTGGACAACGTAAAGTCTTTCTTTGCAGATTCGAATTCGAAAGATAGATTTTTCAGAATAGCACGATCTAAATAGAATAGTTCTGGCTGTTCTCCTGTCGCAACTAATGCATCAAAGAGTGCAATATGTTCTTTATATTTCTGCATCTCATCATAACGATAAACTGAGGTTTGAATATGATTGGTCAATGCAAGAAATGGATTTTGATCATTAAGTTCGTTCAGTTTATCTACCTCCATGCTAAAGTATTGCATTTTTGAGTAATCTAAATGATGTTGATTGAAATAGGTAAAGTCAAAGTTCGGACTAAGTTCAATAATTACATTAATATTCTGAACAAGCCCTTCTGTTGGCTGTTCTGTAGTGAGTGTAACCTTTCCATTATCTCCAACGATTAGTGGCGGTTGACTTCCTGTACGATCCTCTTGTCGACGTAGCTTTCCTCTTTCAAGCTTTTGAGCTAGATTGAGGTTTTTAGCCGAGACTTTTTCAGTATCTGTTTTCTTCTCTTTTTTATGAATGTCTACCGGTTTGATACTTGGAGCCGAGGTGTTTGGATTTTTTGTTTTTTTTGTTCCTTTCTTCTTCGCTTTATGACTTATAGCATAATACCAAGGGTTGGCTCTTTTTTGTTGCTCTTGCCTAAGGCGTCTTTGAAACTTTGCTATTCTGGGATCTAAAGTACATGCTGTTTGGATATCCATTTCGGCACTGGATTGCTTCTTTTCTCTTTTAATTAATCCTCTATTGAGGTATGCAGATGCCATGGATGGATCTAACTGGATGGACATCGTATAGTCTGTTGATGCACCATCAAGATCTCCTAATTTCTGCTTCGCTAATCCTCTAACAAAAAAGGAATTTGATGACCTTGAGTTTAGTCGTATTGCTTCATTTAGATCCATAATTGCTCCAGCAAAGTCATCTTTCTCTAACTTAATTCTCCCTCTAATAAGATACGCACGATCGTAGTGTGGTCTTATTTTAATTGCCGAGGTACAATCTTTAATTGCTAAATCAAGACTGTCGGTAATTTGATATGCTATACTACGATTTAAGTAGGTGTTAATGGCACGGTTGTTAAGTTTCAGAGCTCGGCTATAGGATTTAATGGCTTCCTTATAGTCTTTTAGTGCCATCTCTGTAATCCCTTTGTTGTTATAGATAGAGTAATTATTAATATCTAATTCCATTGCTTTTTTGTAATCATCTAAAGCAATCTCATAGTTTTTTAGGGAGTGATTTACCATCCCTCTTTGCATAAATGCCAAAGGGTAGTAGGGCTTAATTTCTATTGCTTTGTCCAAATCCTCTTTCGCTCCATAGTAGTCTTCTAAGTACTGTTTTGCAACTGCTCTAAAGAATAATGCTTCGTAATTGTTTGGTTCTAGGCGAATTACGATATTGAAATCTTTAATGGCTCCTACATAGTTTTCAAAGTGAAGTTTACTACGTCCATGATAGAAATATTGTTGCGTATTAAATTGTGCAAAAATAGCCAATGTATGGAGGCTGAAAATGATAGAAAATATGATGCGGAAAGTATATTTTTTCAAAAGAATTTTATTTAATGCCAATGTTACTTGTTTTTTGATAATTACTTGTACAAGATAGTATTCTTTCAATAATTATACCATTTTTGCTCTTCTTTTTGTCTTTCTTTTAGTTTTTAATGATTCCTATTATATTTCAACTCTTTTTATCTCTACCATTCTCTTTTTTTATTCTTAAAAAGAACATAAATATTTATATATTTGAATTATTATCAATGATATTATTATCTACATATTGTTGTCCTCTTGAGTCGTTTTGTATTTAAAAAATTTAAAATGAAAAAGATATCTATATTCGTAGTTCTCTTTGTCTTTGCATTTCAGTTGGCTTATGCAGAAGAAGATGAGAATATTTCAAAAGAATTATGTAAAGAGATTGTCTCTTCTCCAATAAATCAGGACCCATATGAGAAGCCTAGAAGGCGAAAAATCCGTTCGGAGTATTATAAGCGGTCTATATGGGAGAATCGAATTAATATTCAGGGGGGAGTTAATTGGAATAAATTTTCTGGTATGCTTACGAATACCAGTCAACAAGGTTATAGTGGAGAGGCTAGCTTTTACCATTTTATTTTTGAATCGTTAGGGGTTGGTGTTGAAACAAGTTATACAAGTGTGTTGCTTGATCAGGGTAAAATTAGTTATGAAGATAAAGCAACGGAACACTTGATTGATCAAAATTTTAACCATCAAACGAGTGTTTTATTTGTTGCTCCAGGTGTGATTACTAGAACTACAGCATTTTCTAATCGAATGGTTTTTTATGCTGGTCTTGGTGTAGGGTATGCCATGATTGACATGAAAGATAATAATAAGACAGAAAAACTCTATGATATCAACTTTAGAGGAATCGCGACCAAATGGAGAGCCGGTTTTGATATCTCCCTTGCTGAAAAAGTATATTTGAATGTAGAAGGTTATTACTTTCGTGTAAGTAGTAGCTCTTTTTATAGCCTCTTGGATGGAAAGAATCATAAGTTTGACCTGAAAGATGGCCAATATACTCGTCTTGAGAACTATGGGGTGAATATGGGTCTCGTGTTTTGCTTTTAAGCCATTGTATAACGAATACTCCTTGTTTAACAAAGAGTATTCGTTATGTTGTATTACTTTATGTTTAGGTCTCCAAAGAACTCTGGACGGTGATAGTCTGGTTGTTCTGTTTTAATAGGATTCCATGTTACAAAGTGCATCTCTGGAGTTTTATCTCCACATTTAAAGAAGTTTCCTTTATACTGTTCCTTATTCAATTGGAAGTTTGGATGATTTACAAATGCATCAAAAGGAAGCTTTGCTGTTAAGGTATATTCAGTAACATTCTCAGTGTGTTCAACAGGAGTCGTTCCAAGAGAACTAAATACTTTAATACCTGATAACTTCTCTGCATCAATTCTCACACGATCTCTACCAGCTCCATAACCAAAAAGGAATGTACCAATAGCATTCATCTCTAGATTGTAGTATCCCTGATCATCCGGAGCAAAAAAGAATTCACAACAACTATCTTCATATACTTCGCCATTTGTTTCTGTGGTTAAAGCACTTACCTTCTCTTTTTTCACTTGGAAATGAAGGTAAAAAGCAGTGTCGTCATGAGCTATATGAAATGTTACATCCGGTTGTACTGGATAGTCAGTCCAATTTACAGTGTCCACTTTGTGTAAAGTAAGTTTTTCTAAAGCCGAGGCTGCCTCAATCATGTTTTTGGGAGCAGCAATCTTCTCGATATTTAATGCTTTTGATGTCATGTGTATTTTGTTAATGTTACTCTATATTGAGTTGGTTAATATAATGAAATTATTAAGCCAATCGAGAAGAATGTTAAGATATTTGTTCTAAATATATCTTTAAAGATTCAACTGTTTTTTTCTGATTTCCAATAAAAATGTTTTCGTGATCAATGAATACAGGACGTTTTAAGAAAGTATAGTCACCGAGTATGTACTCCTTGATTTGCTCTTCTGAAAGATTTTTATCCTTAAGTCCTAGTTGTTTATATTTTTGAGCCCTTTTATTGAAAAGTGCTTCGTAACTACCTGTCAAAGCTCTCATCTCTTCTAGTTGTTCTTTGCTATACATCTCCTTCTTAATATCTTGAAGTGCTGTGTTCGAAGGCAATGCGACCTCATTCATGATTCTCTTGCATGTGGTGCATGTAGATAGAAAATAAAAAGTCATAGTATATAATTTTAGTCCATTAATATATTTTGTAAAGCTGTTACATTGTGAATGGTCACCTGTTTTCTTTCCCATGAGATAATACCAAGAGATGAAAGTTCTCCAATTGTTCTTGCTAAAGAGGGCCTTGTTACTCCAAAGAGCTCAGCTAAGGCAGACTGTGATTCTTGTATTGTCACGGTTTCTTGTCCTTTCTTGAGAAGGAAAAAGGCTAATTTCTGACGTATTGTTTTGAAAGAAAGGAAGGTGATTTTTTCTGAGAGGAATTGCGCTTTGTTGGAAATGATATTAAGGTAATTTATAAGGAGCTTATCGTATGAGGTTAATAGTTTTGTAAATGATCTCTTCTCAATACGAAATAGCTCCCCATCGGTTTTTGCCATTAAATTCACTGGGAATTTATTTTTCTTACCGTAAACAAAAGCTGCAGCAATGAGCATAGGTGCATTTAGTTGCTCTATTTTTAGCTTATTTCCTGCAAGATCTAACATTGCTCCCTCTAGACTACCATCCAAAATAATGATAAGATCTTCAATTGAATCGCCCGCATGGGCAATGAGGCTTCCTTTCGTAAATTTTGTCCTTTTGTGTCTAGACTGTTCTAATATACATGTTATATCCGTGTTATCTATTCCTTTAAATAGTACTGTTTGTTGTAATATATTCTCCAACATAATTATAAGTTCTCATTTATCTGTGAAATCGTCACAGGTTGTGAATATAGCTATTTTTGAGATATAGAATATTCGCAACTTCTTTATGTGTCTGTTTGTCTATACTGTAACATCTTTCTTAGTAATATGTTGTGATTCATAATATACAAAAAATGATAATTCTAAGACAATACTCTTGTGCATTGATTCAGAAAAGTTTTCGTGACAAAAGAACGGTAAATGTGATTCTTCATTCTTAGATGTCTGAATGTTTTTTTTTAAAATATCTCAATGTTGTAACAACTGTTACAATTCTTGCTGCTAGAGTTCCATAGATTTGCATTAGAAAATAAGAGATCATCTCAATTAAATAATTATTTGAGATTGTAACAAGAGTTACAGTTTGTGTTGTTAGTGAACTCTAGTTTTGTAATGTAATAAAAACGAATTTCCTCCGGGATCAAAAATAAAATATCATGAGTAGTAATATGAGAGAGATAATTAAAATTGATGAAGACTTATGTAATGGTTGTGGTCTGTGTATTCCAAACTGTCATGAAGGCGCATTAAGAATTATTGACAATAAGGCTCGATTGATAAGCGATTTGATGTGTGATGGTCTTGGTGCATGTATAGGGCACTGTCCAAAAGGAGCTATTCAGATTGAAAAGCGTGAGGCTGCACCTTATGATGAGATTTTAGTAATTAAAGATATGGTGAAGAAGGGTTTAAATACAGTAGTCGCTCACCTATGTCATTTGAAAGATTATAATGAAATGGAATTTGTCCGTCAAGGAGTTTCGTGGATGTCTCAAAATCAAGATGCTTTTGAGTTTGATCTTCAGGAGGTAAAAAAAGTTGTTCACAACCATAAAGGGGGAACGAAACAAGCAGAAAAACCAGAAGAGAAAAAAATAAATATGAAGTCATCACTTTTAATGGATAATGCATCGTCAGGAGGTTGTGGATCTGGATGCCCTGGGTCTCAAAATATAGCTTTTGATGCTCCTGCTGAAATGAATACTCCACAAATGTCTACTGCAACTCCTAGTGCATTGCGCCAATGGCCTGTTCAAATGCACTTGTTAAATCCGAATGCCCCATTCCTTAGAAATGCTGATTTACTTGTTGCTGCTGATTGTGTCGCATTTACTCTTGGTAACTTTCATTCAGAGTATTTGCAAGGTAAAGCTTTAGCAATTGCGTGTCCAAAGTTAGATTCACAACAGCAGGCTTATGTGGATAAGTTGATTATGATGATCAATGAAGCACGCATCAATACGATTACTGTAATGTTGATGGAAGTGCCATGTTGTGGTGGCTTATTGAGATTGGTACAAGAGGCTTGTTTGGAGGCTTCAAGAAAAGTGCCGGTTAAAACCATCACTGTTAGTGTTCAAGGTGAAATTTTAGATGAATCCTGGGTTTAACCTTTTTGCCTATTGATTGTTAGGTAATATAGGAATTGTTTTTTAATAAAATCTGTTTAATCATCTATCTTAAGTTGTGGTTACTTAGGATGGAGACTTCATTTCGATGAAGAAAAAAATCTAATATTATGAGTATGTTCTGTTTTCAATGTCAAGAAGCTTCTAAGGGAGTTGGATGTACAATTAAAGGTGTTTGTGGTAAGAATGAAGATGTGGCAAACTTGCAGGACCTTTTGATGTATGTTGTGAAAGGTATCGCAACTTATGCGCACCATGGTAGAGCTCTAGGAATGGAGGACGATGCTGCGAATAAGTTTATTATTGATGCGCTATTTACAACAATCACTAATGCAAACTTTGATCAAGAAAAAATTACTGAGGTAATTACTGAAGGTTTAATGATTCGTGATCGCTTGAAGAAAGAGTTCATCGCTAAAGGTGGAGATGCTAATATCTCTGATTTTGGTGCAACATCTTGGAACCCTGAATCTACTGCTGGTTATGTTGCTAAAGGTTCTGTTGTTGGTGTTCTTGCAATAGAAAATGAAGATGTTAGATCATTGAAGGAGTTAATTACTTATGGTCTTAAGGGAGCTGCTGCTTATGCTGAGCATGCATGGAATCTAGGTTTCGAAAATAAAGATTTTAATGCTTTTATTCAAAGAGCACTTTTCGAAATTACGAGAAATGATATTTCTGCAGACGAATTGATTGCTTTGACTTTAGAGACAGGAAAATATGGTGTGGATGTAATGGCACTTCTTGATGAAGCAAACACTTCTACCTATGGTAATCCTGAGATCACTGAAGTAAATATTGGCGTTAGCGATAAGCCTGGTATTCTTATTTCTGGTCACGACCTTAAAGATATGGAAGAGTTGTTGAAGCAAACAGAAGGAACTGGTGTGGATGTTTATACTCACAGTGAAATGCTTCCTGCAAACTATTATCCTGAATTTAAAAAATATAGCCATTTTGTTGGTAACTATGGTAATGCATGGTGGAAACAAGATAAAGAGTTTGCTAGTTTCAATGGTCCTGTTTTGATGACAACAAACTGTATTACTCCTCCTAAAGCATCTTATAAAGATCGTGTATATACTACTGGTGCAGCAGGATTTGAAGGGGTAAAACATATTCCTAATAGAGCCAAAGATGGAGCCAAGGATTTCTCTCAAATTATTGAGCATGCTAAGCAATGTGAAGCTCCTATAGAGATTGAAAAAGGTAAAATTGTTGGAGGTTTTGCTCACAATCAAGTTATGCAGCTTGCTGATAAAGTAGTAGATGCTGTTAAAACGGGTGCAATTCGTAAATTCTTTGTAATGGCAGGATGTGATGGTCGTATGAAGAGCCGTGACTACTATACAGAATTTGCAGAGAAACTTCCTAAAGATACTGTTATTCTTACAGCAGGATGTGCTAAATATCGTTACAATAAGTTGCCTTTGGGTGATATAGGTGGTATCCCTCGTGTTTTGGATGCTGGGCAGTGTAACGACTCATACTCTTTGGCTGTAATCGCATTGAAATTGAAAGAGGTTTTCGAACTAAATGATATTAATGATCTTCCTATCGCTTATAACATCGCATGGTATGAGCAAAAGGCTGTAATCGTTCTTCTTGCTCTTCTACACTTAGGTGTGAAGAATATTCACTTAGGACCTACATTGCCAGCTTTCCTTTCTCCTAATGTAGCAAAAGTACTTATTGATACTTTTGGTATTGGTGGAATTGGAACAGTAGATGAAGACATGAAAATGTTCATGAACTAAGATATAATATTGGTAATTTCGAGAAGGGGGACTGTTATAAGTCCCCTTTTTTGGTTATTTTCAAAAAATATGAAAGAAAATTGTATTAATCAGAGAGATAAGGAGATGATGGCAAAAATGATTCAGATCTACTGTAAGCACCATCACCAGCCTAGAGAGAAAGGAAAGTGCGATGAGTGTGAATCTCTTAAAGATTATGCAATGAAACGCCTTGAAAACTGCCCTTTCGGTGAGGAAAAGCCAATTTGTAAACGTTGTACAATTCATTGCTATTCAAAAGACAGGAGAGAAGAGATAAAGAAAGTTATGCGTTTTTCTGGTCCACGAATGTTATTTTACGAACCACTATTTCTTGTGGAACATATCCTACGAGTTTTTCGATAACATAGAACCTTTATGTATTAGTCCTCAGCTACATCGATTTTCATAAAGATAATGTTCAATACAAAGTGGTTCAATAGTAGATGGAATGTCAAAAATATGACGTTTGCATAATAATTTAGCATCATCAGGATTTAAAGTATTACCACATTGACAGATTGATGTAGGGTTATATGACTCTATGTTTGTTGGGAGATCGCTATGTTGTAATGTAGCTCCTTTATGTTTGGGCTGACCTCCATATCTTTTATTTGATCTCTTTCGAAGTGATTGATTTTTCTCTACTGTAAATAAATCTCTTAAAATTGGAGAACTACTATTCCTCGCTGTTTTTATGATTGTTGGATAGTTTATCTTCAAGACCTTTTATTTTTTCATAAAGCATAGCATTCTCTTTTAATGAAGCTCTGACTTATAACATAACTCAGTTTAGCTCTTTCGATAAGGACTCTACCTGCTTCTTTAATAATCGATTCTCTTGTTCTAAACAATCAACTGTTCTCGTGATTACAGAGATTTATTTATCTTGCTAACTTAGGAAATATGAGTACAAAAAGTAATCAATAATACAGCCTATTATTGTTAACAATAATCACTAAAACAACGTGTTGGGTTTTTTCCACTCAAAAAGAACATGAATAGTTACAGTGACTTTGATTCAGGTAAAGAGCGAAAGGGACATCTTTATGATATTAAACCACGTAAATTGGTAAGTGTGAATGTCGATTATAAGCAGACTGGTGTTGGTGGATATGATAGCTGGGGTGCTTGGCCTAGAGCATGCTATCGTTTGACAAAGAAACATTATGAGTATAGTTTCTACTTATGCCCTATACGTTCAGGGGAAGACCCTTTTGATAAGTCCTCTTATCGATTTTAGTGAACCTTTATAACAAAAAAACCAAAGAATATATTCTTTGGTTTTTTTGTATCTTGTAATTGAATTATCAATTAATAGGCACTCTCTTCAATATAAGTTTTGAAGTCGTCATAACTATTCGAAAGAGATATGGATACTTTCTCTTTGTCTAGAAATGCCTTAAGCTTTTCAGGAATCTCAATCTCTCCTAGAATATCTTCCATTGACTCATGGAATTTTGCTGGATGTGCAGTCTCAAGAAAGATACCAAGTTCATTATTAGATAAACCGTCTTTTAGTGCAGCATAACCTGTAGCACCATGAGGATCACAAATATAATTGTGCTCCGTTGCAACCTCTCGGATTGTTTCACGAATCTCTTCATCACTGTATCTAGCTCCACTTAGGTTTTTACATACAGTAGAGTGATCATGATGATAGATATCAAGAATACGTGCAAAATTACTTGGTGCTCCTACATCCATCGCATTGGCGATCGTCTGAATAGATTTACGCGGTTTATAATCCCCTGTGTTTAAATATTCAAACACCACATCATTACGATTATTGGCTGCGATAAACCTAGATATAGGCAATCCCATCTCTTTAGCAATAATACCTGCTGTTATATTTCCAAGGTTTCCACTTGGAACTGAAACTACAATATCTTTTTGTCTCTCCTCTTCAGACAATTGTGACCAAGCATGAAAATAGTAGAATGCTTGTGGTAAGAAGCGAGCAACATTGATTGAGTTTGCTGATGTCAATTTATGAGCTGATTTTAACCCAGTGTCCATAAATGCTTTTTTTACCAGACTTTGGCAATCATCAAAAGTTCCGTCAATCTCTAGTGCTGTAATATTATGTCCCAATGTGGCAAATTGTTTTTCTTGTAGATTACTTACTTTGCCTTTGGGATAAAGAACAAATACTTTGATTCCATCTACTTTATAGAAACCATTCGCAACAGCACTCCCAGTATCTCCTGATGTTGCAACAAGAACATTGACATTCTCTTTCTCCTCTTGAAGTAGATACCTTAATGTTCGGGCCATAAAACGACCTCCAACATCTTTGAATGCTAGTGTTGGTCCATGAAAGAGTTCTAAGCTATATATATCTTTTGTTACAGGTATTAGTGGTGTATCAAAATTAAGAGTATCATATACGATATCACGAAGTGCTTGTTCCGGAATATCCTCTCCGAAGAAATTCTTTGCAACTTCAAATGCTATCTCTTGAAAAGTCAGACTTGAGATATTGTCAAAGAATGATTTTGGTAGTGGCTTTATATCATTAGGCATAAAAAGACCATTATCATTAGCAAGACCTTCTATCACTGCTTGTCTTAGACTAGTTGTGTTTTTTTTGTTCTCTGTACTGTAGAATATCATATCCCTTTGTATTTATCTATTTAGCAACAAGTTCATAAACTCCTCCTTATATATCTCTCCATATGCTCCTTTGGCTGCATCACTTTCTGTATACTCTGTAACACTGTCTGCATTGTTTTTAGGATGATAGATCGTAAATGGAACAGCATCTCTCGTGTGTGTTTTCAACTCCCAAGGAGTTGGGTGGTCAGGTAGAAGTGCAACTGCAACATCCTTCTGACCTAAGGCATACTCTACAATTGGTCCAACAACATGATGGTCTATGTCTTCAATAGCTTTTATTTTAATATATGGATCTCCTTCGTGTCCAGCTTCATCTGGAGCTTCGATATGTAGATATACATATTCACAAGTTTCAAGCGCTTTTATAGCAGCGTCTCTTTTTCCTATATAATTGGTGTCCCACAAGCCTGTAGCACCAGGAACTTTAATAACTTTCATCCCTGCATAGATTCCAATACCATGGATTAAGTCCACCGCTGATATGACTGCACTATTCTCTATTTTATAAGCTTCTTTTAAGGTTGGCATCTCTGGTTTATTTCCAGGAGACCAAGGCCATATAGAAGAGGCTATAGCTTTCCCTTTTTTCTCTCTATCCTTATTGATAGGATGTTGAGAGAGTAACTCTTGAGATCTCTTTATTAGATCAATAATCTCCTTTGTAGTAGCAGAAGCAGAACTATCTTTTGCCTGAGGTAGATGATCGTCCTCTTTAGAGTCAGGAACGTCATGAGGTGGAGTACATGAGACCCTTTTATCACCACCTTTAATTACCAACAAATGTCTATAGGATACGCCTTTATGAAAAGTGATACGATCATTTCCTAGATGTTCGTTCAAATAATCAATCAAGATACTAGACTCTTCTGTTGCGATATGCCCTGCAGAATGATTCTTTATAACCCCATTTTCAATGGTGATAAGATTACAACGGAAAGCCAAATCTTCAGGAGATAGTGTCACCCCAATACTTGCAGCTTCCAATACACCACGACCTTCATAAAGAGCTTCTACATCGTATCCCATTACAGCCATATTTGCGACTTCACTTCCTGGATGTAGTGATTCTGGTACCGTATGGAAAAGTCCAGATTTCCCCATTGTTGCAAGTCTATCCATGTTTGGAGTACTTGCTTTTTGTAGTGGCGTAAGGGTGTTCAATTCTAGAGATGGAAGGTCTGCCATTCCATCTCCTAATATTACAATATGTTTCATATGAACTATGTTTCGCTTATGTGATATAAGTTTAAGTTAGACTTGGGGGAGAGCCTACTGCTTAAATATTTGCAATTTTAATAATATCGGCAAAGACACCTGCCGCAGTTACTGCAGCTCCAGCACCGTATCCTTTGATTAACATTGGATACTCTTTGTATCTTTCTGTTGTGAGTAGCACGATATTGTTACTTCCTTCAAGGTCATAAAAAGGGTGTTGACTGTCTACTTCGACTAAAGAACAAGATCCTTTTCCGTTTTCGAATGTCCCAACGAATCTCCATTTTTTATTTTCCTTCTCTAGAATCTTACGTCTGTTCTCAAAGTCAATATCTACACCTGGAAGTGCTTTCCAAAAGGAGTCTACATCCCCATTAAAGAGTGTTTTTGGTATAAATGGTTCTACTGTGATATCCGTGTCTTCACATCTATATCCCGACTCTCTAGCTAGAATAACTACTTTCCTTTGCACATCTTTACCACTTAGGTCAATACGTGGGTCTGGTTCAGCGTATCCTTCCTCTTTAGCCAAACGTACTGTTTTGCTGAATGGAATATCCTTAGAAATAGTATTAAAAATATAATTCAGTGTTCCAGATAATACTGCTTGAACTTTTAGAATTTTATCCCCCGATTTTCTTAGATCATTAATGGTTGAAATCAATGGAAGACCAGCACCAACATTGGTTTCAAATAGAAATTTTGCTCCTTTATTTAGAGCGATACTTTTCAGCGTTTCATAGTTCTCATATGAAGAAGATGCAGCTACTTTATTCGCAGCCACTACTGAAACGTGATTCTCTAAGAATGTCTTATATAAAGATGCTACTTGATCATTTGCTGTGCAGTCTACAAATACAGAGTTGTATAAATTTAGTCCTATGACATTTTCTGCAAAACTTGGTAATGATGAAGCTTCTCCATCTCTATCTAAAAGAGTCATATATTCATCAAATGGAATACCATTTGAATCGAACAACATCTTTCTTGAATTAGCGATCCCGGCAAGACGTATTTTCAGTCTATGCTCTTTCTTAAGCTTCTCTTGCTGCTGGTTTAGTTGATCTAAAAGATCTTTACCAACGGTTCCCATCCCTATTAAGAACAGGTTTAATTGTTTGTATTCAGAAAGGAAAAATGCCTCATGAACCACATTCAGTGTCTTTCTCAACTGAGGAGTACGAACTACCCATGAAATGTTTTGCTCACCTGCCCCTTGGGCTATGGCTACAGTATTAATACCCCCACGGCCAAGTGCTTCAAATAACTTGCCTGCAATGCCTGTAGTCTGTTTCATCTGTTCTCCTACAATAGCTACAACAGACATATCATCTTCAAAAAGTATTTTATGAATACTCCCAGAAGCAATCTCTTGATTAAATTCCTTATGTATTGCTCTCTTTACTTCCTCTTTTTTATTCTTGTCAAAAGCGAAACTGATACTGTTCTCTGAAGATGCTTGAGAGATCATGATGACGCTAGTATTTTCTTCTGCCATGGCACTGAAAAGTCGCATGGATACCCCTGAAACTCCTACCATTCCCAATCCTCTTATGGTTGCTAACGAAATGTTGGAGATAGAAGATATTCCTTTTACAGGAGAAATATTTTTAGAATGATCTCCTCTGTCTACACGTGTTCCTTCCCCTTTTGTATTATGAATATTCCTTAAATGTAGAGGAATTCCCATCTGATAAACTGGAAGAAGTGATGGTGGATACACTACTTGTGCTCCAAAATGAGAAAGTTCCATCGCTTCGGTATAAGTCATCGAAGGAATAGCATATGCCTTGTTAATTATGTTGGGATCTGCTGACATAAAACCATCTTGATTGGTCCATACCTCCAACTCTCTTGCTCCTAGTGCTGCAGCAAATAGTGCTGCTGAGAAGTCTGCCCCACCTCTTCCTAAAGTAGTCAAAGTATCTTTCTTGGTAGATGCAATATAACCGGGAGCTATGGCTTTTCCCGAAAAATGAACAAATGCCTCTCTTATCAGTCGATAGCTACTTTCAAAATCAACATTTGCCTTTCCAAAATTATTATCTGTCTTGATTAACTTTTCCGATGCAATATGTGGAATATTAAGATAAGCAGATAAAATTATTGAAGATAGTTGCTCCCCAAAAACCATAAGCCTGTCAAGAGTCTTTTGAGTTAATTCTCCTATAAGAGATACTCCCTGAAGAATGCTTTTCAACTCCTCCATTTTCTGTCCTACCTCCTCTTTGATCTCTACTTTTACTATTTCAAGATCTGAAATAAAACCAAGATGAATCTCCGTAATCGTATTTAAGGTTTCCATGAAGGTGTTGGGCGTGGTTACTGCATTTTGGCCTGCTTCAATGATTAGATCTGTGACCTTATCAAAAGCGGATACTACAACCAAAAGATCCCCTGAATTATTCTCAACAATATGTTTTACCTCTTTGATCTGCTCTGTTGTCTTCAGAGCAACTCCTCCAAACTTAATTACTTTCATCTTAACTTTACTATTTTAAAGATTAAAAAAAAGACTGAAAGGTTTTCCTCTCAGTCTTTCTTAAAGGTTTTTTTATACCTCTAGAATGCTTTGGGCAAACTATTCATTTTCTTTCGACTTATTTTGAATGGCTTCAATAATTCTTGTCTCAAGCTCTTCTGCAAGTTCCGTATTATCTTCGATAAGGGATTTTACAGATTCTCTACCTTGACCTAGTTTGGTGTCTCCATAACTAAACCAAGAGCCACTCTTCTTAATGATACCATATTCTACACCAAGATCGATAATTTCTCCCGTTTTAGAGATCCCTTTACCATACATGATGTCAAATTCAGCTTTTCTAAATGGAGGAGCTACTTTGTTTTTAACCACTTTTACTTTTGTGTGGTTACCCATCACCTCATCTCCATCTTTTATTTGTGTACTTCTACGAATGTCAATACGTACCGAAGCATAGAACTTTAAAGCATTACCCCCTGTGGTCGTCTCTGGATTACCGAACATCACACCAATCTTCTCACGAAGCTGATTAATAAAGATACAGCAAGTCTTCGTCTTGCTAATTGTACCAGTAAGCTTACGAAGCGCCTGTGACATCAAGCGAGCTTGAAGTCCCATACGTGAATCCCCCATATCCCCTTCAATTTCTGCTTTTGGGGTCAATGCTGCTACTGAGTCAATTACTACAATATCTAAAGCACCACTTCTAATTAGGTTGTCTGCAATCTCTAATGCCTCTTCTCCATTATCTGGTTGAGAGATTAATAGATTGTCAATATCTACACCTAAATTTTTTGCATAATATGGATCAAAAGCATGCTCTGCATCGACAATTGCAGCAATTCCTCCTGCTTTTTGTGCTTCAGCAATTGCATGAATGGCCAATGTTGTTTTACCAGAAGATTCTGGTCCATAAATCTCTATAATACGACCCTTAGGCAATCCACCTATTCCTAAAGCCACATCTAGTCCTAGTGATCCTGTTGAGATCGCAGGAATATTCTCTTCTGCTCTATCTCCAAGTTTCATTACCGATCCTTTACCATAAGATTTTTCAATCTTATCCATGGTCATCTTAAGTGCCTTTAACTTCTCTTGTTTGATCTTATCTAATTCTTCGCTCATAATCGTTTAAGTGCGTAGTTAATTATTACTTTCTATCTCGTATAACTCTATTCTAACTCTAATTCAAAATGGTCTGCAAGCTGCTTGCTATGAGTTTTTGTTTTAACTTTCTCGAAGATAGCCACAATTTTACCTGCTTCATCAATGACAAAAGTTTTACGAATCACTCCCATATACTCTCTACCATAAAGTTTCTTTAACCCCCATGATCCATAGGCCTCAAGAATTACTTTTTCAGTATCTGCGATTAATGTAAATGGCAGACCATGTTTCTGTTCAAACTTTTTATGACTAGCTATTGTGTCAGGACTGACCCCAATTACTTCATAACCATGTTTTTGCCAGAATTTATAGTTGTCACTAAGATTACATGCCTCTGCTGTACATCCTGGAGTATTGTCCTTGGGATAAAAGTAAAGAATTACCTTTTTTCCACGAAGCGACTCCGAATTAATTATACGATTATTTTGATCTACACCTTCAAATGATGGTGCCACATCACCTATTGATATTGTTGTCATAGCATTTAGTAAAATAATGTCATTAATTTAAATCGCTCTATCTTTAAAATTACGAAAATAAAGCGAAATCACTATAGTTTCATAATATGAACCTATATTATTTGATAATGTTTACTTCTAAATACTATGATTTAATTAACTATGTTTTGTTATGATTATGTTTATTGTTATGATTACGTGTTGTAATATATTAAATTAATTGATAAAGTTGACGAAAATCATGTTTTTGATAGTAAACTGGTGTTGTTTCTTAAAAATATTTTAACATTGGGAGTGGTTAATTTCTCTATCTTAACAATTATTACTTTTAATTTATATGAACGAACCTAGTGTGATTGAATACCCATCTGTCTTGATTATTTTCTTGTGTTTTTTAGGATATAATAACATTTAAGTATGTTCATCATCTTTTGTGTTTGTAAGGTTTAACCGTTATATTAGCATAAAAATAGTTAGATATAACACATAAAAATCTAATCTCTAGATTGTTTCATGTTGGACAGTCTTGTTTGTTAGATGAAAAACTTCAAGGATCTATGATTAAGCTAAAAATCAATCGAGTGTTCTTTGTAGCATTTTTGCTACAGTTAAGCTTCGTGTTTACTACTCAAGGGCAGACCACTGGAGCGAAAGACGAGGCAATATCTTATTTCAATAAAGAAGCCTATAATAAAGCATTTCCTTTATTTGTTCAACTTCATGACCTTTATGGATCTGATCCTTTGATGAACTACTACTATGGGGTAACAAAGGTGAAGATTAAGCGTTTTGACCAAGACATCATTACCTCTTTACGTCAATCTTTACAAAGTAAGGAGACCCCTTCCAATGCACTTTTCTATTTGGGACAGGCTTATCATGCTTTTGGTCAATATGAAAAAGCGTTAGATTCGTATGCTCGTTTTCAAGATAGTTCAAAACGTAAAGAGCAGAAGAAACTGCAAGTAAAGGAGTACAAAGAGATGGCTTATGAGAAAAATAATCCTTTTTCGCTGGATGTCGGAAGAAGTAGAGTTGCTCGAATAAAAGAAGAAAAACATCAAAAAGAACTTGAGACTGTAAACAATTCAGCACTTCCCAATAAGAGTGTCTCTGATATTGAAGATGAGAAGAGCTCATCCAAGTCTATTGACCTCTCTACGTATGAGATTCAATTTAATATTAATGGTTTACTTACTTATCATCGTGTGGATGATTTTAAAGAGAATGCTTCAAAAAGTCTCTTTCTTAAAGGATTAGAGCTTCAGGTGAAACGGTTGGGTTTATCTGAAAAGATTGAGGAGTTGCGTAATGTGTTTAAGAGTATTGAAACCAATGAAGATAAATATTCTAAATCGGAAGTGGAAGAGAAACGTAATGGTCTAACGAATCAGATCATTAAGTTAGAAAAGGAGTTGTATCCACTTTTAAAGCAAGAACAACAACGATTTGCACAATCTAAAATGGTGGAACAGACTTATTGGAAAGACTATTCACAAGATGATCAAAAAAAGTATGCCATTGCTTTAAGTAAGAAGTATAATACCAAACAAGTTTTTATTGAAGACAAATTAGTGGTTCCGACTCCTAAAGAAGACAAGAAATCTGTTGATACAAATAATACTAATGTAGAACAGCCTAATGTAGTTCCAGCGATTGCGATTCAGAAAGCAGCAACCACGCCAGAGTCTACAAAAAGCAATATAAAAACAAACTCACAAGAGAAAGCTGCTGTCGTGGAGAGTAATGCTGCCGTTGTCAAACAAGAACCAGCTTCAAGTGCAACTTTGGTCCCTTCTAATAGTCGTGTAGATGATTCGAAAATGAAGTCGTCAAAAGAGGAGGCTGTAACTCCTAAACCCAATACTCCTAAGACTATCGAAGTAACAACTGTGGAGAAAAAGAAAGAGGTTGCTGCGATCATTCCTGCACAAACAACCAAGAATGTTCAAGAGACCAAAGCTGCAATTCCAAATGAGAAGGTGGAAGAGAAAGTGGTGACTAAAGCAGAAGAAACTCCTGCTATTGTAAATGATGTTGATGTACCTTCCGTTACGTTTGATGAGGATATGACATTTGATGTAGGAACGACTGCTACCACATCTAAAGCTGCATCCAAAGCCCTAACAACTACTGTATCAGAAAATAAACAAGCAGAGACTCCGAAGAGTATTACAACAGTAACCGATTCAAAATCCCCGGATGCTTACTATGCTATTCAGATTAAAGCATTGAAAGGAGATCTTCCTGCTACGATTAAAAATCAAGTTGAAGATGTAACGAAAAATGTGCCTATTCATTTCTATTCAAAAGGCGATACTCGCTATTACGTCGTTGGATATTTTACCTCTTTAAAAGATGCTGCAATTGCAAAAAAAGCATTGAGAGCTGGAGGTTTTTCTGATGCTTTTACTGTGGCATTGGATAAAAAAGGTAACAGAATCTCTTTTGATGCTGCAAAAAAGATAATAGGATAATGCTTTTTATGCTCGTTTTTTGTTAAATTGTGCAAAATGTTCAACTAAAAATAATTGATTTATGATTACAGCTTTGTATCTTTTTGTTCTGATGATCATCATAACCATGTTAATCATTGTGGAGCTTGGAATCCTTCCGGGCTTATCTATTTCAGGTATCTTTGCAATCTTAATCACTGGTTTTTCTATCTATTATGCATATACTTCTTATGGTGTTTGGGGAGCTGTAATCACATTAGTCATATACGGAATATCGATTCCTATCATCGTGAATTTAATTTTAAAACGAGCCCAACATCTTTTCCCTAAACTGAATACCTCCATTGATAGTACGGTGGATCCTTTAAGTGACATCTCTGTGGAAGTAGGTGATGAGGGAGTTGTTGAGTCTAGAATGGCACCTGTTGGTTATATTATAGTGAACGAACAACGTTTTCAATCCTACTCTGTTGAGGGGGTTATTGACAAGAATCAGAAGGTGGTTGTCGTAAAGATTGAAAACAAAAAAGTGTATGTTTCCCCGATTTAGATTTTAGTAGATAATCATTAATTAATAATAATTATATAGTTATGGGTCAATTATCCTTGGCAGTATTATTGCCGATCATCATCATATTGGTGTTGATATTCTTCTATCTAGTTCCTGTGGGACTTTGGATTACTGCGATTGCCTCTGGCGTGCATGTTTCTTTGATGCAGCTTTTTGCAATGCGTTTTCGTAAAGTACCTCCGGGAGTAATTGTGAGAGCTATGGTAGAAGCGCACAAAGCTGGTTTAGCTGAAATCAAAAGAGACGATTTAGAAGCCCACCTTTTAGCGGGTGGTCGTATAGAACTAGTGGTTCACGCTTTAGTTTCTGCATCAAAAGCAGGTATCGAACTACCTTTTAAAGAGGCTACTGCTATTGACTTGGCTGGTCGTGATGTTTTCGAAGCAGTACAAATGTCCGTTAACCCTAAGGTGATTAATACTCCTCCTGTGACTGCTGTTGCAAAGGATGGTATTCAGTTAATCTGTAAAGCACGTGTTACTGTTCGTGCAAGTATCCGTCAGTTGGTTGGTGGTGCTGGCGAAGATACTGTTCTTGCTCGTGTTGGAGAAGGTATCGTATCTTCTATTGGTTCTTCTGCTTCTCATAAAGAGGTGCTTGAGAATCCAGACTCAATCTCTAGAGTAGTATTAGAGAAAGGTTTGGATGCTGGAACTGCATTCGAGATCTTGTCTATTGATATTGCAGATATCGACATAGGTAAAAACATTGGCGCATACCTTCAGATGGATCAAGCGGAAGCAGATAAAAATATTGCACAAGCAAAAGCGGAAGAGAGACGTGCAATGGCGGTTGCTTTAGAGCAAGAGATGATTGCTAAAGCTCAAGAGGCGAAAGCAAAAGTGATTGAAGCGGAAGCGGAAGTGCCATTGGCACTAGCAGAAGCTTTCAGAACTGGTAATATTGGTGTGATGGACTATATGAAGTATCAAAATATTCAAGCAGATACGAATATGAGAAGTTCAATCTCCGAAGGTCCAAATGATCATGGATCTATTTCAGAAGATTCTTAAGAAAATTCTTATAAAATAAATATAAAAGGTGTCGTTTTACGACACCTTTTTTTTACTCCTGTTATTGCTTTGTGTTTAACTCTTCTGCACAAGAAAGGTAGTAGTTTCTAGCAGGAGCATTTAATTGTTGTGAAGCCAATGCTCTTAGGCACTTTATTTGGATCTTTGTAACTTCAGCGACTTTGTATTTTGTAATGATTAAATAGTCTGATAGTTGAAGGGCCCATTGGTACTCCTCTTGTTGGTAAGCTTTATCAAATTTATCGAATGTTTTCGATGCCCCACCAGCTAAAGAGATCATCTTTTGTGCCTCTTTCTTCTCTGTTAATGGATAAAGATTGGTTGGATTTCCATCAAACCATCCAACATAATGGGTATAAATAGAACGTACCCCCCATGCTACAGAACCATAAAACTCTTGTAGATTAGACTGTTCTTTTAGTGAGTCTGCCAATTGGACACGATCTACTGTTTCTTGTAGTGTATATCCCTCATTCATTGCATCAATTGTTTGATGATATACCGATAATATTGCTGTAGCATAGTTTGTGAGATTCTTATGAATGTTCTCTTTCCCTTTCAGTGGACGGGTATGACCAGGGATTAATGAGGTTGAGGGGAAAGTACTCATCTTCAACACCATATTTCCCCATGATTCTATATCTCTATATCTAGAACCTCTGATTGCATATAGATTAGGAAATGCTTTATAGTAATTATCCCCAGTGAAAAGGGATTTGTATTTCGGGCACCATACAAAAAGGGCATCATTTGTCTCTCCATTGGCTGCATACAAGTGAATGGGAATGCCTGCTATCTGAATAGTCAAGGAATCTTTAAATACACGTGTAGGTTTGATATATCCTTTCCCTACTCGGTCTTTAGATGTATATCCAGGAGCAACTCCTCTATTGATAATTTGTTCTTTAGGAAGTACTCTACCAAATTGTCGTTCGTTTCTTTTTTGCAATATACGACGAACTGGTGATTTCTCTTGTAGCTCTTTTTTAAACCCTTCTCTTGCTATAACTGGTATTTTGTTATTGCCTTGTGTGAATGCAGAAGTTCCTCCTGTATGATCTTCATGACCATGGGTATAGATCACAGCTTTTACTGGTTTCGGACATATCTTTCTAAACGCTTCTGCCACTTTCTCTGCTGCTCCTAACGATCTCAACGCATCGATAATGATGACCCCATCCTCTCCAATAATCATAGAAGTGTTTGAACCATCAAATCCAACAGCAACATAGACATTGGGATTGAGTTTGATGATTTCTTGACGAAACTCCTTGGTATGATTCTTCAGTTTAACAAGATTCACATGATCTTCTTTTTTTACTGAATTCATTGCCTCTTTTTGTTGACAAGCACCGAAGAGTAGCAATCCCGCAACGAATATAAAATATCTCCATAGGATAGTCATTCTACGAACCTTTTTTGTAATACTAAAAGTCTTGTTTCGAACTATTGACATCTCTTTAAGTTTTGATTTATTTATTATTATGAATATCTATTCATGTGGGTATTTATGAATAGCATATTCATGACATTGTTCCATACAAATTCCACAAACGATACATCTTGTCGTATCAATGAATGCCTTGTTTGGCCCTTTTATTTTGACTTTTATACGTCCTTTAAGAGGAAGATCTTTTTTCTCTTCTGTAGTAATCTCTCTTATGGATATCGCATCCTTTGGACAATATGTAATACAATTTCTACACCCATCACATGATGCTATGTTCACGGCGATATAACCATCTTTTACTGATAGTTTCTCCTTGATTTTTTTTGCAAAAAGCTTCTGTTTTAATCCCATCTATTCAAGTATCTTTAATTTAAAACAACTCTCTATCTTTGAATATTGATCCTTTGATTATATGTCCAATCTGATCACTCTTCGAATAGCTCCATGTTATAGTCGTGGGAACTATCCATGATGTAGTTGCAAAAATATAGCTTAGAAGGTTTCTTGTAAAGGTGAATAAAGGTCATTTAATGGTAGAATTAGGCCATTATATTTTATTACGATAGTCTGAAGGGTTCATACCAAATTTCGATTTAAAGTATTTAGTGAAGTTTGTAGGATCGGTAAAACCTATTGTATAGGCAATCTCTTTGATGCTTAGTGAGGAGTGGGTGAGTAGTCTTCGTGACTCTAGTAATACTCTTTGATCTATATACTTTTTGGCCGTCATACCTAGGTAATGTTTCACCACTCTATTCAGTTGTTTCGAAGTTACTCCTAGTTGCTCTGATATTTGATGTATTTTCAATTTATAACTTAGAGAGGTTTCCACCTCTTGTCTAAAGCGAAGATAGAGGTCGAGCTTTTGCTTGTTATCAATATTTTGTGTTTTCCTTTTGTCTCTTTCAAGATGAATTAGAAAGTTTCTTATTAAGTTTCTTTGAAGCGCTTCTGATTCAAAGAGATCACTCTCTTGCTGTTCTCGGATTAGGGTATTTAGAATGTTTTTTACGGATTGGGTTGCTTCACATAGAAGGTCCTCCGTGTTGTTCATAAAGATCGTAAACTGAAAAAGATAGTTGTAGTCGAATGACTCTTTGATAAGAAAATCTGGAGTAAAAACAATCGCATACCCCTCCAACTCATTATTAGGGAAGAACCTTTGAACCTGTCCCATAGCAACAGGAATTACTGTGTTTGCTTGATAGTGGTATTGAGTGAAATCCACTTCATGTATTCCAACCCCTTTGGTGATAATAAGTATCTGAAAAAAATCTAAGCGATGTGCCACATGGGATTTCGATTTCATAGAGAGAATTTTCTGTATATCGATAATCTCTAACTTGATTCCTTGTTTGTCTCCTCTGAATGGATGTGTCTTTATGTCTGTTGTATTCATGATGGTGGGTTTTGGACATCCATTTTATATCTCTACCATGAAGATACGAAATTTTATTCTAGGGATTTTGTTGGGGGAAGCACATTTCCCCCTTTGTGTTTTTGGTCGTTTGCTAGACAGACTCTAGTGGATAT
This sequence comes from Prolixibacteraceae bacterium, assembly GCA_019720755.1. Taxonomy (NCBI): domain Bacteria; kingdom Pseudomonadati; phylum Bacteroidota; class Bacteroidia; order Marinilabiliales; family Prolixibacteraceae; genus Halosquirtibacter; species Halosquirtibacter laminarini. Next base: position 682,637 of record CP081303.1, read on the forward strand.
CGAAATCAATCACTCCTTTGGCAATCCAAATCTCTTTGATGTCTGCCATATGAATTTCATAGGGGTGAAAGCTTGGGTTATCCGATGTGAGTTTTAGTCTATTTTCTACCTCACTTTTCTCTATTCGCTTAAATACAATACCATCTTCTTGTGTCAGGATAATATAACATTTGCCATAGGCAATATGGTTCCAATCTTGAAGATAACTGCTAATAATATAGGATCTATCTTTTATTGGAAGCATCGATTCTCCTGCTATTTGGAAAACGCGATAGGTCTGCTCTCTCTGTAGCTCAGGAAAAGGAAGGTCGAAGTTGATTAAGTTCGATATAAATTGTGGCTCTGCATAACCTTCTGTATACCCCGCAACCGCTTTGGCTGGAACGATAGATGCCTTCTCTTTGTTGTCATTCTCCACGACAATAGGAAGTATTCGAATACTTTTCCCTTCTTTACCAACTTCTATCTTCTCTACCGATAGATCTACATGCAACATTGCATCAATGTCAACGTGAAATGTAGTAGCTAATTTCTGTATGTTCTTTAACGTCGGTATGGTACGACCATTTTCATAACTCCCGATGGAAGAAGGAGATATTTCTACTCTTAGGCCCAACTTCTTCTGAGAGAGTCCAAACTGAGTTCTTAAATATTTTATATTAGATGCAAGATGTTTCATATACTTTACGAATTATTTTTTCCTCCAATGATCATAATCGCTCCACCTAATACTCCTGTTGCTCCAACGATGGATAGAAGTGTAAGATGTTCTGGCGCGACCCAATTGAGTCCTATCTCTCCCATAATACCTAATAATATAAAGGTTAGGACAGGATTTAAGGTAATAATGATACTTACGTTATTGGCTTTGGTGTATTTTAGTGCCTCTGCCAAAGCACCATAAGCTAGAAGCGTATTCAACCCTAAGAATATCACGATAGCCCATTGAAGTACCGAAAGATCAACTAGTTTGCTTAGATCTGCTTGAGCTAAGAAGATAAGGGTGGCTGCTCCATAGATAAATAGGTTAAGCTGTGTGGTGTTGTATTTCTGTACCAACTTCTTTTGAAGTATCGCATAGATTGCCCACATGGTTCCTCCAAAAAGAGTCCATAAGTTCCCAGCAATATACTGTCCACTAGTGCCTAGTAGATGTACCAGCTTCTCTCTAAAGAATAGTGTGAATCCAGCCAATGCAACTACAAAGCCCATCTTCTGTAGACTACTTAACTTCTCTTTAAAGATAAAAACTCCTGACAATGCCAATAATATAGGCCCCCACTGTATGAGTATCTGGGCATTTCCAGGAGACGTTAGATGGATTCCTTGCATGTAACCTAGATAGTTTGCAGAGAGGCAAATCGTTGCGATTACTAGCATTATAGGTGGGCGCTTAAAGATCGAGAAATATTCTCTCTTTCCTCGAGCTAGTACGATAATCATCAAGCATATAAATGCCACCGAGAATCGAGCAAAAACAATGGTTTGCGAGTCTAGGAATTGGGAGGCCATTTTTAATATTATGGCAAGAAATCCCCACAAAAGGGCTGTGAAACATGCGTAAAGAATCCCTCTCTTATTGTCGCTCATGCGCTTTGTTTTATTCGAAGTGGATATATAATCTTATAAAAGAAAGGTCAATCGTATTCGATTGACCTTTCTGTAATCTATTATTGAACGTGATATTTCAAATCAATACTAACGAAGTGTTGCTCCTACTTGGTGTTCAAATGATTTAATCATCTTATTCATGATCTTATCAATCTGTTTGTCTTTCAACGTTGCTTTGTCATCGCGTAAGATAAAACTTAATGCATAAGACTTTTTGCCATCAGGAAGATGCTCTCCTTCGTATACATCAAAGATATCTACTTTACGAAGCAAGTTCTTCTCTCCTTTAAGCGCAATGGCTTTTAGTTGATCGAAAGAGACTGATTTGTCTACCAATAGTGCAAGGTCACGACGCACTTCCGGATATTTAGGAAGTGGTGTGTATTGTACTTTTTGCTTTTTCAATGCCTTCAACACTGTCGACCAGTGGATGTCTGCATAGAATGCGGTATTTTTGATGCCGTTCTTCTTGAGTAGTGATGGTGCTACATAACCTAAAGTGGCCAATACTTTTGGTCCTTGACAAATCATGATCGCATCGCTATAGATATCTTCTGTGCAGCTCTTTATTTGAGTCTTATCCTCTGTAATACCTAACTTCTCGAAGATATTAAGAACATACGATTTCAATGTAAAGAATGATGCAGCAGCTGGTTCACCATGCCATCCTTCAGACTCTTTGTTTCCAACAAGCCATAAGCCTAGATGCTCCTCTTCATGATATCTTTTTACTGGATTGTCTGTTTCGATGGTCTCATCGTAACGATATACATTCCCAAATTCATATAGAGATAGATCTCCATTTCTGAAGTTTGTGTTACGCTCTATTGATTCTAATCCACCGAAAAGAAGGTTCTGACGCATCACGTTTAGATCTTGTGATAGTGGATTGAATAATTTTACCAAATTATCCGCAGGATAAGTTGTTAGTCCTTCATAGTTGGACGCTTTTCCTAGTGAGTTACACCAGATTTCATTGAAACCACAAGCTGAAAGTGAATCAGAAACCATATTCTGTAACTTATGCTTATTCGGTTTATGTGAATATTGAATAGTCGATTTAACGGCTGTTCCTGGCTGTACATTATTGTATCCATAGATACGTAGAATATCCTCGATCACATCTGCTTCTCTTTGAACATCTACACGATATGCAGGAACTTTAAGATCCCAATTCTCTTCGTCTACTTTGTGGATCTCTACTTCAAGAGCTGTAAGGATCTTTTCAATTGTAGTATCACAAATCTCTTTCCCAATCAATCTACGTGCGTTCGCAGGCTTGAATGCAATCTCAAATGGTGCTGTTGGAGCATCTGCTGAGGCAACACGTTGTATGTCTCCTGCAATGATACCACCCGCAATGGTTTGAATCAACAATGCAGCACGCTTTAGTGCATACTCATTGCCATTTGGATCTACACCTCTTTCGAAACGGAATGAAGAGTCCGTGCTTATTGCATGTCTACGTGCAGTCTTACGTACATATACAGGATTGAAATAAGCACTCTCTAGGAAGATATCGGTAGTTGCGTTTTGAACGCCTGATTCAAGACCCCCGAAAACTCCTGCAATACACATGCCTTCGCTTTCGTTACAGATCATCAAATCTTTCTCATCCAATTCTCTCTCTACCTCGTCTAGTGTAGTGAACTTCGTCCCTTGGGCTAAGGTATCTACAATGATTTTGTTCCCTTTGATCTTTGCCATGTCAAATGCATGAAGTGGCTGACCTGTTTCGAATAGAACAAAGTTGGTGATATCCACAATATTATTGATCGGAGTCAATCCAATAGCGATAAGTCGTTTTTGTAACCACTCTGGTGAACTCTCCACTTTTACTCCTTTGATGCTTACTCCTGTATAGATTGGGCAAGCCTCTTGATTACGAACATCAATAGTAATAGGTGCTGTCGCTTCATTCACAACAAACGAATCTACAGGTTCCACTCTGTAGCTTACATCCTCTTGTTGTTTTAGATATGCAGCAAGGTCTCTGGCAACCCCAATGTGAGATGCACCATCTACACGGTTTGGTGTAAGATCGATCTCAATGATATATTCGTTTTCTACGTTGAAGTACTCTGATGCAGGTTGACCAACGGGTGCATCTGCAGGTAGTACCATGATACCATCATGACTCTCTCCTAGGCCGATCTCGTCTTCTGCGCAGATCATACCCATAGATACCTCTCCACGAATCTTCGACTTCTTGATCTTAAATTCGCTGTCTCCATCGTATAGTATTGTTCCTACTACTGCCACAACCACTTTCTGTCCAGCAGCAACATTGGGCGCTCCACAAACAATAGGTAAGAGTTCCTCTTCTCCAACATTTACAGTCGTCTTTGACAAATGGTCTGAGTCAGGATGTGGCCCACAGGTTACTACTTCTCCAATAACCAATCCTTTTAAACCACCTTTGATGGTTTCCACTTCCTCAATACCGCCAACTTCCAATCCTGTCTGTGTGAGGATGGACGAAAGCTCTGCAGGAGATAGATCTGTATCTATATATTCCTTTAACCAACTATACGAAATATTCATTTTATATAAGGTATTTTTAACTTGCTTTTGATCACTTTTTTATCTCTAATATACGAGACCCACAAAGGTAACCAAAACGGATTGATTCGACAAATTGTGTTTTCTTTATTTCATCGCCATAATTGCTTTTCATTTTTGCCTTTTATCGTGAAATGATGGCTTCTCTCTTCATTTTATACGAACATCTTACTCCCTTGCTTTATGCGAAATATTCTATCTTGACTCTTCGTTAATTTTTTTGTAGTATGTCTGTTTGGTGTAATAGTATATTATTATTTTGTTTAATCGATTGTTGTTTAGGGGTATAGGTTGTTTTGTTTGAAAGTAGTGTACAAAAAAGTCCTTTAAATATTTGGATATTTATATCGTAAGCGATATAATTGTATAAGATTTAAAAATATACATGTTATGAGATTCTATGATTTTAATGCAAAGAGCCTACAAGGCAAAGACCTATCGATGTCTGATTTTCAAGGAAAAGTGGTGATTGTGGTAAACACTGCTAGTAAATGTGGATTGACACCTCAATACGAAGGGCTAGAAGCTTTGTATCAAAAATATAAGTCAGAGGGCTTGGTGATTTTAGGTTTTCCATGTAATCAATTTGGGAATCAAGAGCCAGGGGGAGCAAAGGAGATAAGTGAAGGTTGTTTGATTAATTATGGAGTCTCTTTCCCAATGTTTTCAAAAGTAGATGTAAATGGAGAGCATGCGCATCCTATATTTAAATATTTACGTTCTCAATTAGGTGGCTGGTTTGGTTCAAAAGTAAAATGGAATTTTACTAAGTTTGTTGTGGATAAAGAAGGAACACCAGTAAAACGCTTTGGACCGATGGATAAACCAGAGAAGATGGATTCTTATATCCAGAAATTACTACAAAAATAGATGTTGTTATGGAACAATTAAAGCTGTCAAACCAATTTTGCTTTCCCTTTTATGTGGCCAATAGGATGATTACCAAGTTGTATCAGCCAATATTAGAAAATCATGGATTAACGTATCCACAGTATTTGGTCTTGATGGTGTTATGGGAAAATGATGCTTTGCCTGTAAAAGAGATAGGCAAAGCATTGTATCTCAATACCAATACTTTGACCCCACTCCTGAAGAGAATGGAAGCAATGGAGCTGATTACTCGAAAACGGGATACTGTGGATGAGAGAAAGGTATACATTAAACTTACCCAAAAAGCCAACGATATCCAACAGGATATGGCATGTGTTCCCATGGAACTATTTACCAAGTTGGGGATGCCGTTAGATCAAATGAAGAGAATCAAATCGGACCTTCAAACGGTTATCGAAGCACTCGAAAATACCAAATAGTTTTATTCTAAAGGTTATACAACGCAATTAAAAATATATAATAATTTATTGATAATAGTTTAGGAGATTATATTGCCGATGTTGGCCTTTTATCTTTGAATTTACTTTTCGCAATGGTTATAATTTCCCTCTATTTTTATCTCAAATAAGAGGAGAAAGACTACAGGGAATCATCCCCAAATCATTGGAAAATAACCCATGTTTCCTTCGTACTTCCTTTACCCTTCAGTTACCCTTCCTTTACCCTTTGGTTACTCCCAGAGTAACCAAAGGGTAAAGAAAACCTATCTAATGGGTAGTAAATGGTAGGCTTTTCTCTAATTCTTGTTTTTTTGAAGTGTTGCTTTCCCATAATATTTTTAGCATCCTTGATCGATGTAATTCAAAGAATTGTGAAACGTGTCAAAAATTATTATTTTGTACATGATTTTTACTGAGATAAATTCATGCATAACATAATAGATAGTATACGAAAGTTTTACCCTGTGTCCGAGGACTCTTTGATGGCATTGACATCGAAGTATGTTAAGAAAGAGGTGGCAGCCAATGAACTGGTCATAAGAGGAGGACATATGAATAGATATGTCTATTTCATAGAAAAAGGCTTATGTCGATCTTATTGTAATGTGGATGGGGAAGAGGTTACTTCTTGGTTTAGCCGTGAAGGCGATATTACTTTTGCATTGCTGTCACTATATCGAAATGAACCAGGATTTGAGTTTGTTGAGACGGTAGAACCTACTACTTTTTATTTAATAGAGATTGAGGAACTCAATAAACTATATACTACCCATATTGATATTGCAAATTGGTCGAGAGTGGTTCATCAAGAGTGTGTCTTAGGTTTGCAAACCCGACGTATTGAGAGACTTCGAAAAGGAGCAAAAGAGCGTTATGAGCTATTGATGAGAGAGCAACCCGATCTTTTTACTAGAGTGAAGATGAGCCATCTTGCTTCCTTTCTTGGAATGACCCCACAGCATTTAAGTAAGGTGAGGGGAGATCGCAACCAAGAAGATATCAGTCCAATATATTAAATCGATAAGTTCGCTTTTTAATATAGATTAATGGAAGTCACTTTTTTATGAGATAAGTTTGTTTGTTTAATTGCTAATATCAATAAAATGGAACAAACTTTATCTTCACAGAAACGAATAGGTTATATGGACCTGGTCAGAGTAATCGCATGTTTTATGGTTATGATGATCCATGTTCGTTTTGCTTTTGACTTGAAAACAGAAACTGCCACACAGTTCTATGTCGCTTTTCTTCGTCCTTGTGTGCCCTTCTTTATTATGATCTCGGGAGCACTACTCTTGCCTCTTAAAAATGATTCTTATACGTTCTTCAAGAAACGGTTTTCTCGTGTTTTAATCCCATTTCTCTTTTGGTCTGTTGTTTATGTTTTTCTTCCTGCCCCTACAAAAATAAATTTTGGGGGTATCGAAAATGCGCTTACCACTAGTGACTTGTCCCCAATAGTAAAGAGTTTGTTGATGATTCCAATCAATTTTACTTGGGTGAATGTGCATTTTTGGTTTATGTATACCATCCTTGGTCTCTATCTCTTTATGCCTGTGATCTCTCCGTGGATAGAAAAAACGAGCAAAAGAGGGGTGGAGGCTTTTTTATGTGTATGGGGCTTCACCACCATTTTGTTTTATGCAGAAATATGGTTTCCCGAGATGCTTGGTGTTTGTGATTGGAATGAGTTTGGGATGTTCTATAATTTTGGAGGGTATCTAGGATATTTGATTTTAGGTTACTATTTAAGACGATATAACACCCTCTCTAGAATGTTGTCGATATCTATCGGGTTGATTCTGTTTTCTGTAGGTGGTTATTTTACTTTGAAGGGGCTTCTCTACTCTTTAGAACATGCAGATAAGATGTATTGGATAGCAGTGGAGTCGCAGAAAGTGGAGTTCTTTATCAACAACCTCTCTATCAATGTGGTGATGATGACTGCTGGCTTGTTTATGGTTCTTCAAAAGATTTCAATTGGAGGCATTCCTGCCAAGATCGTACAAGAACTCTCTAAATATAGTTATGGAATCTTCTTGGTACACTATTTTATCAATATTTGGTTACTCTCTTTGGTTGGACAATGGGATGGTTTGAATGCTTGGATTGGTCAACCACTATTTGCTGTGATTGTATTTGTTGCCTCATATCTATTTGTAAAGGCTCTATCTTTTATTCCGAATTCAAAGTATCTGTTAGGCTAATTGATTTAATAGAGATAGATGGAAAAAAATAGACGAATAGAGGTTGTCGATGCTTTGAGAGGCATGGCAATATTTAGTATTCTTTTACTGCATTGCTCTAATCATTTTCTTTATGGGGTTATGCCAACAAGTACGACACATTGGGGACAAGTTTGTGATCAAATTGTGAAGCAGTTTTTGTATTTTCTTTTTGAAGGAAAGATGTACGGTGTTTTTGCTGTACTTTTTGGATTTACCTTTGGCCTTCAATACTATAAAGCGGTAAGCTGTCATGTTGATTTTCGTTGGACCTTTTTGTGGCGTATTCTTCTGTTGTCTCTCTTTGGAGTTTTGAATGCTGCGTTTTTTTCGGGAGGTGATCCGTTGGTATTTATGGCTATCGTGGCTGTTTTTTTACCTTTTATTGCAAAACTAAATACTCGAACTTTATTATGTATTGCGCTCTTTTTTCTACTGCAGCCATTCGAGCTATTTCAAGGGATAAACCATTATATTGGTTTGGGATATACTTTTCCTAAGAATACTGGGAAGTTATATGAAACACTAGGGATGGCTGTGGAGAATAGTAGCTTTATGTCAATGGCTAAGGTGAATATGACGCTCGGGTTGAAGGCTTGTCTTACTTGGGCAGTCGAGTATGGAAGGGCAGCACAAACTGCCTCATTATATATAGTAGGTTTTCTGTTTTGTAGATATTCTCTTTTTGAGAATTTAAAATCCCGTTTTTGGAATAGGTTGTTTTTATTCTCTTTGGTATCTGTTGCGATTTTATTTTGTGTGAAGGGTGCTACTTCATTATACGATTCGATTGCGACTGCTTTGGGGATGTGGTATAACTACGCTTTTATCTTATTATGGATATCTACTTTTGTTATTCTATATAGAGGCAAATGGTTTAGACAATTGACTGGCTTATTTCAAATTTATGGTAGAATGTCATTAACCAATTTTGTTTCTCAGTCGATGATTGGAACCTTTTTATTCTACCCTTATGGTTTAAATTTGGCTTCCCAGTGTGGACTGTCTTGTAGCGTAGTTCTTGGAGCCTGCATTGCACTCGTACAGATGTTTGTTAGTTATTGGGTGCTACGAAGGTTCAAACAGGGACCTTTAGAATATGTATGGCATCGAGCGACATACTTCTTGTCTTCATAAAACAATTTAAGGCAGATCTATGGATCTGCCTTAAATTATTCTGAAATTTTATTTTTCAATTGGATTCACTATCTCGACAATGATCAATATAATGAACTATTTTTTCTTCCTCTGATGGGTGAAACCATTCATAGGATTTGTCTCTACGAAACCATGTAAGTTGTTTGCGAGCATATTTTCTTGTGTTCGCCTGAACTCTTTCAATGGCATGATCTAGGTCCTTCTCTCCACTAAAATAGTTAAAAAACTCTTTGTAGCCTACCGTGTTCAATGCTGGTAATTCTCTATAAGAGAAAAGCTTCTTAGCCTCTTGCTCTAAACCATCCTCTACCATTAGAAGAACTCTTCTATTGATTCGATCATAGACCTCTTCACGTTCTCTATTGATGCAGATTTTGACGATTTGAAAAGGACGCTCTTTTATCGTATTGGTACGCAAAGAAGAGTAAGTTACACCAGTCATTCGGATGATCTCTACAGCATGAAGAATACGTTTGTTGTTGTTTAGATCTACTTGATTATAGTAGATTGGATCATTTTCTAACAACTCTTGTTTAATATTCTCGATTCCCTCGTTTTCGTATTGTGCTATTAAACCATTACGAATTTCAGGAGTTACAGTAGGAAGATCATCTATCCCTTTACATACAGCATCGATATACATCATAGAGCCACCTGTCATAACGACAATCTCTTTCTCTTTGAACAACGTTTCGAGTTTGTCTAATACATCTACTTCAAACTGGGCTGCGTTGTAGTAATTATGAATTGAGTGTGTCTGTATAAAGTGGTGTTTTACTCTCTTTAACTCTTCATCACTAGGTACTGCTGTACCAATAGCCATCTCTTTAAAAAGTTGGCGTGAATCACACGAAATGATGTCGGTATCATATTTTTCTGCAATACGAATGCTTAATTCCGTTTTACCAACTCCTGTTGGTCCGGTAATAACAACTAGTGTCTTCATATTAAAGGGTTCGATCTGTTAAATGTCTAAATCATCAATAGATTGAAATTCTGTATCAAAATCTTCATCCCATTCATCCTCCTCATAATATGGATCATGAATGTTTTCGTCTTCTTCTAAAGATAATGCATTCTCTGCGTTAGAGATCATCTCAGAAAGAATATCTCCTTCCATGAAACAAAGTACAGGCATATCTAAGTTTCGTTCTGTCCAGAACTCTGTAACTTCAATGTACAGATTTCTATTTTGAATAATATCATAGCCATAGACTAGTTTTTGCTTTTTTTCTGTTATCAAATCAGAAAGGGTGGTGCTTTCCATTGAGAAAAGATTGTCCCCCTCTATTCCCATGTCTACAGCAGTATACTCAATGTGTTTGTTCCATTGGTCATCGCATGTAAAGAAAGAACAGAAGTCTTCTTCTATCTTACAAGCAGATTGTATTGCTTTATGAAAAGTAAATAGGTTAGAAGTACCATCAACCTGTATCTCACAAATAAAATTAGGATGGTCTGGTGAAAGAATTCGAAAGAAATATAACATGTATTGTTTAACTCTATGATTGGTATATTTTTTGTTTGTGCTGTGTATGCAATTTCAGCTGGCAAATTTGAAAAAAAAAGTTAAGGTTTACCACCCCATACGATTAAATATTTCTTGAATAAGGTTAATCAATTGAAAATGAGTGATTGTAGTCAGGTAAAGCATTGCGTAACTTACTTGATGATGGAATATTCATCTTAGATTTAATATTCTTTTTTAGTTGTTCTACTGAATGTGTCGATTTGTGGAAGAATATGGTAATCTGCTTGTTTGTAAAGTTCATCTTCGTGAGAACTATAATTCTTAGCTCTTTATCGGTGAGAGTTGGATATTGCTCTTGTATATGATGGATATATTCTCTATTCTGCTCATCTATGAACTTTCGTAACTCCTCTTTGTTACTACACTCCTTAATATTCTCTTCTAAGAATGTTAAGTTGTTCACATAGTATTTATCAGGAAATCGATATTTAAGCTCTTTTTTGATATGAATAAATCGTTCTCTACACTCCTCGAGAAGTTCTCGGTTATTGAAACGCTCCATGGCGAATAGAACAAGGTCACGACTTTTTTTATCAAGCGCTTCATGAAGTGCTTTGTTCTGCTGCTTTATGAATTCTTTCTCTTTCTCTAGTCTTCTTTGATTTTCTTTGTGTCTAATGTGTTCATTTTGAAGTGTTAGTATGCGAATCCTCTTTTTATTATATTTCCATATGTAGTAGAGCGCAAGGGAGATAATGCTTAGAGATAATATGGTGATAAATGAGATGATAAAAAGAATATTATCATACCACATAGTGTCGATCTTGAATTTGAATGAGGCAGATCCTTGTGCTACTCTATTTTCGTCCCAACTACGTATTTCAAGCTCATAATCTCCTGGTTTTAGATTTCTGAAAACTAGAGGAGAGTGATAATCAAATTTTGTCCAATTATTTTCATTTCTATTTAAACGATATTCTGTAGTGAGAATATGTTTAGGACTTTTATTTGAAATAATTGTAAACGAGATCTTTTGTGCATTGCATTGAAACGTTGGTGTGATGTTCTCTTGGTGAATGAATTTTGTGGTTTCGTCAGACTCGAAGTCTACAGCAATATCTTTGATGGATATTGTAGACTTAGGTATCTTAGAATCAAAATCATCGTAGACAATGGTAAAACCATTTTGGATACAGACAAGAGACTGTTTTCTATTAATAGGCTCTATATATTCAAATTCTTCGATAAGACTTTGTTGAGGATCGTTAAAGAAGTATTCTGATATCTTTGTGAAATGATTGCCATCTCTTCTAATTGCAGCAATCTTATGTCGAGTAACATACCAATATGTAAAGTCTCTAATCTTAAAAAGATTGGAGGATGCCGCATATTCACCTATCTGATGCTCCAATCCGCTGAATTTCTTAATGGTATCGTTTAGGTTGTCATATAGAAAAGTTCCTTCATCAGAAAGTATGTTCAATTCGGAATCTAATACCATCACATTGGTTGGGAGAATATGGCTAAACTTCTTTACTATTTCTGCTTTGTGTGGATGCTTATCAGGGTATTGTAATGGAACTCTATATACGTAATATTTGCCCATACTTGAAGCCCATAAGTAACCTTCATAGATAGCCAATGATTTATTGATATGAGGAGTTTGGGCATACAGTATTGGTTTGTGTTTTGTTAGAGGTGTTTGATATAGATATATTGCATCTCCTGTGTTTTGTAGCCAATAGGATTGGGTATGCCCTTTAAAGTGAACGGGAATGAAATTTACCCCATGCCCTAGGGTGGATATTTTGTGTGTTTTTAAATCTTTATTTATGAGATAGGTCCCATTATCTAATGCACATACAAGCCCTTCGTCTGTATCTGTAATGGACCATACTCGTTTTTGGAGAGTCGAAAAAGGCTTACAAGAAGTGATGATTCTATTGTTAAATATCTGATCTTTTTTTGTGTAGAAAAGGCCTCTTTCAGTCCCGATGATGAAATATTTGCCATAGGGACGAATACAATAAGTCTCACTCCCTACATGAGGAGGTAATGTGAAGCGTTGTTTTCTCGCATCAAGTTGCAAAATAGATATTCCATCTAGTGTGGATATATATACTCTGTTTTTATTGTCCACCACGAAATCTGTCACCTTATCAGTTGTAAGATAGTTTCTTTGATTGATATGGTTGTAATTTTGTGTTTTTATATCAAGCACATATAGTCCATTGTGTTGTGTGAGAAAGAAAATAAGATCCTCTATTTTTCTAATTTTAATGATTTTCTTATTGGACAATATTTTGGCAATTTCTGTATCCCATCGTTGTGGCTCATTGTTTTTTTCTTGATAGAATATCTGTTGTTTACTTGTAAGAAATAGATGTCTTTTATCCCCAATTGTTATGATTTTAAGAATATCCTTTAGATTAATATCACTCTTAAACTGTTTTACTTGCGTGATAGTAAGATCATAATAGGACTCTTCTGTACTACAGTCTGTAATATATCCATTATCTTCAAATAGAAGCTCAATACTGCTAATGGATATAAGACATGGACTTAGCTTAAGCCCAATTATTTTATATGTCTGGTTTTGATGATTGAAGTAAATCGTTTCATCTTTAGAACTACAAAAACTACTAATCCCTTTTTGCTTAAATTGTTTGATAGGAGTGTAGTGATAGGTTCCTCTTTTTTCTCTCCAAACTCCAACTTCTTTGTCTGTTGCACAATAAACTTTATTATCTTTAGAAACAAATACTTGTTGTAGCCTAACTTTATTTGGCATTTGATACAACTTCCATGTAGAACCATTGTATACAACCAATCCCATATCATTTGCCAAAAAGATACTCCCATTGTTATTGGTCGCAATACTGAAGTTATGGTTGCAAGCACCATATTCATATTTATTGATATGTGTTGATTCTATTAAAGGGAGAATTGGTTGATGTGCAAAGACAGTAGTCTTTGTTAATGTTAGAATTACAAGTGTAATTTGTAAAACGTATGATTTCATATTTTAAAATAAGGTGGATGTTTGTGGGGGGCAATATTTTGCAAATATATTTATTTGTTTTAAAAAAATAACAAAAAAATATTATTGTAATGAATATAATTCTCTTGAAATTTATTCTTTTGGTAGGATAAAAATGTCTATTACTCTAGATCTTAGGACTTTTAAGACTGTTTTGTATAAAAAATAAGAGCGAGAACAGTTTTACTGCTCTTGCTCTTAATATTTCATATTCAATAATCAGAGGTTACTTGTTGATGTTTTTAATGTAATTAAGACAAGATCCTGCTTTGAACCACTCTATCTGTAGTGAGTTATAGGTGTGATTTGCTACCACTACTTCGCTACTGTTATCTTGGTGTGTAATTTCAACTTGAACTGGTTTGCCTGTTGCAAAATGGTCTAATCCTTTTATTGCAAAACGGTCTCCTTCTAATATCTTATCATAGTCAGAATGGTTTGCAAATGTTAATGCTAAAATACCCTGTTTTTTTAGGTTTGTTTCATGAATACGTGCAAATGAACGAACAAGAACTACCCCTACATTTAGGTGTCTTGGTTCCATTGCAGCATGCTCTCTTGATGAGCCTTCTCCATAGTTTTCGTCCCCTACAATTACGGATAGAATACTATTTGCTTTATAGTCTCTCGCAACGGATGGAACTGTGTCATATGTACCAGTGATTTGATTTTTGATATGGTTTGTCTCTTCATTAAAGAAGTTGACTGCCCCAATTAAAAGGTTATTGGATATATTATCCAAGTGTCCTCTATATTTCAACCAAGGTCCTGCCATACTGATATGATCCGTAGTACACTTCCCTTTAGCCTTAATTAGAAGTGGTAGATCAACCATGTCTTTTCCATCCCAAGGTTTGAATGGAGTAAGCTCTTGCAATCGATCCGATTCAGGACTGATAATGATGTTTATATTGATATGCTCTTGTGGAGCAACAAAACCTAGATCTTCTACATTAAATCCTCTCGGTGGCAATGTATCTCCAGTAGGTGGATCTAATTGTACTTCCTGCCCATCTTTGTTGATAAGAGTGTCTGTGATAGGGTTAAAGTCAAGACGCCCTGCTATTGAAAATGCTGTAACTATTTCAGGTGATGCAACAAAACCATGTGTCTTAGGATTCCCATCATTACGTTTAGCAAAATTCCTGTTGAAAGATGTCATAATACTATTCTCTTCAAGATTCTCTGCATTGTGACGTGCCCATTGTCCGATACAAGGGCCACAAGCATTCGAAAGAACCGTTCCTCCTATCTTTTCGAATACTGGTAGCAAGTTGTCTCTGTCAACTGTATATCGAACCTGCTCTGAGCCAGGAGTTACAGTGAAGTCTGCTTTGAATTCAATCTTTTTGTCTAGTGCTTGTTGTGCAATAGATGCAGCACGTGCAATATCTTCATAACTTGAATTAGTACACGATCCAATAAGACCTACTTCCATGTTTAATGGCCACCCTTTGGCTTTAGCCGTTTCGGCAAACTGGCTGAGTGGTGTTGCTAAATCTGGTGTAAACGGACCATTAATATATGGTTCTAGGTTGTTTAGATCTATCTCAATTACTTGATCAAAGTATGCTTCAGGGTTATCATATACTTCCTGATCCCCTGTTAAATGATCTTTATATTGATAGGCTAGTTCTGCAACACTCTTTCTGTCTGTAGCTGATAGGTAATCATACATTTGATTGTCGAAACCGAAGAGAGATGTGGTGGCTCCAATCTCTGCCCCCATATTACAGATCGTTCCTTTTCCTGTACATGAAAGAGATTGTGCTCCCTCTCCGAAGTATTCTACTATCGAACCTGTACCTCCTTTAACGGTTAAGATTCCAGCTACTTTCAGTATTACATCTTTTGCCGAACACCATCCGTTCAGCTTTCCTGTAAGTTTAATCCCAATTACTTTTGGAAACTTCAGTTCCCATGAGAGTCCTGTCATGACATCTACCGCATCAGCACCACCAACTCCAATGGCAACCATACCTAGTCCCCCTGCATTTGGCGTGTGTGAATCTGTACCAATCATCATGCCTCCAGGAAAAGCATAGTTTTCTAGTACAACTTGATGAATAATTCCTGCTCCTGGCTTCCAAAAACCAATACCATATTTTTGTGAAGCACTTGACAGAAAGTCATACACTTCTTTGTTGGTTGACTCTGCCCTTTGAAGGTCTTTTTTTGCCCCCTCTTTTGCTTGGATAAGATGGTCGCAATGTACTGTTGAAGGAACTGCTACTTTATCTCTTCCAGCCTGCATAAATTGTAGTATCGCCATCTGTGCTGTAGCATCTTGCATTGCTACTCTATCTGGAGAGAAATTGACATAGTCTATTCCTCTAGTATAGTTCTTAAGTTCACTCGTACCATGTAGATGACTTAGTAGAATTTTTTCTGTATAAGTTAAGGGGCGATTTAATGTCTCTCTCGCATTAGTAATTTTTGTCGCCATCTGTTTGTATACAGATTGAATCAGATCGAAATCGAAAGCCATAGCTATTTTGTTTAATAATTTTGGGTCAATAGGAATCAATAACTCTTTTGAGGAATATTTTATGAAACTATTGTTTTTATTGTCGTTTCTCTTAACAAATAAAAGAGAGAAATGTTTTAACCAAAATGCTCCATTTCTTGAATGAGTGCCCTTGAATTGATGGAATTTATGTTTTCTGTGGATTGATACGGAACTGAAAGAGGATAATGATACTATGGAATGGTGTTCGTATGAACTTTTGCCTTTTGTTTAATGGATCTAATGTTTTGAATGATTTACTTCATGACATGGTTGATTTCGAATGAATATATATTAGGGTATCTTGTTGTACTTGAAATGATAGATTTGCTATAATAGGAGAAGGGAAGCCTTTGACTTCCCTTCTTCTGTTGCATATTTTGTGAAAGATATCTATACAAATAATGATCCAATTTGGTATACCAAAAGGGATACAATGTATGCTAATCCTGTGGTATATCCAATAGCAAACCATGCCCATCTCCAGCTTTGTGTTTCTGCTTTAATTGTGGATAGAACGCCAATACATGGAAAGTAGAGTAGAACAAAAAGTAGAAATGATATTCCGCTTAATATGGTACGACCATTGCTCTGTTGATTCTTCTTAATGGAGGAGGATATAACCTTTGAAAGGGGATTGTTGATTTGTGTGGTATCAATACGATATAAAAATCCCATTGTACTTACGATAACCTCTTTGGCAGAGATTCCAGCTAGAAGAGATACACTCATTTTCCAATCAAAGCCTAAAGGCTTCATCAAAGCAACCATAAAATGCCCCATCGTACCCAATAGAGAATTCTCAAGTTGATATTGAGACTTTACAAGCTTTTGCGCTTCAAGTTGTAATTGGTATTTCTTCTCCATATATTTCCATTCAGAATGGCTATAATTACTTTTTTCTAGAAGATTAATATGGTGTGCTTCTTTTATTTGAGATATCTGGAAATCATACCAATCTCCTTCTTCAGATCTAGGAGTAATATTACTTAAAGTCCATATAATTATAACTCCAAGTAGTATTGTTGAGCCTATTTTTTGTAAAAACTTATATGTTTTATCCCACATCTGATATGTTAAGTTTCTCCAATGAGGGAATCTATATGGAGGTAATTCATATATAAACGGAGTAGTGGACGATGGAAGTGCTGTCTTTTGCATGATCTTTGATGCTACAATTCCGAATATAATACCTATTAAATAGAGAATGGTGATAATAAGAGATTTATGAGAGGGGAATAATGCATTTGCAAATAGTATAAAAATGGGAATACGTGCACTACAGGACATAAATGGTATAACAAGCATGGTTCTTAGTCGTTCATTCCTTTGTCTAATGGTCCTTGTGGCCATGATTGCCGGAACATTACAACCAAATCCCATTAATAATGGGATAAATGCATTGCCTTGCAGTCCCCATTTTCGCATTATCCTATCTATAACAAATATCGCACGAGCCATATATCCAGAGTCCTCTAATAGCGTAGTGAAGAAAAATAGAATTAATATACTTGGGAGAAATACTACTACTGCTCCGATACCTTGAATTAAAGCACCTTGAATAAATTGTTTTAGGACCCCATCTTCCATAAATGTATTGACCCAACCACTTAACATTTCGATAAAATGCTCTAAGAGTGTTGTAGGGTATTCACCAAGGCTAAAAGTAGCAAAGAAGACTAACAAAAGTATTCCTATTAGAAATGGAATACCTAGGAATCTATCGGTTACTACTTTATCTATTTTTTCAGATGTGGTAGTATTATATGTGTTATCTTGAAGAATGTATTTAGACTTTTTAAGGAGTGCATTAACATAAGCTTTTCTTTGCTCTTTAATCTCATCTAATATTCGATCCTCTTGATTTGTTTGTTCTACTTTCTTTAACGCGCTATAATATGAGCAATGTTTTTTTGATTTGATCTCTGATATTTGGGACTCTATGTGTTGAGGGTATTGCGGTCTAGTGAAATGATGTTCCTCTTCCTGCTGAAGCTTGATAATCTCTTTTAAGACAACCTCCTTGGTTTTTGCATCTTTGGCTGTTGTAGATAGAACGCTACTTTTTAATGAACTAGATAGTATATTATAATCTATTTTTCCCTTATTCTTTTCAAACTCATCGAACATGTTTAGAACAATGATATTGGGTATCTCAAGTTCTTGTAGCTCTGTTGTAAGTTGAAGGTCTTTCTGTAGATTATTTAAGTTTGTGATGTTTAAAAGAATGTCAGGAGACTCCTCTAATAGTAGGTCTAATGACGCTCTCTCTTCTGGAGAGTATGGTGTTAGAGAGTAGAGCCCAGGTAGGTCTAAGAATGTTATCTTTACTCCTTGAAATATGATTTCTGATCTATTTATTTCTACAGTTGCACCATTGTAGTTTGCTATCTTTGATCTAGATTTGGTAATATTGTTAAATAGAGTACTCTTTCCACAGTTTGGATTTCCTACAAGTGCTACTTTTATCTTTTTAGGATCTCTATTTAATGTTCTAGTTGTTTCAATGACATCTGTCTCTATCTGCCTAGTCTCTTTTATTTCGGTGGTGGAAACTTCAATATAGGCAAGATCTTGTTGTCTTATAAAGAGATGATTTTCTCCTGTCTTAAATTCAATTGGGTCTTTTAAAGGTGCTGATTTCACTCTGACAAGTTCTGTCCCTCTACTTATTCCGTGTTCAAACAATCGCTGTTTTATCTCTTTACTACCGTTTACAGCTTTTACATAAACTTTCTTTGAAGTCTCTAGTTCTGACAAATTCATGATATTGAGAAAGATTATCTTTATATAGATTTAATTCAAACAAATATAGTAAAACATATGTTTATTAATAAAATATATCTGTTATATCTGTAAAAAGTATTAATTTATATATGTTTGTTTTTTGTGTTTGATTTTATTTAACTGTCTGGCAATTAGTGTTTCTGTGAGATGATAGTTGTCTCGGATGTTTTTGTCTGAATTGGAATTGAATGTTGAATACAAAACAAAATATTCACATACTGTTTATACAGATATAGGGATATTGTTTTTATATTGTTTAATAGATCTTTGTTGGAGGATTCGTTCTATGCTCTTGGGAGGAGAAAGAACTAAAAAAGTATATGCAAATGGGAGATATAAAAAGTGCTTACTCTAAGAGTACTTGTGATAATAATTTGAATGATCTAGCGAAAGATAAGACGAAAGATAAGAACTCTGGTACTAAAAAAGTGAATCGATTGGTGATATCAAAGAATGGTGAAGAGAAGAAAATTAAGTGTTCTATTGCTACAATAATAAAATCTCAAAGAGATAATAGGAATGAATAGGAGTATAAGGTAAAGAGCGAGGAATGAAACCTCACTCTTTCTCCGTTAATAATTTTATTTAGGCATCTCAAAGTTGTCGATTACATAATCTAGGTCTTTGTCACCTCTGCCACTTAGGTTTACAAGGATTGATTCTTGAGGACTTCGTTGTGCAAGTTTAATTGCATATGCTACAGCATGTGCACTCTCAAGAGCAGGAATGATTCCTTCGCTTCTACTTAAGTCATAGAATGCATCAATACACTCTTTGTCACTTGCCGTTACATAAGACACTCTATCCATGTCTTTCAACATACTATGTTCTGGACCTACTCCTGGGTAATCTAGACCACTAGCAATTGAATGAACTGGAGCTGGCTCTCCTTTTTCGTCTTGTAGAGTATAGCATTTGAACCCATGAATCATTCCCGGTGTTCCTAAGGACATTGTCGCAGCATGATCTCCAATGATATCAAGGCTCTTTCCGCCCGGCTCTACACCAAATATTTTACATTCATCATCTTGAAGAAATGCAGAGAAGATTCCCATTGCATTACTTCCTCCACCAACACATGCTACAATATTATCAGGTAGTTCTCCTGTCATCTCTTGAAACTGGTCTTTTGCTTCGATTCCAATAACTCTTTGGAAATCTCGTACCATCATAGGGAATGGATGTGGTCCAACCACTGATCCAATACAGTAAATAGAGTTAATTGGATCTTTAAGATATGCTTCAAATGCTGAATCTACAGCTTCTTTTAATGTTTTTAATCCATGAGTAACAGGGATTACTGTTGCACCTAGAACTTTCATGCGCATTACATTCGGATACTCTTTTTGGATATCTACTTCCCCCATATGTATTTCGCATTCGAGGCCAAAGTAAGCTGCGGCTGTGGCAAGAGCTACCCCATGTTGTCCTGCTCCTGTCTCTGCAATTAACCTCTTCTTTCCCATATATTTTGCAAGAAGAGCTTCTCCCATACAATGGTTTAGTTTGTGGGCTCCTGTATGATTTAGATCCTCTCTCTTAAGATAGATACGTCCACCATATCTTTCAGATAATCTATTACAGAAATATACTGGTGTTGGTCTTCCTTGATAGTGCTTACGAATGCTTCTTAGTTCAGCGATAAACTTATGGGATTTGCTTATGGAATAGTAAGCCTTTGTAATCTTATCCATCTCTTTCTGTAGTTGCTCTGGGATAAAGCTTCCACCATATTCTTTAAAGAACCCCTCTTTGTTTGGATAGTTTTTGAAGTAATTGCCTTGCATTTTGATCTATATATTTTTTAGTTTAAATCAGTTTATTTTAATATAATGATAAAATCAAACATAATGATAATCATTTTGTGATAAAAATCATAATTGTATCATAGCAATTATATGATAATTGGTTGAAAGAAAGACATAGGTTATATGTATAGACAAAAAAAGAGAGAGTATCCGAAGAAACTCTCTCTTGTCTGAATTGTAAATATCTTAATCTTAAGATCTACTTCTTAAGCGTTATCTACAGTTGACATGTGCTCGATAAGCTCAACAACTTTGTTTGAGTATCCAATCTCGTTATCGTACCATGAAACAACTTTTACGAAGTTGTCGTTAAGTCCGATACCAGCACCAGCATCAAATACAGAAGTACACTTCTCACCAACGAAATCGTTAGAAACAACTGCATCTTCAGTATATCCTAGAACACCAGCCATATCGCCTTCAGAAGCTTCTTTCATTGCTTTACAGATTGCCTCATAGCTAGCAGCTTTTTCAAGACGTACAGTAAGGTCAACTACAGAAACATCAGGAGTAGGAACACGGAATGCCATACCTGTAAGTTTACCGTTAAGCTCAGGAATTACTTTACCTACAGCTTTAGCAGCACCAGTTGATGAAGGGATGATGTTTTGACCAGCTCCACGTCCACCTCTCCAGTCTTTCATAGAAGGACCGTCAACAGTTTTTTGTGTTGCAGTAGAAGCATGTACAGTAGTCATAAGACCTTCAACGATACCGAAGTTGTCGTTAAGAACTTTTGCGATAGGAGCAAGACAGTTAGTAGTACATGATGCGTTAGATACGAAAGTCATATCTGTTGAATAGTTCTTGTGGTTTACACCAACAACGAACATAGGAGTAGCATCTTTAGAAGGAGCAGACATAACTACTTTCTTAGCACCAGCAGCGATGTGACCTTGTGCACTCTCTTCAGTTAAGAAAAGACCTGTTGATTCAACAACATACTCTGCTTCAACTCCAGCCCAGTTGATATCTGCTGGGTTACGCTCAGCAGTAACGCGAACTGTTTTTCCGTTTACTACAAGTTGTCCTTCAACAACTTCTACAGTACCGTTGAAACGACCATGAGTTGAATCGTATTTCAACATGTAAGCCATGTACTCAACGTCGATAAGATCGTTGATTGCAACAACTTCTACATTTGCACGCTCTGCAGCAGCACGGAAAACAAAACGGCCAATACGACCGAACCCGTTAATACCAATTTTGATAGTAGACATAATGATTCTCTTTAAAAATTATATAAGAATTTAGAACCTCTTTTGAAAATGTACACAAATAAACGAAGTATATTTTAAAACATCAAATTTTTTTTGGATAGGTTTTCTAGAATCTTTTTTTATCCAAATTTGGGCGCTTTTTTGGAAATCGGGTTACTGAAGATGAACTAATATTGGTTATAAAATGTCTTAAAGCTAGAAACGACCTGATAAAGTGTCAATCTTGGTGATTGTAATGTTTGATCAAGAAAACACTAAAAAAAAGTTATCTTTGGGCGTTTGATTAAATTCTAAAACTAGATACTATTATGAATATGATCCATCAACTTCATCAACATAGAACTATTAGAAAGTATACATCTCAACCTATTGGGAAGGATCTTTTAAATGACATTTTGGAAGCAGGTGTTCGTGCATCAAACACTGGAAATATGCAAATGTATTCCATTATCGTTACTGAGTGTCAAGAGAAGAAGGATGCACTTTCTCCTGCACATTTTAATCAACCAATGATTAAAAATGCCCCCGTAGTATTAACGATATGTGCAGATTTCAGACGAGTACATCAATGGTGTGATATAAATAATACCGAAGGCAGTTATAACAATCTGATGTGGTTGTTGAATGAAACAGTAGATGCTATGCTTGTTGCTCAAAATATTAGTGTTGCTGCTGAAGCCAAGGGATTGGGTTTATGTTATCTAGGAACTACTGTGTATAATGCACCTCAAATAATAGATATTCTTTCTCTACCTAAGGGGGTAATTCCGATTACTACCATTACTTTAGGTTGGCCAGATGAGACACCTGTGTTAACAGACCGTCTCCCTTTAGATGCTGTTGTTCATTTTGAGACCTATAAAGAGTTGAGTGATACAGACATTCAAAATCTATACAAAGAGAAGGAGATGTTGGATGAAAGTATTCGTTTTGTTCAAGAAAATGGTAAAGAAAATTTAGCTCAAGTGTATGCGGAAGTGAGATACAAAAAAGAAGATAGTATTCATTTTAGTAAAGTGCTTGAAAAGACATTGCGTTCTCAAGGGTTTGATTTATAGAGTTTAAACAGCGTACTAACTTCAATGTGTAT
Source organism: Prolixibacteraceae bacterium (assembly GCA_019720755.1). NCBI lineage: Bacteria > Pseudomonadati > Bacteroidota > Bacteroidia > Marinilabiliales > Prolixibacteraceae > Halosquirtibacter > Halosquirtibacter laminarini. The sequence continues at coordinate 705,446 of CP081303.1, forward strand.
ATTAGAAGCAGGAATGAATGCCCTGTGTTAATACGGCAAATAATGATAAAGAAAAAGGTAGAAGTATCCCCATATTTTAATGAGTATAAAGAATGGCTTGAAGCTCTAGATGCTAATTTTGATAAAGAGGGGGAGCTAATCTATTCCGGTAGAAATAATGTCAAGAAATTTAACCAAGGAAAGGTTTGCTTGAATGTTAAATCATTCAAAACTCCCAATATGGTTAATAAGTTTGTGTATGGTCATCTTCGTGATTCAAAGGCAAAAAGATCGTATGATTATGCAACGAGACTTCTGTCTTATGGAGTAGCTACACCTACTCCTATAGGATATGTGGAAATCTATAAGAATGGACTCTTTTTTAAAAGTTACTATATCTCCATACAACATGTATATGATTTTACGATTCGTGAAGTTTTAGAATATCATGTCTCTAATAGGGAGGCTATTATGTCTCAATTTATCGATTATACTTTTGAAAAAATTCATAAAAATGGTGTATTTCATTTAGATTATTCTCCAGGGAACATCTTGATCAATATGAAGGAAGATGGAATGTTTGATTTCTCTTTGATCGATTTGAATCGAATGAAGTTCATGGAGATAGATTATAAAAAGGGTTTATATAATCTTCGTCAATTTGATGCCGATAAAGAGACCTTAATACAAATGGGCATGCTGTATGCACGCAAGTGGAGGAAAGATCCGGATGAGGGTGCACGTCTACTTATTGAGTTTGATCATGCCTACAAACATAAGCGTGTGGTAAAACATCGATACAAACGTTTCTTTAAAGTTCTTCGTTTTTGGAAATAGAGGAAAAATAGAATATATAAAAAGCCTACTTCTTATTCAATGGAAGTAGGCTTTTCTGTCTATTAATATAGTGTTCTTAAGAATAGAGCAATCCCTGCTCTTCAAGTCTGTTTAAGACTAAAGACGGAGTAACATACTTCATACAGAAGATCTCTTCCTCACTACATGGTTTGGCACCATATATTGAGCATGGTCTACATTTTAGCTTGCCATGAGGAATATGAATACTATAAGCTTCTGGTTGTCCAAAAGCGGAAAAACCGAAGATAGGATCCGTACCTCCCCAAATGGAAATGGTCTTAGTTCCTGTTAACGCTGCTATATGCATATTTGAAGAATCCATCGCAATCATGATATCTAGACTTGAAATCATGGCGATTTCTTCAGCGAAAGAGTATTTACCAGCCATATTAAAGCGACCATCATGTTCGTTATGTAATGCTTCAAGTTGTGTCGTCTCCTCTTTTCCTCCACCAAAAAGAAGAAACTTAACCTGATATTTTTGTTGAACCAAATCCATTAATTTTCTGCAATTCTCAATGCCCCACATTTTAGGATCATGCATTGCAAATGGAGCAATTCCAATAAAAATATCATTCTTAGTACCCCATTTAGACAACAATTTACGGGCTTTTTCTTTAGCCATAGGATTGGGCCTAATTGCAGTAACTTCTAATGGAGCTGTTTGTATTTTTGCTTTATGAAATACTTCTAAATATCGCTCTGTTACATGTTTTAAAGGAGTCGAAGACTTTCTTTTGAGAATCTTTTTTTTCTCTTCTCGACCTTTATCGATAATGAATACAGAAGTTCTATTCAGACGAAAAAGAGTTCTCCAAATACGGGTTCTAATCACATCATGGAGATCCAAGACAATGTCCCATCTTTTTTGGGCTTTCAGTTCAAAGAAGAATTTGATCAATCCGAGTGTCCCTTTATGTTTGCCTTTTAGGTCAGGAAAGACAAGTGAAAGGTTCTCTATACCTTCAAAAAAAGGAGCAAAAAAAGGACGTGTAACCAGAGTAAAGTGATCTTGTGGGTTGGCTTCAGCTGCAGCTCTAATAATCGGAACCGTTAACGCAACATCTCCCATGGCTGAGAGACGAAAAAGTAGAATATTTTTCAATGGAACAGTATAATTACGAATTAGAACAAAACAAGAGAACAATCTCTGTTTAATGTAGATTGTTCTCTATCTTTTTATAAAATGTAAAAGACTAATTATTGGTAGTCTTCGTAAGATTTTTCTTCGATCAGTTCCGAACCAGTTTTATCATTGATGGCTCTTTTTACCTCACATCTCTTATCGTTAGTAAAGTAAACAGAACGTGCTGTTTGGATAAAGTCATCTCCGAAATTCTTCTCTCTTTCGAGATCTCTAATATGATCTTCAATATCCCATAATTGGCAATTAATATCGAAAAGCTCTTTGTATAGAGGGTCGTTCTTGTCAATAATTTTTTTTACTGCTTCGTCCAACACTTTGTGTTCGTTACGAAGGTTCGCTAATTTATCTTCATCGCTGATACGTTCTAGCTTAATCTCAATGATTGTTAGTTTATCAACAATTTCCCCGTTTGATACTTCAATTTTCATAAGAGTACTTTTTAAATGATTAAAGTGTCGTTATTACTTCGATATTCGATTTCAAAGGTACACTTTTAGGCTATAATGTCATAATTATGCAATGCACTATTTTGCCCATAGATTGTATTTCAAAATGCACCATATTGCTCTAAATCCATCTTTCCAACCAATTTTTTTCCCTTCATCATAGGTTCTACCATAATACGATATTCCTACTTCGTAGATTCGAACATTCGGTATTCTACTTATTTTTGCAGTGACTTCTGGCTCAAATCCAAAGCGATTCTCTTTTAATGCGAATCAAGAGTTGGATTTCATATCTAACCAAGTGGTTTAATTGCCTATATATTAGACATTTATATTGTTTTTATCCTTGAAAATCAGTATCTTATAGTTGTTTTCAAAGCGACTTTAAAATATGATAATCAAGGATAAGGACTTCAATTTAATAAAAATATACGATCTAATTTGTTATTATTTCGATGAGTTAAGATATTATTGTGAACGATTTAGTAACAATAACTCCCCTTGCTTTACTGATCAAGAGGTGATGACAATATATCTTTTTGGTGTTCAATATCAAGAATACACCAAGATAAATCAGATTCATAAATTTGCATGTGATTACTTGTCTGACTGGTTTCCAAATTATAGGATCTTATCAAGCATTTTGTAATCGCCTTAATCGTTTAGGTGGAGCTTTTACAAGATTGTCTGAGTTATTACTTGAAGACACTCAGCCTAATGATTGTATTATCGATCAATGTTTACTTGATTCGATGCCAATTATAACGTGTTCTGGCAAACGAAAAGGCAAGGTGGCCAATGAAGTAACCAATAAAGGCTATTGCTCTACGAAAGGAGTTTACTATTATGGCATGAAGCTTCATATGCTGGGGATAAGACGACAAGATGCTTTACCATTTCCAGAGCAAGTCCTTTTTACCCCTGCATCTGTGAACGATATTGTCGTTTACAAGGAGAGATGGTCAGAGATGCGGAACAGAACCTTCTTCGGAGATAAAATTTACATGCATAATGAATTTAACCAACAAGTGAAGAATCAGTATAATTCAGAAATGTTGACACCTATTAAGGCAATAAAAGGAATGCCCTTGATAATCAAACAAAGAATAAAAGCAGCAGACGATTTGTATAATAGAGCTGTATCTAAAATTAGACAACCTATTGAAGCAATGTTCTCTTGGCTAATCGAAAAAACAGATATACAAAGAGCTAGTAAAGTAAGGTCTACAAAAGGATTAATGGTACATGCATTCGGTAAACTAACTGCAACGTTTCTTAATTATGTTTTGAACCCTTGATTCGCATTAATTACGCATCTTGTTCTATAGTCCTTTTGTTATTGCATAAGAATGTTTAAATTGAGTCGCAAAATATTTCTTACATAAATAAATATGACAAATTACAAGGATTCTCAGATTGCTGGGAAATTTGGAACATTGCCAGTTTTCTTTACTGCACTTTCCACCATCTTAGGAGCCATTTTATTTTTACGTTTTGGTTGGGCTGTTGGACAGTTAGGATTTTTAGGCGTGATGGGGGTTATTGTTTTAGGACATTTGGTTACCGTCCCTACTGCCATGTCTGTTGCAGAAATTGCAACAAACCAAAAGGTACGAGGAGGTGGAGCCTACTTTATCATTTCACGATCTTTTGGTTTGAATATCGGTGCCGCAGTAGGTATCGCGCTCTATCTATCCCAAGCCATTAGTATTGCCTTTTATGTTATTGCACTCGGTCAGGCTTTTCTGCCATTTTTTGATTGGTTATCTGTAAATTATGGAATTGTAATTTCTGATATTCGATTTATCAATGTACCTGTGATGATATTACTTTCCCTTTTAATGTTATCAAAGGGAGCAAATATAGGGGTGAAAGCCTTGTATGGAGTGGTTGTAATTCTATTTTCTTCTCTTGTATGTTTCTTTATGGGGAGTCCACAGATTGATCCTTCAGAAGTCTCTTTGGTTGCACATGTACCTAATAATGAGAGCTTTTTCTATGTCTTTACCATTGTGTTTCCTGCCTTTACAGGATTGGCTGCTGGGCTTGGGCTTTCTGGAGATCTTAAAAAGCCAGAGAAGTCTATTCCTCGTGGTACCATATGGGCTACCGTGGTAGGACTACTTATCTACGTTGCGATTGCAGTGAAACTTACTTATTCTGTCTCTCCAGAACAGATGGTAAGTGATGAGTTGATTATGAGTCGTGTGGCTATTTGGGGTCCCATTATTCCGATAGGTTTGGCTGCTGCGTCTTTGTCTTCTGCCTTGGGGTCTATAATGATTGCACCTCGTACATTGCAAGCGATAGGTGCAGATGGTATATTCTCAAATAAAAAAGTAAATGACTGGGTCTCTCGATGTCGTCCTTCAGATAATGAACCCATAAATGCATCTTACCTTACGATTAGTATCGCAATGTTTTTTGTACTTATTGGGGATGTCAACTTTGTTGCTGAGATTATTTCGATGTTCTTTATGATTACTTATGGAACGATCTGTTTAATCTCTTTCTTAGAACATTTTGCTGCAGATCCTGCCTATCGTCCTACTTTTAGGTCGCATTGGTTGATATCATTGGTTGGTACTGTTGCCTCGTTCTGGGTAATGTTTCAGATGAATCTGCCATATGCCTCTCTATCTCTACTGTTTATGGGTATTATTTACTATATAATTACACATAATAAGAACGAAAAGAAAGGTTTTAACAAACTCTTTAGGGGGGTAATATTTCAAATAAGTAGAGAACTTCAAGTGTTTGCCCAACGTGCAGATAGAGGGAGTCGTGAGGAAGGATGGCGACCGTTTGCAATCTGCATCTCTTCTGATACTTTCAAACGTCGTGGTGCTTATGATTTTATGCGTTGGTTATCTTATAAATATGGTTCAGGTACCTATATTCATTATATTAAGGGGCTATTGAATGAAGAGACACGTCAGGAATCACAAGAGGTACTCCAAAGACTTTTAAAACTCACTTCTGTAGTGAAGAGTCGTGTATATCTTGATACGATAATATCTCCTTCTTATACTAGTGCTATTGCCCAAGTGGTACAGCTTTCAGGAATAACTGGTAGAGGGAACAACTTAATTCTTTTTGAATATTCAAGAAGTTCTATAGAAAATCTACATGATACTCTTTCAAACTATGAGTTAATGGTATCCTCTGGTTTTGATATTTGTATTCTAAATTCGAGTTATAAAGGCTTTGGTAGTAAAAGAGAGATACATATTTGGATGTCTCCGGAAGATTATCAGAATGCCAATTTGATGATTCTTTTAGGGTATATTCTTTTGGGGCACAAAGACTGGCATAAAGGTTTTATTAAAATATTCTCTATTGCTTCAAGAGGAAAGAAAGAGATTGAACGAGAGCTGTTGGTAAAACAAATTAAAGAGGGGCGTATCCCTATCCATCCTTCCAATGTGGAGATATTAACGATCCCTGAAGGTGAAAGTCGTAAAGAGATGATTCGTCATCGATCTATGGATGCTGATCTTACAATCTTAGGTTTTATGCCTAATGATTTAACCAAAGGGGTAGAAAAATTCGAAGGGTATGATGATATGGGAAATATTCTATTTGTCGGTGCACACCATGAGAAGGTTATCATGGCACCACTAGATGAAGACTAAATGATCCTATATGATATATTAAATGGCAGGTCATTAGACTTGCCATTTTTACTAAGTATACACTAGTTCTATCTCTTTGCATATAAAGGTGCAGTGGGTTATATTATTTCGAGTTGCATCATGCCTGAAGAGGTTTACAATACACGAACTCTCTCAATGATTGATCTTGAAATGATAATACTTGTTCCAAGAGAAACTAATTCCACACGGTTGTATATCTTTTCTTCGAGACATTGTTCATGAAAGGAAGTCCTAGATAAAACCCCCAAACACCATGGATATCGGTGTTATAATGATAATTAATACCGAAGGATAGGCTTTGAAAGAGTTTGTGTATTGTATAACCTGCCGCCCATTGCGTTGGCATCTCTTTCGAGAAATAACTCTTAATATAAAATGCCTCGTATGCCGTAGTATGCTCAAAAAATGGGATTTGAGTAAGGATCATTTTTTTTCGTTGGTAGGCAATCATGCTCTCTATCCATGGTTTCATCGTTGAGATTCCATAATCATTTGAAACAAACCACTCTCTTGACATACTGTATGCCGTTACGTCTGAATGGGTACTGTAAGTATGATGGTATTGTGAAAAGTGATAAGGCGTAGTCCCAAAAAAAGTTCCTAGATCCACATTCCATAACAATTTGCTTTGAGAAGTTCCGATCCCGTCGTCGTAATGAATAGAGAACTTATGATATGTATCCCTTGAATTTGTATTCAAACCATAGTCGTATGTGAGCGAAATATTTCGATAGTGATAGTCATCTAAGAAATATCGCATCTCTCCACGATAGTCTATGCTTCTCTGTTCTTCTGTTTGAGATGCCTTTAGTTGGATATTCGTCGGTTCGTTAGAATCAAAATCCCTGTTATCTCTTGGAAAGAAAGTGAAATCTGTGATATTTTCTAGTGGCATAAAATGACTATAGGAGATGCTGCTTGCAAAATTCCATCTACTATATGGAGGGTTCCAACACCAATGAAATATTGCTGCTTGAGAACGATAATACTTTTTATAGTTTCTTTGAGCAAAAAGTATCGCAGAGAGGTCCAAAATACTATTTTCTCCAACTCCTCCTTTGAAATCTTCCGAAAGATTTTGAATATTCAGCGACCAATAGTTTTTCCTGTCAGAAGTGTAAAGCATATGTACTCTCCCAAGAAACTCATCTTTGCTGATATCATAAGCAGCAGAACCATGTATCTCGATGAACTTTGTTGTGGATGGAATCCATTTTTTTGTCACCGACTGCCAAACACTAAAACCATCTACTAAGTTAAACGGGGTCTCTCCTCTGTCGACTAACCCATGATAGGTAGTAATCGTCGTACTATCATTATTAAAGAATGTTTTTGGGGACAATATACCTGGTAGTAGTTCTATGGGTTTCACCTCACTATGGGGCGTTTGTCCATATAGAAGTGAAGGAGAAAAGAATAGTATCCCCAACAATGAAAAAATAATAATAAACGTTTCTGTTTTAATAATCATAAACACAAACCTAATAAAAAGATTTTATAACTCTCTTTTACTCTCTCTTTTTACCACTACCATTATGATTAGTCTTTTTTGTTTTATTACTTTTAAGTCGTAGAATTTTTTTTGATTATAAAAAAGCCTTAATGCGCAAATGAAGAAATCAAATGTTACCACGTTATGTGCACTTTTCCTATTCTTACTGATAGGGTGTAATAGTAGTTCTAAAAAAGAGATCCATCAAAAAACCTATGTAGTCTACATGGCAGGACAATCTAATATGGTTGGACAAGGTCATAAAGATTATTTAAGTGATTCGATCAAACTCTCTTCTAAAGTACAGTTTTTTGACTATGCTTTAGATGCTAATATGAAGAAAAGCCCTAATAAATTTGGCCCTGAATATGGTATGTCTGAAATCATCTCTAAGAAATATCCCAAAGCAAAGTTTATCTTTATTAAATATGCTATTGGTGGTGCTTCTCAATTCGATTGGGCTCCTGAATATTCTAAAGAGAGAGCTGCTGTAACGGGTCATCCTGAGTTCGGAGACATGTACTCCACTTTTTTTAAACTTATTAATAAAGATATACCTAAAGGTGCCATACCATTGGCTGTTTTATGGATGCAAGGGGAAAGGGACGCAGTGATACCTGAAGCTGGACGCGAATATGAAGAGAATATGGATCATTTCATCCGTTCTTTTCGTCGGGATATCGAAAAGGACAACCTTCCATTTATTATTGGGATAATCGATCCAGAACCAGCAAGATATACTCTAAAGAGTGGCGTTGTTCATTCCCAAAGAGAATTGGCTAAAAACCTGCCGAATGTCTTTACCATTGAAACAAGTGATCTTCCTAAATATAACGATGGGGTTCATTATAACTCAAAAGGGCAAATGGCTTTAGGTCGTCGTTTTGGTGAGGAAATTATAAAATTAATTGATCAAAAAGAGAAGCAAGGCATCAGCTTCTAATTATATTTTATCCTTTGTAATATTCTAACGAACCATTGGGTTGTGTAAGAAAAAGTTTACAAGATTAAACACATTAAAAATAAAAAGGCAGTACTGAATAATAAAGTGCTGCCTTTTTGCAATAGTCGATAGACGAAAACGATATGTGAAGAGAACATTCCGCAGGATAATTGGTTAAAATATCATCTGAATATTTTAAAAACTTATCAGACTCTCTTATATAGCCTCTGAAATGGTAATTCAATATATTTATGTGTAATTTTAGAGACAAAGATCACTACTATTATAGAAAATATTACAAATATATTGTTGATTAAAATATTTCCAAAATCTATATATATATGAGAATTTGATTGGTATACAATGGATGTTGAGGTGAAATGTTGTATGATTTTAAAGAACCATATTGAACAAAATATTATAAAAAAATGGGTCATATAGATTGAAAATGATAACTTGCCAAGACATTGAAGGAAGTGTTTTCTTAGAAGTTTTGATATGAAACCGACTTCAAGAGCGAAGAACGGCACGGTAAAAAGAAAGAATACTGAAGCAAATATATTCTTATAAGGTAAGTGAGATACAATTGTGGTACCAATGCCTATTAATAAGAGTATCTCTATAAAGGTACCCCAAAAATACGATGGTTTTTTATCTGAAATTTGTCTAAAAATTGCATAAACAGATGCACCCCCAAAAAAGCATGATAATCCACTTAATACGGGCCGGACTACTAATTTAGAGTCTAAATACAATAGAATGAAACTGGTTGAGGAAATTAGAACCCAAGAAATTAATTTATACTTCCTAAATATCAAGAAGCTGATGAATAGAAGTATATATAGATAGAATTCGATACTAATACTCCAGGATGGGGCATTAAAACTAAGGTGATATGTATATGGAGTCCAAGACTGTAACAATAATAAGTTTGTTGCGATGTTTAGGATTGATGATTTCTCCGAGAAAGGTAATACTTCAAATGAGGTAATTCCAAGGTTATATAAAAGTAGCTTAACAAGCTGAAGAACAATAAATAATGAAAACATCACAAAGTGTAATGGATATAGCCTTAAGAATCTGGCCTTGATATATTTTTTGAAGTCATATTTATTCTCAAAAGCATACACATGGGCTAACACGAAGCCACTGAGAACAAAAAAAAACTCCACAAATATTTTGCTGTTTCTAAAGAACGAAAATTCAGTAATAGTATCTGTTACATTCATATGGTATAGCATAACAAAGAGAGCACATAAACCTCTAAATGCATCTAATGCTTCAAATCTTTCAGTTTTCATCTTTTATGTTCGTTCGATTTTAAATTAAAGTGCAACATGGTGGACAATAAAATGGGGATGATCTATTTTTAACGTATTGTTGAAATATTTATAAGGACTTTGTCCCCAGTACCCTCTTACAAAGATATACATAATAGAAGATAAAGTTAAAGAAGGTTGCTCTTTTCATCTCTTGTCAGATCCTCTTAATAAAGATTCTGTTCATTATAGTTTTGAATGCAAATGGAATACGAAAGGAAAGACGACATTTTCCATAATACGAAATAAAAAAAAGGCAACATTCTAAATAGAAGTGTTGCCTTTTTTAATATGAATAGTATCAGAGAGAATTAGATAATCATTCCAGCTCCAACAGTATTATTTGTTGCGTCATCAATGATAATGAAACTACCAGTTATTCTATTCTTTTTGTATGAATCATAGAATAATGGCTTAGATGTTTTCAACTTAATACGTGCAATATCATTCAGCCCAACAGCCGTGTCGTCTGCAATTTCAAGCGTGTTGATGTCTATCTTATTCACCACCTCCTGCACCATTCCTAGTACATCAGACGAAGTGTGTTTAATGGTATACTTACCTCGAACACGCATAGGTGTTTCGCTCATCCAACAGATCATCGCATCGATCACTTGATCCGACTTAGGACAGTTGTCAGCAGCACTTAGAAGTGAACCTCTACTAATATCAATTTCATCTTCAAGTTGGATAGAAACCGACTGAGGTGCAATAGCTTTCTCTAATTGTTCATCAAGAATATTGATGCTTTTGACCTTTGAAGTTTGTTCTCCAGGGAACACTTTTACTTCTTGACCAACGTAGAACTCTCCACTAGCCACACGACCAGCAAATCCACGATAATCATGAAACTCATCACTTTGAGGACGGATAACATACTGTACTGGAAAACGAGCATCTTCTCTATTCAAATCTTCTCCAACAGGAAGAGTCTCTAATGTCTGAAGAAGTGTTTTTCCTGTATACCAAGGGCATCTCTTCGATGGGTCTACAACATTATCTCCATCTCTTGCACTCATTGGAATGAAGTAGAAATTTTTAATGTCGAGCTTCTCTGCAACGGATTTAAAATCGTTTTTGATCTTTTGATAAGTCTCTTGATCGAAATCAACCAAATCCATTTTATTAATACAAACCACTACATGAGGGATTTGTAATAAAGAAGCAATATATGCATGACGACGTGTCTGCTCAATCACCCCATTACGTGCATCGATCAGTATCAAAGCTGCATTTGCCGTAGATGCACCTGTTACCATATTTCGGGTATATTGAACGTGACCCGGAGTATCTGCGATGATAAATTTACGGTTTGGAGTGGCAAAATAACGATATGCTACATCAATCGTAATACCTTGTTCTCGTTCCGCACGAAGTCCATCAGTAAGAAGTGCCAAGTTCACTTGCTCTTCTCCTTTGTTTACACTTGCATTTTCGATCGCCTCCATTTGGTCTTCGAAAATCGCTTTACTATCATATAATAAACGACCAATAAGCGTACTCTTTCCATCATCTACACTACCTGCAGTGGTGAATCGAAGTAGCTCCATGTCTAAATATCCGTTTGCTTTTCCTGACATCTTTAAAAAAGATTTTTAACAATGGTTTACAAAATGTTGATTTTATAAAAGACAGAATAGAAGATTCCTAGAAGTATCCTTGCTTTTTCCTATCTTCCATGGCAGCTTCCGATCTTTTGTCATCGGCACGTCCACCACGTTCCGTAACTCGGGTAGAGGCTACTTCTTGAATAATCTCTTCCAAAGTATTTGCTTTAGAGAGTGTCAAACCTGTACAAGTGATGTCCCCAATTGTTCTACAACGAACTTGTTTGGTCTCATATTTCTCTCCTTGTTTCAATGTCAAACAATCCGATTTTGCCAACCATGTTCCATCTCTCAAGAACACCTCTCGTTCGTGAGTGTAATAAAGTGAAGGCATCTCAATATTCTCTAAAAGTATATATTGCCATACATCCATCTCTGTCCAGTTACTGATTGGAAATACACGAAAGTGCTCTCCAACATGCTTCTTTCCATTGAAGATATTCCAAAGCTCTGGGCGTTGGTTTTTAGGATCCCATTGGCCAAAATCATCACGGTGTGAGAAGAATCTTTCTTTAGCACGAGCTTTCTCCTCATCACGTCTTCCACCCCCCATCGCACAATCAAATTTCTCCTCCTCTAATGCATCTAGAAGAGTTACCGTTTGGAGCGAATTACGGCTCGCATTAGGTCCTTTTTCTTCCGCAACACGACCTTGGTCGATTGAGTCCTGTACATACTTCACGATTAAACGAGTTCCAGTCTTGTCGCAAAGATTATCACGATAGTCAAGTGCCTCTTGGAAGTTATGTCCTGTATCAATGTGCATTAAAGGAAATGGAACTTTTCCAGGATAAAATGCCTTTCTTGCTAAGTGAAACATCACAATAGAATCTTTCCCTCCTGAAAACAACATGACCGGACGTTCAAATTGTGCTGCTACTTCTCTTAAAACAAAAATAGATTCTGCTTCAAGTTCTCTTAAGTGATTAATTGTATTTTGGTCCATACAAACTACTTATATTTCATTTCTTTCGTAATAGAAAAATTGACACTTATGGTCAATTGAAGCACAAAAATAAGGAAATGAACAAGGAATCGAAAACTTACACCCGAATAGTTTATTTAAGTCTTTGATTTAATTGTTAAAAAGCATTGTAAAAGTAATGAGTCATCTCCGTTTATAAGGATCGGTTCTATGTTTTGAATGTTTCCTTACTATTAATGAAAGAACATCGTTCTTTTATTAATAGTAAGGATAAGGATCATCTCACCATGTTTATAAGATAATTTGGATCAAGAATATCGAAATGATTTATACCACTTATCGAAGGGTGCTTTAAAGGCTCTTTCCGATACCCTTTGGTTACCCTTTAGTTACCCTTTGGTTACTCCTAGAGTAACCAAAGGGTAACTAAGTCCTGACTAATATGTATGCTAATATGGTATCAGGTATTGATCGTTTTATAATCTCGTGATAAATATGTTGACGAGTGAACTACAATTATTTAGATGGATTTAGTTTGGTGTTTTATGATCACGATATTTTTATATGTTCCTAATTGAATAAAAACACTTTTATTGATCAATGTATATATAATTGTGTTTCTATTTGTTTCTATGTGTTTGTATTTGTTTGTATCTGTTTCTATGTGTTTGTACTTGTTAATGTATTAGTGGTGGTGAAATAGTTCATTCAAATATAAAATTGCCTCTATTTATTCAAATATGAGTGAATAGACAGAGTAAATACCTGTCAAATCTGCATAATTAGTTCGCTTATGGTTGGTAATTGTACAATATTACATTTTTGTATAGTTTTTTATTGAGAATAGTTGCTATAATTGAACAATGTGATTGGCAACAATGTGATTGGTTGATGTTCTTATTTGTTAAAACACACCCTCGCTATTCCATTGCTTTTTATATATGTGGATTTAGATTGAAAATTAAATTTTACATATTAAAACTGTTATTGGAATAAAACATTTTGACTATGATTCTATTTATAGTCGCCAAACTTAAGATCAAATACCATTCAATTGATTCAGTCACTGATTTAACTAATCCGTAAAACATCTTAATAATGAGGCAATTGAGTTTAAAGAAGCATCGTGCAATGCTGTTGAAAGGTGTATTGTTTCTATTCGTTATGGTAATGAATATTTCTGTTTTTGCACAAGAGAAACAGATTTCAGGTACAGTACTAGACGAAACGAAACAACCTGTTCCAGGTGCCACAGTCTTGGTAGAAGGGACTAATCGGGGTACTATAACGGATTTCGATGGTAACTTTACTTTAAAAGTTCCAAATCCTAAAAGTGCTATTCTAAGTATTTCATTCATTGGTTATACTACCCAAAAAACACCAGTGAAAGATCAAAACAATTTCAATATTGAATTGACACAGAGTACGATTGCAATAAATGAAGTCGTTGCCGTTGGATATGGTGTGATGAAAAAGAGTGATTTGACGGGCTCTACTGTTGGGGTAAAGTCGGACGATATTGTTCAAGCAAAAACATCTTCTGTAAATGAAGCACTTCAAGGAAAGATGTCTGGGGTTGCTATTAGCTCTAATAGTGGGGCTCCAGGTGGGGATATGAAAATTAGAATTCGTGGTTCCAACTCGATCAATGGAGACAATGATCCTTTGGTGGTGATCGATGGAATTATTGGAGGAACTCTAAAAGAGTTGAATCCGAACGATATCGCATCGATTGAGGTGTTGAAAGATGCTTCTTCTACTGCAATCTATGGTTCAAGAGGAGCTAATGGTGTAATTCTTGTGACTACCAAATCAGGAAAAGCGGGCGAAACAAAAGTTAGTTATAATGGCTTTATGGGTATCCAAAGTATCTCTAAGAAGATGGATGTAATGGATGCTGCGACCTATGCAAACCTAGTAAATGAAAAGAGGGTAGCAGAAGGTGGAAGTGCTAAATATACAGCAGATCAAATTGAAGGATACCAGACAAATGGTGGAAATGATTGGCAAGATGATGTTTACCGAAATGCTGTGATGCAGAATCACGATATGTCGGTTTCTGGGGGAACAGAGAAGACTCGTTTTCTAATATCGGGGCAGTTTCTAGATCAAGAGGGTATCATCAAAAATTCGAACTATGAGAGATATTCTTTTCGTGCGAATTTGGAGACCGAACTATCGGATAAACTGACCATGAATACACGTATTTCAGGATATCAATCTACAGATAATCCATATAATCTAAAGTGGGCAAATGGAAGTATCTCGATGGATGCTTTGAGTTTTGAGCCAACAAATAATGCTTATGATGAAAATGGTGAGTATGTGGAATCTGAATTTGCAACGGTAAATAATCCTGTGGCAGATTATGAAGAGTTGAATGCTGAGACAAAAAAGGATGGATTGGATTTAAACCTCTCTTTCTCTTATCAAATTCTTCCTACTTTAACTTTAAAGGTAATTGGGGGTTCATCAAAAAAGTCAAGCGATGTATATAGCTATAACAGCAAGTATACTTATGGAGGTCAAGGGACAAATGGTAAAGCCAACATCTCGAACTCGTGGAATAGTAGCTGGCAAAATACCAATATGTTGACTTATATTGATTCATTTGGTGATCACAATCTGAATGTGACTTTAGTGAATGAGCAGTCAGGTTATAAGCGTAGAAGTAATGGAACAACAGTCACCGATTTTGATGTGAACTTAGGGTATGATGATATCTCTTTGGGATCTAATAGTATCAACCCAAGATCTGCTTATTCTGAGTCGACATTGATGTCGTTCCTTTCACGTGTAAACTACTCTTTTAAAGATAAGTATTTATTAACTGCTGCTATTCGTGCGGATGGATCTTCAAAATTTGCGGATAACAGTAAATGGGGATATTTCCCTTCTGCTTCTTTTGCTTGGAGAGCATCTGAAGAGCCTTTTATTCAAAATATTGAGGCAATTAGCAACTTGAAGTTTAGAACAAGTTATGGTGTGACAGGTAGTCAAGCGATCAATCCTTATCAATCACATGCTGTGATGGATCCAGGTGTAAACTATCCTATTAATGGCGAGTCAAACTCAGTAGGTAATGTTCTTGTTCGATTTGATAATCCAAATTTGACATGGGAAACAACTTCTCAGTTTAATATTGGAGCCGATGTCTCTCTATTAGATGGTATGATTAGCATTACTGCAGATTACTATAGCAAAGAGACTACGGATCTACTTCTTTTGGTTCCGGTTCCTAACTATACTGGTTTTGATACAGAACTAAAGAATGTGGGTTCTTTAAGTAATAAAGGATGGGACTTCTCTGTTCAGATGAATCTAGGAAACAAAGATTTTAGATGGAATGGTAATCTTACTGCCTCTACCAACCGCTCTGAGATTATCGATTTGAGTGGAAGAGACAACATCATCTTTGATAATGGTGATATGAATACAATTCTTGAACCAAATAGCCAATTTGGTCAATTCTATGGCTACAAATATGAAGGAGTTTGGAAGAGTTCTGAAGTAGCTGAGGCAGCAGTTTATGGTGCAGTATCTGGGGATGCGAAATTCCATGATCTGAATAATGACAATGTAATCAATTCAGATGACCGTCAGGTGATTGGTAACGCACTACCAAAATGGCAGTTTGGGTTTGCAAATAATTTTAGCTACAAGAACTGGGATATGTCTTTGATGTTTACAGCATCCATAGGGAATGATATTTATAATGGGGTGAATGCTCGAATGATGGGCGTCGTAAACTCAGATCCAACAAGTACTGATATCCTAAATCATTGGACTCCAGAAAATCAAGATTCTGATATTCCAGGATTTAGTAAAACAAATGCTAAAACGGTAGCTTACCAAGCTGAATCATCACGATTTATTGAAGATGGATCTTTCCTAAGATTAAAGAATATTACTTTAGGTTACACATTCAATGCCAAGAATGAGAACGCTATCTTTAGTTCTATTCGTGTATATGCATCAGGACAAAATCTGTTTACTCTAACGAACTATAAAGGATATGATCCTGAAGTAAGTAATGGTGGTGGAGACCAAACTCCTGGTTACGATACTGCTCCTTTCCCAATGGCTAAAGTGGGAAGTATTGGGGTGAATATCAATTTCTAATAATGATATTGGTTCTTGTTTTTAATTCTTGAAAAGTTATGAAGAAAAATATTATAACACTTGCACTATCTTGTTTTGTGCTTTTAGCAACATTTACAGGGTGTAATTTCCTCGAGGAAGATCTTTCGAGTCAGTTGACTCCGGACAACTACTTTAAAACAGAAGAAGAGTTAGATGCTGCAATCTATCCTATCTATAATTATATCTTTAAGAATAACGGTCGTTTCGGTGGTCTAAGTACCTATGGTTTTACTGTAAATACTGGCGACCAAGCATTAACTGCTCCTAGAGGGTTGAATAAGCAGAGAATGCTTGAGTTTGATGACTTTAATGTGTCGACACAGAATCCCGATGTAGAGAAGCTTTGGTATGGACTTTACAGAGGTGTTAGTGCAGCGAACAATGTGATCGAAAATATTGCTAAGATTGAGACTATTCCTATGGATGATGATGTGAGAAATCAACGTATCTCTGAAGTATACTTTCTTCGAGCTTTTGCCTACTATAACCTTGCAATTTATTGGAAAGAAGTTCCAATTATAACAAAGAATTTAAATGGAGATAGCTCTTTAGGAGTGAAGAAGTCTTCGATGGAAGAAGTGTTCAATTTTATTCTAGAAGATCTAGATAAAGCGGAGGATCTGCCAGGTGTTCAAAGTAGAGACAAAGCGCGTCCTACTATTGATGCTGTTCGTATTTTAAAGTCATATGTCTACTTGAATATGGCGGGTTATCCAATAAACAAAGGTACGGAGTATTATCAGAAAGCTGCCGATGAGGCTGCATTAGTTGTGAATGGTGTCGATCATGGTCTAGAAGAACATTATGCAGACTTATGGAGATATGATAATCGTTTCTCTAAAGAACATATTTTTGCTTTTTATGCTGATTTTGCTTCTGGTCGTAATTACGGTTCTTATGGAAATAAATCTTTTAGAGGTACTGAAGAAGGTGGTTGGAAAGACTTTGTGGTGACTAATGAATTCTATAGAAATTACCCTCATGATAATCGTATAAAATCATGTATCTATGATACAATCAAGTATACGAAAAAAGGTGCATTGCTTCCTGAAGAGAGCTGGAGTGCTGCAATCGAGGGAAAAGAGAAGCATACATGGATTGGTAAATATAGAGATATTGGAGGAGCAAATTGGAATGAAGCAACATCGAATGCAATCTATCCAATATTTAGATATGCTGATGCTTTGTTGGTTTTTGCAGAGGCTAGTAACTTAGCGAACGGTGGACCGACAGCAGAGGCATATGATGCACTTCGCCGTATTCAGAATCGTGCATATTTAGGCACCGATGAAGAGGCAAGAATCCTTGCGGATGGCGCAGATCAGAATACTTTCGATCAAACGGTACTTCATGAAAGAGCGTGGGAATTTGCTTTTGAAAATAAAACATGGAACGATAATGTTCGTCGTGAGCGTGTAAAAGAGACGATGATGGGGCACTCCGATGAAGCGGAAGGATTTGACGCAAATTCTATCCAAGAGAGCAGTTACTTTGCTCCGATTCCTGAGAGAGAGGCTAATTTGAATCCAAATTTAAAATAGCAATGACAGAGCCTTCTCTTTTTCTCTTTTATTGGATATCTGAGAAAGTATTTATTTGAGTCATTGAATCATTCTTGTTTATATTTAAGTTTATAGATTAATTAAAGAGGCTGTCTCATGAAAATGAAAACAGCCTCTTTTTTGTCATATATTTCCAATATATGTTCTTTAAATATCATGATTGAAAGGATCATGAGAGTGATCTCAAGATCGGAACAGAACAATTGAGGGTTGGTATTTAATTATGCTACGATATTGTATAAAAGAAAAAGGCCATCTCTTCGGTGAGACAGCCTTTCGTATTAAGAATTAAATGATATTATTGACATTTGTAGGTTTTGATCGATCCATTTAAGTTGGTGCATCGAATGATGACAAAAGAGTTACTATTCCAAGGAATCTCAATGTCTTGGATCATTCCACTTTTTTCAAATATCTTGGATCCCAAAATATTGAATATTTCCACTTTCTTGATAGGACTCTGACTTTTTATCTTTAATATGCCATTGTCAACGAAACATTGTGCGGATTTATTAAACGAATTTTCCTCTACAGCAGTGAGTTTTTTAAAGCTAAACTCTTTCCAATAGTTTGCTTTTTGATATTTTTCGATCACCTCCTTTGGTACAATCAATTCAATGTTTGGGGCATTCTCCATCATGAAGGTGTGTTCTTCAATACTTGGTGGATAGGTGTTGTTGGAAACAATGGATTCAATTTGATTACATTGATCGAATAGGTGATCTGGCATCCGATAGCAAATTTTCCCTATCACCACGTTTTTGATTTCGTGAGGTAACGTATAGTCTAAGTTGAAATCATTATTAAAATTAGAATTATTTTCAAATAGATGAGGGTACATTCCTTCGATCCTAGATTTGACTTCCTTCTTGTCTATTATCTTAAAGATCTTTACTTCATCTGGTATCGTGAAAACTTTGGAGTGCACCCCAATAAATGCACCATACCCTATCTTGTAGATATTCGAAGGAAGGGTAATGTCTTGTTCTACATCGGTGTTTAAGAATGCACAACCACCAATTTTCTCGAGCGAATTAGGGAGTATAATTGCATCCATATTATGGCAATTTGCAAAAGCTCCCGCTTCAATAGATTCGATTTTGCAATCAGGATCAAGTTGAAGACCTGTGGAATTCTCACAAAATGCGAAAGCCATGGATTCAATCTTTGTAATTTCTTTGTGGAGTTTGATCGACTTGATGCTTTTACAGTTATAGAATATTCCATGTTCAATAACCTTTACCCCGATTGGAATGGTGAGGTCACAAGCCATTTTCTCACAATCCTTAAATGCATTGTATTGGATATTCTTTAGCTTTGATTTAGGCGATATATTTAGAGACGTGATGTTTTTACACCCTTCAAATGCCAATTGACCTATGTTTTCGGTGTTGTCTGGAATGAATAACGCTCCATGGATATTCTCATGATGAGCAAATGCACCTCTTTCGATTTTTTGTAAGTATTTTGGTAAAACCAATTGTGATATCTCATATGGATAATTTTCTAATATATTGTAACCAATAGCGAGAACCTTTTTGTTCCTGACGATATCGGGAATAAGTAAAAGTCCACTTGTTTTTTTATCACTATTCCAAAAAAAAGTCAACTCTAACTCCTTCAATCATGGTACCATTATCATCATATGAATATGATGTGGTTGTCCAGTCATATGATTTAGTGATGAACGGAATAAATTTATAGGTGACATGCTTAAAATTCTTCCATCCGGTTAATTTAATGGACTTGGCAACGTTAGAAATTGTTAGAGAAGCATTCTTGTATACCTCTTGATCAAAGCATATTTCGGTAATAATCGTTGGCTTCTTTCCAAGGCATTCAACCTCCTTAATCTGTGGTGAATGAGCAAATAAGTTGTAACTACTCAGGTTCTTTTTGAGTCTAATAATCACACAAAAGTTCCAAACACGTTGTTTTAGTGATGATTGTTAATAATAATAGGCCGTATTGTTGATTACTTTCTGTTATAATATTTTCTAATTTGTCAAGATCAATGAATCTTTGTAATCATGAGAACAATAGATCGTTTAGAACGAGAGAATCAAGCTTTAAAGAAGCAGGTTGAGTCCTTAAAGGAAGAGCTAGACAGAGTGATGTCACGAGTTCAAGCTTTGTCACAAGAGAATACTATGCTTCATGAAAAAGTAAAGGATCTAGAAGATAAACTATCGCGTAATCATAAAAACAGTAGTAATAGTAGTTTTCCACCTTCAAGAGATTTACATACAGTAAAGAAAAATCAATCACTTCGAAATAAATCCACTAGGAAACCCGGAGGTCAACCCAACCATAAAGGATCGACATTACTACAGAGTGATTTTCCAACAAGCATAGAGTCATATTATCCTCCATCGACATGTCAGTGTGGTAATACATTAAATCAAGAAGACGCTAGCTTGTTATGCAAACGTCAGGTTTTTGACATACCACCTGTTCTTGAACAAATCTGTACTGAGCATCGTCTTTATGAAAATAGATGCAGTTGTGGTCAACTACACAAAGGTTCTATGCCCTCGAATATAAAAGCACCTGTCCAATACGGTTCTCATTTACGATCACTAATTGTAAGCTTGTATGTTGAACATTATATCCCTTTAAACCGTATTGGTTCACTAGTGGAAGAGATAACATCATTTAAAATTGGAGATGGGACTATTACTAATATTTTAAATAAAGCCCAAGAGGTGATGACTCCTTTATATGAATCACTTCGTGAATCGATATCCAAATCCAGTGTAGTTGGCTCAGACGAAACAGGTTGCAAGATCAATGGAGGCAAAGGATGGATGTGGGTATGGCAAAATCATGAGGTAACATTCATTACAGCCAATAAGTCTAGAGGGTATAAAGTTGTAGTAGAAAATTTTAAAAAAGGATTTATTAATGCGACCTTAGTCAGTGACTGTTATGCTTCGCAATTAAAAACTCCAGCCAAACATTATCAACTATGTTTAGCACATTTACAACGAGAATTAATCTACATTAAACAACAAACGAATAACAGTTGGGCAGAGGATATTTTGAATATATTCTATAAAGCCATGAAATTAAAGAGAGAATCAGCCAAGAACCAATATCCTTTAAAAGAAAAATCAATATTTAAAGAACAGCTTTTATTACTGTTGAAAAATGACGAGTATGACGATCAGCTAGATGAGATCAAGACATTACGGAGTCGATTAATTAAAAAGATTGATAGTGTGTTTACTTTCTTAGAGTATTACGAAGTTCCTTTTGACAACAATGCATCCGAAAGGTCAATACGTAATATTAAAATAAAACAAAAAGTATCTGCAGGTTATCGAACAGAAGAAGGAGCCCAAAGGTATGCCATGTTACGCTCTATTGTTGATACACTTAAAAAACAAGGAAAGAGTGTCGTGAGAATGATTGCTCATTGGTTATCTCAAAACCATCTTAAGGTCAGTTGGCAATAAAATAATTTACACATTATATATTTTCTGAACCTCCATTCTTTAGCGAATGGAGGCTAAACTATAAATGAAGCTTAGTAGTTACAAATAATTTCTAAAAGAATATGTTAAATTGTGCTTGTTTTGTCTTAGAATTATTCGTTTATGATGCACTAGTTCTAAAATATATGCAACTAGAGTGTAAAAATGTAGAGATCAATTGGGCTATCCCCAAATATATAAGTCTATCTTGTAGTTCGGACTCAATTTTTAGTGGTTGTTTGGGGGCGTGTTATGATGTGGATGATATTTAGTTTCCATCAACTTTCTAATGGTACCTCTGTTTGATCTGGATAGAAAAAAGAGACTATCCAAAGAGATGTCTGTGCTGTTTTTGTTACCCGAAGAAGATATGGAGTTGAAGATCAACTCGCATATCATTTTTCTTCGGTAAACAAACATTGCAAAGTCAAACACATTTCTTTGGTAGTCTCTTCAACGATTTGAGCAGTTGTTTGAGAGTGGTTGTTGATGGAGTGAATAGTCTCTCAATCTATTCATCCCTTTTTGAGTTATATTTTATTTGTATCCCCTCTCTTTAGAGGTCAAAGTGTCAGCACGAAACCCATTAATGGATTAATTTTTCTCTTTGTGGACTGCTTGCATTCCGCAATAGCGTACACACTTTCCACATTCTACACATTTTTCTTTGTCTATCACAGGCAAACCATATCCGTTCTGTGTAATCGCATCGTATTTACAGATTGACAACATGGGGCATTTGTGGTTTTGTGGACATCTATGAGGATCTATGGATAGTGCCATGGTTATCTTTTTTTGAATTAATAGAGGCAAAGGAAGCGCAAACAAAGCCCTTCCATTGCATTCCAAACAGTATATACCAAATTAATTATACCAAATATTTTAAATCTTTCAGAATCTGTTTTACTCTCTTTAGATCTGTATCTCCTGTGTGATCGATATCTAAGCTTTGGGTCGCGATATTTGCAAATACCCCATAAACTCCATTGACTTTCAAGAGTTCGGTATTTATGTCTGAGACGCAGGCTCCACAGCTGACGTTCTTTACTTTAAACGAAGTTCTCATCTTTTTTTATTGTATTGCCTACAAGTCCTCCCATCAAAGCTCCGTAGAGTGTGCTATGAATAGGATTGCTAGTGATTGGACAAGTGCCGCTTTTACATCCAATAAATCTCCAGTAAAGATACCCTCCGAGCATTCCTATTAGTATCCCTATCAGGGTTGTGAGATATTTCTTGAAGAATGACATAGGCTTATTTTGTTACTTTTAAGACTTTCTCTATTGCTTCTTCAAATGCCTCTTTGGGCATGGCTCCTTTTGCAAGTTGAGGTTTTTCATTTAAAGGAATAAAGAGTAGTGATGGAAGACTTTGTATTCCAAAAGCCGCTGAAATTTCACGCTCTTTTTGTGTGTCTACTTTATAAATAACTATTTTGTCGCCATACTCTTTTGCCAACGCTTCCAAAACGGGCGCAGTCATTCTGCAAGGTCCACACCAATCCGCATAGAAGTCAATTATGGCAGGTTTGTCTCCTTTGTATTTCCACTCTTGTGGATTCTTTTCAAAATCGTACACTTTATCCAAAAACTCTTGCTTGGTTAACTTTACGGTAGAATGAGTTTGGGCTGTTTTATGGCCTTCTGAGTCCTTCTCCTGTGCCTTTGGTTGACAAGAGAAAGAGATCATCAAGATCATCAGAAGTGTTATATTTTTAGTCCAATTCATGGGTATCCACTTTATGGTTGTTATCTTTCTTTTTATCGGGAGGCATACTACAGCTTCCTCCTTGACATCCGCAGGATGCATTGGTGATTACCTGCCATAGGAGAAGGGCTGCAAAAAGAAGCCATCCCCACTCTTTGCTCTCTACTACATAGTGAATGGTATAGATCGCAAATACCAATCGCAGGATTCTCATCAAGTTCCAGTTCTTCCAATCCATACTCATCGTTATGCATTGATTAGTTCGTTTTCAATGGCTTGTTCTAGCGCTTGTTTGGCCATAGCACCTGCTTGCATTTTAGG
Source organism: Prolixibacteraceae bacterium (assembly GCA_019720755.1). Lineage (NCBI taxonomy): Bacteria > Pseudomonadati > Bacteroidota > Bacteroidia > Marinilabiliales > Prolixibacteraceae > Halosquirtibacter > Halosquirtibacter laminarini. The sequence goes on from CP081303.1 coordinate 729,027, forward strand.
CATCCCCTCTTTAGGAATAAAAAGTAGTGATGGAATGCTTTGGATACCAAATACAGAAGATAACTCTTGTTCTTGTTCTGTATTTACTTTGTATATATCAATTTTCCCATCATATTTTTCCGAAAGTTCTTCTAATATGGGTGCAATCATCTTACATGGAGCACACCAGTCAGCATAGAAATCAATTAGGGCAGGACGATCTCCTTCAAATTTCCACTCTTGGTTGTTTTCATAGTTAAAGATGGTTTGTTTGAAAAGTTCTGTTGTCATTTTTTTTGTTGCCATAACTTATTCTCCTTTTGATTTTTAGAGTACCTGAAGCATTTATATGTTTTAATAATATTCATTTTAAGTGTTTCTGCATTCAGTACTTGTTTGTTTACATATGCAAAGTAAGTGCATTCTTTTATTCTGGTCAGTGACAAATGTTACAGAGGAGTTAAAGTACATCAGTTGGTTGCTTCTTAGATGTTTGATTTTTTTTACCTCGTGATTTTTACGTTATAAACTACAAAAATAACGTTTCCCTATTTTTGTTCTTTCGCCTTCCATTAATCTTTCTCAGCTTAGTGTTAAAATATAATTCAATAGTTGAGGATATGGAAGGGATCATTCGATATATAATGATAGGTATTGTATTAATAGCTGTTATTGCTTGTTCATCAGACATCGTAAAGAAAGAGGACACTTTACGTCGTGTAAAATACAAGATAGTAGAGGCCGAAGCCTCTGTAAAAGTGGAGAACTGTTATGGCGTGATAAAGGAGCAAGAGCAAATGAAGCTCTCTTTTCGAAAACCAGGTCCTGTTTTACGTCTTTTTAAAAAGGAGGGTGAGTACGTGAAGAAAGGGGAGGTCCTTGCTTCGATGGATGACCGAGATTATAAACTAAAGTTTCAAGCGACGAAGTATAAATACGGTCAATTGTCTAGTGAGGTTGGAAGACTAAAGGCATTATATCGGTCCCATAACTTGGCTGACAATGATTATGAGAAAGCCATTTCTGGTTTACAACAACTGAAAGTAATGCTTGAAAATGATAAGAATGCATTAAAAGACATGACTCTTAGAGCTCCTTTCGATGGGGTTGTCCAAAAGGTGATTGTTCATGAAGGAGAGTTGGTGAGTGCAGGAATGACTGTATATTCTTTGGTAAGGTCGAATGCTTTACGAGTTCGCGTCTCTGTACCCTACTCAATCGTATTAAAATCAGCACAATTGAAGTCGGCAATTGCTACAAGTAGTTATTATAAAGGTCATTCGTTTCCTCTTTCGTTTATCGGATCCACAATCAAACCAGAGTCAAACAATCTTTATGCCATGTGGTTCTCTATTAAATCTACAAATAAAGTCCCATTGGTAAGTGGGATGAATCTTCAGATTGCTTTAAAGTTCGATGTGCCAGCAGATACGTATATACGTATTCCTCTTTGTTCATGTATTCATGAAAATAGCCATTCCTATGTTTTCTGTTATCGAGATGGGAAAGTTCTGAAAAGAACTATTGAACTCCTTGATCTTTATCGAGATGGATATGCATCTGTTTATGGATTGTCGGGAGGAGATACATTAATAACTGCCGGAGTGCATAGTCTAGAAGATCAAATGAATGTGTTACTGATACAGGAGGATAAATAATGAATTTTATTCAAGCTGTCTTCAAGCAAAAGAGAGTAATCTATTTCTTGCTTTTTTCTCTCTGCTTAGCAGGAATCATCTCTTTCCATTTACTGAGTAAATTGGAGGACCCTGAACTGAAAATTAAATCGGCTTTGGTTGTTGTGCCATATCCTGGTGCATCTGCCGAATGTGTCGAAGAGAGTGTGACCAAGATATTAGAGAATCATCTTCGTACCATTCCAAATATCAAAGATATTGAATCACGATCTTTGGCTAATTATTCTGAAATACATCTGTCGCTGGAGACAACTGTTCCTGAGGATGAGGTGGATCAGTATTGGGATTTTCTTCGAAAGAAAGTGGCGGATGTGGAACGATTTCTTCCTCCCGGAGCTTATATGCCTCAAGTATATGATGATTTTGGAGATGTGTATGGTCTGTTTTATGCGATGTCTTCTGATGGAATTGATTATGATCAAATGAGAGAATATGCTCATACCGTTAGAGATCGTTTGTTGGCTGTAAATGGGGTAAAACGAGTACTACTTAATGGGGTGCAAAATAGTGAGATCGATATTAAGATAGATGCAGATAAACTCTCGCATTTGGGAATTATGCCATCTACTATTGTATCCACAATAGAGGATCAGTTAAAGGATCTATATGCAGGTGCTTATTTGACACAAAATAAGAACATTCGTGTTTCCGTACCACGTAGTCTTGTACAGATGCAACAGTTAAAGAATGTGATTATACGCGGGGGAAAGGATGTTCAATATCGACTAAGTGAGATTGCGACAATAGAACGAAAAATAGAAGAACCCTTTAGTTCTAGAATGTATTATAATCATGAACCTGCTATTGGTATATCTATTTCGATGAACCCAGGAGAGAATGTGGTGGCTATCGGAGAGTGTGTCGAAAAAGAGATGACGATTATTCAGAAACAGATGCCTCTTGGTATATCTTTTCATAAGGTCTATTTTCAATCAGATCTGGTGAAAGAATCTTTAAACTCTTTTGTATTGAACCTGGTCATTTCTGTCATGATTGTGGTCGGAATTCTTTTGATTGTTCTAGGTTGGCGTAGTAGTGTGGTTATTGGGGCTAGTTTGATCTTATCCATAGTGGGTTCATTGCCTTTTTTGTTGTTGTGGGGAGGAACTATACAAAGAGTCTCTTTAGGTGCTTTTATTGTGGCAATGGGAATGCTCGTGGACAATGCGATTGTGGTAATTGATGGTATTTATGAAGACCTTAAAGTGGGGAAATCATGGAGAACCGCTTTTCAAGTTTCACCCCAGAAAAGAGCAATGCCTCTGTTGGGTGCTACCTTGATCACCATTTTATCTTTTTTACCTGTCTATCTGTCTCCTGATGCCACAGGAGTGTACACTAGAGATCTTTTTCTTGTTCTTGCTACCTCTCTATTTTTAAGTTGGTTCCTTTCAATGACCCAAGTGCCTCTTTTTGCATCGATGGTTCTGACTAAAGGTATTGTTTGTTCAAGAAAGAAGAAAGATCGATTGAAGGAGACTTTTCAAAGAATCATCAGTTGGGCTTTAATGCATCCTAAAAGAGTAATCTTTACATCGGTACTGCTTTTGGTTGGGTCACTGTGGGCTACTAAATTTATGAAGTCAGAATTTTTCCCTAATATGAATTATCGTCAGAATTATTTGACTTATAAGTTGCCTAATGGAGTTCATCCAAAGGTGTTGGAAAAAGATCTTCAGGAGATCACTTCCTGGCTTCTTACTCAACAAGGAGTAGAGGAGGTTACCTCTAATATTGGGGGTGCTGCTACTAGATATACTTTGGTTCGAATAATTCCAGATATGAACGACTCTTATGGTGAGATTATCATCTCGTATAGCTCTTGGGAAGATGTGGAATCCTTGCGATCTAAGATACTAGATCATGTTCATACCTACTATCCTGATGCTTTTTCTGAACTAAAAAGTTATGCTTTGATTAGTGTCGAGGCCCTGGTTGAATGTAATTTTTATGGGCCTGAGATAGATACTTTGAAGATGTTGTCCAAGCATGCCGAGTCGATATTTCAGTCTAGCTCTTATGTGGATAGGTATTCTGTTCATAATAACTGGGAGCCTGTTACTCCATACCTTCATGTAAACTATCGACAACTAGACGGAGCAAGTATGGTGGTGAGTAGGCAAGATGCATCTTTGGCTCTTTTAATGTCAACATCAGGTGTTCCAATTCATCGATATTTTGAGAAAGAGACAGAGATCCCTCTTAAGCTAAAAATGACAGACAATGGAGGGGAAGATATTGATGTATTAAGGCATATTCCTGTTTGGGGAAAAGGAGCTATACACCTTCCAATTCAGGAGGTGCTTCAAGGTGATATTTCATTAGAAGAGGTAGAAGAAAAACTGTTGGCTCCTTCTCCTTTGAGTGCCGTAGCTGACCTTTCTATAGCTTGGGAGGAGCCTCTAATCCGGAGAGAAAATGGGGTGCGAACCATTAAAGTAATGTGCAATCCCAAAGAGACACATACTGCTACTGAAGTGATGACTGATGTGAGAAAAGAGATTGAAAATATCTCTCTTCCGAAAGGATATCATTTAAAGTGGGGTGGCGAAGCGGGAGATCAAGCCAATGCGACAAAATATATTGTGCTGTTTATTCCTCTTGCCTTATTTGGTATTGTGTTGATTTTGCTCCTTCTGTATAAAAGTTATCGTAAGATGTGGATTACACTTTTTTGTGTCCTTTTGGCATGGATAGGAGTTATTCCCGCAATGATTGTTACAGGAAAAGCTTTTGGCTTTCTTGCCATGGTGGGTGTTGTTGGATTGGCTGGAATGATGATCAAAAACGCAGTGGTATTGATAGAGGATATAGATGTTCGAATGCAGTCTTATGAAAACAAGAATGCAGCACTATTAGACGCTGCTTTGTCTCGTGTGCGTCCTGTAATGATGGGTGCAATGACCACCATATTGGGAATGATCCCTTTGGTACGAGATGTGTTTTTTGGAAGTCTTGCTGTAACGATTATGGGTGGACTTTTCATCGGAACCCTTATTACGTTGATCGTAATTCCTGTTTTGTTTTCCATCAGTTTTAAATAGTGTGTATAGATGAAGATAAAAGAAAAATATGTACTTGGACTGATCCTCTTTATGGGTACGGTTCATACAAAGGCACAACTGACTATTAGTAGAGATATATGTAGAGATAGGGTGCTACATCATAGTGAAGAGATCTCTATGGCAAATAGAGAATTAAAGAGTGCAAAATATTATCAAAAAGAGATGCGTACCCTGTTTCTTCCCAAAGCTTCTATAAGAGGTAGAGTGACTCATGCTTTTTCTGATGTAAGCAAGTTGGAGTGGGATAACACCTACCTTCCTACTGCGAAGTTGGATCCTACTTCGCAGACGATGGTTCCAAACGTCATGTTGGATATGCATGGAAAACCGGTTATTGGAGCCGATGGAAATCCTATCTTTGATCAGTATGCGTTTCTACCTTCTGGTGGAATATCTTATGATATGAATGAGAGTTTTGGTGTGGATATGGTTGCCAATATGCCTCTTTATGGAGGTGGGAAGATCCGTTTGGCAAATGAAATGGCTGATTTGGGTGTGGATATTTATCAGTTAAAAAGAAAAGAGACTCAAGAGCAGCTCTTGTTGGCTTCGGATGAATGTTATTGGTCTTATGTTGCTGCTCACGAGCAAGTGGAAGTTTCTGCGATGTATTTGTCTCTTTTAGATTCTCTTACTGCAAAAGTGGAGAATGCAGTCTCTGTTGGATTGAAGCACCGTAATGAGCTTCTGAAAGTGGAGGTAAAAAGAAATAGTGCTCAGATAAAATTGCAAGAGGCAAAAAATCAAAGAGATCTTTTGCGAATGTCACTGTGCAGGTTGATGGGACTTCCTCTCTCTATCTCTCTCATGATAGATGACTCTACAAAAGTCGTAGTATCCCCAATGGTGCTGGATCAGAAGGTGGATGTGTCATCTAGATCTGACTATAAAATTCTGTCGAAGAGAGACCAAATGAAAAAGTTGAATGAGAAATTAGTGGTGGCTGATTACCTTCCTGCTATCGGTATTAAAGCAGGAGCACGCTACCTCAAAGCATTACATGTAGACAATATGGGAACGACCCCGTTTGTTCAAGAAGGGTGGATTCAGAATAATATAACTCCAACAGTTGCCGTAGAATTTTCTATCCCAATTCCTTATAGTGGTGAAAGACGAAATAAACGAATGAAGGCCCGTATGGCCTCCGAAATTGCACAACTTGAAACACAAAAAAAGAGTCGGTTGATGGAGTTAGAAGCGATGCAAGCAAAACAAAAGATACAGCAGGCTTACGATCGATATTTGCTCTATAAGAAGAGCCTTGTTCAAGCAAAACTAAATATGGATATGAGTAAAGAAGCCTATATGCAAGGACTTGAACTAATAACAGACTATTTAGAGGCTCAATTGTCTTGGCAGCAACAGTATTCATTGTTTGTATACTCTAAATCTCAATATAAGATTGAACAGGTGAAATATCAAAAAGCAATGGGAGTTTTATCTTCAGTGTGGGATTCTTTACAGCAAGAGTAGTCTCCTTCAATACTTTTTTCGTTCAGATACACTTCATTTGTGACTCAATATGTGAATGATGGGCTGTTTGAACAGAATTGTGGTAGAGAGATATCGTGTTGTGCCTCTCTTCTACATTAGAATAAATAAAATAATGTTTATCTTAGAAGTAAATAGATTTAAAGAATAATAACGTAGGAAATGGACCCATTCATACAAAGTTCCCGAGGAAGGGTTATTAGTGGTTTAATACGCAATGGTTTGGTTGCGATGTTTTGTCTGTTTATTTTCTCTTTTCTTGGGTTTATATCCCAAAACCAGTCGGATTATTCCGTGTTACAAAGTAGTTTGAAAGACTACCTTATTATTACGGGGTCATTGATTCTCATCAGTGAGTTTACTCTTTTTTTTGATGATAGAGTTCAAGGTATCTTTTCTCGAAATGAGAAATCTGTATGGGTATTAGTAGGGAAAATATTACTGGGACAATTAGGCTACTTCGTTGTGTTTTGTATATTGATCATCTACTATAAAGAGTATTTAATCTCTAACAGGATGAATACCTTTTTTGTGGTATTTGGAGCTCTGTATATTTTGATGTTTGACCTATTTGTGCTTACTAGAAGTTATAGTAGAAGGTTGGTGCGTGAACGAGAAAAAAATATGCAACTTAAAGAGGATAAGATGGGGGCAGAGCTGAATGCATTACAGAATCAGGTGAATCCTCATTTCTTGTTTAATAGTTTGAATGTACTTATTTCTGAGATCTATTTAGATCAAGAAAGAGCCGTAACCTATACACAACACCTTTCGGATATCTATCGTTATATTTTAAAAAGCACAGACCACTATACTGTACCTCTTAAAGAGGAGTTAGAGTTTCTAGAATCGTATGTTTATCTGCAAGAAATTAAATATGAAGATGCATTTCAGATTCAATTTGATGTAGATGTTCATGTGATGCAGTGTGAGATTCCTGTTTTGGCTTTACAGTTGTTAGTTGAGAATGCTATAAAGCATAATGCTATCCTAAAAGAGAAGCCATTAAAAATAGATATCCTATATAATGGGAAACAGTTGATTGTAAGAAACTCATTGAATTATAAGAAAGTAGTTGATAAGGAAGGGATTGGTTTAAGAAACTTGGATCGTCGTTATAAGTTGTTGATTGGCAAACATATTGAAGTATGTCAAAGCGAAGAAGACTTCTGTGTCATACTACCATTAATAGACAGACAGAAATGATGAGAATAGCGATTGTAGAAGATGAAATACCTGCGCAAAGACTTCTATCGAAATATTTAATTGAGTTGGTTCCTGATGCTGAAATTGTTGCAGTATTGGGTAGTGTTAAAGAGTCGATAAATTGGTTTCATGAAAATCGTGATCCAGATATTTTGTTTCTTGATGTACAATTGGGGGATGGTATGGGGTTTGAAATTCTTGAGAAAGTGCGTACTGAATCTCTAATCGTCTACACTACAGCTTATGATCAATATGCTGTGAAGGCATTTGAATCTAATGCGGTCGATTATCTTCTAAAGCCACTTAAGTTGAAAGACCTGAAGAGATGTTTGGGGCAGTTGGAACAGAAAACAAAATTGTTGAGACGTTTGTTTGATGTCAATCCTATTGATAATGTGTTTAAAGAGACAAATTCGCAGAATACTTCAAAGAGAAAACATTTCTTATTAGAACAAAAAGGTGCTTGGTATACTCTTTCTGTGGAGAAAATAGCTTACTTCTATATTGATGATAATGCGACATATGCTTGCGAATTTAATGGCAAGAGACATGTGATTTTAGAGAGCCTAGGACAGATTATGTTAGGTTTAGATAAATCAGACTACTATAGAGTAAATCGACAATTTGTTGTTCATATACGTGCCATTGAGAAGGTGGAAAACTGGTTTCGTGGAAAATTGGTTGTTGTTACTTCTCCGAAACATCATTCGAGAATTACTGTCGGAAGAGATAAGTCGGTATCATTTAGACAATGGCTTAACCAATAGCATACAGGTAGATGTTGATTATTCAATGTTCTCATTGGAATAACATTGAATAGAAAATTCTGTAAGACAACTCCTCTGAATTAGTGTAAGATTACCTCCCATCTTGATCATCATCTGCTTGCTTAAGCTTAATCCAATGCCAGAACCTTCTGCTTTGGTAGTATAGAATGGCGTAAAGATATTTTCACGAATCTCTTCTGGTATCGCTTTACCATTATTTATAATCGAAAGAGTTGTTAGATTTCCTCTTTGTATCGATTCGAAGATAATTTTAGGGAAAGGTTCTTGCCCCTCCTCAAATGCTTCTATTGCATTTTTAACAATGTTAAGTGCGATGTGTTCAAGCATTTTAGGGTCTGCATAAATATGGAATTCCTCTGAAATATTGCAAACAAATTGAATGGCATTGGATTTATCTAGGGTTCTATATAGGAAGAGTTGCTTTTCAATGAATGGTTTTAGCAAAACACTTTTGTGTTGAGGGGTTGGAAGCTGGGTGAACTTTCTGTAATTGTTTACAAATAGCATAAGACGTTCTGCTTGCTCTCCAATAATGGTTAGCGCTTTGACTGTATTGTGAATATCTTGTTGTTTTAGGTCTTGTACTTGTTTGATTTTTCTTAAATCACTAAAGTAACCCAAAGCTATTTGAGAAAGTGAAGTCATTGGAGTCATGGCATTCATTATCTCATGGGAAAGAGTCCGGGATAGTTTGATCCATGCTTCTGACTCGTTCTGATTTAATTCCCAAGTTACATCATTGACAGATACAAGACATATCTTTTGATTGTTTATTTGTAAAGTAGTAGTATTAAAGAGTATTTTATTACTACCACTTTCAAAGATACAGCTAGTCGTTTTGTTATTCTTTAGAATATTCATCAGATGATCAGGTAAATCTGGATGAATTTTAGTAAGTGATTGTAGATGGTGTCTTTGTGATAAATGCAATATGTTTTGAGCTTTAGGATTGCAATCTATTACTCTGAAAGTTTCGTCATATGAGAATAGCCCCGTAGATGATTTATCAATAAGTGCACCGAAGTAAAGCTCTTTACTGTGTAACTGCTTCTTTGTGTCATGAGTATTTTGAATGATTTTTTCAATGTGTATGGATATTTTTCGTAAAGTATGACTCTGTTTATTCTTGTTAAGTTGGATTGAGGTGTCATTATTACAAACACCTAAAAGGGTTATCTCTATTTTATTAAAAATTTTATAGATACTTTTTATCAGAAGAGTAGAGAATAGTATTAGAACGAATGTCCCTATTCCTGTGTATATCCATGCCTTGTGAGCAACAGATAGGGTGATCACTGCAGTCGAAGAGATAATCCCAAGGAGATGTAGGGAAATGGAGACTAGAAGATTGCGAGTGATCATAGGTTATGTTTTTTTAATTTATTATAGAGGGTTTGTCTTGTAACTCCTAGTTTTGTTGCAACTTTAGACATATTACCATCTTCTGCCTCTAACTGTTGTGAGATTATTTTTTTCTCCAATTGGTCAAGGTCTAAATCTAATAGTTTTAGATCATCTTGTGTATTTGCATGATAGGTCTGAAGATCCACATGATCAATCTGTGGTTTATCTGCGAGAATAGCAGCCTTTTCCATACAATGTTTTAACTCTCTAATATTACCAGGCCATCCATAGTCAAGTATCTGTTTCTGTACTTTTGTGCTTAAATGTAGATGACTTTTGTTGTATTTTAAACCAAAGATATTTAGAAAATTATTGGCTAATAATATAATATCATGACCTCTATCTCTCAAAGGAGGTAGCTCTATTTGGATGGTATTAATACGATAAAAAAGGTCTTCCCTAAACTGTTGATTTGCAATCTGGGTGGGGATATTGATATTTGTCGCACAAATAAGTCGTATGTCTAAAGGTTTGGGATCATTACTACCTAGTTTGGTGATTGTCTTGGTTTGAATAACTGAAAGAAGTTTTGCTTGAAGATCCATTGATAGGTTTCCTATCTCATCCAAAAATAGTGTCCCTTCATGTGCTGCCTCCATCTTTCCCATTCTATCTTTAGTTGCACCAGTAAATGACCCTCTTGTGTGTCCAAATAGTTCACTTTCGAATAGCGTAGAAGAGATCGCTCCCATATCTACTGTGACAATCAATGAGTTTCTTCGTTGTGATAGTGTGTGGATATATTTTGCAAAGACCTCCTTACCTGTGCCATTTTCACCTGTTATCAATATGTTGGCATCGGTGCCTGCGATTTTTTGTGCAATCTTTATTACCTCTTTCATTGCTGTGGAGCGTCCAATTATCTCCTCTTCTTGTTGATTACAGGCAGCCTTTAATCTTTCACTTTCCTTCTTAAGAGACTGATTCTTTCTTTGACTTTGACTTAGCTTGAGTGCTGCATGTGTTGTGGAGATGACTTTTTCATTATTCCAAGGTTTAAGAATAAAGTCAAATGCACCATTTTTTATCGTTCTTACTGCTAGATCTATATCTCCATATGCAGTTATCATAATAACACTGATATGAGGAAATTTCTCAATTATCTGATTTAGCCAAAATACCCCTTCATTGCCTGTATTAATTCCAGCAGAGAAGTTCATGTCAAGAAGGATCACTTCTATATCATATTGGGTAATATAGGAGAGAATATGATTGGGTTTTTTTAGAGTAATTATCTGTTTAAAGTGTCCTGTTAACAACATTTCTAATGTTGTTAAGATACTTGAATTGTCGTCGATAATTAAGATATTTCCTTCCTTCATCGTTATTATAATTGGTCAAAGTAAATGTACTAAAGTATTTATACGAGATATATAAAGTGTCTAATTTTTTTACACTCTTAATTGTCACTTTAACATAGATAAAAGAAGTTCGATGGACAGAGTTATGTCTTTGATGGTGCCGTTTTCGTTTATGGAAAGAATAAGTTAATAATCTGTTTAATAATGTGTTCATAAGTAATTATAAACTGATATTAGTGGAAAAATTCAATCCATCTATAGGTGTTTTTTTTAAAATATTTAGAAGGATATACTCCCATATAGCTCTTCCAAACATATACCATTCATGATGAAAATTTTAAATTCTCAGTATAAGTTTGACCGAATGCAATGTTCACTCAGAGAGAGATCAAACATTCAATATATAAATGATATATCTATGCGAATCAAGGGTTCAAAACATAATTAAGAAACGTTGCAGTTAGTTTACCGAATGCATGTACCATTAATCCTTTTGTAGACCTTACCTTACTAGCTCTTTGTATATCTGTTTTTTCGATTAGCCAAGAGAACATTGCTTCAATAGGTTGTCTAATTTTAGATACAGCTCTATTATACAAATCATCTGCTGCTTTTATTCTTTGTTTGATTATCAAGGGCATCCCTTTTATTGCCTTAATAGGTGTCAACATTTCTGAATTATACTGATTCTTCACTTGTTGGTTAAATTCATTATGCATGTAAATTTTATCTCCAAAGAAGGTTCTGTTCCGCATTTCTGACCATCTCTCCTTGTAAACGACAATATCGTTCACAGATGCAGGAGTAAAAAGGACTTGCTCTGGAAATGGTAAAGCATCTTGTCGTCTTATCCCCAGCATATGAAGCTTCATGCCATAATAGTAAACTCCTTTCGTAGAGCAATAGCCTTTATTGGTTACTTCATTGGCCACCTTGCCTTTTCGTTTGCCAGAACACGTTATAATTGGCATCGAATCAAGTAAACATTGATCGATAATACAATCATTAGGCTGAGTGTCTTCAAGTAATAATTCAGACAATCTTGTAAAAGCTCCAGCTAAACGATTAAGGCGATTACAAAATGCTTGATAAGATCCTAAATTTGGAAACCAGTCAGACAAGTAATCACATGCAAATTTATGAATCTGATTTATCTTGGTGTATTCTTGATATTGAACACCAAAAAGATATATTGTCATCACCTCTTGATCAGTAAAGCAAGGGGAGTTATTGTTACTAAATCGTTCACAATAATATCTTAACTCATCGAAATAATAACAAATTAGATCGTATATTTTTATTAAATTGAAGTCCTTATCCTTGATTATCATATTTTAAAGTCGCTTTGAAAACAACTATAAGATACTGATTTTCAAGGATAAAAACAATATAAATGTCTAATATATAGGTAATTAAACCACTTGGTTAGATATGAAATCCAACTCTTGATTCGCATTATCTCTTTAATAATTCAATTTACTCTCGATATTCCGATTAGATGTGCAATACCATCTGTAGGTTTAAAAATCTCTATAAAGACAGCATATTCATACTCTCCAGGTAGCATAGGTGTTGCATTACAAAAGAATTTAAACTTAAACCCTTTTTCTCTCTTGATTGCAAAACAAATTGGCTTGTAACCAACTCCCATAAGTCGTTGCGTTACCTCATTAAACATTGCTTTTATATCATCTGGTATGTTTGTGTCATACTCAGAATATAGCCCATCTTCTCTTGCATTCTTCATAGGTTTCTAGTTTTAATATATTGAAATTATCGTAGAAGATTATATCCTAGATATTTTAAAAACAGTTATGTCTATTGAATTGTTTTAATGTGATTTTTTGGGAATTGTTTTATTGTAGGGAAAAATAGAAGAACAATACGACTATCTATTTATATTGCTCTAATATAGTCTTGTGAGAATAAAAAAGAGAGAATTAATCTCTTAACTCTCTCTAATTGTCCTTTTAATGAACTTTGATGATTTTTGTAATATGTGGTTCCCCTTTAAGTGGTCGATATATTTCTATCAGAACCGCATATTCTATCGCATGTGGATAGACTGGTTTTGCATTGCAGAAGAAACTGTAATTTGTTCCAGCAACAACTTGAGTAGCATAACTTATAGGATCATATCCAACCCCTACAATATCTTTTGTTGTCTGATAGAAGAATTCCAATATCTCTTTGGGAATTTCCTTGTGATAAGATGTAAACGCTCCGCAATTAATATCATTCATCATGATCGAGAAATTTAAAATGTGATTAAATATGTTGCTCTAGTTCGTCAGGTTATTCCTGATGAATTAGAATGATAATCTAACAGATTACACTCTTAGATTGTTTGATATGATTAAATGGTTCTTTTATTTGAGTAGGTTCTTTAAAAAGATAATAATTTAAGAGTTCGTAAGTGAAAGGAAATGTAGCTTATAATTTAATATTATTTTCATGGTTCTGTTTTTAAATTAAAATGAATAGAGCGTTTTAATTAATATTTAAATTGCAAAAAAAATATATCACTTATAAAGTGTTGAAAATTAAAACTTTATGTTTTTGAGTGGTGTCATGATCTAAGGTGAAATTTGAGACACTATGAGTGTTGTGTAATATGTTGATAATCAGGGTTGTTATTTTGGATCATATTTCAGATTTAGGAGTGTTTTATAAGTGTAAGTTAAAACAGGTCTTTAGTTTTAATTTAATATTAAGTTGTTCAAAAAAACTATGATTTCGTTTTGATGTAAAAAAATAATCCCTACATTTGAAACGTGATTGAACAATAAATAAAGAATTTAGTAAACAAACTTACTGGTAAAAGAAAGAAAAAAGATATGTTATCGAAGGTTACAAATATTATTCTCATCGTCATTATTATTCTCATTGATTCCATGTGAGGGAGGTTTTGTATATCTGTACGTATCGAAAAAAAAGAGCCTTTCTCACAATCATGAGAAAGGCTTTTTTTTGGACTTGTAAAATCATTAGCCATGCATAAAAAACTTAGAAGTAGTACCACAACCGAAGGAAGACGAATGGCCGGGGCTAGAAGTCTTTGGAGAGCCAATGGAATGAAAGAGGAACATTTTGGTAAGCCGATTATAGCCATTGTAAATTCGTTTACCCAAATGGTTCCAGGTCATGTTCATCTTCATCATATTGGTCAAGAGGTCAAGAAAATCGTTGAGTCTCAAGGATGCTTTGCAGCCGAATTTAACACCATTGCCATTGATGACGGTATCGCAATGGGACATGATGGAATGTTGTATTCTCTGCCTTCTAGAGAGGTTATTGCTGATAGTGTGGAGTATATGTGTAATGCCCATAAAGTGGATGCAATGATTTGTATTTCAAATTGTGATAAGATTACTCCTGGTATGTTGATGGCATCCATGCGTCTAAATATTCCAACGATCTTTGTTTCTGGTGGACCTATGGAAGCAGGGGAGATGGATGGAGAGCATTATGATTTGGTAGATGCGATGGTTAAGGGTGCTGATAATAACTACGATGACCAAAAATTAGCCGAGTTAGAACAGAGTGCTTGTCCAACTTGTGGTTCTTGTTCTGGGATGTTTACTGCGAATTCAATGAATTGTTTGACTGAGGCTTTGGGACTTTCTTTGCCTGGAAATGGAACGGTGGTTGCGACCCATGCAAATCGTAAAAAGCTTTTTGAACAAGCTGCTCATCGTATCGTAGAGATGGCATATGATTACTATGAACATGGCAATGAGAATGTATTGCCAAGAGCTATTGCTAATAGAGATGCCTTTATGAATGCAATGACTTTGGATATAGCTATGGGAGGATCTACTAATACGGTACTTCACTTATTGGCTATTGCACATGAAGCAGAAGTTCAATTTGATATGCATGATATGGATAGGCTTTCTCGAAAAGTTCCCTGTTTATGTAAAGTGTCTCCAAACTCTAGCTATCACATCCAAGATGTAAATAGAGCCGGAGGGGTCCTTGGGATTCTTGCTGAATTAGATAGAGGCTCTTTATTGAACACCTCGGTATATCGAACGGATGGCGAAACATTAAAATCAGTACTAGAGAAATATGATATATGTAGCGATAATGTGCAAAAAGATGCATTGAGTCTTTATCATTCTGCTCCAGGTTATATTGGACGCAACTTAGTGATGGGATCTCAAGAAAAAGCTTACGAAGTTTTAGATCTTGACAGAGAGGGGGGTTGTATCCGTTCTGTGGAGCATGCTTATTACCAAGATGGAGGACTTGCTGTATTGTTTGGAAATATTGCGAAAGATGGTTGTATTGTTAAAACTGCCGGAGTAGATGCTTCTGCTTTTGAATTTAATGGAACAGCAAAAGTTTTTGAGTCTCAGGAAGATGCATGTAATGGTATTTTAAGTGATACAGTACAGGCTGGAGATGTTGTAATCATTCGATATGAAGGACCTAAAGGAGGACCAGGTATGCAAGAGATGTTGTATCCTACTTCCTACCTTAAGTCGATGCAATTAGGCAAAGTTTGTGCACTATTAACAGATGGTCGTTTTTCAGGAGGTACATCTGGATTGTCTATAGGACATGCCTCTCCAGAAGCAGCAGCTGGTGGTTTGATCGCATTGGTAGAAGATGGTGATCCTGTTCGTATTGACATTCCTAATCGATCTATTGAACTAGATGTTCCACAAGATATTTTAGATCAAAGACGACAAAAAGAGGAGGCACGAGGAGATCAAGCTTATACACCTTCCCATAGAGATCGAAAAGTGTCAACTGCGCTTAAAGCATATTCAAAATTAGTTTCATCAGCAGATAAAGGTGCTGTGAGATTAGTATAATATAGAATCATTCATCATTTAAATCATACTTATATGACTACCCAAAACCACAGTTCACTTACGAGTAATGAAGAGAATGTATCTGGAGCCAAAGCATTGATCCTTTCGCTATTAGAGGAGGGGGTTGATACAATATTTGGATATCCAGGTGGTGCTATTATGCCAGTGTATGATGCGCTATATGATTATCTTGATCAGGTGAATCATATCTTGTCTCGTCATGAGCAAGGAGCGATTCATGCTGCACAAGGATATGCACGAGTTTCTGGTAAAGTGGGGGTTTGTTTTGCAACTTCTGGACCAGGTGCTACAAATTTAATGACTGGTATTGCTGACGCAATGATTGATTCAACTCCTTTGGTCTGTTTTACGGGTCAGGTGACTAGTCCATTGTTAGGAACAGATGCTTTTCAAGAGTCTGATATCGTGGGAATGTCGATGCCAGTCACAAAATGGAATTATCAGGTTACCTCGGCTGATGAGATTGCAGAGGTTGTTGCCAAGGCATTTTTTATTGCAAGCACTGGTAGACCAGGACCTGTTCTTATTGATATTTCTAAAGATGCTCAATTTAGCAAAGTAGCATTTTCTTATAATAAATGTCGTCGTATTCGTAGTTATCTACCAGAACAACCTATTGAAAAGAGAGCTTTGGTTGATGCTGCAAAATTAATAGACGATGCAAAGAAGCCTTTGATGCTTGTTGGTCAGGGAGTGGTTCTCTCTGGCGCTGAAAAGACATTATTGCAATTTGCAGAGAAAACAGATATTCCAATGGCATCCACTCTATTGGGACTTTCAGCAGTACCATCAGATCATCCTCTATTAAAAGGAATGTTAGGAATGCATGGAAATTATGGTCCCAATGTGATGACCAATGAATGTGATCTGTTGATTGCTGTAGGGATGCGTTTTGATGATAGAGTGACAGGGGATATAAATACCTATGCAAAACAAGCCAAGGTGATACACATCGAGATAGATCCATCTGAGATAAATAAAAATATACCTGTCGAAGTGGCTATCTGTAGTGATGCAAAAAAAGCATTGAAGATGTTATGTCGACTAGTCAAAGAGAATAAGCATACCGATTGGCTTAAAGAGTTTACACCTTTTGAAGAGAAAGAATTTGATGCAGTGATAAAGAATGATTTGAATCCTGTACAGAACGGTATCTCGATGGCTGAAGTGGTGAACAAAGTAGCAGATGCTACCAACCACCAAGCGATTATGGCGACAGATGTTGGACAGCAACAGATGATGGCAGCACGATATTTTAAGTTCAAAGATAGTCGTTGTTGTGTGACCTCAGGAGGTCTTGGGACAATGGGTTTTGGTCTTCCTGCGGCAGTTGGTGCAGCTGTAGGAAATCCCAATAAGACGGTTATCGCTTTCTTAGGTGATGGTGGGTTTCAGATGACAATTCAAGAGATGGCTACTATTAAACAAGAGAATCTTAATGTGAAAGTAGTGGTATTGAATAATGAATTTCTGGGTATGGTAAGGCAGTGGCAAGAGCTATTTTTTGATCGTCGATACTCTTTTACTGAAATGAATAATCCTGACTTTATAAAAATAGCACAAGGTTATGGGTTCGAAGCCAAACTTGTCGATAAAAGAGAGGATTTGGATGGTGCCATAAGCGAAATGCTTGCCACTGAAGGCCCTTACTTTTTAGAAGTTCGTGTTGAGAAAGAAGAGAATGTATTCCCAATGGTTCCTTCTGGAGCTACAGTGTCTGATGTAAGATTGGGACCAAACTCATAATCTATATATAGTATGCAAAAACAAGAATTTACCATCTCTGCTTATACAGAGAATACTATTGGGTTGTTGAATCGAATCACTATCATGTTTACTCGTCGTAGAATCAATATCGAGAGCTTGACGGTTTCGGAATCTGCTATCGCTGGCATTAGTAAGTTTACGATTGTCGTAAATGACTTGGAGGATCGAATCACAAAACTGTGCGTCCAAATAGAGAGGCATGTGGAGGTCCTTAAATGTTTTTATCATCGTAATGATGAAATCGTTCATCAGGAAGTCGCTCTATACAAGGTCTCGTCGGAAGCACTGCTTGCAGGCGACCAGATTGAGAAGATTGTAAGAGCATATCATGCTCGTATATTAGAGATTACCCCTACTTACACTGTGATTGAAAAGACAGGACATAAGGCGGAGACACAAGAGCTTTTCGATAAGCTTAACCCTTATGGTGTCATTCAATTTATTCGCTCAGGTAGGGTTGCAATTACAAGATCAAATATTGAGAAACTGTCTGAATTTCTAAAAGAGAGAGATCGCGTTCAGACTGTATTAGATAAACAGAAATAGAAAAAATAGTTCTAACATACTTAAAACAAGAAAAATGGCAAAGTTAAATTTCGGAGGAACAGAAGAGAAAGTAGTAATGCGAGAAGAATTTCCATTGGAAAAAGCTCGTGAAACAATGAAAGAGGAAACCATCGCTGTAATCGGTTATGGGGTGCAGGGACCAGGTCAATCTTTGAACCTTCGAGACAATGGGTTTAATGTAATTGTTGGACAACGTAAAGAGTCTAAAACCTGGGATAAGGCTGTAGCTGATGGTTGGGTGCCAGGGGAGAACCTTTTTGATATTGAAGAGGCTTGTGAAAAAGCAACTGTGATTCAATATCTTCTTTCTGATGCTGGTCAGATTGCAGTGTGGCCTACTGTAAAAAAACATCTTACTAAAGGAAAAGCACTTTACTTCTCTCATGGTTTTGGTGTGACATTTAATGATCGTACTGGGATCGTTCCTCCAAAGGATGTGGATGTTATCTTAGTTGCTCCTAAAGGTTCTGGTACAAGTTTACGTACTATGTTTTTAGAAGGTAGAGGCTTAAACTCTAGCTATGCAATCTTCCAAGATGCAACAGGTCGTGCTTATGATAGAGTGATCTCTTTAGGTATTGGTGTTGGTTCTGGATATCTTTTTGAAACAGACTTTAGACGCGAAGTATACTCTGACCTTACAGGAGAGCGTGGTACTTTGATGGGATGTATTCAAGGTATTTTTGCTGCTCAATACGAAGTGTTGAGAGAGCAAGGTCATACTCCATCAGAGGCCTTTAACGAGACTGTTGAAGAGTTGACACAGAGTTTGATGCCTCTTGTTGCTCAGAATGGTATGGATTGGATGTATGCCAATACTTCGACTACAGCACAGCGTGGTGCTTTAGATTGGTGGAAGCCTTTCCGTGATGCTACAAAACCAGTTTTCCAAAAACTGTATGATGAGGTTGCGGCAGGAAACGAAGCACAACGTTCTATCGATTCAAATAGCCAACCTGATTACCGTGTGAAATTGGAAGCAGAGTTGAAAGAGCTAAGAGAATCTGAGATGTGGCAAGCTGGTAAAACAGTTCGTCAGTTACGTCCTGAAAACAACTAATAACAATATTTCTAATACTCCTTCTCCTTCTCTCTCTAAAGAGGATTGGAGAGGGGGTAGATAATGCTAATACCTATAAGAGCTTTAGATTATTCTTTAGTAATAAACCCCAAAAATAAAAAATCAGAATGGCAGATAGAGTCTATATTTTTGATACAACCCTAAGAGATGGAGAGCAAGTCCCAGGATGTCAGTTGAACACAGTAGAGAAGATTGAGGTAGCTAAAGCACTCCAAGAACTCGGTGTGGATGTGATTGAAGCTGGATTCCCTGTGTCAAGTCCTGGTGATTTTAATTCGGTTGTAGAGATTTCAAAAGCAGTGACATGGCCTACTATTTGTGCTTTGACAAGAGCTGTAGAAAATGATATTGATGTTGCAGCTCAAGCACTTAAATATGCTAAAAGAGGTCGTATTCATACTGGTATTGGGACTTCCCCTTATCACATTAAATATAAACTGAACTCAACAGAAGATGAGGTGCTAGAGAGAGCCGTAGCTGCGGTGAAATACGCAAAACGCTATGTGGAGGATGTGGAATTTTATGCCGAAGATGCTGGACGTTCTGATAATGTATACTTGGCACGTGTTGTAGAAGCGGTCATTGCTGCAGGAGCAACGGTGGTAAATATTCCAGATACTACAGGATACTGTTTGCCTCACCAATTTGGGGAAAAGATCAACTTCTTGATGGAGAATGTATCCAATGTACATAAAGCAATTTTATCCACTCACTGCCATAACGACCTAGGAATGGCTACTGCGAATAGTATTTCTGGTGTCATTAATGGGGCACGTCAAGTGGAAGTAACACTAAATGGTATTGGAGAACGTGCAGGAAACACCTCATTAGAAGAGGTGGTAATGACTTTAAAAAGTCATCAAGATTTAAATCTAGAGACGAATATTAAGACTCAAAATATTTATAAGACGTCTAGATTGGTCTCTACATTAATGAACATGCCTGTTCAAGCAAATAAGGCAATCGTTGGCCGTAATGCTTTTGCCCACTCTTCTGGTATACATCAAGATGGGGTGCTTAAAAACCGTGAGACCTACGAAATTATCGATCCAGAAGATGTGGGAATCAAGGAGTCTTCGATTGTGTTGACTGCTCGTAGTGGTCGTGCTGCCTTAAAGCATCGCTTGGAAGTCTTGGGATATATTTTAGAAGGGGAGAAGCTCGATGAAGTATACCAAGAGTTCTTGAAGTTAGCAGACAAAAAGAAAGATATCAAGGAAGATGATCTATTGGTTCTTGTTGGAGAAGTGGAAAAGACCGATAGTCATAGAATAAAACTGCAAGATATTCAAGTCGTAATGGGGAAAAATATGGAACCAATGGCGACGGTGAAACTAAATATTGCAGGCGAAATATTCAAAGCTTGTAGTAATGGCAATGGTCCTGTGGATGCTGCGATAAAAGCAGTCAAGGAGATCCTTCATAAAAATGTGGTTCTTGAAGAGTTTCTTATCCAGGCAATTACAAGAGGTAGTGATGATATTGGTAAGGTTCATATGACCATCAATCACAAAGATAGCTTTTTTCACGGATTTGGAGCAAATACAGATATCGTGATTGCTTCTGTTGAGGCCTTTATTGATGCCATCAACAAAATTGCAATGGCAGAATAAGTTTTGTTAGATAGAATAAAAATAGTACAACAAATAACAACAATATATAGAGATGCAGCCAAAAACATTATTTGATAAAATATGGGATGCCCATGTTGTGAAACAAGTAGAAGGAGGGCCTAATGTTGTCTATATCGATAGACACTTTATTCATGAAGTTACTAGCCCTGTTGCTTTTGCTGGAATAGAGAAGAGAGGTCTTAAAATAGCTCGTCCAGCTCAGACGACTGCAACCCCAGATCATAACGTGCCTACTATTGATCAGGATAAACCTATTAAAGATCAAGAGTCACGTTTCCAGGTGGATACTTTAGAGAAGAACTGTTTGAATCATGGAGTTACCTATTATGGTTTGGGTAGTCAAAATCATGGGATTGTCCATGTTGTTGGTCCTGAAATGGGATATACTCAACCAGGTATGACTATTGTTTGTGGAGACAGTCATACCTCTACTCATGGTGCTTTTGGTAGTATCGCTTTTGGTATTGGTACTAGTGAAGTAGAGATGGTTTTTACCTCTCAATGTATTATGCAGCCTAAGCCTAAGACTATGTTGATCAAAGTGGATGGGGAGTTAGGTAAGTCTGTAACTGCAAAAGATATTGCTCTTTATACGATTGCTAAACTATCTACCTCTGGCGGAACAGGTTATTTTATTGAATATGCTGGTACTGCAATTGAGTCTCTCTCTATGGAGGGGCGTATGACTCTTTGTAATATGAGCATCGAGTGTGGTGCTCGTGGTGGTATGATTGCTCCCGATCAAACTACATTCGACTATGTTAAAGGTCGTCCTTTTGCTCCCGAAGGAGAGGCATGGGATAAGGCTGTGGCAGAATGGTCTGAACTAAAGAGTGATAAAGATGCCTCTTTTGATTGTACATATGAGTTTGATGCATCCGATATCACCCCAATGATCACTTATGGAACAAATCCTGGTATGGGGGTTTCTGTAGAAGGATCTATTCCTACAGGTTCTGATCTTCAAGGAACGGACAAAACGAGCTTCGTAAAATCACTCGAATATATGGGGTTTGATGCTGGACAAAAGATTGCAGGTCATTCAATAGATTATGTATTCGTTGGAAGTTGTACTAATGGACGTATTGAGGACCTTCGCGCTTTTGCTGCATTTGTGAAAGGAAAGAAGAAAGCCGAGAATGTGACAGCTTGGATTGTTCCAGGGTCTAAAGTAGTTGAAAAACAAGCCAAAGAAGAAGGATTGGTTGAGATCTTAGAAGAGGCTGGTTTCGTAATGAGAGAACCAGGTTGTTCGGCTTGTTTGGCAATGAATGATGATAAGATCCCTGCTGGTAAGTACTCTGTTTCTACTTCGAATAGAAACTTTGAGGGACGTCAAGGTCCTGGTGCTCGTACTTTACTTGCAAGTCCTTTGGTTGCTGCTGCAGCTGCTGTGACTGGAGTTATCACCGATCCTAGAGTGTTATAATCGTAGTCTTAACTTTATAGTAAATAGTATTATGTCAATAGATAAATTTGAAACATTAACAAGTACGGCAGTACCTTTACCTATAGAAAATATCGACACGGATCAAATTATTCCAGCTCGTTTCTTAAAGGCGACAGAGAGAAAAGGATTTGGAGATAATCTTTTTCGTGATTGGAGATATGAAAAAGATGGTTCTGAGATAAAATCATTTGCATTGAACGATGCCCGTTATGGTGGCTCTATTCTTGTTGCTGGAAAGAATTTTGGAAGTGGATCTAGTCGTGAACATGCAGCATGGTCCATTTATGACTATGGGTTCAAAGTAGTGGTATCTAGCTTTTTTGCAGATATCTTTAAAGGCA
Organism: Prolixibacteraceae bacterium; assembly: GCA_019720755.1. Classification (NCBI taxonomy): domain Bacteria; kingdom Pseudomonadati; phylum Bacteroidota; class Bacteroidia; order Marinilabiliales; family Prolixibacteraceae; genus Halosquirtibacter; species Halosquirtibacter laminarini. Next base: position 751,642 of record CP081303.1, read on the forward strand.
ATGCATTGAATAATGGTCTTTTGCCTGTTGTGGTATCTGAAGATTTTCTTTCAAAGATATTTTCTTCGATTGATACAGACAATCAAACGACTTTGACTGTGAATTTGGCCGACCAGACGATCACTCTCGATGGAACAGGCGAATCAGAATCTTTTGAAATTAATCCATATAAGAAGGAGTGCTTGACCAAAGGTTATGATGATATCGATTATTTGATTCATATGAAATCGGAGATTGAATCATTCGAGAATAGATAAAAGATAATAAGTCAATTGCTAATTATTTTCGTCCTCTCTTAAAAGTGTTGTGGACGAAATTACGCTTCCCTCATTATGATGAAAAACCGTAGAATATCTATAATGGATACCACCCTACGTGATGGAGAACAAACCTCTGGGGTCTCTTTTTCAGCTCCAGAGAAACTATCAGTCGCGAAGTTTTTAATTCAAGAGTTGTCTGTGGATGCGATTGAAATTGCTTCTGCAAGAGTCTCTGAAGGTGAGCTAAATGCTGCTAAGAAGATTATGCAATGGGCACAATCCAAAGGATTAGAGTCGAAGATAGAGATACTCGGATTTGTAGATCAAGGAAAATCAATTGCATGGATTGAAGAGGCTGGAGGAAAAGTCCTAAACTTACTTTCGAAGGGATCTGAAAACCATCTAACCCATCAATTGAGAAAGACGATTCAAGAGCATATTACTGAAATAAATAAGACAATAGAGGATGCATCGGATCGAGGAATTAAGGTAAACTTATACCTTGAGGATTGGTCTAATGGAATGAAACAAAAACCTTCCTATGTATATGATTTGCTTGAAGGGATTCATGTCGAAAAGTTAGGTCGTATTATGTTACCTGACACTTTGGGGATTCTTACGCCCCAAGAGTGTTATGGTTTCGTGAAGGATATGATTGATCGTTTTCCAACCCTTAACTTTGATTTCCATGCTCATAACGACTATGATCTGTCGGTTGCAAATGTATTATCCGCTATCGAGGCTGGAGCTTCGGGGGTACATACTACGGTTAATGGGTTAGGCGAACGAGCAGGAAATGCGCCTCTTGCTAGTGTGATTGCATTAATCCATGACCACTCCGATTTCAGTACTGCTGTAGAGGAGCGTAAAATAGCTTTGCTTTCTAAGATGGTCGAGTCATATTCTGGCATACGCATCTCACAAAACTGCCCTGTTGTCGGAGAGAATGTCTTTACCCAATGTAGTGGCGTTCATGCAGATGGTGACAATAAGAAGGGATTGTATTTTAATGATTTGATGCCTGAACGTTTTGGTCGTGTTCGTAAATATGCATTAGGTAAAACATCGGGTAAAGCCAATATCGTAAAAAATCTTGAGTCTCTAGGTATCGAGATGGAGCCTAAAGAACTTAAATTGGTAACAGATCGTATTATAGAGTTGGCTGATAAAAAGGCGAATGTAACCGTGGAGGATCTTCCGTATATCATCTCTGATGTTTTAAGAACTCAACAAGTGGAGCAGAAGATAAAGTTGTGTAACTACTCTTTAGTTCATACTCTTGGATTAAATCCTACTGCGACATTAAGTATTGATATTGATGGGGAGGTATATCAAGCGACTTCCGCAGGAGATGGTCAGTATGATGCTTTTATGAATTCTTTGAGAAGTATCTATGCTAAGCTGAATAAACCTTTCCCTGCTTTGATAGATTATTCTGTTACCATACCTCCAGGAGGACGGACAGATGCGCTTGTGGAAACGGTTATCACATGGCAATTTGGGAAAGTGTTTAAAACTCGTGGTCTTGAAAGTGATCAAACTGAAGCTGCTATTAAGGCTACGATCAAGATGTTGAATGTAATAGAATTGGAAGTAGAAAATTATTAAGAAGATATATCATGAAATTAAATATAGCTGTTTTATCTGGAGATGGTATCGGGCCAGAGATCGTAGATCAAGCATTAAAAGTGGTTCGTGCAATTTCTAAGAAATTTGGGCATGAAGTGTCAACAGAAGAGGGATTAGTCGGAGCGACTGCAATTGATAAGGTAGGAGACCCATACCCTGAAAGTACCCATGAAATATGTATGGAAGCGGATGCTGTCCTTTTTGGTGCTATTGGAGATCCTAAGTTTGATAACGACCCTACTGCAAAGGTACGTCCAGAGCAAGGTCTGCTTCGTATGCGTAAGCAGTTGGGGTTATATGCAAACTTGCGTCCTGTGACGACATTTCCTTCGCTTCTTCACAAATCTCCTCTACGCAAAGAGTTGGTAGAGGGTGCAGATTTCTTGTGCCTAAGAGAGTTGACAGGGGGTATCTATTTTGGTGATAAAGGCCGTACAGAAGACAATCAAGGAGCTTTTGATCATTGTGTATACACTCGTGAGGAGATTGCACGAATTCTTCATTTGGCTTATAAATTTGCACTGCAAAGAGATAAAAGAGTCACTGTCGTTGATAAGGCGAATGTTTTAGAGACTTCGAGACTTTGGAGAGAAGAGGCTCAAAAGATAGAAAAAGAGTATCCTGAAGTAGAGACAGACTATATGTTTGTGGATAATGCTGCGATGCAGATCATACAATGGCCAAAGAAATTTGATGTCATGGTTACAGAAAATATGTTTGGGGATATTCTTACAGATGAGGCGAGTGTGATTACTGGTTCTTTGGGACTTCTTCCTTCAGCATCTGTGGGTACTCATACGAGTGTTTTTGAACCGATTCATGGGTCTTATCCTCAGGCAGCAGGAAAAGATATTGCAAACCCCGTTGCAACGATTCTTTCAGCAGCGATGATGTTTGAAACTGCTTTTGAATTGAAAGAGGAGGGAGCATTAATTCGCAAAGCTGTATTGGCATCGATGGATGCTGGTGTGGTGACAGAAGATATTGATAAGGAGAAAGCTTGTAAGACTTCAGAAGTGGGTGATTGGATCGCAAACTACGTTTTGGAAGCATAACCATTATATTTCTATTTTGCCAAAGCGATAGGGGTTTCTCCTATCGCTTTTTTCTTACCATAAACTCTTATATCTCCTATGGAGGAACGCTGTAATACGCCATATCGTATCTTTAAATATGTGTAATAGTAGAGAATAATCTCTTCATTTCGTTTGTTGATAGAGGGAAGATCGTACTACTTTGATTCGTATTTTAGTTACGAAATGAGAACCCTTTGGTTAGGGATTGGTTACCCCTAGAGTAACTGAAGGGTAAGGGAAGGGTAACCGAAGGGTAAGGGAAGTAGCCTTGAAATAGGTCTCTGAAATATCTAAAGTAGGAGTTTGAATCGGTGAATGTGATATTATTTTGTTACCGATACTCCTCTTCTACTATTGCTTTTTATGAAGATGAGTGCATTGCTCCCTCGATGTTTTACGTAATCTCTATCTTTTTTTTATTGTAATCCATAGTCCTGTTAACAGTGTTGCAGTACCAAGGGTTAGGAAGAATAAGATAATGAGGATGCGTCCTGTGTTTTTTGTCTTTAGGGAACCTATCATAAAGGAATGTAGTCCCTGATAGAGAAATTGATTCACCCTCTTTTCTTGGTCTGTATATCGAATCATTTTTCCCGATAATAGATCGAATTGAAATTGACTTTCTCCAGGATCATCTAATGAGATCTCCACGATGTTTTTCTCAAGGGGTACAGTATTCACCAAATAGTTTGGAAATGTTTGTTCGAAACAGGCTTTCAATTGTGATTGAGACCATACTTTCTGATCCATTGTATCTCCGCAATAGTAGTGGTGTTTCCCCTTTTGGGTGGTAAATTGCACCACGGCACGATTCTTTATGGTGTATGATTGAATGTCTACAGTATTGGGAGGGAGTTTCGTCAGGCGATCTAATGCGATTGTGTTTATGGGTTCTGTCGGCTGCCAAATCTCTTGCGCGTCGTTAAAGACTCCTTTTTTTATCCACCTATTGGATACATGATGAAGGGAGAAGAATCCACTAAGTGTCCAAGTGAATATGATAAGTCCTCCACTGATTCCTAGAAGGTAATGCCAGCGATAATGTCTCTTTTTATACGGATTTCGAAGCCTTTTTTTTACAAGAATGATACCTCCGTATATATAACCTGTAAGTATTGCAATAAGCGATAGGATAGCAAGGAATTTTATTACCAATATCCATATTTGAGTATTTTCTCTTAAAGTTCTAAAATAGAGCCAATGTGGTATTGCACCGAAGCAAGCAATCCATTTAGATTTAGTGGTGGTTCTTTGAAGAACATCCCCTGTTTTAGAGGAGATATATAGATTGCTTCCATCCTTATATTTCATCCTATAGATAGGAAGATGTTTACGCATTCTACTCCATGGAATCCACATGTCTAAGTCGTGCATGATGGTTGTATGTTCTGCCTTTTCGTCCATCAGCATATTGCCAAAAGCTTCACATTGTGATTGAATCGAACCCTCATTCTTTTGCAAATAGATGGTATCTGCATTATTATGATTGAAATTGCGAATTTGTCTCCACCCGAATGCTCCGTAATGGATATGGGAGTTGGGAGAGATGCCTTCTTTAGGAATAACCTTGAAAGGTATCGTTTTTTGATGGCTTTCAATCCATGATTTAGATGCTCTTGGGAATCCTCCCAAGAGCATAAAGTAACCACTAATAAACCATACTAAAAGAATAGGTAGTGTGATGATGCCAAAGATTCGATGGTATTTTAATAATAACTTTTTCATATTGTTGGATTAAAATCGAAGACCTAAAGTAATTCCCCAATTGCGTTCTGGTGCTGCAACATATTGGTTTGAATAGATAGATGAATTGTAGTACATCTCATTTGATATATTGCGAATATTGGCTTGAATCCACATATGATTATGCTCGTATTTTAAACCTATATTCTGAACCAATGACGATGGCAATAGGTAGGTGTTTGCACTGTCAGAGAACTGTGTGTCGGTATATACAATTCCCCACCATGCAGAGAGTCCTTTCAGTAGTCCTCTATTTTTATGCCATGAAATTCTACCATATGCACTATTATTGGGTGCAAAAGATCCCTGTTTGTTGTTACTATCTTGTGTCTTGTTGTAACAATACCCTCCGTTTAGTTCTATCTCTTTGGTCAAATAAGAGGTTATGTCCACTTCAGCTCCTTTCGAGGTTACCTCTCCAATTTGTCCATATACTTTCTTGCCATCCTCTTTTCCAAGGTATGTCTTAATGTTCTTTTTGGTTATATGATATAGGTTTGCTTGGATCGAAACTTTACTTTTTTCCACTTTTGCTCCTAGTTCATATTGCAAGCCCTCTTCTGGATCAAATATTTTTCCACCTTTATTGGGAGCGATAATATTGCCATTTGTATCTTTATAGATATAGTTCTCATTATAGATCGTTCTATATGGTTTATAGAAATTAGAGATGGATCCATACAATGAGATTGTTTTGGCTATCTCATAAACCATTCCTGTTTTGTATGAGAATGCTTGGTCTGTAAACGAACCTTCTTTGGTGAAATCACCTGTGTCCTTATTGGCATCTACTGAGGCTTTTGATTTGTTAAAGAAGAAATGATCGACTCTTGCTCCTAACATCATCTTAAAATGTGGTGTTATATCGATTAGATCTTGAATGTTAAACGCTAATATTCGATCATTATATCTACGGACAGCAGAAAATTTGGAGTCTATCTCTCCTTGGTAAAGCTCTGGATTCTCTACAGAAATTGTTGCTCCTTTTCCAGCGCCCCAGATATCATCTGCATTGTATCCTGTGTAGCCATCTCTTTTCGTTTGAAAGTAAGATATACCACTACTTGTGTGATGCATTGCCCCTAGAAGACGAAAAGTTGAATTATATTCAATATTCGATTGGAGTGTATTGGTAAGGTGTTGGAATCTTAGCGGATAGCTTCGTTGAAGGTGGTTTATGTCGATATAAACCTTTTGGTCTCCCTTCATATAATAGTGGTCTTTTATATCGCTTTTTGAGGTGATATAGGTTAGCTCCTCGGTAGAAAAGTAATCTATATCATCTTGACTATATGAAGTCGAGATTGCAAGGTAATTCTTTGGATTGAAGTGATGTTCCCACTTTACATATCCATTCAAGTTTTTCGATTTAAGAAAATCTGCAGGATCGTTATAACGCTGCTTTCTATCCATATTCTTTGGAAGATCCCCTTTGTTATAGGTCTTTTTATCTCCATTTGTCGCATAAATATCATGAGTGAATGAAGGAGTCCCAGCTTCGGTGTCATAGCGGTCGTTAAAAGCTCCAAAGCGAAACTCTATCTGATCTTTTGAAGATAATTTCCATCCCAAAGCAAAGTAGAGGTTCTTCACCGTTTTTCCGTTATCTCTCCATCCATCCGACTGAATCCAGTTTGCATCCACTCTGTATGATAGGTTGTCTCCTATACGATGGCATGTACTTACTCTTGCATCATGATTGTTGTAAGAAGAGATACTGTAAGAGGCTCTATTTTCAGCAGAACTCCATGGGTTTTTACGGACAATGTTTACGATTCCTCCAACAGAAGAGCCTCCATAGAGTGCAGAAGCAGGACCTTTTAGATACTCTATACGCTCAATGTTTGCTGTAGAGGAGATGGGGGCACTATTAGAGTAGGCCATTCTATAATCCAATTGTCCATCTACCATAACAATAGGAGAACCAAAACCTCTCATACGAAATGTTTGAAACCCTCCATAATTCATCTTTGGCGTAATTCCTGTGGTATAATCGAAAGCATCGTTTACACTCTGAATTGCAAAAGATTCAAGACTTTTACTATCAATAGTGGAGGTGGCTGTCGGGATGTACTTTAGTGGAACATTTAATTTGAGTACCCCCTCTGTCTTTCTTACTTGGTGCTCAAATATTGAGATCTCATTAACCTGAATGGTGTCTTTATCAAGGGTTTGGGCCTTGGAGGCATAACCAAAGATAATAAGTAATAGTGCTGTGATTGATAACTTGTTGTTCATATGTTCAATTTTAAATAAGATGTCCTATCTAAAATCAAACTATCAAGATATAGAGTTCTGAGCATACAAAAGAGAGATCTCTCTATTTGTATGTTCTTACATCTAGCTATTAAATCCCGATAGCTGATCTTCTGTTATTTGAAGTAGGTTTTCTGACTAAGGACTCTTTTATCTGCTCCTTCCCAATCTAAAATCAGTGGATAATTGCAGAAAAGATTTACATCCATTACAGCTGCGGGTACAGTTCTTGATTTGCACAAGATTCCCTTCTTTAAAAGACTATTTGCCTTTAAAATTCACCTTCAATAATTGCTAACAAATTTATTAATTTAAGTCAAATTATGTGTACTTATTCATGTTTATTATTGTGAACATGATGGGAGTGTATAGTTTTGTTCTATATTATTAAATTTGATTGATAGTTTATAAGTGATTTTTATAACTATATTAAAGTGAATTCCTTATATGAAATCTTATTTATACAATTTTACAACTATGAAAAAAGTTGTTTAGTATACATATATTACCTATCTTGTTGTTAACAAATATTAACTTTATGACCATGAAATCTTATTTAGTTCTCCTTACTTTTTTTTCTTTTTGCTTTGTCATGTGTAAATCGGAACAAGCAATTGTTGCAACACAGCCTATAAATGATACGGTGGATAATATAGAGATGTCTAATGAAACGTCTACTGAAACAGAGGTTGAAGATGCTTTAAAGTATGCAGAAGGATGTGTCTACAAATTTGATTATAAGAATGCAAAAGATACTTTGAAAAGTATGTATGAGGCGGGTAAGTATAATATCAAACTTTTAAATCGTCTAGAATCTATATATTTCGTTTTAGGGGACTTTCCAAAATGTATAGACCTTCTTGATCAGGTGGACTCTATTTCTCCACTAAAAGACCAAATGATAATTCATCGAGGGATTGTTTATAGAAAGATGCAGAAATATGAACAAGCAAATAGCGATTTTAGTTCTGTCCTTCAGAGAGACTCTATGAATGTCTTTTTATTAGAGCAAATTGGCGACATGACAAAAGCGAGAGGTTTGGCTGATTTCTACAACGAATACTATCGAAAAGCGGTGGAGTATGGAGCTTCTCCAAATGTATTAGATAAATATCTAAAAGGATTAATAAAGAAGAATCTTAAGGATAGTGCCATGAGTGTTTTTTATAAATATGCCCCTGATAATATTAAACCGTATCAAAGATTACGTGACACTTACGGTTTTCTTTTATATAAGTCAAAGAGATATTCTGAAGCCTATATTGTATATAATGCGCTTGTGGAGGATAAAACACAAAATTCGCAAGCTTACTATTTTGCAGCAATGTCTCTCGTAAGTCTAAATCGAAAGAAAGAGGCAATCCCCTTTTTCGAAGAGTATCTTACTAGTGTCACAGAGCTAGAGAATTATTATCCATTTTATATGTTGGGATGTTGTTATGATGAAGAGGGCCAATTAGATAAAGCCATGAAGATGTTTGATAAGGCTTTAAGTCTCATTTATCCAAAACAGGAAGAGGTGCTTCGTGTCTATAGTAAAAGAGGCGATCTATTAGCCAAGAAGAAGAATTACAAAAATGCGATGGAAGAGTATGCTTCTATTGAGCGTTTCTATCCCAAAGAGGAGATGGCTCTTTTCCAAATAGCGCTATTGAGTCAAACGAAAACAAAAGAGTATCATAAGGCTGCCGTTTATTATCAAAAAGTTCTACAGTTGATTGATCCCAAAGAGGTCGAAGGTGATGAGGTGATGTACTATATCTATAATACGTCAAAATCACAATCGAAGAAATTAAAACGTTATCTTAATAAAGATACTTTTTGGGAAAAATAATGTTCTCTACGAAAAAGAGCTTATCGTTTGATATTCGTTTTGTGTAGATTGACAAAGGTGTTTTATTGAAAGAGTTCAATAATACACCTTTGTTGTGTTAGTCTATACTCTTTGGGCCTTATCGTCAAAGAAACCCTCCAAGAGTAAAGCCTATTTTTTGTGAAGTCCACACTCTTTGGTATCAGGTGACTCCCAGTACCAACGACCTGCACGTACATCTTCTCCATCCATAATTGCACGAGTACAAGGTTGGCACCCAATAGATGGATAATTTTTGTCATGTAAAGTGTTGTAAGGGATTCCTTTGAGCTTGATATAGTCCCAAACCTCTTTTTCACTCCATTCGATCAGTGGATTTACTTTGATCATTTGATTTCCTTCATCCCACTCCACTACTTGCATGTCTGTTCTAGTAACTGACTGCTCTTTTCTCAGACCACAAATCCAAACACTTAACCCTTTAAATGCTCTTTTTAGTGGTTGAATTTTACGAATATTACAACATCTTTTACGTTTCTCTACGCTTTCGAAGAAAAGATTGATACCCTCATTATTTACCATCTTTTCTACTTTCGCAGCTTCGGGAAAATATACAGACATCTTGATACCATATTTGTTATTGGTACGGTGAATAAGATCATAGGTCTCAGGAAACAGTCGACCTGTATCTAGTGTGAAGATTTTTGTCTCTTTATCGATATCCAGAATCATCTCTGTTAACACTTGATCTTCTGCGCCAAGGCTTGATGCTAGAGCGATTTCTCCTTTAAATTCTTTGATGAAAAAGTCAAGAACTTCTTGTGCACTTTTGCCATGAAGTTGTTTGTTCCATTCCGTAATATTCTCTCTCATAATAAACGTCTTATTCGTATCCTATTGTTTGTCTACAAAGATAAGAAATGGTTTGCATTGGGAAAAGTATTCCTATTTATCTAAACGATTCCTAAAATATTAAAGAGAGAAGAGGCAAGAAATAGAGTGTCACTTTTGTGATTATCTTTTCTTGCCTCATGTTTTATGGAATCCGATATATGATTAAACTTATAATGCTATGTTTTATACGGAAATTGATTACCTCTGTCCAAAGACTAATGTTTTTGAGCCGTCATAACTCACCGCTTCAATTCTTGTTGCTCCCTTTGGATATGGTACTTTAGAGACTCTTCGATTCGTATCTCCAGTAAAGACGAGGGTAATATCGATTAATTCATCTGCTTTGTATGTTTCAAAAACAGTTACATTCTGCCATACATCTCCACTGATGGTTTTTACTGTTGTTCCAGATACTCCCTCATTAAATTGCTCCGTTACTTTCAATCTGTTTTTATATGCTTGAATACAGTTTCCACTAACATATTCGATTTTGGCTGTTGGCTTGGGGTATCTACTGATATAATCTTTTACCTCCTGAATCATTGACTCCGTAATGGTTTTCTGCTTCGAAGTATAGTCGTTACAAAATTTATCAATAGGTTTCAGCATCCCATTGGCAACAAAGACGTCCGTAAGATCTTCTTTCACTACATCATATAGGTTTTTTTACAAAGTTAAGGTGTAGTTCTCCTTCCGTTAGATAACTTAGATCTTCTGTTCTACATTTCTCGAAGACATCCCCAGAAAGATATGGTTTTCCCCAGCTATTTCCTTCGCCGCAGACATGATAGTATAGTTGTAATTGTCAAAAAGGTATGTTTGATACAAATACATCCCCTTTCCAACAATGGTCACTAAAACAACGTGTTTGTAGCCTTTGTTCGATAATTTATCTTCAAAAGAACTTGAGTCGTAACGTTGAATCTCATGCATGGTGTAAAGATATCTTAAATCATATATCTGATGCCAAATCATTGGATTACAATGACCTACTTTCTCAAGATTTAAAATAATCTAAGAGGATAAAAAATCAACCGTCAAATATGTTCGTTATTGAATGGGTGCCATTTAGAAATCGTAGTATCTTTCATTTTCACGAAATAGTTAAAGTGAGATTTTAATCATTTCTTTGCATTATATCTATTCTAACATTATGATTTTCGAATGATTGAAGTACATGATAATATTGGTGCAATGTTCTTAAATCATCATCAGTTAGATTATATACATTAGAATAAAGTACATATTTTTCTGTTCGTGAGAAACTTGAAAATGAGCGTTTATCTTCATTTAAATAGATATTATTGATAGAGGTTTCATTTGGGAAAAAAGAGGCTGTTTTTTCAATAGGGATTTCATTATCATCCATGTAGTTTATTGCCTTTTTATGTAATTCCCAATAAGGCATATGTGCTAATGAAGCTGGCCAACCTTGTGCAAAAGAATCAGAATAAACAATAAAATTGCCACCTAAGAGCGAAAACAATAGAATTGTATATATGATCTTCTTTGCCCTATATTCTTTTAGTAATAAAAATGATAGTAATGCTAAAGAGAGAAAAGATACAATATAATATCGGTGCCCCATGGTATTTTTTATAACTAAGCTAATAGTGTAAATAACTATTGTGGAGAAAAAAGTAATGACCAACAAATAGTTGTATTTTCTCCATGTTATTTGTTTCCTTTTAATGTAAAAAGTAATAATGATAAATAAAATGACAAATATTCTACCAAAGTCAATAAATTGAAAACCAAGAACAAAAATATTTTTACATAAGTTTAGAAAGAAATCTTCAATAGAAGAGAATTCTGTTGCACTACCATATAACTTTAATGGGTGAGAAATGAGCCATCCTTTAGTTGTTATTCTCCAGATAAGGTATATGCAAGCAGGTGTTGCTCCTATTATATAGCTTAAAATAATATTCTTTGAAAAAAAACTTTTTACAGTGTTTTTGTTAAGTACAATGTGAATAATTGCATCTATAATAAATATTCCAGCACAAAGCATCATTCCTCTATAGGTTACAATTCCTAGAAAAAAAAGGCCGATAGTCTGTAGTTGTTTTCTTTGATATAATAGTGAATTTAATGCTAAAAAGAAAAAAAATATTTGGATTATTTCAGGACTAACTAATGCAAATTGTGACCCTAATGTAGGGTCGGAAATCACTAATAGAAATGCTGCAATTTTTAGATATTTTTCTTTTACAAAAAACTCAACAAAAGAAAATAATTGCCATAATACTCCCAAAACAAAGGGTAGCATAATCCAATGTGTTACGGCTATGGATCGGCCAAACCATTTCCATCCAATTGCGACATAACTACCGATAAATGCTGGATGACCTGAGTCATGATCAAGAGAGATAGAACTCCAATTGATTACACCATTTTGGTATAGATCACCCCCTACCTTAGATACAAAAAGAACATTGTCCCAAAATATTCCGACATGAAGACTTAGTAATATTATGATAACACTTATGATTGTTAATATAATCGCTTTTTGATATTTAATACAGGGCATGGACATTTAAATATTCTTGAATTCTAGATTAGTAAGATTAAAATAAAAAAGATTGACTATTCATATTTTATATGGAATGATCAAAGCAAATATAGATTATGAATAACAATATATATCGTGCCAAAATTAGAAGATTACTGGAGAAGTTACAAATGAAGTTAAAAGATAATCGCAATCTTATAATGCGTAAATCCGAAATGTAAACGAATGACCAATCAATACTATCAGCAAAACATCCTATTGACTATCTGTAAGGTGACGCACTTATTGAAGGGTTTATTTTTTCTACGTTATATTAGAATGTCCCCATAATAGATTTAAGTAAAGGGCTATTCCTGAGAGTAAAAGCTCTCTCTTGATTTCCATTTGCCTAGGGTGAAATCAGGAAAGGGTATAGGCACGCCTCCTTTTTCGATGCTTATCTCGGAGAGAGCAGATATAGACAACCAAGTTGCCATATCATAGATGTCAAATTTGGGCTCTTTTTCATCTTGTGTAGACTTAATAAAGTCATCCAGAACAAAATAATCCATCTCATGGCGAACGGAAGTTGCTGCTAGTGATTCATTCTCTTTCCAACATGGGGCATCGTATTCTCTTAGAATACTCAACGGAGATGGGCTCCATTCCCCATGTTCACACAAAGAGTCTATGTGTAAATGATTCCCATTCTCTTGTATCCAAATGCCTTCTGTTCCCTGGACTCTAAAGTCTAAAGAGTAGGGGCGACAGGTATTGGTTGCGTGGGTTAGAATAATTGTTTCTCCTCTTGCTGTCGTGATGTTCGATGTGATCACATCTCCCAATTTCCAAGAGATATTTGCATTGGGGTGATCTGTTCCTAAATGTTTTTTAAGATGGTGGGACAATCCCTTGGATTTGGTCGCAAAAGAAGATATGGAGATAAAACGATTGCCCCTATTAATATCTAATAGGTAGGAAAGAGGTCCAATTCCATGAGAGGGGTATAGGTCTCCATTTCGTTTTAGTGAATGAATGGTTCGCCAACTTGCCTCGCCTTCCGCTCCAGTCCCGTATTGATAGTTCTTGTCAAATTTCACTCCTCTTAAATCGTGCTCATAGCCTCCTCTCATATGTAGCAACTCTCCAAAGAGCCCCTTCTGGACCATGTTAAAAATCGACATTACGTCCCTATGATAGCAGGCATTCTCTAGAATCATGACTTTGGAACTATTGGCAAAATAGGAGTTCATAATTTGGTCTATTTCGGACAACTTGGAGATACTCGAAGCTTCTACTCCAATCATTAGATTAAACGAGAGTGTTCGGCATAGAATGGCAGTAAAATGATCCCAAGGAACAGACAGGATGATGCCATCTAATAACTCATTTTGAAGCATCTCTTCATATCCCTCTCTCTCTGTATAAAAAGCAGGGATAGGGTGTCCTGCATCTTCACACCATGAGATGATCTCTTCTCTATTCATTGATGGATCCGAAATTGCAACTACTACTACATTCTTTCTCTGTAGTATATTTTGAAAGTGTATCTTTCCTCTGTATCCCATTCCGATTACTCCGATGCGTGTTTTATTCATGGAAATATTTCGTGTTTATTTTCAGTGCAATTAAAATAGTATAAAGAAATTAAAATAGAAAATACCATAAAATAAATCCGTGCATTGACACCGTATTTAGTAATCTCTGTTATTTTATTTCAACGACCTCTTTATTCATTACGTACCATAGGTATCCTTTAACGTTTTTAAAGCCCATGGCACTAAGATCTTCCATATAGCCTTGAACTTGCTTTTTGTGTTTATTATCGTGTTCCCCTGTTTTGTAATCTACTACAATGGCTTGGTCTTTTTGTAACATGATTCTATCTGGACGATGGTTTCCTTGTTTCTTGTTACGAATGATTTGTCTTTCGTTAATTACTTGATAGGTCCCATTAAACCATGGTTTTACAATCTCTAGTTCTAGCGATTCTTTGAGCACTAGAGATAACTCTTCCATCTCCACTTTTGTTAATGCCCCTTCGTAGTAAAGTGCTTTTACACGAGACTCGATCTCTTTAATATTCGCTGTTTTTTCTAATATATTATGAACCATGGTGCCATAGTTTATCTTTTGAGATCGATCTGTCGGGTCAATTTCAAAAAACATCTCTGAGTTTTTACGAATGGAGATCTTGTCAATATAGTTTCCTATATAGATTTCGGGAATGGTTGCGGATACAGCATCTGGGAAGCCTTTGCTTACTTTGACAGGGGTCTCTTCGTTATGAACAGAAAGATTCTGTGGACTTTTTCCATATTCGAATCGCATATTTTCTGGATCATAATAGTCTCCTAAATCTATAAATTTCTCTTTGTCATCACTATCTAGTGCTGGCATATTTTGGTTCATCATTAGAAGAAGATCTCCTATATTACTCAAGCCTTTGCTTTTCTTTTTCTTCATAGGGATACCAAGCCAAAGTGCTTCTTCTGCCCTTGTGAGTGCCACATATAGAAGGTTCAGGTTGTCGATGGCTCCCATAATTTTCTCTTGATAATAGTAGGGGGCAAACAGCGACTTAGACATCAATGTGCTGTATTGTACAGGGATCGTAGAGAGCTCTGCAAATGGTTGTTGTTCTGTTTTACACCATAAGATATTCGATAGCCTAGAGTCTGGATAAAGATCCCAATCACAAAAAGGAATCATCACTACTTTAAATTCGAGTCCTTTCGACTTATGGATGGTATAAATTTTTATTGCATCAATATCCTCAGAGAGAACTAAGGTTTTTTGTTTTCCATCTTGATCCCACCACTCTAGGAATGATGCAATATCAGCAGATTCCATTCTAGAGTACTCTAATATACTGTCGAGAAATGACTGTATATAAGGCCACTCATTATGAATGTCTTCTAGATGGAAATAGTGGATCAATAGTTCAATAAGCTCATAAAGAGGTCTGAACTTTAAGCTCTCTACTGATTTGTGTTCAAAGAAATCATCAAAATAACGGAAATAACAGAGGTCTTTCTGGTTAAATATTTCGTCATTTTCAGACGGAAAATGGCTGTCTTGATCTAGTAGTAGTGATAATTGACCATCTTGATTATTCGTTTGGATAAGATTTTGTGTTCCTTGATCCAACAGTGGGAATATAAAACGAAAGAAAAGACCACGCATAGAGGCGTATTCCAACGTGTTCGGGTCAATAAGGTATCGAAGAGCATGAAGTATAAACTGTACTGTCAATGCATTGACGATATACAAAGAGTCGTTTGAAACTACTTTTAGCTCTTTGTTTCCCGTTTCTGATGCATGTGCCATCAATCGGTTTGCAACCTCATTTCCATGTGCTCCTTTACGAACCAAAATAGACATGTCTCCATATTGATATCCCATTGCTTTATAGTTGGCAATGTTTTCTAACAAAGCATTCATTGCTAGTGATCTGGAGTCGTCTGTTTCTGTCGATTCGAAAAAATCAATGGATACGAGTCCTTCATTGTTTTTTTTGCCCGAATATTTCTGAAATTGGTCCTCGTATGCCTCGCTAATCCTTCTCTTAAAGTCCTCTTTTGTATCTTGCTCTATAGGCTTGGTTTCAACCTCTTGGTTAAAATCATTTTGTACGATCTCCGACCCATAACGGAACAAGGTATTGTTAAATGTGATCACATTCTTGGTACTTCTCCAATTGGTTCCAAGAGTGACATCTTCTGGTTCGTATTGCCTAAGGTCTTGAGGAACCTTTTTTGCCAATAATTGCCAGTCACTGTTTCTCCATCGATAGATGGACTGTTTGACATCTCCCACGACCATGGAGAAGTTTGCTTCAGATAACGCATTGTTTATTAATGGAAAGAAGTTTTGCCATTGTAGCTTTGAGGTGTCCTGAAACTCATCTAGCATAAAGTGCTTAAATGTCTCTCCCATCTTTTCAAAAACAAAAGGGGCACTATCATCTTCAATAACAGAGAGTAGTAACTGAGATGAATCAGACAGAAGGAGTAGATTCTTCTCTTTTGAGATCTCCGATACATGCTTTGATATATCCATCATTACCCCTATTCCTCGCAACTGAGGAAGGATAAGTTTTGCGGTATTTACTTGAGGCAACTGGATTTCAATAAAGGAGATGATATCATTTAAATAGTCGTTTAGCCCATCCATATAGAGTTGCTCAATACTCTGTTTTATCCCAGCAGTTTTGGTTGCAGAATACCATCCATCTAGGTTGTCCTGAGCATTTAAGGCCCTTACTCCAGGCTCGGCATAATAGTCCTGTTTGTCTACAATTTTATAAAATATACCGATGACACCTGTCTTTCCATATTTAAAGTGTTTGGGATCGATGTCTGAATCAACGATTAATTTTACCGCTTTTGTAGCCACTTCTTTTAGATGAGATTCATATGCGTCGATAAGAGAACGAAGAGATTGAATATAGTGATCCAAAAACTCCCTGTCTCTTAGCTTATCGATGATATCGGGACCAAAGTTCTTAAAGTCTTCCTGGAAGATAAGGTTTCCTTTCTTCTCCAACTCATCTCTAAAGTTCCATTTTTTCCCTTGTTCTATTCGGTCGTTGGCATATTGAAGAAGCCACTGCTTTAATGGCTTGTTGTGGTCTACTTCTAAGAAAAGTCTATCAATGGCTTCTCCTAATATCTGTTTATGATTCAACTCCGGATTATAGGCAGCATGTAGTTGTACCTCTCGGGAGAATGAGCGGATTACTTTTTGAAAGAAACTATCAATCGTGGCAACAGAGAAACGGCTATAGTCTTTCAATATCTTGACAAGTATTGTATTGGCAACCTTTTGAAGGTATGTCTTGGGCTTTTCTAGTTTCTTACTTATCTCATCTAAGTGGTCCGACTTATCTCCTTTGGCTATAATACATAATTCCTGAAGAATACGATTCTTCATCTCTGATGTGGCCTTGTTGGTAAAGGTTACCGCAAGTATATTACTGTATTTTTGAGGCTCTTTTAATATTAAAAGAAGATATTCTCGTGTAATACTATAGGTTTTACCTGAACCTGCAGATGCTTTATATATCTTGAAGAAACTCATGGACTACTATGATGTCAATTGATGAAATAATATAGAATCAAAGATACAAATGTCATGCAACACTCTCAATGCTTTTCGAATTTATTCTACATCTGGGTAAGATAAGCGCACTTTTTAGACTATTTTTGCGTCAAACTTAATTTAAATGGAACAGAATAAAAATACACTCATTCAGTTTAACAACTATGGAATGGGTCACGGAGACGAGGCTTTGGCCTTAAAACTTGCAGGAAATTACTTTCAACTACTAATGGATGATGATCGCCTCCCTAAAATTATAACATTTTATAATGCAGGGGTAAAGCTGTTGCATGAAGATAGTCCTGTGGTGAAGGTGTTGAAAGAGATCGAGAGTAAAGGGGTGGTGCTTTTGGCGTGTAAAACTTGCTTAAATTATTATAATATGCAAGACCAACTGGCTGTCGGTGTTCCAGGAACGATGATGGATATCATCACCTTACAGGCGAATGCGACAAAAGTGATTACGATATAATCGCGACAATAAAGGAGTTGTTGGACGTTTTGATAAAGAGATGGGTAGTAGAGAAATATTAAAAAAAGTACAGGATATCCTTGGTGCCAAGGAGATTGCTGAAAAAGAGTTAATACAACAGTTGTGGAGTGGATATGGATCTCTTTATCGCTGTGATGTCAAGGGATTGCCGTACAATAGTATTATCTTAAAGCATATTAAGACCCAAGCGATGAGTCGTCACCCACGTGGGTGGAATACCTCTTTGTCTCACGATCGTAAGGTGAACTCCTATAACGTAGAGATCGCTTGGTATAAAAACTTTGCCAATGGATGTGATCTTGCGTCACGTGTTCCCAATTGTCTCGCGTTATTTGAAATGAATGGAGAGCAGGTGATTGTCATGGAAGACTTAGAGGCTAGTGGCTTTTATCCTCGCCAGTATAATCTGTCATTCAATGAAATATTCGCAACGTTGAAATGGCTTGCAAACTTTCATGCTACCCATATGGGAGTAGCTCCTGTTGGATTATGGGATATTGGAACTTATTGGCACCTTGATACTCGTCCTGAAGAGTTGGAAGCGATGAGTGACCTTCCTCTAAAAAAAGCAGCCAAATCTATTGACGAACACCTAAATGGTTGTGTCTATCAAACCTTAGTGCATGGAGATGCCAAGGTGGCAAACTTCTGTTATTCTGAAGAGGGTAACCAAGTAGCTGGTGTCGATTTTCAATATGTAGGAGCTGGCTGTGGAATGAAAGATGTTGCTTATTTCATCAGTAGTTGCCTTTATGAAGAAGATTGTGAGCATTACGAGCAAGAGCTACTAGATTGTTACTTTGGTGCTTTGAAAGAAGCTTTGATTCTTAAAAAACCACAGTTAAATGTGGAGGAAGTGCTGAAAGAGTGGCGTTCGATGTATATCTATGCATGGACCGACTTCTATCGATTCTTACAGGGTTGGAGTCCAGATCATTGGAAAATAAATGGATATAACCAGAAACTTGCCAAGAAGGTAATTAATGAATTGAAATCGGGAGGGAAGAGATGAATCGGTACCAACATATAGACCTTAAATATCTAAGTAAGTTTGCTATTCAGGCTGCACAGAGGGCAGGAGATTATCTATCTACTAGACAGTTTAGTGAAGTAGAGATACTACACAAAGAGGATGCTAATAGTAAGGCTTCTGAACTCTTTACGGAGATTGATCTTCAATGTCAGAAGATTATCTTGGAAGCGCTTCAACCTACAATTCAATCCTATGATATTGGAATTTTAGCAGAAGAGTCTGCTTCGGAGTCTAACCGACTAGACAAAGAGGTGTTTTGGGTCATTGACCCTTTGGATGGAACCCTTCCTTTTTTAGATCGTATCTCAGGATATGCTATCTCTATTGCTTTGGTGAATAGTAATGGAGCACCCCTGATTGGTGTGGTTTATGAACCGATCTTATCTACATTATATACTGCAATTGAGGGGCAAGGAGCTTTTCGTAATGGAGCACCTCTATCTTTTGAAAAGACCTCTTTATCCCAAAGCTTTCTTCATTGGCATATGGATCGCTCTTTTCTATCTTCTGATTCTTTTGTAGCATGGCGAAGTCAAATGAAAAAGGTGGCCACGGAGATGGGCTATAAAGGAGTGCATATTCATAGTGCTTCTGGAGCGGTCATGCATGCCATTGGGGTTGTTGAATCTAATCATGGCTGTTATTTTAAAGTCCCTAAAATTAAAAGTGGCGGTGGCAGTATTTGGGATTTTGCCGCAACGGCTCTCATTGTTAAAGAAGCAGGAGGTATCGTGGTTAATTTTGAAGGATCTTCTCTTTATCTCAATGATCCAACAACCACGTTTATGAACTGCCAAGGAGTTCTATTTGCCTCCTCTGTAGCGTTAAAAGAGTATATTTTGTCTCACTATCGTTCCCTTTGAGTATAAAATATTTTTATAAGCTCATTATTTTTATCTCTTTATGCTTTTTCTTTACAACCTGTCTTATTTGCTTATCAAAATAGATTCATCATATTATTTGTATCTCAAGTGATCTAAACGTCTTTTTCTATATTCGTATTCAAATCTCTATTTATGAATGCAATCGTTTAATAAAAGTTTATCCCCTCATTTTGGGCGTATTTTCTTACATAGAATCTCCTCATATTTTCCCATTTATCTTCCTCAAAATACAAATATTAAAGTTCATTCTTTTAATAAAAACTGATAAAGTGAACCATGAGAGGTGTGATATTTTCATTTTCTATTAGCAATAATGAACATATATCGATATAATGCTATCGATATAATGCTTTTAAATGTTAAATAATCTTTATGAATATGTTTAATGTGCGTTATGATTATAGTAACCCAATGAGATGTATGTCATGCTTATAGATGTACAAAAAGTCCTGTTCCTTTACTAATATATTTTAGAAGTTGTCTCATCTCGTAATCTTTGTCCCAATTGATCATAATTGGTCTATATTCACTATTTACGTATTACAAGACACTGTTCATTAATATTGTCATACTAAAATATGTATTTACTTCTATCTAATTCATTGATCTATAGGTATACCCGTTTATATGATGTCATCTATACTTGTATAGTGTAATAATCTTGATAGTATCGATTTATTATGACAGTATATGGAGGAATCATCTGTATTATATGATAAAAGTCTTTGAATATCTCTGATAAAAAAACATCTATATGTTAATATAATACAAAAACCTTAATTTTGCCTATATATTGAAACTTCATTTTTGTTTATGTAACATATTTTAGTTAAAGTTATTGATTCATGTATTGCGATTGAATCAAATTAACATATTGATTCAATTAAAAATCATCACTGTAAACTAAAATAAACATGAAGAAACTAGCTACTTCGGTTTGCTGTTTTCTGGTGTTCTTTGCATTCTATTCTTGCGAAGAAGATGAGAAGATAACAGCCAATGTGCTCCCGCACATTTATGAAATTGTAGGAGAAAACTGAACATTCTCCAGTAAAGACACCCTCTTTGTCTTGAATGAATTTGTCGTGGATCAAAAAGTTGGAACCATAGAGATCGAGGACGAATTCGTAGATAAGGTGGCTATCACTTATCCTGAGAACGACTATTATGAACTTCGAGGTCGTGAAATCTGGACAAAACAATCCATTACTCCATCCACTAAAGAGCAAAATATTGCGATCACAACAAGAGATGTTCGTGGTGGAGAGTTAACTAAAACTATTCGAATTGCATCACAGGTTCTGAATATATCGTATGATTTGGTTCATGCCGCGGAGGTGTCAAAGAACGAGATATTGATTAATGATGTGGTAGATGCAAATGGCGTGATTGCAAATTTATCCGTTAAGGGTTATCCTGTGGAGAGCTACCATCTTGAGTTGCTTGAGTCAACACTTTATAAATTGATTGACAACAAACTAGTGACTATTAATGCAATTGATGGTTCTGCACTGAAAGATGAAACTGTTAAAGTGAAGTTGATTTCGGATGACGAACTATTTGAAGCGATTACTATCTCTTTGATTATTCATCAAGATTTTACACTCTCTTTTGGTTATCAATTGAGTACAGGTACATTAAATCCAGGTGAGATTGTATTAGATCAATACACCAAAGGGGCTACTAAGATTTGTGATGTGGAGATTTCTGGTCCAGAGAGTGTTCGTGTTGGTGCGGTGCTATCTCTTGATGCTACAAACTATGAACTTAAAGGAGATGCGATCTATTCTAAAGTTGCGATTTTGGGTAATGTGCCAGCAGAGCGCGTGATGGTGAAAGCAACTTCCACGAATGGAAAAGTTTCGACGGTTGAGTTGGTAATAAAGTAGACTATGACTCCAGTACAGTTCGTTCCTGTAAGTTTCTTAGAGAAGTCTAGTTTCACTGTTCTGATGGTTTCTGAAGATGAAGGAGATACAAAGGCAAAATTAATTGATGGAGACTATAAGACTTTCTGGAATAGTAAGTGGTGGGGCTGTACCTTCCCATGTTATTTCTCTATAGACTTATCAGAGAAGACTGCGATGTCAGGGGTATCATTAGCATTTAGAGATTATACACCTAGTTCGGGTCACCCAGGTAAATTCAATATTTATGTGGCGGATAGCTGGGATGGTAGTGATGCTGCAACGACGTGGACTAAAGTGCTTTCTGATGGAACTGTGGAACTTAAGTCTGGTTCTGGAGTAAAGAAGGGGAGCTCACTAGAATTTACATTCCAATTTTCGAATGTAGTATACGGTAAGATAATCAAGTATGAAGTGACTGAGCCTGGTAAAGATACCGATTTCGCTTCTATGGTGGAATTTACGCCTTTGTTTGATAATTAACCTCCTAAAAATAGTGTGAAATATGAATATTTTAAAAAGGCCTAAGGCTTTTCTATATAGATTTATTGTATTGGGTGTTGTCCTAATACAGCTAACCTCTCAAGCTTATGCACAGAAGATAAGTTTGACTGGAGAAATTACAGATGAACGTGACCAACCGCTTCCTGGAGCCAATGTCATGATTAAAGGAACTACTGTTGGAGCAGTTTCTGATTTTAATGGTATCTTTCAGTTTAGCGCCTCCAAAGGGGATACACTTGTTTTTACGTTTATAGGTTATAACCCTCAATACAAAGTGGTGGGACAGAGATCGGTGATCAATGTTCAATTGACTCCTTCCACTGAGATGATTGATGATGTCGTGATTGTTGGTTTTGGTAAACAGAAGCGTGAGAGTGTGATTGGTGCTATCTCTACAGTGGACACCAAAGAGCTTTCTATCCCTTCTCGTTCTTTGAGTAACAGTTTGGCTGGTAAAGTTTCCGGTATCATCTCTGTTCAAAGATCAGGAGAACCAGGTTTTGATAACTCTACTTTTTGGATTCGTGGTATCAGTAGTTTAAATTCAGCTAACTCACAGCCTCTTCTTTTGGTGGATGGAGTGGAGCGTGGTATCAATGATATTGACCCAGAAGATATTGAGTCGTTCTCTGTCCTGAAAGATGCTGCGGCCTCTGCTGTATATGGTGTGAGAGGTGCAAACGGTGTGATTATCATCAACACCAAAAGGGGTAAAGCATCAGAAAAACTGTCTGTAGATGTGAAGGTAGATTATGGGGTATTAACTCCCACCAAACTACCAAATTATGTAGGTGCTCCTAAGTTTATGGAGCTAGAGAACGAAGCTCGTGTGGAGTCTGGACTTCCTGAAAAGTACTCTTCAAATCAGATTTATACAACTCGTATGGGTGGAGATACCGACCTATATCCAAATGTAAACTGGATGGATGCGGTGATGAATAAATATGCTTCGAATAGAAAGGTTCACTTAAATGTTCGTGGCGGTAGTTCTAAAGTACGTTATTTCGTTTCAGGAGCATACTATGGAGAAGATGGAATCTATAAAAAAGATAAATCTCAAAACTATAACTCCAACATCTCTATCAATCGTTTCAACTTTAGAAGTAATGTCGATGTAGATTTGACACAGAAGTTAACTTTATCTCTAAACTTAGGTGGATATTTATCGGGAGGAAACTATCCTGGACAATTTAATTCAAACTCTGGAACACAAGAGATCTTTAACTGGGCTAATAGTACCACTCCAAACCTTTTTCCAATAAAGTATTCGGATGGAACACTATCTGGACCGAAATCAGGAGAGAACCCATGGTTGCTATTGACTCAAACAGGTTTCGTAGAGCAGTGGCGGAGCAAGACTGAGATGTCTTTTTATTTGACTCAAGATCTGTCATCATTAACAGAAGGTTTGAATGCTAAGTTATTGTATTCATATGATGTATACAATGTGAATACGATCAAGAATACAAGACTGCCTTCTTATTTCCGAGCTTATGGTCGTGATGGAGATGGAAGTCTTCTTTACAATAATGCACATGAGGGATCAGAAGATCTAGGATATAAAAACGAAATGTACGGAAGTCGAAGGACTTACTTAGAAGGATCTCTTAATTATAGTAGAACTTTTGCTGCAAACCATACTGTTGGCGCACTTCTTCTCTACAACCAACGTAATTATATCCATACTGCAGCAAGTAATGCAGTAGAAGGGATTGCACAAAGAGACCAAGGTTTGGCTGGACGTTTGACTTATGCATACCTTTCTCGATATTTTGTGGAAGGAAACTTTGGATACAATGGATCGGAAAACTTTGCAAAGAATCACCGTTATGGTTTTTTCCCGTCAGTATCTGTAGGATGGTTGATCTCTGAGGAAAACTTTATGAGCAACTCAAGGTTCTTAACAAAATTGAAGGTGAGAGGTTCTTATGGTTTGGCTGGTAATGACAACATCGGTGGACGTCGTTTTGCTTATTTGTCGTTAATTGACAGTCAAAATGGAAACTATACATGGGGAACAAATCAACAGATTCATTCTAATGGTTACCTACAAGAAGGGGCATTTGGTAGCCCTAATCTAACTTGGGAGACTGCAAAAAAAGCAGATTTAGGTCTAAAAATAGGGTTATGGAATGCTTTGCAAATGCAGGTGGACTTCTTCCATGAGCGTCGTGACAATATCTTTATCCAAAGAAGTACCATTCCAGGAACTGCTGGTTTTGCAAAGAATCCATATGTAAACTATGGGGTGGTAGAAAACAGAGGGCTGGATGCCTCTTTTGACCTTCATAAGCAATTTGGTGATTGGTCCTATAATTTAAGAGGAACTTTTACTTATGCAAAAAACAAAGTGATTGAAAAAGATGAACCCAAACACCTGTGGAGCTATCAAGATAGAACTGGTCAGCCTGTGAATCAGCAATTCGGATTGGTAGCGAATGGTCTATTTGAGAAAAGTGACTTTGCCAATGTAGAGAAAGGAATCTTAAAGAATGAAGTGCCAGAGCATACCTTTGGTCCTGTAAGACCTGGAGACATCAAGTATGTAGATATGAATGGCGATAATCGTATCGATTCATATGATGAAACTGCTATTGGTAGAACGACGATTCCAGAGATCATCTATGGATTTGGATTAAATGTGAAGTATAAGCGTTTAGATTTTGGTGCATATTTCCAAGGGATCTCTAATGTGACTCGTGTTCTAACTGGAGGTGCTGGTTTCTATCCATTCCAACAGGGGGCAGGACGAGGAAATCTTCTATCTGATGTTATAGATGACAGATGGACTCCAGAGAATCCAAGACAAGATGTTTTCTACCCACGTCTATATTATGGACAAAACTCCAACAACTATAGATCGTCTACATGGTGGCAAAAAGATATGTCGTATCTGCGATTGAAAGATGCTGAGATTGGCTTCACTTTCGTAGATGGAAAGAGCAAGAAGGCGATACGAAATCTTCGTCTGTATGTAAGAGGTTCTAACTTATTTACTTGGGATACACTAGGCCTTTGGGATCCAGAGGTTGGATCAAGTAATGGTGCAAAATATCCATTGAGTAAAATTGTATCTGTGGGTATTAATGCGAATTTTTAAAAGGCAGGAGACTTTATTATGAAGACAAAATTATATACACTCATGCTATTATGCATGATCGCTTTATCATCTTGTAACTACTTGGATAAGCACCCTGAAGACCTGAAGACCATCGAAATGGTTTTTGATGATGAGCAGGAGGTGCGTAAATGGTTGGGAAATATCTATAGTGATTTTCCAGATCCCATGAATTTCTTCTATGGTGATATTTATCTTCCATGGACCCAGTTGTCAGACGAGATGGATATTCCATGGACTCGTTACTATAACGATATCAATAAAGGTAACTGGAATCCATCTAGTGAATATAAAGCGGACACATGGATTCGTTACTACCAAAATATTCGTAATGGATATGTATTTCTAAAGCATGTACATACCAATGCAACCATGGATGCTGAGGAGGTGAAGGTAATGAAAGGAGAGGTGCGTTTTATTATCGCATATTATCACTTTCTACTTTTCCAACAGTATGGTCCATGTCCAATTGTACGAACTATTGCCTCACCAAATAGTAGCAATAGTGAGCTGTGGTTGAGCCGTAACTCCGTTGATGAGGTGATCGATTATTTGGATAAGGAGCTCCTAGAGGTGAGCCAGATTCTTCCTAATAACTATACCGATAGTTGGATGGGACGCCCTACCAAAGGGGCTGCTTTGGCTTTGCGTGGAAGAGCCATGTTGTATGCTGCAAGTCCACTATTTAATGGTAATGCAGATTTGATCAAAGCGGTAAATCCATCAGACGGTAAAGTTTTGGGGAGTAGTTTTGACAAAGCAAAATGGCAGAAAGCCGCAGATGCATCGAAAATGGTTATAGATCTTGGGTTGTATGAACTATATCGTTCAGAAGATAATGATGCATTCCTATCTTATCGTGATCTTTTCTTAAAGTGGAATAAAGAGATCATCTTTGGTCGTTCTACTAGTAACTATGAAAGCTTTGTGCGACATGCTTCTCCTAGAAGTCAAGGAGGATATAATGGTTTTGGGATAACACAGCAGATGGTGGATGCTTATGGTATGGCCAATGGAAAGGATATCAGTGATCCAACGTCTGGTTATGTAGAAGATGGTTATAGTGTCGTTCGTTATGACTTTACAACCAATGATGAGGAGAAGAGTAAATTCAAATCTTATGTACAGAAAGGAACCTATAATATGTATGTAGGAAGAGATCCTCGTTTCTATGCAAGTGTTATGTATAATGGACGTTTCTGGCCTACTGATGGAGAGGTGATGGACTTTACTACAGATGGACCGAATGGAAATAGTGGTAGTCACGACTACTCTCCAACAGGATATACGATGATGAAGTTTTTTAACCCAGATGATGAACTTCAAGGAAACTATTCTGTAGTCTATCGTCCCTCTGTACTTTTTCGTCTAGGAGAGGTGTATCTGAACTATATAGAAGCTTTGAACGAGAGTGATCCTGGAAATGGGGATATCCAAAAGTATTATAAAGAGATTCGTGATCGTGTAGGAATCCCAGCTGCTGCAAGTAGTTTGACAGGACTTTCTCAGGACCAGGTAAGAGAGAAGATTCGCGCTGAAAGAAGAGTAGAGTTGGCATTCGAGGGATTACGTTATTTTGATACTCGTCGCTGGAAGATTGCAGACAAAACGACTGGAACTACTATCTATGGTATGAACATTAATGGAAAGACCAATGCTGAGTTCTTTAAGAGAAGTGAGGTAGAGACACGTGTGTTTAAAAACAAATTCTATTTGTATCCAATTCCTCAAACTGAGATCGACAAGAATCCTAACTTAGTTCAAAATCCGAACTGGTAAACCTAATATGACTAGAATTATGTTACGAAATAAACTGACAAAATATTTTGCGTGGATACTTTTTGTTTTTCTATTTACGCAATGCGATGAACCTGGGATTACAGAGCCTGTAAAGGTGTATGATCCATCCCAGTTACAAGAGGTGGAGTTTGCCTATACGACAGTTCCTTTCTACCACACAGGTTTTATGTCTCCTTATGTAGGGGCTAGTGGTTTAAAGATGAGCTTTGATGATGGAGCCATGGTTGCAATGCCTACAGGATGGAGTAAGAAAGACCAGGAGTTATCGATTTTCTTTCATATGAAGGGTGCTTCTACCACAAGGCTTACTCCTCTTACGATGAAGTTGGTATTTGATAGTCCATTGACGCAGGATATCTCATATGTATGTTCTGTAGATGGGGTTGATGAACCTTTTAAGATTGATGCCAAGAGTGGCGAGTCTTCTGCTCTAAGTCCAATTGTTTATGTGGCTGGAAACGGGTACTACTGTCTTCGTGTAAAAGGAGAGAAGGACTCTACAACAGGTTATCCTGCCATGTCTATCATTGAGGTGGGATCCGATGTGAACGGTTCTGTAGAGATCACTTATATGAATCCTAAATCTGGAAGCAAGAATAAGCTATGGAGAGCGGCACCTTCGGCACATCTTAATTATAAGACGTCAGAGGATAACATTATGTGGTTCTATAATGAGATGACTATTCCATCGGGAACAGATCCTATCCATACTTATTATATGGCGAATGGTTTCTCTGAAGGATATTTTGGTATCCAGCATAACGAGATGAATGAGTGGACTATCTTATTTTCGGTGTGGAGTAGCTTTACTACAGATGATCCAACGATGATCCCTTCTGAATATGAAGTGAAGATGGTTAAAAAAGGATCATTGACTACGGTCTCTTCTTTCGGAGGAGAGGGTTCAGGAAAGAAAAGTTATATCAAAAAGAAGTGGAAGCAAGACCAAACTTATAAGTTCTTGGTGAAAGCAGAACCACTGAATGATGGTAAAAATAGTGTTGTATTTACAGGATGGATCTATATGCCAGAAGAGAACAAATGGTTCCTTCTTGCTTCTTTCGAAAAGCCACATTCAAAAGAGTCAAGCCTTAAAGGGCTCTATTCATTTGTTGAGGATTTCGGACATGCTCATTCTCAAAATAGTAACCACTATAGAAAAGCGCTTTTAGGAAACACTTGGGTGTGCAAGAGTGATGGCTCTTGGAAGCCTATCGTAAAAACAACTGTTGGTTCTACATTCAATGCGGACTCTCAACCTAGACAAGATATTCAAGGTGGAATAGAAGGGGCAGGATGGTACTTAAAGACAGGTGGTTTCTTTGCGGATAAAGTGACGGATAGCAAACTTGAGTTTGATAGACCAAGTTCAGCACCTAAAACGGCACCAAGTATCGATTTTGATGCATTGCCATAATATCATTTAATAGATCTGGACTGATGAGAGGGGAGGTATCTGATACTTCCCCTCTCTATGTTATTATAGTAATATTCTTTGGTTTCTAAAGATGCAAAATAGAGTGGTAGAAGTAGAAACGAGATATTTACAATAACATTTGAGCTTGAAATGATTATAAAACTCCGTTTTCTTTGGGACATTTTCCTATACTTCCGATAAGTTATCTATCTGCTTACTCACCTTTTGCGTGTTTTATGATCGTAGTTTGATCATGACCAACGTATGGTTTCATTCGCACTTTGTCCATGGTTTGTCCATGGTTTGTCCATGGTTTGTCCATCGATTCTCCATCGATTCGATGAATTTACCATGGAGGAAATATGAGCAAAGGATGCGTAAAGTAACTTTTAAATACCCATTGAATACGTTTATGTTGAGGTTAGAGCCAAAGAGATAAATTATCGTGGCACTGTCCAGGAAAGTGTGTTCGTTCTATTGATTAAGCATAAATCAGTAATATTAAACAAGCATCAGTATAATATCTCCACTGTCCCTCTAAAAGGAATAAATAAGAAGATTGAAACAATGAAAATACAAGCATATGGGGGCGACTTGATTTCTTTATGCTAATAACAATAGCGATGGGTGAGGATATATACGCAAAATATGGATGAAACTATTTTTAGAATTGTGTCTGTTTGAGTCGTAGGTAGGGTGTTCTTTTTTGGTTTTGTTTTGAAAGCCTCATAAACTAAAAAGAGGCTACTTCGAAAGTTCGAAGTAACCTCAAGGATTAAATGAAGAGTACTGTTTATTTTAAATATTGTTTTCTAAACTCTGTTTAGTTTTCCTTTTGCTGGATCATAGATGAGGCCAATGGCTTCTAGATTGTTATTTTCAGAAATGGCTTTTTGAAAAATGTGGTGTTGGTTTAGTTTACGAACTTGATTTTTTGTGTGTGCCACAATCAACTCATTATGCGTTGGATTTGCTTTTTGGAGTGTCTTGAGCTCCTTTTGAATTGGGTTGATCCATTTACTGATGTATGGAGAGAATGTGTCTCCTGATACAGCTGCTTTTACACCGCCACAATCGTAGTGACCGCATACCACTACAAGGTCTACTTTCAAATAAAAAAGAGCGTATTCTAAGACTGAATTTAAGCTTTCATCAGACTCTTCCACTACATTGGCAATATTACGATGAACAAATATCTGACCCGGTTGAGATTCCGTGATCATTCCTGGAGGAACACGGCTATCAGCACACCCAATCCATAAAATTTTGGGTGCTTGACCTTTTCCATTCTCCTCTAATACTTGTGCATATTTATTACTCATTTCTGAGGCCCAAGCCTCATTATTTGTCAATATCTTATTTAGGATTTCTGTTGTCTTCATTTTAAATACTTTTAAGTAGTGTTTAGATTAGTGGTTTAAGTAAGGGATTCCTATAAATTCGACATGAGCCTTTTGAGCAACTCTAGTCTTTTTTAGGTCGGCAAGAATTTTAGGAATTTGGCGATCATGAAAGAACGACTTACTTCCATCCACAATAACGGTAGAAGTATTTGGAAGGTTCTCTACTGCCTTGATTAATTTCCATCTATGTACAAAAGAAACATTGTTAGACAGAACAATTCGATATGTGTTGATGTCCTTTTCGTTATGGATTTTGAAAGGGTGGTTGATATGTTGTATCACATATAGAATAATATGAGCTAATATACCCAAACTAATTCCCTTAAGCATGTCCGTCGCTACGATACCAAAAGCGGTTACAGCAAATGGGATAAATACATATTTTCCTTGATTAATATGCGCTTTGAATACCTCTTTACTCGCAAGTTTGTATCCTACATGAAGCAGTATTGCTGCAAGAGCTGCAAGAGGAATTAGATTTAATGTTGCACCTAAGAATGCCACACAAACAAGAAGTGTGATTCCGTGAACAAAGGCTGATAGGCGTGTTTTTCCTCCTGAAGATACGTTGGTTGCACTACGTACAATAACCTGTGTAATTGGAAGACCTCCGATAAGACCAGAGAAAATGTTTCCTATTCCTTGTGCTTTCAACTCTTTATTACTATTGGTTTTCCTTTTAAGAGGATCTAGGTCATCTGCAGCTTCTACACATAATAGAGTTTCTATACTTCCCACTAATGAGATTAAGATCGCTGTTGCAATAACAGAGCTATTGAGTATCGATCCAAAGTCTGGTAGTTGGAAAATTGTCTCGACATCACTAAAGTTTTCAATTACTGGAATAGATACTGTCGTCATAAACCCGTTGATTGTATTTGAAAGTGAAAATCCAGGAGCAAATTTGTCTAAAAGGACGTTAGATACGATACCAAGGATTACGACCCATAAAGGAGCAGGGAAGAATTTAAGATATTTGTTTTGGTTTAATTTGAATTTATCAAATAGGATTAAGATGGCAAATGAGACAATAAAAATTGCAAATGCCCCTACATGGATAGACTCAAAGAAATGCATGATATCTCCTTGTTGGAATGCTGCGATCACATTTTGTTTGATTTCAGATGTTCCAACAATGTTTGCTCCTTGGGTGAAAATAATGGAGATTCCGATACCCGCAAGCATCCCTTTAATAATTGATTTTGGGAATAGTTTCGTGATAAATCCGAGCTTGGCAAACCCCATTGCTAGTTGAAGAACTCCTGAAAGGACTACTGCCATTAGAAAGGCACTGTATCCTAGTTGTTGTATTGCCGTAAATACAATGACTGCAAGCCCGGCAGCCGGACCACTAACTCCAATTGAAGAATTGCTAAAAAGAGTAACGATGATACCCCCAATAACCCCCGATATAATACCAGAGATAAGTGGTGCACCTGATGCTAGAGCAATACCGAGACAAAGAGGTAATGCTACAAGAAATACTATAATACCAGCGATGATATCGCTTTTTATATATGATTTTTGCATGACAATGAACAGTTTAGGTGTGACGAAATAGGTCTAAGTAATTTTCACTGTGAGACATAAGAATCCTTATTCTCTGACTTTAGATACAGTAGAAACTACTAGAAAATAATACAATGGTTTTTGGGAGTGGTTTCCCGAAAAAAATCTTTACACGTTACACACAAAAGTCTGGTGGGGGAGATAACACCTCTTGGTAATGGGAATGGAAAAGGTCTGCTTGTTCATCGGCACCAATGTTCAAATCACTACTCAAAAAGAATAGTATATCGTTGGTACTATAAAATTTCGTGTCCTCTAGTTTCTTCTTCAAGTCATCCTTAGAACTACTTTCCCCTTTATTTTCCTTTTCCGCAGGGAGTTCAGTAGCATTTTCGTACAATGAATCGCAATAATTTGTATCACTTAATGGCGCAATAGTATCCATCACGAATGCATAAGCAATCATCATAAATAGTAAAGAGGTGTATATTTTAAAAATATTATGTGCCATAAAAATTATTACATTGTAGTTTCATCTACCTTGGTTACAAATATAGCACAAGGAATGAAAATACAATGTTATTAATTGTTTAATAGTAGACCTTTTGGTCTTTTTAACTTATGGCTTTAAAAAGTTAATGATCTAAAAAAAGCATCTGAGTTTAGGTTTCATTACGAAAACCTAAATTAAAATGCTTTTAAAAGATCATCCTTTTAGTTCTTCTAAGATTGCTATCTTAGAAAAGAAATCTTGCAGATATTGCAAGGTCCATTTTAAAACCTCTCGAGTTAATGAAACCAATATAAGGCCTGGTGTCCACTGCAAGTTGAAGTGGAATATCAGGGAACATATATTCGATACCACAGATACCGTCTAGAGAGATATAGACACCCGTGTTGCTATTGGTTCCCCCATTTTTGTTATACCAACTACCTAGGCCTGCACCAACACCATAATACCAGCGAAAGTTACCTTCTAGGTGGTGTATCCATTGATAAGTTCCAACAAGAGACCATCCTCCCCAGTTATCACCTCCATTAATACCAAGGTCTGCTTGTAGCCTGTTGTTTTGAGTAAGTCCATACTGAAAACTAAATTCTGTACCATAACCATTTCCACCGCCCAAACGAAGACCAATTGCTTTCTGGGCCTTTACACCTACTTGTATTCCTAGGCAAAGAACAATAAGAATAAGAACTCTTTTCATCATTTGATATTTCGTATTATCTTTAAAAAAATGAAGTGCAATATTTTTGCTTGACAAACATAATGATAATATCTAATTAATAGAATCTGTTTTGTGCTAAAAAAGATTGCTTATGTTTGTTATAAATTTAATTAAAGCGTAAATTAAAAGGGATTATTTATGAGTACTCAAGAAAACAAGACAAAAGTTCTTTTTATCTGTTTAGGTAATATTTGTCGTTCGGCTGCTGCAGAAGGAATTTTTAAGAAGTATGCTGAAGATGCTGGGATGTTAGATCAATTTGAAATTGATTCTGCAGGAATGATCTCAGCTCATGAAGGGGAGAAAGCAGATAGAAGAATGCGTAAGCACTCTGAAATGCGCGGTTATGTTCTAGAGAGTATTTCTCGTCCTTTTGATAAAGATGTTGACTTTGATAGTGCGGATTATATTGTGGCGATGGATGGTTCTAATATCTTAGATTTAAAATCTAGAGCAAGAGATGAGGCGGATTTGAAGAAAATTCATCGAATGACAGATTTCGTTGTGGAGTATGATTACGACACTGTACCTGACCCTTACACAGGTGGTCCTGATGGTTTCGAGATGGTGTTAGATATACTAGAAGACAGCTGTAAGGGACTTTTGGATAAACTAAAAAAATAGATTTTATGATTATATCTGCCCTTACCTTACAACAAATCGAAACATGGGCTGGTGAGCCTATATTAACTCTTTCACATGAACATGACGGGGTTTTTACGAAAACCTCTGTAGTAACTTTTCGTTCAGGAAAGGTCTGTTTTATGAAGTGCACCAAATCCGAAGCGATAGATCTGAGGCTTGAAGTGAAAAGTCTTGAAATTATATCACAAGAGAATGTCATTCGAACGCCAAAGGTTTATTGTTTTGATTCGAGTTTTATTTTGATGGAGTATATTGAAAAAGGGCAAATAGGGTATAATTTCTTTTACAATTTTGGGAAGCAACTAGCTTCCCTACATAAAATTACTTCGGATAGCTTTGGTTTGTCTTTTGATAATTTCATAGGTTCTACTCTTCAAACAAATATTCCAGATAAGGCTACTCGTAGCTCATGGGTTGATTTCTTTTGGGACAAACGATTGTATCCCCAATATAAAATTGCTGAAGAAAAAGGACTTGTTGATGAGCATTTTGCTTCTAGTTTCTCAAAGTTAGAGCGTATCTATCCAAAGATCTTAGCGTCCGTTGATCATGAGACTCCTTCGCTCCTTCATGGAGACCTATGGAGTGGAAATTACCTTAGTTCAAAAGAGGGTGAGGTTGTTCTTATCGACACTGCACCTTATTATGGTCATAGGGAAGCAGACTTGGCATTAATTTCACTTTTTGGGGGATTTGATGTGGAGTTTCATGATGGATATGAAGATGCTTTTCCACTTGAGGGAGATTGGGAGAGGCGCCAGAATATCTATATGCTCTATCATGTATTGAATCATATGAATATATTTGGGGATGCCTATAAGTTGCAAGCTATTGGCTTGATGTGTTACTATAAGTAAAAATATTTATTTTTTTTGTCATGGGGATGTTGATCTTCATTGTATTAACTATAATGTTTTTTTGTTGTCTCTAGATTAAATAATTATTTAAAAACAGGGGGCTTGGATAGTTTGTAAAAAAAAGATTTATATTTGCGCAATTATCCAATTATTACCCATATTATTTAAATCCTATTTATGCAGGAGAAAATACTCATATTAGATTTTGGTTCTCAGTATACCCAATTAATAGGGAGACGAGTACGTGAATTAAACGTTTATTGTGAAATTCACCCTTTTAATCATTACCCAGAAATTGATGAAACAGTAAAAGGAGTGATCTTATCAGGAAGCCCATATTCTGTTAGAGATGAAAACGGTCCAAGAATTGATTTGTCAGAAATAAAGGGAAAAATGCCTTTGTTAGGTGTTTGTTATGGTGCCCAATATTTGGCTCACTTTTTCGGTGGAGAAGTGGGAGCATCAGACAGTCGTGAGTATGGTCGTGCAAATCTGCAATATGTAAATGATAAGAATGTTCTTTTGAACGGAGTATCTCAAGACTCACAAGTGTGGATGTCTCATGGAGATACGATTGTACGTCTTCCAGAGAATTATGAGGTGATTGCATCTACAAGTGATGTGGAGAATGCAGCATATCATATTCAAGGAGAAGATACTTTTGCAATTCAGTTTCATCCAGAGGTTTATCACTCTCTAGAGGGAGTGAAGATCTTAAAGAACTTTATTGTGGATGTCTGTGGATGTTCTCAAGATTGGACTCCAGATTCATTTATTGAAGAGACTGTGGCTAAGTTGAAAGCACAGATAGGCAATGATAAAGTGGTTCTAGGTCTTTCTGGTGGTGTTGACTCGACAGTTGCTGGGGTGTTGTTGCACAGGGCAATTGGAGATAATTTAACTTCTATTTTTGTAGATAACGGACTTCTTCGTAAAGATGAGTTCGGGAGTGTATTAGACTCTTACAAAGGGATGGGATTAAATGTGATCGGTGTGGATGCCAAACAGAAATTCTATAATGACTTGGCTGGTGTTGTTGATCCAGAAACGAAACGAAAAATTATAGGAAAAGATTTTGTGGAGGTATTTGACGAGGAGTCTCACAAAATTCAAGATGTGAAGTGGTTGGGACAAGGGACAATCTATCCTGATGTGATTGAGTCCGTTTCAGTTAATGGAGGTCCTTCAGCAACGATTAAGTCTCACCATAACGTAGGTGGTCTTCCTGACTATATGAAGTTAAAAGTGGTAGAGCCTTTGAATTTGTTATTTAAGGATGAAGTTCGCCGTGTAGGTAAAGCTTTAGGTATTGATAGCAAATTGTTGGGACGTCACCCTTTCCCGGGACCAGGACTTGGAATTAGAATTTTAAGTGATGTGACTCCAGAGAAAGTTCGTATTCTTCAAGAGGCAGATGCTATCTTTATTAATGGATTGCGAGAATGGGGCTTATACGACGATGTTTGGCAAGCTGGCGTGATGTTGTTGCCTGTTCAATCTGTTGGAGTCATGGGTGATGAAAGAACTTATGAGAATGTCGTGGCGTTGAGGGCAGTAGCTTCTACAGATGGTATGACCGCGGATTGGGTTCATCTTCCATACGATTTCTTGGCAAAAGTATCTAACGATATCATTAATAAGGTTAGAGGTATTAATCGTGTTGTTTATGACATTTCTTCTAAGCCGCCTGCAACAATTGAGTGGGAATAAATCCATATATTATAAAAAAAGCGAAGTTTTACACTTCGCTTTTTTTATTGAATAGTATGTTTAATCTGCTCATAGAAATCTTGTAGACTAACATAGTGTTGAAGAGGTACGCTTGCATTGGTCTCTTGAAGTTTTTCGATGATGATCATTGCTAATTCAAGAGGGTGTATCTCATAACCTACATAATTGTTGTCGAGATTGATCTCTATATGGTAACCTTCGTTTGCAATTCCGACACACCATTGTTCTAGAAATTCACCTAGAGGAAAGCTAGTCGCATCATACTCTTTCCACTCTTCGGATTGGATTTGTTTGACTTTCTCTTCGCTATCCCAGAAACACAGTTTAAAAATGGGTTTGCCATCTTGGTCTGCATATATGGTAGATTGTGTTGTAGCAAATCCAACTTTGTTTTCAAGAGCCCATACTTCTCCTGTATTAGATACCTCATTCAGAAAACTGTTGAGCTTTAATAATATTTCTTTCTTCGTTTCCATATTGTATTTATTCCTTTAAATAGAGAGTGTCAAATATAAGCTATTTAAAAGTATTCGATGTCACTTTCATGATAGAATTCTTTGTTGAAATTTAGTAGATAAACGGAGTCTTTGGCTCTTGTTATTGCTGTGTATAGCCATTTGTAGAAGTTGCTGTTAATGTGTTCCTCTGTAATGTAACCTTGATCGATGACTACATTTTTCCACTGACCTCCTTGGGCTTTATGACATGTAATTGCATACGAGAACTTAATTTGTAGTGCATTGAAATATGGTGATTCTCTAATAATCTTCCATTGTTCCTGTTTGGTGCAAGCGTCAGGGTGCTCTTCAAGTATATTAAAATATAACTCTTTGGTTTTTTCAAAGCTCATATTTCCCTCTTCAGAGTGTAAAAGATCAAGAAAGGCAAGACAGTTGATTTCGATATTGCTTTCCGTAAGGATGAGATCTAGGTGTACAAAATCATGACCATAGCGGTTTTCTGTTTTGCCGACTCTAATGACTTTCGCAATTTCTCCATTGGCAACAAAATCAATGTCTTTGTATTGCTTGCTCCAAAAGTAGTTGTTTTTTACAACCATAATAAGGTCGTTGTTGTCTATCTTCTCTTCATAGAAAAAGATAGAGTTGCGAATTCCTTGATTAAAAGTGTTTGCTCTTTTATTGGATCGGGTGATTAGGATTGTTTCAGAAACGCCATTTTTATCGTAGCAAGATTCTAGTTGTTCTAATATGTCTCTTCCGTTTGTTGGGATAATATCATCAAATCCTTGAATATCAAATTTAATGGAGGTTTCTTCTGATTGTTCGTGGAGAAGAAGGCGTATTTTTGTGGCATTATGAAGAATTCCAGAGTCTTCTTGATGTCGAATAATTTTGCTAATCTTATAGTCAGAGACTCCAAAACCAAATCCATAAAGATAGTCTTTGTCAAGAGCCGGAGCATTATCTTGCCCTATTGGTGGAAGCTGTGCGTCATCACCGATAAGGATTAGTTTATTTGTTTCGCTTGTGATTGTGGCACTGACAAGATCTTCAAGGATGTTTCCCGAACCAAATATTGCGTCTTTGAAGTTGTGATTTGATATCATGGAGGCTTCATCTACAAAATAAACTTGAAATTCATCTTTAGATTTTCTAGGATCGAACTTAAAATCGATACTTCCAACATTTCTCTGTTGGTAAATTTTTTTGTGAATTGTGGAGACCGATAGCTTGGTGTGATCGTTTAGTATTTTTGCTGCGCGTCCAGTGGGAGCCATTTGTGTCGTCGAGACGCCGAAATGGCGTAATGTTTGGATTATCAGACCAATGATTGTTGTTTTGCCAGTTCCTGCATATCCTTTAAGAATGAAAATATTTGACTGATTTTCAAGAAAAATAAAGTCATAAATAGCCTCAATGAGGCCCATTTGATCGGATGTGAGATCAAAATGGACCGAAGATTTTAGCTTTGAGATAAATTCTTTTTTTTGCATATTGCCAAAATAAGGAAATTACAGAGAATAAAATTTATTTTTTTTCTTAAATTTGCAGACAAACCAGTAATTTCATTAACGAAAGAGTATGAAAAAAATATTGATTCAAGTAGTATTGATTGCATTATCTGCATTTATTGCGTTTAAGATTTATAAAACAGTTGAGCAACCAATTCTATATAAGAAGGCAAAAACTGTACGCTACGATGCTGTAGTTGCAAAATTAAAAGAGGTGCGTAAAGCTGAGGTGGCTTTCAAAAGTGTGAACGGTCACTTTACAGGAAGTTGGGATACTTTGGTGACTTTTGTTGCAGAAGATTCACTACCATTAGTTCGTCGTATTGGTTCTTTGACTGATTCTATGGTTGATGCAGGATGGACAGAGGCTAAAGCCTTGGAGAAAGGATTAATTATCCGTGATACATTGTATACAGGGGTGAAAGATTCTCTATTTAAAACTGCTGGATTCAACCCAGAGAAACTTTCTGAAGTTCCTTTTGGACATGGGGAGAAATTTCAACTTCAAGCTGGAATCGTAACGACAGGTTCTGGAGTGGATGTTAATGTTTTTGAGGCGAAGTGTCATAACAATCAGTACTTGAAGGATCTTGAGGGAGAGTACGAGCAATTGATTGTAAATGATAATGAAGCAGCTCGTGTAAATAATAAATTTCCAGGTCTTCAAGTAGGATCTATTACAGAAGCGAATAACAACGCTGGTAATTGGGAATAATTATTTAGCATAAAAATATAAATACTTTTTTTGTATGGAATCCACTGTCTACATTGATAAAACGGTTTCTAATGAAGTATTTTACAAATATGAAAGATCCATCCAAGTAAGCTTGGATGGATTTTCTTTTTCTATAACTGATAGTAGTGGGAAGACTCCTCGAGTATTGGCTTTTGGTTTTGAGTCACTTGTTGCCACTCCGCGACATTTGATATCCGTTGCTTTGTCTACTTGGTTAAAGACTTTGCCATTTCTTCAAGAGGATTTTAGACGGACCTCTATTGTTTTTGATTTAGGAAATGTGGTGAGCATTCCTGTAGGACTATTCTCTAGTGAGGATGTCTATGCTTATTGTAAGTTACATTTCCCATCTTTTAATGCGGAGGAGGATCGCTGTATTTGGAATCAGTCTCATGGTTTGACATGGGGGGTTCTTTTTACTGTACCGTGTACGATATTGGAGGAGATACAAGCGACTTTTAAAGAAGTTCACTTTTTACACCTTCATACTTTGATGCATCAGATCGGTTGCTCTATGCCTCAAACGAGGGATTGTGTGGCATGGATTTCAGTAAAACGTGCTTTTATGAGTCTGTTCTTGAAAAATGGCAACGGTGATTTGTTGTTGGCGAACCACTACTGTTTGGATGGTGAGATGGATATGAGCTATTATCTTTTATGTGCTTCAGAACAGTGTGATGTTTCCTTTGAAAATTTGAGAGTAGTTCTTATGGGTGACGTCTCTTTTGATAATGAAAGTGTTCGTCTACTTCAGGCAGAGTGTAAATATATTGATTTTTTTAATGGTGAGGTATTGTGCGATTTAGATACAGAGGATTTGAGTCGTAATGTGTCGATGTACATGCCTTTCTTAAATGTATATAAATGCGAATTATTGGTGGACAATTTAGAGGAAAGCAGTTGAGTCCAGGGAAAAAGTTCACTGCTAGGCCTACGACAGACTTTGCAAGAGAGAGTCTTTTTAATATCTTGAGAAATCGTATCGATTTTGAAGAGGTCGTTTTTTTGGACCTTTTTGGAGGAACTGGTGCTATTTCATATGAGATGGCTTCGCATGGGTGTAGAGATATTACAATTGTTGAAAAGGACAATAAACACTATGGTTTTATTCGCTCTTCTATCGATGAGTTAAAGATATCTCGTTTGGTGAGTGCAATTCGTGGGGATGTTTTTCGATTTATCTCTTCCTCTAGAAGGAAGTATGATCTTATTTTTGCTGATCCTCCATATGAATTGGATAATATTTCAGAAATTCCAGAAAAAATTTTTGCGAGGGAATTGCTGTCTGAAGATGGTATTTTGATTGTGGAGCATGGTAAAAATACGGACTATTCCACTCATCCTAATTTCAGCGAGTTAAGAAAATATGGGAGTGTTCATTTTTCTTTTTTTGAGATAAAAACGGAAGTGTAAAAGAGATGATATTGCCTATTCTAGCGTGTTTGTCTTGAAAAAATATTGTAAAAAAAGTGCTTGTAAAATTTGTAAAAAAAGAAACATGGTCTATATTTGCAACGCCTTTCGAGAGAGACACTCTAGAAAAGCAATTTTATTTTTGGTTTGGTAGTTCAGTTGGTTAGAATACATGCCTGTCACGCATGGGGTCGCGGGTTCGAGTCCCGTCCAGACCGCCAAGGAAATAAGTTCTTTATATTATTTAAAAAGAGAGTCGTATTAGTCGGAATACGGTTTGGTAGTTCAGTTGGTTAGAATACATGCCTGTCACGCATGGGGTCGCGGGTTCGAGTCCCGTCCAGACCGCACTAGAGACTCTCTTTAATTTTTTGGTTTGGTAGTTCAGTTGGTTAGAATACATGCCTGTCACGCATGGGGTCGCGGGTTCGAGTCCCGTCCAGACCGCCAAGGAAATAAGTTCTTTATATTATTTAAAAAAGAGAGTCGTAATTAGTCGGAATACGGTTTGGTAGTTCAGTTGGTTAGAATACATGCCTGTCACGCATGGGGTCGCGGGTTCGAGTCCCGTCCAGACCGCACTAGAGACTCTCTTTAATTTTTTGGTTTGGTAGTTCAGTTGGTTAGAATACATGCCTGTCACGCATGGGGTCGCGGGTTCGAGTCCCGTCCAGACCGCCAAGGAAATAAGTTCTTTATATTATTTAAAAAAGAGAGTCGTAATTAGTCGGAATACGGTTTGGTAGTTCAGTTGGTTAGAATACATGCCTGTCACGCATGGGGTCGCGGGTTCGAGTCCCGTCCAGACCGCACTAGAGACTCTCTTTAATTTTTTGGTTTGGTAGTTCAGTTGGTTAGAATACATGCCTGTCACGCATGGGGTCGCGGGTTCGAGTCCCGTCCAGACCGCCAAGGAAATAAGTTCTTTATATTATTTAAAAAAGAGAGTCGTAATTAGTCGGAATACGGTTTGGTAGTTCAGTTGGTTAGAATACATGCCTGTCACGCATGGGGTCGCGGGTTCGAGTCCCGTCCAGACCGCACTAGAGACTCTCTTTAATTTTTTGGTTTGGTAGTTCAGTTGGTTAGAATACATGCCTGTCACGCATGGGGTCGCGGGTTCGAGTCCCGTCCAGACCGCAAAAGCCCTACATTGATTTGTGGGGCTTTTTTTTTATCTTGACTTTTTTATAATTACTGGATAAGATGAATTATAAAGTTTCTTTTCTCACAACGCTACTTCTTTTAGTCTCTATGACTTTGTTTGGTCAAAAGAGGGTCTCTATGACATTTATTGGGGATATTATGGGACATGGGGCCCAATTAGAGGATGCAGACTATAAGTTGCATCAGGACTCTCTTGTAAATCCATACCAACACTGTTTTCAGTATATAAAACGATCCCTTTCTAAGTCTGATTTCACAATAGGAAATCTTGAGGTTACTTTGGCAGGAGAACCCTATTCGGGTTATCCAACGTTCTCTTCTCCAACCTCCCTTTTAGAGGCATGTCGTAACGCAGGAATCGATCTATTTGCTTTGGCTAATAATCATGTAATGGATCGAGGTTTTAGAGGGGTTAGACGAACTATCTCTGCATTGGAGGAGCGTAATATACCATATATGGGAGCCTATATAGATAGTGCCTCTCGTGCGAATAAATCTTATTTGGTTTTGGAAAAAGAGGGGATACGAATAGGCGTGTTGAATTATACTTATGGAACCAATGGTATTGCAGTTCGCCCTCCTATCGTGGTGAATAAAATTGATACAACACAAATAAGGCAAGATGTTGCTTGTTTACAACAAAAAGGAGTAGATCAGATTGTGACGATGTTTCATTGGGGGTATGAATATCACTTGAAGCCTTCGGTAGCTCAAAAGAAACTTACATCTTTCATGCATCATCTAGGAGTTCGTGTGGTGATTGGTTCGCACCCACATGTGGTTCAACCTATCAATTGGAATAGAGAAAAAGGGGAGTTGTGTGTCTATTCACTAGGTAATTTTATCTCTAATCAGCGAGAGTGTCCTAAAGATGT
This sequence comes from Prolixibacteraceae bacterium, assembly GCA_019720755.1. NCBI lineage: Bacteria > Pseudomonadati > Bacteroidota > Bacteroidia > Marinilabiliales > Prolixibacteraceae > Halosquirtibacter > Halosquirtibacter laminarini. The sequence goes on from CP081303.1 coordinate 793,606, forward strand.
CGGACTTATTGTAAACCTCGAATTTGTGAAAGATTCTATCTCCTGCAGATTGGATAGTGTCTCTTATCAAACGACGTATGTTCATCGCTATCCTCAAGGAGAGGGCTATGGTTTTGAGGTGTTGCCATATCATTATGTTGGAGGTGACTCCATTGCAGCTTTTGATAAGACTTTTCGAAAAAAAGCTAGTCATGATGTTCATGTCATTGACTCACTTTTGAAAAAAAGTGATGCTTATGCTCATCAATATTCTGATCAGTTCAAAGATATTATTCCCAAACGAATTAAAATGAAAAGTGTTAAATTTTAGTACACTTCTTTTTATTCGAGATTGAAAAAATAGATGTTCTGATAGAGATAATTTATTAAGGGTGTCTAGATTGCTTGTAACTAGTGGTTTAAGTTTGTGTTTTTTTAGATTGAGTCCTTGGGGTATGTCAAGTAGATTGTTGTCTATATTGTATGAATAGTTCAATAAGAATTATAACTTTGAGATAAGAAGAAAAACGTAAAACCTCAAAATTTAATGCTTATGTCTATTCATCCAGAGTTACAGAATGAAAATAAGTTATTAGTGAAGGATGTTATTGAGATGATGCTTGCCTTGCCTCAGCTCTCTCCTGTGAATTATTTCCATGTAAATAAAGACAATATCACATCCGATACAGTTTTAAATAGTACGAGTCATGTAGATGCAGGTATTGTACCTATAGAGAATAGTGAAAATGTAATGGTTTCGGCAACAATTGTCATGGAGCGTTTGTTAAGAATTTCTCCTCAGGCATCCACTGAATTGGCTTTGGCACAGTTGATAAGAAAGATATATAGTTTTGGTGCTGTGGTATCTGCTTTTGATATCACTGTGACTAATGTGAGTATGTCTAGCCCTTATCATATGGAGATGGTAGATGCCATTAAAGAGGGATGCAAGCGTATTTCGAGGAAGTATAATCTTCCAATGAGTCATCAGAAGATATTATTTACGTGTGATCCATCGACCATAAATCAGATGCCTTCTTTAGTTCTTCATGGATTGGGTGTCTTAAAAACTGAGGCTCACTTTGTCACTTCTAGCTTTAAAACTAAAGGAAATAATATATATTTGTTGGGTAAATCACTCGAAGATGTACAAGGCTCACTATTTCAGAAGTATGTGATGAATGAGACTTGGGACTCATTGATGAAGTTTGATTTAGATTTAGAAATAAAGTTAAAGGATGTCCTTGAAGGGCTGGTATCAGACAATTTGATTGAGACAGCCAATCCATTGCATCGTGGTGGACTTTTCTTCTCATTGTTACGTGCAGGATATGATAGTGGTTATGGATTTGATATAACGACTGATATGTCAGTGTCTCCAGAAGCATTTTTGTTCGGGGAATATTTAGGGCGTGTAATTGTAAGTGTATCACCAGAAAAAGATGATGATTTTATTGATTATATGACCTCAGCAGGACAATCTTTCTTCGCATTAGGGCATGTTACTAAAGGAGAAATTCGTATAGACGATGAATCATATGGATATATAGATAAGGACTATTCCAACGTGGAATCGTAATTAAAAATAGAATAGTGGTAAATCCGTACAATCATTCAAATCTTGGCAAGAAAGAACAAGTTGCAGAGATGTTTAATGCCATAGCACCTAAGTATGATTTTTTGAATCACTGGCTTTCATTTGGCATTGATAAACTTTGGCGTAAAAAGGCCGTACGCCTACTGAGCCCTTTTTCTCCTAAGAATATCTTAGATGTTGCAACAGGAACAGGAGATTTTGCAGTAGAAGTAAATAAGCTGAAGCCTGAACATATTATTGGAATGGATATTTCTGAGGGAATGATGAAGATTGCCGAAGAGAAGATCTCTAATTTGGGGTTGCAAGAGACGATCTCTTTTGAAGTGGGCGATTCTGAAGCAATGAGATTTTCAACAGAGAGTATGGATGCTATAACTGTAGGTTTCGGAGTGCGTAATTTTGAACATCTTGAAATTGGCCTTTCCGAATTCTACAGAGTATTAAAGGCAGGAGGAGTAGCCTGTGTTCTTGAATTTAGTAAACCTAGAGCTTTTCCTGTAAAGCAACTATATAACTTCTACTCATATTATGTGTTACCTTGGTGGGGACGAATTGTTTCTAAAGATAAACGTGCTTATACTTATCTTCCAGAATCGGTTGCAGCCTTTCCTGATGGCGAAGATTTTATTGCTATACTTAACAAGGTAGGTTTCCATAATGTCAAAGAGTATCGATTAACTTTTGGAATTGCAACGATTTATTTGGCAGTTAAATAAACTGATAGTTATAGGATAAGCAATAAAACTTACAATTTATTGTTTTATTTATGATACATATTTTTTGTTGATAAAGAAGGAAGAACTATATATGAGAAGACTCACTTTGACGATATCGTTATGTGTGATTTTTGCTGTGAACGCTGTTGCCCAATGGAGTACAGTTCCAAATTTGACCACATATGATAAGCGAAAGTTTCATTTTGGATTTTTCTTAGGAACCAATTATATGGATTTTGGGTTTAATTACTATAGTATGCCATCCTTAAATCCCAATTATATAGCTCCCTCGAGTAGTGGAGATGGTTTTAAATATGATCCAAACAGCAATGTCGTTGCTGAGGTATCTTCTCTTACGCTAGGTTTTACAGTGGGAATTACAACTTCCTTACGAATCAATTCTTGGCTTGATCTACGTTTTCTTCCAGGAATGTCTTTTGGAGAGCGAAAAATAACCTACTCATTCCCTAAAAATGGGACTTACCCTTCTAGTAGTGTGGATGAGGGTGATATTGTATCTACTCCCTATAGTTATGTCGCTAAATCAACCTATATTGACCTACCTATCTTGTTTAAATTTAAAGCACAACGAGCAGTCAATTTTCGTCCATATTTTGTTGCTGGAGCAAGTTGTAGGATTGATTTGGAAACCCGAGATGATGACGATGATTTGGTTAAATTGAATGGTACTAGTTATATGGCAGAAGTTGGTGTCGGTTTTGATTCATTTTTGCAGTATTTTAAGTTTTCGACGGAGTTGAGGTATGGGATAGGAATCAATAATGTTTTGGGTGATATTCCTGATCCTAAACAGGTAGATGATTTTGATCCGCAATTTATGTATCCTTTAAAAGGTCTTCGTCCACATGTAGTCACATTGATATTCTATTTTGAGTAAATAGGGTGAATTAAATAGAAATGAGAAAAGATATTAATATTACTGCTACACCGAAGCAAGCGTCTGATGTTAGAAGCTTGTATCCAGAGATAGCGAAGAAATTGAATATAGATAAGAAGCGTATTTGTGATATTATAGTACGTCGTTCATCTATAGATGCGAGAAGATCAAATATCAAAGTGAACTTAAGTTTATTGGTTGATATTGACCAAAAAGAGTTGCCTCCCAAGAGGCCATCTTTTAGTTATCCTGATGTTTCATCTAGTCCTTCTGTGATAATTGTTGGTGCTGGACCTGCAGGAATGTTTGCAGCTTTGAGGTTGATCGAGCTAGGATTGAAGCCAATTGTTCTGGAAAGAGGTAAAGATGTTTATGATCGCAAGGAGGATATATCTGCGATACACAATAAGCACATTGTTCATCCTGATTCTAATTATGGCTTTGGAGAAGGAGGTGCTGGAACATTTTCTGATGGAAAGTTATACACTCGTTCTAAAAAGAGGGGTGATGTTCGTCGTATTCTTGAGATATTTAATTTTCATGGAGCTCAAGATGAGATTCTTATAGAGGCACATCCCCATATTGGTACCAATGTTCTTCCAAAAGTAGTGATGAAAATGAGGGAATCTATTTTACATGCTGGTGGAGAGGTTCATTTTGGAACCAAAGTGGTTGACTTTATATTAGAAAAAGACTATATGAAAGGGGTTGTCTTGAATGATGGTAAAGAATTGTTTGCAAATGCAGTTCTACTAGCCACAGGGCACTCTGCACGTGATATATATTACACCCTGTACGAAAAAGGGGTAGAACTAGAACCTAAAGCGTTTGCAATGGGGGTGAGGTTGGAACACCCTCAAGAGGTGATCGATCATATTCAATATCATGGAAAGGATCGAGGCGAATATTTGCCTGCTGCTTCCTATTCATTCGTTGAGCAGGTGAAGGATCGTGGAGTATATTCTTTCTGTATGTGTCCCGGTGGAATTGTAGTTCCTGCGGCGACAGCACCTGATGAACTTGTTGTGAATGGGATGTCTCCTTCAAGTAGAGGGGGGAAATTTGCCAATGCTGGTTTGGTTGTGGAGATACATCCTGAGGATCTTGGCAATACATCTGACCCTTTGGTTGGATTGAAGTATCAAGAACGGCTTGAAAAGCTGTGTTTTGAAGAGGCCGGAAGGACTCAGAATGCCCCAGCCCAGCGTATGATAGATTTTGTGTTAGGCAAAGCTTCTACGACTATACCTAAATCATCTTATAGGCCTGGATTGACTCCTTCTCGTTTAGATCAGTGGTTGCCTGAGAACATCTCTTCTCGTTTGCGTAGAGGTTTCGAGTTGATGGGAAGAAGAGCAAAAGGATTTCTAACGAATGATGCTAAAATTATTGGTGTTGAATCTAGAACTTCATCTCCTGTAAGGATTCCTCGTGATATGGATACGTTAAGTCATATTCGAGTGAAGAATTTTTATCCTTGTGGAGAAGGTGCTGGTTATGCAGGTGGAATTGTCTCCTCTGCCATGGATGGAGAGCGATGTGCTGAGATGATTGCACAGAGGTTGAAAGGATAAAAAAATACTCTAGAGAATCGATATTCTCTAGAGTATTTTTGTTTTATGCGCCTTTGGCTACTTCTGCTTCTACCTCTTCTACAGTAATAGGAATTCTTTCTCCTAATATGTCGGCGCCAGTTTTGGTTATTAGAAGGTCGTCTTCTAATCGAATACCACCAAAGTCAAGGTACTCTTTTTCTAGGATATCAAAATTAATGAAGTCGTGATTGATGCCTTCTTTCTTCCATTTTTCTATTAGAGCTGGAATAAAATATACACCCGGTTCGTTTGTGATAACAAATCCTTCTTCTAATTTTTTACCAAGGCGTAGGTTTTCTGTTCCGAATTGGTCTACAGGACGTATTTTATCGTCGTAACCAACATACACTTGTCCATACCCTTCCATGTCGTGAACATCTAATCCCATCATATGACCTAATCCATGAGGGAAGAACATGGCATGTGCTCCATTTGCTACCGCATCATCAATATTTCCTTTCATGATACCAACAGATTTTAATCCTTCGGCGATCACTTTTGCTGCCGCTAAATGACAATCTAAATTGGTTATCCCAGGAGCAAACATTGAATTTGCCTTTTCGTTTGCTGCAAGAACGATATTGTAGATATCTTTTTGTTTGCTAGTGAATTTTCCACCAACAGGAATTGTTCGAGTGTTGTCAGAGGCATAATAGCTGTTTGCTTCTGCACCTGCATCTACTAGCATTAGTTTTCCTGTTGTTAGAATCCCAGAGTGGTCGTGGTTGTGTAGTGTTTCTCCATGTTGTGATAGGATTGTTGCGAAACTAATCCCTTTTCCTTTACTGAGAGCGATTCCTTCGATTACACCAGCGATATATTGTTCTGATACTCCTGGCTGTGCTAGTTGCATGGCAGTGGTGTGCATTTCATATCCAATAGCACATGCTCTTTCTATTTCCTCAATTTCTAATGCATCCTTTTTCTCACGTAGCTTAATCATACAATCTCTAAGAGATGTAGAGATGAAAGGAGTGAGTTTCTGTGGATGAACCTCTAAAAGCTCTCCGAGCATGATCTCTGTACGACCTCTATAAGTCGGAAGAATATGAATTTGACGATCTTTTTGAACTGCTTCTTTGATCATCGAATAAAGGTCTTTGATAGGGGCTGTGTGGTTCACTCCAAATTCAAGTGCTTTCTCTTTTAACGGGATTTGTGGTCCCATCCAGATAATGTCTTCGATATCTACATCATTGCCAAAGATATAGTCTTTGCCTTCATCTAAATCGATTACACCAAACATATTAGGCAGATCTAAACCAAAAAGATAGACAAATGTACTGTCTTGTCGGAAGTGGTAGGTGTTGTGTGGATAGTTGTATTCTGCTTCCATATTACCAGGAATAAGGATCAATCCTTTTTCTGGCATCATTGCATGTAGTCTCTCTCGACGAGAAATGTATGTATCTTTATTAAACATATCGATTTTTTTAAAATGATAGCTTAATATATAATTATTCTATTTAAATAACTATGAATTTACATTTTTATCATGTAAAAATAGTCAATGTTAAATACTATGGTGTATTTATTAATCGAGATAATCTGTTGAGGTATAGTGTTTTTATAAAGAAAAGGGATTTCATTTTGAAATCCCTTTTCTTCTAGTATCTCTTACTGTAAGACCTTAGTATGCAAGAGCAAATAGTACTCTTTTTTTCGAAGGTTTTCCTGAGTAAATACAAATTCCGTCTTCTTCAGGTTGATCAAAAGGAATACAACGAATTGTTGCTTTGGTCTCGTTTTTGATTTTCAACTCTGTTTCTGTTGTTCCATCCCAGTGTGCAAGAATAAATCCACCTTTGTTCTTAAGAACTTCCTTGAATTCTTCGTAAGTGTCGACCTTTGTCGTTTTTTCTGTTCTGAAATCTAACGCTTTCTTGAATATCGATGATTGGATCTCTTCAAGAAGATCTGCGATGTATTGTGAAATGCCATCAATCTCTTTGGTCTCTTTAGACATGTTGTCACGACGAGCCACTTCGATAGTTCCATTTTCAAGATCACGTGCACCAATAGCAAGTCTTACAGGAACCCCTTTTAATTCATATTCAGCGAATTTCCATCCTGGACGCTGGTTGTCTCTGTCATCAAATTTAACACGAACTCCTAAAGCTTTTAGTTCATTTATGATAACATCTACTTTTTCACGAATAGTATTTAGTTGCTCTTCTCCTTTGTAGATAGGAACGATAACTACTTGATGAGGAGCAAGTCTTGGAGGTAGGACCAATCCTTTGTCATCAGAGTGTGCCATGATTAAAGCCCCCATTAGTCGAGTAGAAACTCCCCATGAAGTTGCCCAAACAAAGTCTTCTTTCCCCTCTTTATTTGCAAATTTAACATCAAAAGCTTTCGCGAAATTTTGACCTAAGAAGTGAGAAGTTCCTGATTGTAATGCTTTACCATCTTGCATCAGTGCTTCGATAGTAAAAGTTTCTAAAGCTCCAGCAAATCGTTCTTCATCTGATTTTGCTCCCATGATAACAGGAAGTGCCATGTACTCTTGAGCAAATTTAGAGTACACATTGATCATTCTTTCAGTCTCTTCTAAGGCCTCTTGTTTGGTTGCGTGAGCAGTATGTCCTTCTTGCCATAAGAATTCGGCTGTACGTAAGAACATACGAGTTCTCATTTCCCAACGAACTACATTTGCCCATTGGTTGCAAAGAATTGGAAGATCTCTATAGGATTGGATCCAGTTTTTATATGTGTTCCAGATAATGGTTTCAGATGTAGGACGAACAATAAGCTCTTCTTCTAGTTTTGCATCAGGATCAACTACTACACCATTTCCATTTTCATCATTTTTTAAACGATAATGCGTTACTACCGCACACTCCTTCGCAAAGCCATCCACGTGGTCTGCTTCTTTACTGAAGAAAGATTTGGGGATAAACAAGGGGAAGTAGGCATTTACGTGCCCTGTTTCTTTAAACATTCTATCCAATTCGGCTTGCATATTCTCCCAAATTGCATAGCCATAAGGTTTAATCACCATACATCCTCTAACTGCAGAACTTTCAGCAAGATCTGCTTTAACAACAAGATCGTTGTACCATTGAGAATAATTTTCTTTCTTTGATGTTAATACTTTCGCCATTACATTTAATTTGGTACGGTTATTGTACTCTTTTTGTTACAATTATTAAGTGTACAAAGAAAGGAAAAATATAGCGAATATCTAAACTTTTTGAGGAGGACCAACTATGAAACTTGAAATACGGCTATTATCGCTTCTTTTCGTAATCGCGTTCGGAGCATGTGCTCCCACGCAATATGCGCAAAAGGGCTATGAAGATGATCTTTATTATACACCATCTTCCGATCCATACGTGGAACATATCGCTCGAAAAGAGCCTGTTGTTGAGACTAAAACTAGGTCAACCTATGTTGCTCCTACTGAGGCCTATTCGATTGCGCCGATTACTACTCCAGGAGTGTCTGAGACAGATATAAAAGAGAACAACCCTACTGTGGATTATCGAAATTATGAATGGGTGGCAAGTGATACACTTCAGAATGGATCTGGATCACCTATTATTCAGAATTTCTATGCACCTGTGGTAGATACATGGGATGCTTATCCTCGTTCAAGCTTTGGTGCTTATTGGGGGCCTAGTTCGTGGTCTTTCTCTTTTGGTTACGGTTATGGCTATCCTTACTCATACTACGACCCATGTTTTGATCCTTATTATTCTCCATATGTGTACGACCCTTGGCGTTATTCGAATGGTGGATATTACGGTTGGAATGGATATTATGGTTGGGGTGGTCCAATTTATTATCCTGCTTATAACCATGATTACTATCCTCATTATGGTGGAGGTGGTTCGTCTACTACTGTTTCTCGAGAGATTATACGTGGTGGGCAAATGAGAGCAACTCAAGGTCCTGGTTATAATAGTTATTCTTCTGGATCAAGACCAAGTTCAACAATAGTTAGTGGACGAACTTCAAAAGGACGAGATACCGCAGGTTCTAGTCGTACGAGATCTTCTCAATACGATGTTTCTCGTCAAAGAGGTCAAAGTAGTTCTACTGTTCGTTATAGACCTGCTCAGTCTGGTAGTAGGTCCTATTCTCCTAGATCTTCTTCCTCGAGTTATCCTTCATATAATTCATCGACAAGAAGTAGTGGGAGTCGTAGTCAGCAATATTATCGACCTCGTAGTACCCAAGTTTCGGGATATCGTTCATCAGGAAGTTATAACCCAAGAGGAGGTACTTCAACGTCAACACGAAGTACAAATACACGAAGTACTAATTATAACCCAAGAGGAGGAAGTGTTACTCCAATACGAAGTACTAATACAAGAAGTGGCAGTTATAGTCCACGAGGTAATAGTTCTTCCCCATCAAGAAGTAGTAGTTATCGTAGAAGTTCTACACGCTCTACTAGTTATCCTAGTTATAACTCAGGGAGTCGTAATTCGGGGAGTTCAAGTTCATATACTCCAAGAACGAGAAGCTCAAGTTCATCATCTTCAAGATCAAGCTCCTCTAGTAGAAGTTCAGGAAGAGGTCGTCAGAGATAATAGTAGGAGTGATTATGTTGATTTGAATAGAATCTAAAAATAGATTATTATGAGAAGTTATATATATATACTGATTGTTGTTTTGGGGATCGGTCCCACCATGGCTCATGCTCAGAAAGTAGATAATTTAATGCAGTTTAATAGCAGACAAGTTGGTCAAACTGCAAGAAGTGCTGCTATGGGAGGTGCTTTTGGAGCTTTGGGAGGAGATCTCTCTTCTGTCTTGATTAATCCTGCTGGAATTGCAGTATTTCAATCTAGTGAAATATCTTTTACCTCTAATATATATAATGGTATTGATGCCCGAACTACATATGGGGGACAGATGAATACTGTCAGTGAAAGTGGGATGAAGATACCTAATTTTGGTATTGTAGGTGTGATCCCGAATATGGGTGCTAGTTCGAATATTGTGAATTTCAACTTTGGTTTCTCTTATAACAGATCTGCTGATTTTAATAACCTATCCTATGCTAATTTAGATAATACCTCAAGTTCAAGAATTGATGCTTATGCTACGCAGGCAACGGCAAAAAACCTCTATTTTGATGATGTGAGATATGTTGATGGTGAAGTTTCTCCATACAATAAAGCTCCAATAAATAGTGTATTGGCTTTTCAAGGATACCTGATAGAGCAACATAAAAATGATAAAGGAGAATTTGTTGAAGGTTATTGGTATTCTATCTTGCCTGCTGATGCGATTATGAATCAAACAGTTCGTAAGGAAACTAGTGGGTACATAAATAATTACACTTTCAGTATGGGAGGTAATGTGAACCATAAATTCTATTTTGGTATGGCATTAAACCTTCAAGATTATTATTATGAAGAGCGTAAAACCTATACAGAAAGAGGAGTAAATAATAATATTACAGAATTTACCCATAATGAATACTTAAGACAAAACGCTTTTGGATATAGTGTTAATCTTGGTTTTATTTATAGGCCTGCACCATTTATACGTTTTGGAGCTTCTATGACTACACCAACCTATTTTAAGGTGACAGAAGACTTTAGTGCCTCGATGACTTCAGATGTGGTTTATGATGGGAAAAGAGAGAATGCTTATGAGGAGTCTCCTATATTTAAAGGTAAATATGAAGTGCAAACTCCATTTGTTTGGAATGCAGGATTGGCTTTCGTAATAGGAAAGAGATTTATATTAAGCCAAGATGTTACTTATATGGATTATGGTAATTCAAAGTTTAGTACAGCTGATGGAAATGTCGATAGTTATGCATTTGAGCAAACCAACCAGAGCGTATCTAAAATCTATAAAGATAAGATTGAGTCTCGAACAGGGTTGGAGATAAGAATGGATAGAAATGTTTATTTAAGAGGAGGATACCAATTTTCGAATTCTCCATTTAATGCCCAAATTGAAGGTTATACAACTGCAGATGGAGCTGATCAGATCGCAAGCAATAATACATATCATGCATATTCATGTGGTATCGGTTATAGAACAAGTAAGTTTTTTATTGATGCAGCTTATGTTTATGACTATAGGTCTGAAAATTATTATCAATATGTTGAAGCTTCGGAGTTTAATTATGTAGAGTCTCCAAAGACTGAAACAGAGTGGACAACTCAAAAGCTAATGGTGACACTTGGTTTTAGATTTTAGTCGTTTCGTAATTGACGTAATATTAGAAGGAGCCGTTTTGTTTTTGGTCCAAACAAAATGGCTCCTTTTGTTTTTTCCTTATTTAAGAAAAGAACGAAGTCAATAAATAACTAGTTTTTTGTCCTATGAAGTTATTTTGTAGCGTTTTGAATGTCAGAAATATAGCAATGATAGCCATTTAATGGGAAGATATAGATCCTCTTTTTTGTGGAAAAAAGATTGCATTTTTGTTTTGAACTAAGAAAAAAGCTCCTATATTTGCAACGCAATTCTGAGGCGGATGTGGCGTAATTGGTAGCCGCGCTAGACTTAGGATCTAGTGCCGAGAGGCGTGGGGGTTCGAGTCCCTTCATCCGCACTGTGGTATTATATCAGAATTGATTTTATTGTTTTTGTCAAAACACGCGGACGTGGCGTAATTGGTAGCCGCGCTAGACTTAGGATCTAGTGCCGAGAGGCGTGGGGGTTCGAGTCCCTTCGTCCGCACAAAAGTTCTTTATAATATTTTTCAAACAAAACACGCGGATGTGGCGTAATTGGTAGCCGCGCTAGACTTAGGATCTAGTGCCGAGAGGCGTGGGGGTTCGAGTCCCTTCATCCGCACAAGTTCATTTGAACTTTTGTTTTGTAATTGTCCTGCGGACGTGGCGTAATTGGTAGCCGCGCTAGACTTAGGATCTAGTGCCGAGAGGCGTGGGGGTTCGAGTCCCTTCGTCCGCACGAAACGTTTTTTGTTTGAAGAATCCACGCGGATGTGGCGTAATTGGTAGCCGCGCTAGACTTAGGATCTAGTGCCGAGAGGCGTGGGGGTTCGAGTCCCTTCATCCGCACAAGTTCATTTGAACTTTTTTGTATTGTAGTTGTCCTGCGGACGTGGCGTAATTGGTAGCCGCGCTAGACTTAGGATCTAGTGCCGAGAGGCGTGGGGGTTCGAGTCCCTTCGTCCGCACATATTTTACAAAAAGCCTCTGTTTTTACAGAGGCTTTTTTGTTGGTATAATATTCCTTCTTTTTTTGTTTTATCATATTGCGTTCAAAAAGTAAGAACTTACCATATATGATAAACGACTTCTCACTGTTATTTGTCATGATCTATTATGTTTGTTATCTTTAGTTGATTACAATTCAGATTCTAGTATTTGTTATTTCACTAGTTGTTTTATCCTTTGGTTATATTGGAGTGTATCTCTATTAATTTTGTATTGATGATGGATTCGTAACACCTTATTATTCTAAATTATGTATATCTTTTCTTCTGAGTTAATCTGAGAAATTGTTTTTACTTGAATGATGTGATTGTATCGACTTTTATTAAACTGATTTAATTTAACTAAACACATGCAAACTTGTTCCCGGGAATCAACTCAACGGATAAGTTTGGAAAACTTATCTGATTATTATTGAAAAAATACAACAGGTCTTTGTTATTGTTTTTAAAGAATAGAAACTCCATGATGGAATTTTCTGTTGGTCTTTGGAAAAGATTCGTATTTAAAGGATTGCTTAGTGCTTTATTATTTAATTTAACCTCTTTATTCTTTGTGTCCTGTCAACATTCAAGAGATCCTTTTCTGTTGCAAGACCATGTTTTGTGGTATGATACTCCTGCGGAGAAGTGGGAAGAGGCTCTACCCTTAGGTAATGGGCGTTTTGGTGCAATGATTTTTGGTCTTTCAAATCATGAACGAATACAGTTAAATGATGACTCCTTATGGCCTGAAGATGATGGATGGAGTGAACCCAAAGGAAATAGGAGTGATTTGATAAAAATACGTCAGCTTTTAATCGATGGTAAAAATGATGAGGTTGATCGATTGTTTGTTTCAAAATTTTCTAATAAAAGTGTTGTACGTTCTCATCAAACATTGGGGGATCTATATATTGAATTGAATCAAAAACCTTTCACAGATTATAGGAGGCATTTAGATATAGACAAAGCATTAAGTATGACTCAATATAAATGTGGTGATTACCTTACAAAACAGGAGGTGTTTATCTCAAAACCTCATAATATAATGGTTATTCGCCTTTCTACTGAGAGTCCTGATGGATTAAATGGTATAATACGTTTGGATCGTCCTAAAGATCATGGCTTTGCTACAGCAAAAACATATATTAATAGTAAAAGTATAATGGTAATGGAGGGGGAAGTGACCCAGAGAGGAGCTAAGTTTCGCTCTACTCCGTCACCGATACTTCATGGAGTATGTTTCCAAACCCAATTGAAGGTAATGAATGAAGATGGAACTGTAGTTAAAGATGGTAATAGTCTTCGTTTATCAGGAGTGAAACAAGCAACTCTCTATATTGCTTCAAACTCATCTTACTATCATAAGAATTATAGATTAAAAAATAGTAAAGACCTTAAAATAGCGACACAAATTGGATATCATTCTATAAAGCAAAGTCATATAAACGATTATCAAAAATATTATCGTCGTGTATGTTTAAGCTTAAATAAAGTGTCAAAGGATTCTATATCTACTAGTCAGCGACTTGCTTTAATGAAGAAGGGGAAGAAAGATTTAGGATTAGAGGCATTATTGTTTAATTATGGTAGATATCTTTTAATTAGTTCCTCTCGTCCAGGAACCAATCCTGCGAACCTTCAAGGGCTATGGAATCAAAATATAGAAGCTCCGTGGAATTCTGATTATCATTTGAATATTAATTTGCAAATGAATTATTGGTTGGCAAATGTTACGAATTTAGATGAGTTGAATATGCCACTCTTTGCTTATATTGATCGATTAGTGGAGAATGGGCAAAAAACTGCTTTAAACAATTTTGGCTGTAGAGGTGCGTTTATTCCACATGCATCGGATATTTGGGCATCAACATGGTTAAGAGCACCGACTGCATATTGGGGTTGTTCACTCGGAGCAGGAGGGTGGCTTATGCAACACTACTGGGAGCAGTTTGCATTTACAAATGATACATTATTTTTAAAAACAAGGGCACTACCAGCTATCGAACAAGTGGCTAAGTTTTATAGTGATTGGTTAATAGAGGATCCTAGAGATGGATATCTTGTGTCTGCTCCTTCTACTTCTCCAGAAAACCGTTTTTATAATAAAGATGGCAAGCCTGTTGCTAGTTGTATGGGATCTGCAATGGATCAACAAGTGATAGAAGAAGTGTTTGATCACTATTTGAAAGGATGTGAGATTCTGAAAATAAATTCTCCTTTGGTATCAAAAATTAAAGAACAGAGGGCAAGAATAAGATCTGGATTTGTTCTTGGTAGTGATGGACGTATTTTAGAATGGGATAGAGAGTATAAAGAGGTTGAACCAGGACATCGACATATGTCACAACTTTATGGCTTTCATCCTGGTACTGCTGTAAGTTATAGTAAGACCCCTAATTTGATGAAAGCTGTAGAGAAGACATTAAATTACCGAATCGATCATGGAGGTGCTGGGACAGGATGGAGTAGGGCATGGCTCATAAATTGCAGTGCCCGTCTATTAAATGGTGATATGGCCCAAAAACATATTGAGTATCTCTTTAAAAAGTCGATATATAAGAATCTTTTTGATGCACATCCTCCTTTTCAAATTGATGGAAATTTTGGTTATACTGCAGGGGTTGCTGAGATGCTCGTACAATCTTATGAAGAGGGAATAGTTCGTATTTTACCTGCACTGCCATCTTCGTGGGAAAATGGAGCTGTTAAAGGATTAAAAGCAAGAGGAGACATTGCTGTTGACATTCATTGGAAAGATGGAAAGGCTACACAAGTGGATCTTTTAAGTCCTTTTGATCAAAAAATACGTTTAATTGTGAATGGAAGAGAACTAGATGTAAAGCTGTTCAAAGATAAAATTTATCAATATCGATCAGATAAGTACTAAATTGCGATTGTCCCTATGGTAGTATAGGGACAAAATCTGCTGCTGTTTGATTTCTATGAATGTAGTGAGCTTGTATAAATAGATGAAAGTTGGATGTGTTAAATGTGGATATATACCCCATTTTTTTTCGTTGTCGCTACCGTCCTAGATTTAAGTTTTCATAATTGTTTTTGCTTCATTCGAATTTAATAATTTGGACAATACTGTTTATGTAAAAAAAAGCTCTTATTCCATTGATCTTTTTTATTGGTAGAGTTGTTTATAAAAAAAAGATTATAGACAACATTTAAAATAGATAAGCTATGAAGAAATGGAGCGTGAATTATATCTTTTCATTATTGCTCATTTTTATTCCTTTTATTGGATATTCACAATCTACACAGGTTGTTGTGAAACAGAGGGGTGATAAGAAGATAAATAGTACTGTATCCATCACTACAGAGACTGGTGAAGGAGTCCCTAAAGAGTCTGAATTTCAGAAGACAAAAGATCTATATATTAAGGTCGTTCCAGAAAAGGGAAATTTATTGTTTAAGTTTACAAAGAAGGATGTAGACTCACTAAAACAGTATCTTACAATTGTTCAAAACAAAAAATATTTTTGGCCTGTAAGGGCTAATGCTATTATTACGAGCTTTCCTACAAAAGAGCTAAAAGGAGCTTTAGTGATATATGATAAGTCAGACCTAGATATAACTAAGCCTTTTGTCTTTACCTATTTGAAGAATACCAGTAAAGCCGTGCAGATAAAAGAGAATTTATGGAGAGGCTATGATACGTTTTCTCAGCTTTATACAAAAGGGAAAGAGGAACTAAAAACGGATAAGTATAATGCATTGAAAAAACTTGCAGCATTTACCCCAAAGTCTCCTGAGTCAATGAAGTTCTCTTTCTCTCAAGATGCTGTAGGACTATATAATAAAACATTAGAAGGTGTTGTTAAATCGTTTGATGATCAGACTGCTGCGATTATGTCTTTAGATCCTACTGATAGATTTAATACTGAAAATAAGAAAAAAATAGCGAAACTCTCTACCGCGTGGAAATTGGAGGTGCCCAAATTTGTTCCTTTATTAGATAAGGACAATAAAGAGCAGGCTGAAATGCTTAATCAGGTAGTTGAAATCAATAAACGTTTTTCAACCTTTGCTAATGGATATGTTCTACAGGTTCTTTATGATTATGATTACAATGAATATAAATTTGAATTGTTTGTAAATACTATTTCGAAGATGTTGATTCATAGTACACCTGTTGACTATGTTAAAGGTTTAGAACCTATTGATTTGAAGGTGCTTGATAAGTTGAAAGCGGAAAAGAGTGATTTGGCAAAATTTGGATTTAGTGACGAATTTACAAAGCTGGTTGAGCTTATAAATACTAATATTAGATCGGGGAAATATGTTCTAGATTCAAATGTAGTAAGTAGGCTTCGCCTTCTAAAAGGTGAAGAGAAATATCCAAACTATGAGATTATTGATGCATTTAACTCTTTGGTACAAAAAGATATCAAGTCATTTAGTGTGAAATTGCATAAGGTAGCTGATGTGGCGACAACACACCATCTTGTTTATGAGTTGTCTGGCTGGATGGCTGCTCTTTATTACACTGATAAGAAAGTCGATGTTCAGGTAATTGGTTTAATTAACCAAGGGAAGGCATTGTTAGAACAAAATAATATTGTTAAAGCAGGTGATACTTTTGAGATGGCATTCAAGTTGAATCGTATTATGCCTATCACTCAATACTATATAGGACTAGCTTATTATTTGCAAGGGCAAGAATATACAGGGATAAAGTTTTTTAACAATTCATTAAAGATAGAGCCTTCTTTAACTATTCCATATGTGAAAGAACTAGAGTTTTACTCTCAGGAAGAGCAGTGGGAGGAGGGATTGGAAATGGCAAATAAAGCTTTAAAACAACACCCTAATAATTGGTATTTCTTGCATACAAAAGCTAAGATGTTATTTGAATTAAATAAGTACGAAGAGTCTAAAGCTTTGATAATAGGTGAAATGATTGAAATTAGACCTCAGCAGATTGGTCAGTATTTCTTAGCAGGAGATATCTATTTAAAACAAGATTCATTGGGTCAAGCTCGAACATGGTATGGCAAAGCTGGGGATATCGATCCTACGAATCTAAAATATGAAGAGAAGATGAGAGATTGGGAGGCTGCAAATAAAAAATCTAAAATGAAGTCTAAAACAGTCAAGAAAAAAAGTGTAAAGCCTAAAAATAAAAGTAAGTAGATATAATAAAAAACACTCCTTCAATCATTCAAGAAGGAGTGTTTTTTGTATTATATGAACTATTTGTTGATAAAAAGCGATAATTACGTGCTGCTTTTTATTTTTTATGACAAGGATTGATGGTGCTCCAACCTATTTTGGTTATTTTTACAATCTAAATTATAAGTCTTTGTTAAGGCTTGCTTTGTTAGATATATAATTATACTTCAATAATAGTTCCATTAATTTATTACATATGAAGAGTAGTGTTTTAGAACGTTTTCTGAGATATGTCGCAATGGATACCGAATCGGATCCAAATACAGGACTAACTCCAAGTACACCTGGTCAATATGAGTTTGCTTTGAAACTAAAAGAGGAACTTATTCAATTAGGTCTACAAGATGTTTCTTTAGATGACAATGGTTACCTAATGGCATGTCTACCAGCAAATACAGAAGAGGAAATCCCAACAATTGGGTTTATTGCGCATATGGACACCAGCCCTGATTTCAGTGGTAAAAATGTAAATCCTCGTATTGTTGCAGAGTATGATGGGAAAGATATCGTTCTAAATGCTGAAAAGAACATTATTCTTTCAACAGATCATTCTCCTGAATTAAAAGATTATGTTGGCCAAGATTTAATCGTAACAGATGGTACCACTCTTTTAGGTGCTGATGATAAGGCCGGATTATCAGAAATTCTGACAGCAATGGAGTACTTAATCCAGCATCCTGAAGTAAAACATGGAAGGGTAATGATTGGTTTCACACCAGATGAAGAGATTGGTGCTGGAGCTGATTACTTTGATGTAGAAAAGTTTGGTGCTGAGTTTGCTTATACTATTGATGGAGGACAAATAGGGGAGCTTGAATACGAGAATTTTAATGCTGCATCAGCTACTATTCAGTTTCATGGTATTTCTGTTCATCCTGGTTATGCTTACCATAAGATGATCAACTCTATGCGTATTTCCAATCAATTTATCTCTATGATTGCACGCTGTGAAACTCCTGAGCATACTACAGGTTATGAGGGATTTTACCATCTTATTGGCATGCAAGGATCTGTTGAGTTGACTACATTGAACTATATTATTCGTGATCATGATCGCCATAAGTTCGAGATCAAAAAGAAAGAGTTAGTACATTTGGTTCGTAAAATAAACTCTGAGTTTGGTGAGGGGTGTGCAACAATTGATATTAGCGATTCTTACTACAATATGCGTGAAAAGGTTGAGCCTGTGAAGTATATTGTGGATATGGCAGAGGAAGCAATGATTGAAGTAGGAGTGAAACCAATAAAGAAACCTATTAGAGGTGGAACTGATGGTGCACGATTGTCATTTATGGGACTTCCTTGTCCTAATATCTTTGGTGGTGGGCATAATTTTCATGGAAAATTTGAGTATATTCCAATTCAATCGATGGAGAAAGCTTGCGAAGTGATCTTAAAGATTATTGAGAAAACTCAAACACTTAAAAAGAAATAGAACATCATTATGGCAAATCAAATGAACAGAACTACACCAAATTTAAGTCCTGCAAAAAACACTGAACCAAAAGCTAATAAGGATCATAAACATCAAGTGAATTGTCCTTGTGGTGTTGATTTTCGTGCTTTAAGAATTTTCGAAGAGAAGGGGATTTTTCGTACTGAAATTGTACATAGAAAGGTGCATGAACTTCCAGAAGGAGATGTATTGATTCGTATACAGTACTCTTCTTTGAATTATAAAGATGTCCTTTCTATGAAAGGAAATAGAGGTGTTACACGACATTTTCCTCATACTCCTGGTATTGATGGAGCAGGAGTCGTTGAAGATTCGAGTGACGATCGTTTTAAAGTAGGTGATAAAGTTATTATTACTTCCTTTGATTTAGGAATGAACCATGATGGTGCACTTGCAGAGTATGTTTGTGTTCCTGCAGATTGGGTTGTGGCACTTCCTTCGCAGATGGACTTTAAAGCGGCTATGGCACTCGGTACAGCTGGTTTTACCGCTGGACTCTCAGTTTTACGCCTTTTAGAGGGGGGGCAAACACCAGAGATGGGTCCTGTTTTAGTTACAGGTGCTGCTGGAGGAGTTGGATCTGTTGCTTGTTTGATTCTTAATAAACTAGGATTTGATATTATTGCTGGAACATCCAATATTACGGATAGTAAAGATTTTATTACGAAACTCGATGTCGTTCGTCATATCGATAATAGCGTGATTGATGATCGATCAAAACGTGCACTATTACGACCAATGTGGGGTGGTGCTATTGATACTGTAGGCGGCAATGTTTTGGCAACCGCATTGAAATCATGTGTCTATGGTGGAAATGTAACTTGTTGTGGAAATGTATTCTCTGGAGATCTAGAAACATCTGTTTATCCTTTTATCTTGAACGGAATCTCTTTATTGGGAGTAGATTCTCAAAATACTCCAATGGAGAAACGTGTTCAGGTATGGAACTTGTTAGCTAATGAGTGGAAGTTAGATAACTTGTTTGATATTTGCAGTGAGATCTCACTTGAGGATGTCGTAGCTCATTCTCAAGCAATGATGCGTAAAAAAGGAAGAGGTCGCATTCTTGTGAAAATTTGATATCATTTATTATTAATATGATCATAGACATCTTCCTGCTTTCAAATGGAGGATGTCTATTTTATTTTTATAGCTTATGTTGTTTTCAGCCTTTAAGCATTTCCTAGAAACAAGAGAGATAGAGAGCAATTCTAAAGTCTTGTTGGCGGTTAGTGGAGGAGTCGATTCTATGGTAATGGCAGATCTTTTTCAAAGATCCAAACTTCCTTTCTCGATTGCTCACTGTAATTTTAAACTTCGAGCGGAAGAGTCTGAGAAGGATACAACCTTAGTTCATAACTATGCTCTAAGTCTTGATATTCCTTTCTACTGTGAGTATTTTGATACAACAGCATATGCCGAAGAAAATAACCTTTCTATAGAGATGGCTGCACGTAACCTTCGTTATGATTGGTTCTATCGTATTGCTGAAGAAGATGGGTTTGATTACATTGCCATTGCTCACCATCGAGATGATTCTCTAGAGACTTTTATTCTAAATTGGACAAGAGGAGCTGGAATAAAAGGTCTGACTGGAATAGACGAAATGAATCATAAAATACTTAGGCCTCTTATTGAGGTGAGTAGGGATGATATTATTGAGTATGCTGACATCTATAATATTCCTTTCCGCCATGATGCTTCTAACGATTCGGAAGTGTATCTTAGAAATATAGTTCGTCACTCCATTCTACCTCAGATAGATCGTTTAAATGATAAGGCTAGAGCGAAGATGAATCAATCTATAAGCTACTTAAAACAGGTGGAGAATATCTATCGTGATTCTATTGCGCAAGCAAAAGAACGCGTAGTTTATCGTAATGATGACGAAAGTATATGTATCGATAAAGAGGCTCTACTTGATTTTATTGAACCAGAACAGTTGCTTTATGAAATTATATACCCTTTAGGTTTTAATTCTAAGCAAGTAGGTCAAGTGATGCATTCCGTGCAATATTCAATATCAGGAAAAACATTCTTATCCCAATGTTACAAGCTTGTAAATGATAGAGATAAACTTCTTATCTATTCTAACCAAGATTTAAATCAAGATATTGAGTTTCAATTTTCTATAGATTGCTTGTCATCAACCCTACCGATCCCGATGGAGATAGAAGTAAAAGAATGGACTCGAACATGTGACATTGTGCGAAATCCTAAAATTGCTTACATCGATTTAGATAAGATCTCAGAACCATTGGTGTTAAGGCATTGGAAGAGAGGAGATAAGTTCCGTCCTTTAGGTATGAGAGGATTTAAGAAGGTTTCTGACTATTTTATTGATCGAAAATGGAATATTCAACAGAAAGAGTCTGCATGGATATTATGCTCAGGGGATGAAATTATATGGATTGTAGGAGAGAGGTTAGATGATCGATTTAAAGTACATAAAGCAACAATAAAAGCACTGATTATTAGATTATAATAGGTAGGAGTGTGTTTGTTATCCAAAGCATACACCTACCTCTTTTTCAATCTTCTCAAGAGCACTGTAGTTGTATTTAGACTTCATTAACTCATTAAATAGATCTTGAGCCTTCTCTTTTAGTTGTGGATCTTTGTATTGATTTGGAGTGCATTTTTTAATCAGTTTCTGATACAGAGGTAGGCATTTTGAAAGATCATGATTAAAAGACTCTAGAGAATCATTTGGTCTACTCTTTTTTTTTAGCTCCTCTTTCATTTTGCTGTTCTTGTCCATTATGTGAACACATATTATTGAAATGAGAATAGCATAAGCAAGAAGGCAGTAGTGTGAAGCGAAGTACATAATTGTTTTGTTTTATTGTTTAACTTGATACAAATATATTGTACTGCTATGCGATGGATCTGCACAGTAAAAATAAATTAAAATATTTTCCTTCTATAAGCTAAAAATTAGATGACTTTGTTCTGATCGTATCGGGTTAAGAAGCTTCAATATTAAGTATTTTGATAAACTAAGATGGTTCACTCCCTTTTTATTAAAGCCAGTGAACCATTTTAGTATATGTTGCCTGAAGTATCAGGCTAAACAATGCAAAAAGTAATTAGATATGGGCAATAAACTCAATCTCGACCAATGCTCCTAGAGCTAGATCCGTCCCTCCAACAGTACTTCTTGCAGGAAAATCTTCTGTAAAGAAAGTGCCATATACTTT
Source organism: Prolixibacteraceae bacterium (assembly GCA_019720755.1). NCBI lineage: Bacteria > Pseudomonadati > Bacteroidota > Bacteroidia > Marinilabiliales > Prolixibacteraceae > Halosquirtibacter > Halosquirtibacter laminarini. The sequence continues at coordinate 815,369 of CP081303.1, forward strand.
ATTCATTGTAGCAAAATCACTAAGATCTTTAAGAAATACAGACGTTTTGATTACCTTAGAAAGGTCAGATCCTGCAGCCTTTAGAATCGCTTCAGCATTTTTAAATACTTGTTTTGTTTGTTTTTCTACATCAGGAGAGATCTTTCCTGTTGCAGGATCGATAGGAAGTTGTCCAGATGTATAAATCATGTCTCCTATTTTTGTTGCCTGTGAATATGGTCCAATAGCACCTGGTGCTTCTGTTGTTGAAATGACCTCTTTTTTCATAATGTCTATATATTTTAGTTATATTTTTCGCTCCTCAAAATAGTTAAAATAGTGCACTAATGGAATGACATTGTTTTTATTTAAGAAAAACAAGGTCTAATTTATAGATTCTAATCTGTTCTATTTTGGGTGCCTGAAAGTTATACCCTGAGATTTAGTTTTTTTTGTAAATAAAACAGTCTTTGTGTTTAAAAAGTTTAATACTTTCTTGTTAAGATAGAAACGATTAAATTCTAGTTATATTTCAAATATCTAATTTCCATAATTTGTTTTACATCAAAAAGTTGACTAATGAATATTCTTAGAAAGAAAAATAGTATGCTAATCTTGTTCTCTATATTTTTAGGGAGCTGTACTTCACCAAAGAACAATGAAAAACTGTGGGTTGGAACTTATACTAATGGTACAAGCGATGGTGTTTATGTGGTTGATGTCAATAGCCCGAAGTTAAAGAGCACTCTTGAGTACACTATTGACAATCCTTCCTATATGGACTTTAATAAGGATTTAGTAGCGATGGTATCAGAGAATAAAGAGGGAGGAGTTGCTTTGTCTAACAAGAGTGGTGAGATCGCTCTTCGTTTCTCGAGTCATGGGAGTTATCCTTGTTATATTGCAATATCTCCACAAGCTTTAAAGATTGCTTATGCCAATTACGTAGGAGGAAATGTCGTTGTCTACGATAGAAAAAGTAAACAGTCAAAAGTATATCATCAGGAAGGAACAGGACCCGTTTTAGATCGTCAGGAAGCATCTCATATGCATTGTGTTACTTGGGGGAAAGATGATAATACAATATTTACTATAGATTTAGGATCGGATCAGTTAATGATGCATAGTTTCATAGAGAAAAATGTTCCTGATCGATTGGTATTTCGATTTCATCCAGGTAAGGGTCCTAGGCACATGTTATGGAGTAGAGACCATCAATTCGCATTGGTTGTAACAGAACTTTCAAACGAAATATATATATTAGCTTGGGATGAAGAGAGAAAGATTTTTATCCAGACTGATGTTGTGAAGGCGAATCAAGGTGTCATTTCGCCAACGTATGTAGCTGCTGTAAAGATGTCGAAAGATGAAAAATATGTATATGTAAGTAATAGAGGAGAGAATAGCATTGTTCGATTTTCATTAGATAGAGAGACACTGAAGCTTAATGATCCTGTGTGGACTAATACTGAAGGAAATTTCCCTCGTGATTTTGCAATTAGTAAGGATGGCAAAAAGATGGCTGTAGCAAATCAAAAGGATGGGGGGGTGACATTATTTGATATAGATAATAAAGGGATTCCTCATTTTACTGGTAAACGTATTCAGTTGGATCAACCAGTATATGTTCGATTTAGATAGATTTATTGATATAGGGTAGTTATGATGATGAGGCTTCTTCAATTCTATCCTATTTCATTTTGTAATCTTTTCTAAGATTGTTTGAATCTAGATTACTAGGTCTTGTTCGAAAAATCAAATAGAGTAGTTATCTAAAACATGAAGGGGGCATTCTTTTCAGAATGCCCCCTTTTTTTAGTATGTCGGGCATGGTAATAGTCTAGCAGAGTGCAAGTCTCTGTATGTGCCGAGTTGATAGGAAACATTAGCAATTGGCAAGGGTGTTGGAGGTGACTCCAAATCTGAAGGAAGCCATTAGCAAACTTGACGTATTGACGCACAGAAATCTGATATAAGGCTGATTTGGAGCGGGCAACCGAGCTATAGATTGGGAACGCCCGAAATTCAACCGTAACTCCATACAGTAAATCAGGTGATACGCAAGGAAAGTCTATTACCTTATCCCGAGAGATCTCACCACCTGTTGCACCCGTAACAAACCGAGAGGAGACAATCGGCCATAGGTACTTATAAGAGTGAGAAGTCAGCAGAAGACATAGTAGTTTTCTTTTTTTTAGGAAAACGAAGGTCTGAATCAATTAACGTAAGGAGCAGTCAGTCGAACGTTTATTTTATGGAGCATCAGCAAGACATAGCGTACCAATTAGATCTGTTCATGGAACGGAGGCTGGACACTATACACCAATATGGAGATCGTATACACGTAGAGGGCGCGAATCTATCATTGGGGAAGCAAGTAAAACGAGTCAATAAACAAGGACGAGCCTTAGCTACCGACTTGATCGGTATTGTATGTTCGCACGATAATTTACATCGTGCCTTTAAGCAGGTGAAACGAAACAAAGGAGCCGCAGGTATAGATCGAGTACCGGTTGGAAAATTTTCAACATGGTACGCCGAATATGGCGAATCAATGGTTGACAATATTTTGCTAGGTACTTACTATCCTCAATCCGTTCGGAGTGTTATGATTCCGAAAGCCAATGGAGGGGATCGCGAATTAGGTATCCCTACAGTTCAGGATAGAGTTATTCAACAAGCTATTTCTCAGGTATTAACTCCTATTTACGAGAATGAGTTTTCAAATTACAGTTATGGATTTCGTCCTAAACGTAGTGCTCATCAGGCATTAAAACAAGCGAGTGAATATGTTTCAGATGACATGTACTACGTTGTCGATATGGATATGAAGAGCTTCTTTGATGAAGTGAACCATGACCGATTGATATGGAAATTAAGCCATAAAGTAGAGGATCAACGCCTACTTTTACTAATCCGTCGTTACTTACAATGTGGAATTATGAAAGGGGGAGTGACATCTGTACGAATTAAAGGAACCCCACAAGGTTGTCCTTTATCACCACTTTTGTCAAACGTTGTACTAGATGAACTTGATAAAGAATTAGAATCTAGAGGTCATTGTTTTGTAAGATATGCTGACGATTTTAGCATTTTTGTTCGCAGCCATAGAGCCAGCGAGAGAGTAAAGAAATCGATAAGCAACTTTCTCACCTCTCAACTTAAATTAAAAGTCAATGAAGAAAAGAGTATCAGTTGTGAGAGTAGTAAAACCGAACTACTAGGCTACACTATCTAAAACAACGGAACACTTATCATTGGAAGATCTCGAACGGCACGTCTTAAATCTAAGGTAAGAATGGTAACCAAACGTAACCGAGGACGAAGTCTGAAACAAGTTGTAGAAGAACTTAATCCTATCTTACGAGGATGGTTTAATTATTTTAAATGGGCAAGTTGCAAACGTATATTGAATGATATCGACGCATGGATTCGAAGAAAGTTAAGATGTTATCGATTGAAGCAATGCAAGAAAACGATCGCAGCAAAACGATTTCTGAATAATCTAGGAGTTCGGACATGGCAGAGTTGGATTCTAGCACTGTCAGGTAAGGGTTGGTGGCGTAAGTCAAGCAGTCCACAATCACATCAAGCAATGAGTTTGCAATGGTTCGATAAATTAGGGCTATACAATATGTCGATAAACTACGAAAAGTTCAGAGTTAATTGAAACCGCCGTATACGAGAGTATGTACGGTGGTGTTAGAGGACGGGGGAGTAATCCCCCTACCTACTCGATTTCAGTGAACAAGGAGGGATTCGAACCCCCAACCTCCTGATCCGTAGTCAGGTGCACTATCCAGTTATGCTACTCGTCCAATAAAAAAGTTCAGTATGTTTCCGTTGAAACATGAATGTGAACAAGGAGGGATTCGAACCCCCAACCTCCTGATCCGTAGTCAGGTGCACTATCCAGTTATGCTACTCGTCCAATAAAAAAGTTCAGTATGTTTCCGTTGAAACATGAATGTGAACAAGGAGGGATTCGAACCCCCAACCTCCTGATCCGTAGTCAGGTGCACTATCCAGTTATGCTACTCGTCCAATAAAAAAGTTCAGTATGTTTCCGTTGAAACATGAATGTGAACAAGGAGGGATTCGAACCCCCAACCTCCTGATCCGTAGTCAGGTGCACTATCCAGTTATGCTACTCGTCCAATAAAAAAGTTCAGTATGTTTCCGTTGAAACATATATGTGAACAAGGAGGGATTCGAACCCCCAACCTCCTGATCCGTAGTCAGGTGCACTATCCAGTTATGCTACTCGTCCAATAAAAAAGTTCAGTATGTTTCCGTTGAAACATATATGTGAACAAGGAGGGATTCGAACCCCCAACCTCCTGATCCGTAGTCAGGTGCACTATCCAGTTATGCTACTCGTCCAATAAAAAAGTTCAGTATGTTTCCGTTGAAACATGTGTGTGAACAAGGAGGGATTCGAACCCCCAACCTCCTGATCCGTAGTCAGGTGCACTATCCAGTTATGCTACTCGTCCAATAAAAAGTTCAATATGTTTCCGTTGAAACATATATGTGAACAAGGAGGGATTCGAACCCCCAACCTCCTGATCCGTAGTCAGGTGCACTATCCAGTTATGCTACTCGTCCAATAAAAAAGTTCAGTATGTTTCCGTTGAAACATATATGTGAACAAGGAGGGATTCGAACCCCCAACCTCCTGATCCGTAGTCAGGTGCACTATCCAGTTATGCTACTCGTCCAATAAAAGTTCAATATGTTTCCGTTGAAACATGTATGTGAACAAGGAGGGATTCGAACCCCCAACCTCCTGATCCGTAGTCAGGTGCACTATCCAGTTATGCTACTCGTCCATTTGCTCAATTGCGGTGCAAACATAATATCTTTTCATCAAAGAAAACAATTTTAGGGGCATTTTTTTTCTGTTTTTTTTGATGAAAAGAGCCAACTGTCGCTAACTCAAAAGATTAAAATTAATCATATTTATTCATCTTGTCAGAAATACGGACTGGGGCTTTGCTATTGGACTGGATTTTGATGTAGGTCATTGCTGATTCAGCACCTGCATTGTAACATGCTAATTGTACCTTTTTAACAATATCCATTATTGAATCATACTCTCCCTCTATTACTGTTTCAAAAGGTGTGACACGATATTTCAATCCTGATTGATCGATGATTCGTATTGCTTCGTCCACGAGCTCATAAGTATCTTTGCTTTTACTTCTTGGTAGCACCTGAACAGCCACGTTTACGATGGGATTCATTGGATTACTCATATTTTCATAATTTTATTATTAAACTAAATGTAGTTTCCTCTTGTTCAACAAAAGTAGTGTTAAAAAAGGAAAGGATTTCTACATAAGACCAAAATTGTTTCACGAGCCACTATTTAGAAAGGAAGATGAGAATTTATGTACTATATTTGCAGCGTGATCGCAATTTTTATTTAATTCAATTAAGACTAATTGCTCTCAAATAATAATAATCTACAACCATTAATTATATGCTATTATCAGAAGCAAAAACAAACCAAGAGGTTGTTATTAGAAAGATAAATGGGGAGGATTCTTTTAGAAGAAGAATTCTGGAGATGGGATTTATTCGTGGACAAAAAGTTCAAGTAATAAAGAATGCGCCTTTAAAGGACCCTATCGAGTATAGAATTCTTGGCTATAATATCTCCTTACGAAAGAAGGAGGCTGCATGTATTGAAGTGGTTGATATAAATGATATCAAAGAGGATGAGACTAGAAAAACGAATGTCTCAAGAATAATCTCTTCTCCTATATTAAATGACAGAGTAGGACACTCTCCTAAAGAGATCCATATTGCCTTAATTGGAAACCCAAATTGTGGAAAAACATCTCTTTTTAACAACCTTTCAGGTTCAAAAGAACATGTTGGTAACTATAGTGGAGTGACTGTAGATTCCAAGAAAGCAACGGTAAAATGGAAAGGTTATAAGCTTCATTTTATTGATCTTCCGGGAATCTATTCATTTACCACTTTTACTCCTGAAGAAGTTTATGCAAGAGACTATATATTAGATAATAATCCTGATATTTTATTGAATATTATTGATTCAACAAACTTAGAGCGTAATTTGCTGCTTACTACCCAATTGATGGAGATGGGAAAGGAGTTGATTGTTGCTTTTAATATGTTTGATGAGCTCAAAAAATCAGGAGACTTACTGGATATAGAGAAGTTTGATGCCATGACCAAGGTCAATAGTATTCCAACCACGGCAATCAAAGGGGAAGGAAATAGAGATATACTAAATAAAATTGTTGAGGTCTTTCAGTCTTTGCAAACTGATACTGTTTCTCACAGTATTCAGCACAGCGATGAAATCGAGTATTCGATATCTAAGATAGGGGAATTATTTGACAAGTACCCATACAAGCTTAATCAAGCGATTAATACTCGTTTTTATATCCTTAAACTGCTTGAGAGAGATCCTGAGGCACTCAAGAAGTTGGATATGTATCCTAGTGCCGTAGCAAAAGAATTAGAAGCTCAAGTTGAACGTATCGAGTCCCATTATCATGATGTGTGTGATTCTGTAATCACTCAAACACGTTATCACTTTATTCAAGATCTTTTGAACCAGTGCTATGTCTCTTCTTCAGATCATGCATCTAAAGGACGTGAGAAATCTGTTCAAATTGACCGTGTTTTAACGCACAGAATATGGGGATTTCCGATCTTTATTTTGTTTATGTTCATCACATTTTATGCTACCTTTACCTTAGGTGCCTATCCCGCAGATTGGATTGATCAAGGAATGTCATGGTTGGCTGTTGTGATTGGAGAACATATGACTGATGGCGTTTTGAAGGATCTTCTTGTCAATGGTATTATCAGTGGTGTCGGAAGTGTGATTGTCTTTTTGCCGAATATCTTGATTCTATTTTTCTTTACCTCTTTAATGGAAGACACAGGTTATATGGCTCGTGCTGCTTTTATAATGGATAAGATTATGAAAAAAGTCGGGTTGCATGGACAGTCTTTTATCCCAATGTTGATGGGATTTGGTTGTAATGTTCCTGCTATAATGGCAACACGAACGATAAAGAATAGAGCGGACAGATTGCTTACGATGATGATTATCCCATTCATGTCTTGTAGTGCTCGTCTTCCTGTTTATATTGTTTTTATTACAGCATTTTTCCCTAAATATCCAGCACTTATTTTATTAGGATTATATCTTACTGGAATATTTACAGCTGGTTTTATGGCGAAATTTATGAATCGTGTAATGTTTGAGAAGGAGAACTCTCCTTTTATTCTCGAATTACCTCCTTACAGGGTGCCTCTATTGAAGAATACTATTCTTCATATGTGGGATAGAGGAAGTAGTTACATGAAAAAGATTGGTGGTCCGATACTTATTGGAGTGGTGCTTATTTGGTTGATGGAATATTTCCCTAGAGAGACCGAATCTACAAGAGCTATCGATCATCAAATTGAACAGCTTCAAGCATCTCGCACTTCGGGTCAATCAACTGAAGCATTGGAGAATAAAATACAGGATTTAGAACTTCATAAGGGCAACATACGACTTGAAGAGTCCTATTTAGGCCAGATAGGTAAAACCGTTCAACCTGCATTAGATCCTTTAGGTTTCGATTGGAAGATGAGTGTCAGTCTACTTGCTGGTATTACTGCAAAAGAGATTGTAGTGAGTACCATGGGTGTTTTGTATCAAACAAATGTAGACCAACAGGATGGTGGGGTTATACTACAAGAGAAGTTGAAAAAAGAGAGGTATAGTTATGGCCCTCATAAAGGAGAGAAGGTGCTTTCTCTTCCAACTGCTTTAGCATTTTTAGTGTTCGTATTAATATATTTCCCATGTATTGCTGTTATTGCAACAATCAAGAGAGAAGCTGGTGGGTGGAAATGGGCTTTCTTTGTGATGTTTTACACTACAGGGTTAGCTTGGATAATGTCATTTGTTGTTAAGAATCTATTTACTTGGTTATTATGATACAGACTGTTGTTACAGCTATTATTATTGCAATTGCACTCTATTTCTTCTTTATAAAGACAAGAAAGAACTTCTTGAAGTTTAAAAAGAAGAATGATGAGCGCATTAAAAGTGCATGCGATTCATGTGATGGATGTGCTTTAAAGGAGAATAATCTCTGTAGTGAAGAGATCCCTCCAAAACCTAAAGAGGATAATAATTGAATGAGATTGGTTTTATGGTTTCTATTAGTTATATTGATGCATATCAATGAACTAAAAGTTATTTCCATTTAACCTATCTTTATATGAAGTCAAGGAAAATTGTATTTGTGTCAGTTGTATGTTATCTAATTATAGGGACTATTCTCACTTTGTGTTCACAGGATGGCGCAAGTAAAGAGAATTTTATATTTGGCTTTCTTTGTGGTACGATTGTATTTCTTTCCGTAGGCATATTTTTCCGTCTTCGACAAAGAACAAAAAGAAGCAACCGTTAATGGGCCGCCATCTTAGTAATAATTAGAATAGTTATTGACCCTCTAATGAACTGTTCTGCTTTTCGTCTTTAATGACATGAATTCTTTCCTCTTTTACCACTGCTATAATAAATGAGTCCATCTTGTTCTTGTTACAGCTACTAAGCTCTATATAACAGGTTTCTTTGTTTGGGAAAGAGTGTAGGGCTAGATGACTCTCTCCTAACAGCCAAATAGCGCTATATCCTTCTACCGGAAATGCATATTCAGAGAAAGATAATATGGTGAAGGTACTTTCATCAAGTAGGGTTGTAAAGATCTCTTTCAACTCTATGGGGTGGATATCTTTGATCCACCCAGAGTATTTGTAAATATTTGCTTCGATTGTTTTGTGCTGAATCATCCGTTGTGATTTTTTAATATAGATCCCAATTCCCTTTTAGATATAGTTGGTATAGATTTGGGTCATCAATCTTATTTATTTTTATACTACTTGTATCTTTGGTAAAAAATATTTTACCAAAACTAGAGATATGCTTCATTGCCTCTTTATCCATCCATTGGGTCTCTATATCATTAAAGGATATAGATTCTGCACGTTCTTTAATAGTGGAAGTCGCTTCTTTTCTCATTCCCAATATCCATCCCCATTCCCCGAGAGTTATTAAGTGATTGTGTAGCGGTAATGTTTCAAGACCTACAGCTTTAAATGTCTTATTGATACACCAAAAAGCCTGTGTTGTATAATAGGGGCTTCCTGCCTGTGTGATGATAGTTCCATGTTTTCTTAGGTGTCGTAGGCACATCTTGTAGAATTCATATGTGTATAGTCGTCCTAGTTCTACTGTTTTGGGATCAGGAAGATCAATAAGTATCACATCATAATATGATTTGTTATTTTCTGAAAGAAAGGTATATCCATCTTCATTATGGATAGATAGTCTAGGATCTTTCATCGAACCTTCATTCATCTTTACCATGATAGGATGCTCTTTCCCTAGGTTGGTCATTGCAGGATCGAGGTCTACCATATCTACATGTTGCACCGAGTGATATTTCCATACCTCTCTCAAAGCGCATCCGTCTCCTCCACCCATAATCAAAATATCTTGAGGGTTTTGTGCCAATTTCATTGCAGGATGCACCAATACTTCATGATACATAGCCTCGTCAAGAGTGCTCAATTGTTCATTCCCATTGATAAATAACCAAAAGTCTTTTTTCCATTGGGTGATCACAATCTTTTGATATTTGCTTTGCTGTTCAAAAACAATCTTGTCTTTATAACGTCTTTGTTCTCCAAAGAGCATAATAGGCTTGGCAAATAGTATTCCTGCGATTAAGATCATTGCTATGGCGACTCCGCTGTATCCAATCCTTGTCCTTTCTATATGGCTACACTCTTTGCGTATCATAAAAAAAACTAGAATGGCAACGAAGAAGTTTACCATGCCTAAGACAAAAGGGGTATAGGTTAAACCTAAGATAGGAAGTCCAATAAAAGCGAAAAAGACTCCTCCTGCTAAACTACCATAATAATCTTTTTCCATGACAGAAGAGACATTGGTCTTCAGCGATTCATAGGTGTCGTTTATGCGAATAACCAATGGTATTTCCATCCCAATAAGGAACCCAACCAATATGCACATAAAGTATATTAGGACGCCTACGGACTCCGAAAAAGAAGCAACGGTATAGACCAACATAGAGGAGAAGGAGACCGCCAAAGAGAGAGCAAACTCAATAAATAAGAAATTTTGTAGAAGGCTCTTGCGTATCATTTTGCTCATTCGGCTACCAATACCCATAGAAAACATCATGATCGATACAATCATGGTCCATTGAAAGACTGAGTTCCCTAAGAAATAGGTGGCCAAAGTCGAGAGTATATATTCTGCAACAATACCTGAAAGACCAGTCGCAAAGACTGCTACTTTTAGGCCTGTTGATTTATTCCATTGCTTCATTTTATATAGTATTCTTTTTTGTCATTATAAAAGCCAAACAATCACCAGCGCAGAAGCGATATAGGCAAAAGCTTCGATGGCACCTGCTCCAATATTGGCTGTTTTTTGTTCCACCATTTCATGGGTGAGGTTTTCTCCTGGTAGAAGAAGTTTATCACACACCAAACGGCTCAATGGAAGTAGGATAACTCCGATGACTACTTCAGATAGGATATTAAAGGCGGTATCCGACCAACTTACAAATTCTCCTGATATCCCATTCGAGATAAGTATCGCGATAGCAACAAATGCACCTGCTGTTCCTATGCCTACAGCGACATTATCTTGCTCGATCTGATGGTGGATGTCATATGGCGTGATTAGGTCGTAAACTTTGACCATGAAAAGGAGAATGATTTGACCTATGATCCAAAATAAGAGTGTATTTCCTAGAGCCCACCAAGCGCTATTGCCTTCAGTCGACATATCCATAAAACCAGATAAAAAAGGCAGAGAGTCGTCTCCCGAAATAGCTCCCATCAAGATCAAACCAGTACTAACATAACTAGCACCTTGAAGTACACCAGCTCCAGTATTACGATCTCTTAGGATCTCATCTTTAATAGAGAATTTATGAAAAATCCACCTATCTTGAATCCAACCCGCTAGATTGATCAGAAGGATTGAGACCACACCGTAGATAAGGAGGTCTACACTATCAGATATCACTCCATAAGTATCCCCTTTTAGCGTCCCACTGACAGCCAAAAGAATCCCTAAGAGATATCCTATGTGGCTATATGCAAAAGCAACATTGTCCTCTTTGACCAATGTATGGTCCAGTTTTGTGGTTGGGTGAAACAGTCGATATAATGCTTTTCCTATATAGAGAATCAGAAAAACAAGGATAATCGTTCCTGCGGTATAAAGTATGTTTTCCATTTGAATCATATTTTAGATAACTGTAACGAATAGTTTTTAGAAATAGTGGGATTATTTTCCAAACCCTCCTCCTCTCGATCGAAATGAACTAGACCTATATCTACTAGATGAGCGACTAGTTCTTGAACTACGTGTGCTTCGGCTATTACTGCGACTCACTCTACTGTTTACTCTACTTTTAAAGCTAGAGGATTTATTGCTGTTCCAATTCTTTTGAGAATTGGTATTTCTATTTCCATAAGTTCCATAAGTGTGGGTTCCACTACCATAGTAATTACGGCCACTACGTCGGTAATGGGTGTTGTAGTCATTCCAATAACCATAAGGTGTTGGCGATATCATATGAAATACGGACCTTAGCATCGCATATCTACCGTAAAATTCCCAAAAGCTAGAGCCGTTGCTTCTTTGAGTCCAATGCCCATATTTTTCGTTTCCTACATAACCATTGTATCCAGCGGGAGCAACCTCTTTGGAAATGACCCCATCTTTTTTAGATAGAATCTCCATACCAAGATTTTTTTCGTTCTCTATAAAATAGTTCTCACTCACCTCTTTCCAATCGGTGATCTCTGTAGTGATGCTATCTTTTATATCTCTTATGATCTGGTATTTGTGATAGTAGTGGTCGTTAAATCCTTCATCTGCCTTCATATCATAGAGAAGAATAGAGAAATTGGGAATATCACGCATTGAAACAATCAAATTGTCCATTGCACTCTTTTTATAAGTACGTGATCTACTTGATTCTTCAGAGTTTGAAGAACATCTATTGGCTAGACCAATAAGAAGTACAAACGCCAAAATAGTTAAGAGTAGATCTTTTGAAGATTTGCTCATGATAGGTTTTGTCTTATCTTGGTAATATATTACTAATTTCGTAAGGTTTTATGGATTTTCCTACGCTTGCTTCAAATTCCATATCATCCCATTGGTCAATATCAACAAAATGATCTGATTCATTCGATTCATATCTCCAACTGATCACTTCATCCCATGATGCATCTTCATTCTTTTGATAATATCCTGATGATTCTGACATGAGCTTATAGTTTACTCCATTATATTTTATGTTGTATGGAGCTTTTTTATACGTATGGATATATTGGGGAATAGATCCTTCATCCACCGTGCTAATGGGTATCGATTGAGAGATCTCAATAGATATTTCATCGTCCTCTTCGATACTTAGATACTTGGTCTCTTTACCATTGAAAATTTGTAATTCATCAGTAAAGCAATCATCCCCCCAATCATATGTAGCTTTTCTCTTTACACTCCATGACTCTAAATCATAATCAAAAATAAAACCCTCTTTTATGTCTGTTATCTGCAAATTTGTAGCATCATAACCTGGTGTTTTATCTTTTTTACGGAAGAGATCGAAAATACCCATGGTGTTGTATCTATTTGAAATGAAAAAACGCCACTACTCCAAACAATAGTTTCGTGTAGTGACGTGATTATATTATTTTTTAATTCTCTGTTTAAGTGCTTCTAATTCACTCATTGTTTCAGATGAAGCACCTCCTGAAAGTGCTGCATCTATCTCATTGTCTACACTTTTTGGCTGTTCGTTTATCTCGCCATAAGCTTGAGCTAATGCCTCTTGTTGAGACACTTTTTCCTTCATCTTTTCAAGCATTGAGATTGTATCTCCACTGTCCACGTTTGCCATCGACTTGTTGATCTTCTCTGTTGCTTTAGATACTCTGGCTCTCGCTTTCAATGTACGAAGTTCATTCTCATATTTAGTGATCGTGGATTGCAGATTCTTAACCTGTACCTGAAATTTGTCTAGTTGTACATCAAAAGTCTGCACCTCTTTTTCTAATCTTTCTGCTTCTTGAAGTGCTTCGTTTTTACGTTTTAGAGCCTCTCCTGCCAATCTATCTACTTCGCTTGGTTCAAGACTTCCGTTCTCCGATTTTTGTAATAACTGTATCGCCTTCGACTCATAGTTTTGGGCTTTGTTTTTCTGCTGCTCTTGTTCTGAAGCAGAACGGATACGTAGTGCTTTAATCTCTGCAAGTGATTCCATACAAGAACCAAGATCATTTTTTAGATCTTTAATTCCTTGTTCGGTCATTTTAACTGGATCTTCCAATTTGTCAATTACTGAATTGGCATTGGCTTCCCCTATTTTAAATAGTCTTTGAAATATTCCCATTGTAAATTATAGTTTAGATAATTCTATTAATTCTTCACCGAACTCACCTAAAAGAAGTTCTAATGAATTCAATGTACCAACAAATTCATTTTGATCGAGATGTTCTAACTGTAATGTGTCGCAAAAGATCACCTTCTTTCCTGTCTCATTGAGAGCAAAAGCACCATGAACAATTTCTCTATTTTTCATCAGTAGTTTTTGAAAGGCCTCTGTGGTTAGGGTCTTAAACTCAAAAAGAGGCATCTCCATAACCAAAATAGGCTCTTCACAATCAACCATCAAATTCTTAATTCCTGCAGATGGTTTTTCTGCAATATACAATGAATCCTCTTTGTTTTCTTCTACAATAGTATAACCCTCTTCTAGAAGATATAGACGTATTAACTCAAATTTATTTGTTGACATATGCGAAGTTTTTGGATGAAACCTATTCCTATTTATTGTATTCCAAGGAGTACTGATTTCTTGTAATTTACAAAATTAATCTCACAATACACTAGATCAAAAACCATTCCATATTAGGTAAAAGCCTTGCTAATGGATAAAAATGAATATTTAGAACTCCTTGGGTGTGTCAATTTGTCGGTTAGTTTGCATAGTTAATGACAAAACAACCTTTATATTTTCGTTTAAGACTATTTTTGAGTCTTTCTGCATCTTTTCTTTCTGCAAACTTCCCTAAACAGATCCTATAAATGGTGGTATCCCCTCTTTTTGTTGTGTCAACATATACCTCCGAACTAAACTGTTTTGCCTTCTCTACAAAAGGTAACATATTTGAAATATGTTCAAAACCACAAATTTGAACGCCATAGTAAGGTCTTGTAATATGTTCGGTGTTGCATGCTATTTTAAAAATATCTTTATTAACAGGTTTCGGTGTTACTGGTGTAATTTTATTTCCTGATCCATTCGATTTATATGGTACAGGTCCCAATTTAGTATTTGGAGGAACTATCGTGATTGTCACTTTGTGATGTCCTCCTGCCAACATGTCAATTTTAGTCGCTGCAACTTTTGAAAGATCGATAATCCTACCTCTAGCAAATGGTCCTCTGTCGTTTATTCGAACCACCACACTTAAATGAGAGATGTGGCTATCGACCCGAACCACTGTGTTAAAAGGGAGTGTTCTATGGGCTGCGGTATATTTCCAAATTGAGAAACGTTCGCCATTTGCTGTTGGTTTCCCATGAAATTTCTCTGCATAATAGGAGCCTTCACCTGTTTGTGTCCATCCTATCTTTTGAGCTAATAGATTGTATTGTAATAGAAAACCAATTAAAATGAGTAAAATCTTTCTTATCATTGTTGTTGTAAATAGTGAATACTTTCAAATATAGCAGGTTTGTTTTAACTTGTAGTAATTTTTTTATTAGTATTTAACTTTTGTCTGATAGTGTTTTTTTAGAATTTACTTATTTTTCAAACTACTAATGAAAGATCACTTATGGAACTTTTAATCACCGTACTCATCTTTATTTTTATAGTCGCTGGATTGATTGGTTGTATTATCCCAATGATTCCTGGACCTCCGCTATCTTTAATCGGTTATTATTTAACCTTCTTGCTTCCGGATGTTGTCACACCAGAATGGTATTATATTCTATTCTGGACTGTTTTAATGGTTGGTATTACCATTTTAGATAACCTACTACCTGCTTTGGGAGCAAAAAAATTAGGGGGTACCAAATATGGTATGTGGGGCGGTGTTATTGGACTTTTTGTTGGATTAACTTTTTTCCCTATCGGTTTGTTCGTTGGCCCATTTATTGGGGCTTTTATTGGTGAGAAGATAGCTGGACAAAAGAATCACGTTGCGATCAAAGCAGGTTTGGGGTCTTCTTTAGGTTTGATTGCTGGAACATTTATAAAGCTAGTAGCATGTATATATCTTACGATCGTAACTGTTCAACTGACGATCTAACCAAACTTCCCGTAGCCAATTGGCAAAATCCCATTTCTAAACTCGTTTATTCTGTCGTATATTTCACGTAATTATTAACAAGAATTAATCTATTGCTATTCATAAACAACTTGAACTAATTTAAACACATTAAATCATGATTAATCGCTTATTGATTGTATTGAATCTCTTTCTTATCACTGCCTGTGTCAGTCTCGATAATAAAGACTTTCTAGAAAACAACCAATTTAAACTTTCTTTAGACGATAAAGGGAAAGTGTATGAGTTACTAAATAAGAAGACTGGAAATAACTTACTGTCTCCTAACTACAAAGTATCGCTGTTTACTGTTCAAATGAACGATACAGATTATCCCATCTCTAGCTGGCAACAGAAGGGAGATCTATTAAAGTTAAACTTTGATGAAGCCGATGTGAAGGTGGATGTAAAAGTAATGAGTCAAGATACACACCTATCTTTTGAGATTATTAAAGTACAAAGTCCTGGTGTTGTTGACAAAATTGTATTAGGCCCTTTTAAGGTGGTTCCTTCCCAAAAAATAGGTCAAACTATTGGAATCGCTTATAATGATACGACTGCTGTAGGACTCATGGGACTAAACCTAAAAAGCCGTGGTGGTTTTGAGGTGGTTCGCCGTCAACGATTTGGTAATACAGCCCAAAAGGTTGAAGGAGGAACAAGTCTAACTGGTTATGTTCGAAATAGGTCTGTGTATAGAGTGGTGGATGATTTTATCCAGCGCATGGGACAAGCGGTTCCTGTCAATGATGGGGATGCCAAGATTGAAGGGGCTAAGTTTGCTCTATATTGTGTCCCTACAAG
Organism: Prolixibacteraceae bacterium; assembly: GCA_019720755.1. Classification (NCBI taxonomy): domain Bacteria; kingdom Pseudomonadati; phylum Bacteroidota; class Bacteroidia; order Marinilabiliales; family Prolixibacteraceae; genus Halosquirtibacter; species Halosquirtibacter laminarini. The sequence goes on from CP081303.1 coordinate 831,587, forward strand.
TACACTGAAAGAAGTAGTTGAAGAGATTGAAATTCAGGAAAATTTACCACATATCAAAACCAATGGTGTTTGGAATAAGGTTTCGAACTACTCCACTTCATCCAAATTTATCATGTCCTTCAATGTAAACAATATCGATTCTTGTCTCAACATCGCAAAGGAGGCAGGAATTACATGTGTATATCACGGGGGAATTTTTACCTCTTGGGGAAATTTTAATGTAAATAAGAAGTATTTTCCTAAAGGATACCAATCCGTTAGAGAGTGCTCGGATAAAGCTGCAAAAGAAGGGATTAGTTTGGGTGCACATACTCTAACAAACTTTATTACTACAAATGATGCTTTTGTAACGCCAAAACCGAATCCAGGTTTGGTTTTAGCAGGGATCACGAAACTCCAAAAGAGCATATCAGCAGGTAGTAATGAAATAGTTTTAACAGATGAGGCGGTTCGCCCAGCTTACTATGAGCCTAACTTACATAAAGTAAATCCAAGATGGAGAAAACATACTGCAGTGAGAATTGGAGATGAGATTATAGAATACACCTCTGCTACTAGCAATGGTAAATTGATTTTAATAGGTTGCAAACGTGGTGCTTTTGGAACCACTGCTGTGGAACACAAAGAGGGAGCGCAGGTTGCTCGTCTTGTTTCTCATGGATACAAAGTGTTTTTCCCGAATATTAACTTGCAGGATCAAATGGCAAAAAATCTTGCTAAATTCTTTAATGAAGCAAACCTGAAGCGAATCAGTTTTGACGGATGTGAAGGGGGACAAGCTACTGGTCATGGAAGCTATGCAACAGACAGATTCTATAAAGTATTTTTTGACCACCTAAAGGATAAAAATATTGTGGTGAACTCTTCGGATGTGACCCATTATGGATGGCACTACCTTTCTAACGAAAGTTGGGGTGAACCTTGGGAGTCGAAAAATTTTAGAGAACCCCATTTAGATCATAGAATGAGAGTGCAACAAAAATTGAAAGAGGATTTGTTGCCACGCAAAATGGGTCAATTCATGGTAGATAAAAGAACCACGAAAAGAGATATTGTATGGCTTATGGGCTTGTGTGCAGGTTATGATGCAGGAGTCGATTTTTATATTAGTCCTAATTTTGATAAAATAAATAAGGAGTCTAGTGCGATCTTATCCGAAATCAAGATTTGGGAAGAAGCAAGACTTAAAGGTGTTTTCACCGAAGAACAAAAAGAGATACTTCGTGATCCTTACTCTGTGTATGATTTAGAGAAGGATGGAGAAGGAGTGCGTCTAGTATTTATCGAATCATGGAAACCAAAAGCCAAAAAGACTAACGTCAACCAGAATAATACACTTTCTCCTGCCATACTAAAAGGGACGAAAGATGCACCTGTATCTAATGATTACAAACACGTAAATATGCTAACTGAGCCAGGGCAACCTACGGCTTCTATATGGAAGTACGTTAGCAATAATTCAAATCCTAAACTGCAATTTGTAATCCGTCTTCCAAAAGCGTCTAAGCAGGCTGTTAAAGGGATTTACTTGAAAGTGGCAACACAAAAAGTAACAATACCTTTTACATTAAAGCCTGGCGATTATATTGTGAACGATGGGAGTAAAACCTATATACATTACTCAGAGGATCATAAAATAAAAAATAAGGTTCTATTAAACAGTGGTCGGTTTTCTGTTCATAAGGGGGAGAATACAATAGAGTTTGATTATAAAGGAAACGGAAGGGTTGAAGGGCCAGAGATGATTGTAAATTTTTGCACTAAAAAATAAATACATTGAATGGACAACAAACAGATATACTATTCGAATGAAAGCAAATGCCGAGTAGAAGATCATGGATGAAATGGATCATACACTTGACCTGATGAGGTTTGTAACTATTTGGAATAGAGTAGTTGTATGACCATCTATTGATGTCTATTATTTGATGAAACGAACCTGTTTCATAGAAATATTTATGAAAAAAGAACGCGTTTAAAATCATCAATTCTTGTTGTCTAATCAGTCTCTTTAAACGTGTGAAAAATAAAATAGGAGATCCAGAAATAAATATTATTTCGAGATCTACTATTTCGTTTTAATAATCTTCAATTTTTATTTATAGTGCAATACAGAGGATAGAAAAAGATAGAGTCTATCCTTGGTATTACACTAAAATACTAATCAATTGGTAGCATTACAAAAGGATCTATTGTTGAATCTTAACAAGTTTAAGATGTTGTGATAGTCCATGTTGTAGTTTCACTGTCACCTCAGTGTTTCCATTCACAATAAGTTGTGTCACGACTTGGTCGTTTCCATCTACATGGAAAGTTCCTTTGAAAGAGAGGGTCATATGAACAGGAAGACTAACCGATTTAGACCATAATCTTGAGTAAATACTCACCTCATGTCTTGTTCCATCCTCATTGTATTGATCAAAATCCTTTCCTTGATATAGATTCAGATCTGGGTTACAAACCTCTACTTCCATCATGTTTTCTCCCTCTTTTACCATTGCAAGAGTTGGAATATTGGTATGTTGAAGTGGTCCTTCAAAGTTTTTGTTTAGCCTATTATTAAAAATAGCATACCCCCAAGTATTCGAATGCTGGTCTTTCACGATATGAGCATTGCGATCTTTTTGTGCTACATAGTAGTTCTTCTGGCCTTTTTGTTGCTTTGCAAACTGCTCAAGCTCTTTTTCTGTCGTGTTTATCAAAAGAGCGTATTCGTACGACTCATTTTTAGGTGCCACGCCATGATTAATCCAAGCACTGTAGAATGTTCCGTGATTTGGATCTTTCGAACGAGGATCTTTCGAGTCTTGCTTGTTATATTTCACCATCAATTTATTGCCATCATGAGGAACATACCAACCACTAGACATGTTATCTAGGATTAGAGTCTCGTCTTTTTTGACTTGTACTGTTCCTTTTTTAACGACATCTTGGTTGTTTACTTTCACTGTTGTTTTTCCAGAGGCAGTACTATTTTGGAATAGAGTCGTTTCGGTGTTATATCCTTTTACGTTGTTCTCAATATCTGAACCCAACATCAGAACATAATCATCAAACATGAAATAACTCTTTGTTGCACGGTGCGATCCATGATATTTATCGTGTTCATGAAGCTTCATCGCATAAATTCCTTGGCTACCCATGGAGATTGAAGCTCCAAATTTCTCATCAGAGATAAGCAACTCTTCGTAACCACTTAAATGGTCTACCTGTATAACATTGCCTGCAAGTTTATCTAGTGGTAGATGAATGGCAGTAGTTCCTGGATAACGATTCCAATCGTATCCTTCCATTTGGAACCCAGTTTTCTCTTTGCCATCAATCTCTCTTTGTAGTTGATAGTGACCATAACTCACATATCTACCATATGCATTTGCTTTCGCATAAATTTCTGATCCCCATAGATAAGCATTAAATCCTTTTACAGAGAATAACCAATCTGCTTTCCTATGCATATTCAGACTCGCATAGTTCATACTCCAGTTTCCTTGTGGATTGGTCTCTGCAACAACTCCTTTGTCTGTAAACTCTTTGATCTGTTCCGATCTGTTTTTACCCTCTTTTTCTGCCAATGCTACATAGATAGAACCTAACTCGGGATCGATATCTTTGTTCGGGTTCGAAGAGATTGTTTTTGCCATGTAGTAGAATGGAATGGATGAAATGGTACGATCTCCATATGGATGACGTCCACTCATGGAGATTGGAAGAACCAAATTGTGAGAGTAAAGGTGCATTTTTAGTAGTGCTTGCTTTACAATCTCTGCATTGTATTCAGGAAGCGCAAAAGGTGTTTTTGATATGGCAAAGAATACGGGGGTTGATCCATCTAGTGCATCTTTCGCATATAATGGATAGTGATTGTAGTGGTGGAAGAAGGAGCCATCGGGTTTGAATGGAGCTAAAAGTCCAGGTACGTAATCTACGCCATAAATTAACCAATCTTGTAGCGCATTTAGGTAGGAAACTTTCACCCCATCTTGTTTCGACATCAGACATGTGGAAAGATTTCCCATCAAAGTGGTATTAAGCATATCCACATTAATTCCTACGTAACGATCTTTAGGCTCGATAATTTTACCAAGACCTGAGAACCATGCCATATCTTTGCACACAGAATCAAGAAGTCCCTCCACTTCAAGAGACTCACGCATCAAGAACATGGCAGGGTAGTAGTCTCTAAAGCTATAGCCTAAATGATGTAGCGTCCCTTGTCCACTACCAGCAGCCCAACCATATTTACGCATGTTTTTTACCATCTCGGTAAACAGTTTTGCCAAATGTTTCTTTTCGACTCTATTGTTGGTTAAATGATACTGTTGTGCAATTTTATATAATGAAATAGTGTATGTTTTAAGATCTATTCCATATGAAAGATGTTTTGTCGGCTTCTTTTCTGAGCTATAAAGAGCAGGGTAAGATGCAAAATAGACGAATTGCCCCTTGATATTAGAGGAGCTGTAGATTTCATATTTATCGCGAATCTTAGTGATCCATTTATCTATATTTTTTGTTTTATCTGCCCCTTCCATAAACATCGACTGCAGTCTTTGTTCTATAGTATGGATTCCCTCTTTTTGCGTCTCTGTAACATTGTCTGTTGCAGTGATAGGATTTTTTGTAATAAAGCTAGAGAAATACTCTAAAGCGATCCAGTGCTTGTTTGCAGAAAGTACTGCATTGGAATTTACAAATGGCACTTGATGGTCTGCAATATGATGTCTTGGATCGATAGGAGTCGCAGTAATGATTTCGTCGAGATAGAATGTTCCATTTTGTACCGATTTCGGTGCAACGAATTGTAGTTCATCCATCTTTGTCGACGGCGTTCCATTCATGTCTCTATCGAAAGAGACCCAAGCAGTTCTCCATCCTGTAAAGTTCAAATGATAGTAGAAGTATGACTTTTCTACCCCATTATCTAAAAAGGATACTTTAAGAGAGTCTTTATTTGCTTTCTCATTGAAGATCCAAAAAGAAAAAGTATCTAGGTGTTTGTTTGTCGCATCTTGACCTTTAGGAGCATAACCGATAGGTTGATGAAATGATAAGGTAGCTCCTCCTTTCCATCTCCATTCAAGACTTTTGTCACCACGTAATGATTCAGATTTGGTGATGCGTGTGGAACTGTTGGTAGTTTCCATTTGAATTTTTGAGCGATTGTTCTCAAATCCAATAGGTATCATTTTTTGACCAACCAAGGTAATGGATGAAGTCAAAAAAACTAGAAGTGTGATTATTCTTTTAAAATCCATAATTAATTTTTTTTCGATATAGCCTTTTCTCTTGCGGGATTTCGTTCGGTTATTGTAATGTTTGAACATCTAACAGAGTTCCCGATTGTGTAGGCTCTATTGCGATGTAATGCAAGTATATGTGAATTATTTTATTGTGCCATCTGGATGAATAAATGAGTACCTTTTTTGGATAAAATCCGTCTGTATCGAATACGTTTTTATATAAGTATAATATGGGACTGTGTAAGAATAATTTGTTTCAAATGGTTTTGAGTAATAGATGGCTATATTTGTATCAAAATAAATATAATATGAAGATCCATTCTGATTTGAAACAACTTTGTACTAATGTTTTGTTGATACGCGTTGAAGAGCAAATTTCCGTCCTCAAGAGACAAGTTGAAGATATGAAGGAGTCCCTTGTTGATGACACCAAAAGCAGTGCCGGAGATAAATATGAAACAAGTAGAGAACGTATTAGTAGAGACCTGAATCGTTTAGAATTGCAGCTATCGCAACATAACAAGAACTTATTGTTCTTGAATAAACTCAATGGAGAGTTGAAAGAGAGTGTGGACTTGGGTGCGATGGTTCAAACCAATCAGGGAATCTATTTCTTCTCTCTTGCTTTGGGGAAGGTCGAGATGGAATCAGTCATCTTTTATGCGCTATCTATTCAGTCGCCTATTGGTCGTGCCCTTCGTGGTGCAAAACGAGGAGACTCGATCCTTTTTCAAGGACGTAAGATTGAGATTAAGGATGTATGTTAAGACAGGAACGAAAAACAATTTAAATATATAGATGAAAGATATTTCAAAGTATATTCTGAGCCAAATGGGCTTCGAACAGTATAATAAAGTACAAGATAAATTATTTGATGCTTCGAAGAAGAGCGACACCTTGCATTTGGTGTCTCCTACTGGTTCTGGAAAGACCATTGCATTCCTTCGTGTAATGCTCGAAAAAGTGAAGGTGACAGAGGGAACGACACAAATGTTGGTTTTGGTACCTACTCGCGAGTTGGCTGTTCAAATTGAGACGATTGTAGGAAAACTGCAATTACCTTTTCGTTCTTATTGTGTTTATGGAGGACATAGTGTCAAATCTGAAGAGCGTTCGTTAGAGAGAGCTCCTTCACTCTTGATAGCAACTCCAGGACGTCTTACCGATCATTTACGCAGAGGAAATATCTCTTTAGATAATCTATCTCATGTAGTACTCGACGAATATGATAAGATTCTTCAATTTGGTTATAAGAGAGATATTGACTTTATCTTCGGTCATGTGAAATGTCTTCAAGGGGCTATTCTGACTTCTGCAACCCAAATGGATGAGGTCACTTACCCTAAAGGTATTGATTCTAATGGTACTTTAATTGATCTTTCTGAAACTGTTGCGGAGAATGTTTTTAACGCTTACCGTATAGATGTGGAAGGAACAGATAAACTAGCTGCATTGGTTACGCTTTTGGAGAGGATTGGGAATGCACCTACGATGGTGTTTTGTAACCATCGTGATGCAGTGGAACGTATTAGTGATGCCCTTTACGATGAAGGCGTAGTTCACGAATCTATTCATGGTCAGAAAACTCAAGATGAACGAGAACGTGCCATGATTAAGTTTGAGAATGGCAGTGCGATGGTTATCCTTGGTACTGACCTTTTGGCGAGAGGTATTGATCATCTCTCTGTAGAGCACGTGGTTCATTATCAAATGCCACGTGATGAGGATGTGGTGGTTCACCGTAATGGACGAACATCGAGAGGAGAAAAAGAAGGAAATGTATATGTGGTAATGAAAGAGGGAGAAACCTTGACAGATGCACTTGCTTCGATTGATTGGAAACCTTATGAACATTCTGATGAAAAAGTGAATATTCAACCTTCTTATTGGGACACTCTTTATATGGGGGCGGGTAAGAAAAATAAGATTAATAAGGTGGATATCGTTGGTTTCTTATGTCAAAAAGGAGGATTAGAGAAGTCCGAAATAGGCATGATCCATGTGAAAGATTTTAGAGCTTATGTAGCGGTTCCTAGAACGAAGATTAAGGAGGTGATTCAAAAAGTGAAAAAAATGAAAATAAAAGGCAAGAGTATTCTTATTGATAAAGCATTTTAAATGAATCTGTGTCTATAGAGTTGTAGAAAAGATTCCATTGCTTTATGAGAATGGATATATAAAGAAGATCTTACTTGGAGACATATCCTTGTAAGATCTTTCTGTTTTATCTCATTTCGTACATCCTGCGCCATGGAGCTAGTCTTCTTTTAACCCCTGCTTCTACCCAATCTCCCTTACGTTACATCTATAGATCCGATACCCTTTGGTTACTCCTAGAGTAACCAAAGGGTAACGGAAGGGTATCTGAAGGGTAAAGGAACTACGAAGGAAACATAAAGGAGGTATGTCCATAATTGTAGGAAGTGTGACCAAAGATTCTTGTTTTATGAAGAAGATATTGGGGGTAGGAAGGGGCATCTAAAAGGGGATGATAAGCCGACTTTGGTTCGCTTAACTTCGTAAAATGTTGCGAAGTGCTATATATCTTCGATGTAGGTTCATCAAGAGGGAATAAAATAAAAGAGAGGTGGAACCTGTTGAGTAGTTCGAAAACGGGATTCTAGGGGGATAAAAAAGGGTTTAACGAAAATCATGTTAAACCCTTTTTTAATTAGATAGATTCATGTTTGGTGAAACATGGACACTCTTTGTTTTTGAATGTGACTACTTTAGTTTGCTCATGGCCTCTTTGATGCGTCTCACAGCCTCTTTTAGTTCAGGTTCTGCTGCAGCATAAGATAGACGAACACAGTTTGGATCTCCAAATGCTTCTCCTGTTACGATGGCTACATTAGCCTCTTGTAGAAGGTAAATACAAAGATCTGAAGCGGTCTCAATCTTGTAATCTCCTGTCGAAGTACCGAAATATGCAGTCACGTCAGGGAATACATAAAAAGCGCCGTCAGGTCTTGAGATCTTAAGGTTTGGAATTTCAGACATCATCTCTACCATCATATCACGACGCTTTGCAAATGCCTTAACCATCTCAAATACCTCTTTGTTATCTGAAGCAATGGCTGCAGTCGAAGCCACTTGAGCGACTGAGTTTGGACCTGACGTAAATTGCCCTTGAAGTTTACTACAAGCTTTCACAATCCATGTTGGACCCGCTATATATCCGATACGATATCCAGTCATGGCATATGCCTTAGAAACACCATTGACGATTACCGTTTGGTCTTTGATAGCATCAAATTGAGCAATCGATTCGTGTTTTCCTTCGTAGTTAATATATTCGTAGATCTCATCAGAAATCACTACGATGTTTGGATGCTTGGCAAAGATTGCAGCAAAAGCACTTAACTCCTCTTTGGTGTACAGTTTTCCTGTAGGATTACTAGGGCTACTGAAAAGGAAAGCACGAGTTTTTGGTGTGATGGCCGCTTCAAGTTGTTCTGGAGTGATTTTGAAATCATTCTCTACGGTTGTAGGTATTACTACATTGGTTCCACCAGCAAGTTTAACCAGCTCTACATATGTCACCCAGTAAGGTGCAGGGATAATCACCTCATCTCCTTCTTGAACTGTAGACATTACTACATTAGCCAAAGAGTGTTTGGCTCCATTGGAAACAAGAATCTGATCGGGACTATATTCGACTTGATTGTCTCGTTTCAGTTTGTTTACTACTGCTTCTCTTAACTCTAAGTACCCATTAACAGGAGAGTAATGCGAATAGTTGTCGTCGATGGCCTTCTTCGCGGCTTCTTTAATAAAATCTGGCGTATCAAAATCTGGCTCTCCAACACTTAAGCTAATAATGTCTAGCCCTTGTGCTTTTAACTCTCTACTCTTCTGAGCCATTGCTAATGTCTGAGATATAGCAAGACGATTAATTCTCTCGGCAATCATACTCATAATTCAAGACCTCTTAAGTAATTTAATATATTGTTTGTTTTATTGAGACAGGATGTTAGAATTTTAATATTTTTATTATCATTGCAACACCCAACTTCTCCTATTGATATCATTTCTGTTTCTATCGGCCTTATATCATGTTGCACAAGATTGTAAGGGTTGTGATAGAGGGGCGAAAGATAGTAAAAAAAGAGTGGGTGATAGTGAGAAAAATTCATAAGATCTTTTTTAATGCGAGTTCTTAACAAAAGATTCCGCTTTATAGAAAAAAAACAATTAACGAATATTGAATATGGATTCGAGTATTTCGATTTATTGGATGGGGGGCCTATCCATTATCCCATGTATTGTGGTTGCTGTGGTTGCTGTTTATAGTATGAAAAGTACGATAAAAAAGGAGCGAGAGTCTAGAGAATTTGAGTTGAAATTGAAAAATAGAGAGGGGATGGTTTCCTATCGTCTTCAGGCGTATGAGAGATTGGCTCTGTTTCTTGAACGAATTACTCCCGATGCATTGATATTACGTGTGTCACCAACAGGAAAGAATGTTTTTCATTACCAACGTGAGCTGCTTCTGTCTCTTCGTAGTGAGTTGGATCATAATTTGTCTCAACAGGTCTATATTACTTCAGAAGTGTGGGGATATGTTCGTCTTGCAAAAGAACGTATGTCGATGCTTGTAAACGAAGCTGCTTCGGGACTTAGTCCTGAAATGCCTGCAGAAAGGTTGAGAGATGAAATATTTGAACTCTATTCGGAGCAAGAGGATCAGCCGATTCAAACAGCTTTGGATGCTTTGAAGAGAGAAGTAGGAATTAATTTTTAATCTTAATATTGATAAGAGATATGGATGCTACTTATACATGGAAACAGTTAGATGCATTGGAGACGGAAGAGTGGTTTACTATGTTTCAGTTAAGACAAGAAATTTTTGTCGTAGAACAGAACTGTCCTTATCTAGATTTGGATGAGGAGGATAGAACATCTTTTCATCTTTTGGTTCAATCTTCGGATACTGGAGCTGCTGTTTTGGCAACGCTACGTGTCTTTGTTGGAGATCATGGAGTATGGCATATTGGACGTGTTGCAACCTCAGAAAAGTGTCGAGGCAAAGGGGTTGCCCGTCATATGATGGAAGAGTCTTTGGCATTTATTCAATCGAAAGGGGGCAGAGAGATAGAAATTTCTGCACAGTCTTATTTGGAGAAGTTTTATTGCTCTTTGGACTTTGTTAAATCTTCAGATGAATATCTATTAGATGGTCTTCCTCATATCGATATGCATTGGACTATCTCCTAAAATAATATATCCCAATTTGTCTGAACAAATTGGGATATCTTTCTTTTCTATTCAGAAAAGAAGTACGATTATAGAATATTGTGGTGATTTATTGCCTCTTCAATCTTTTCATAAAGTGCTTCACTTGCAGGGATAAGAGGAAGTCTTAAACAGTTTTGTAGGATTCCAATCGAATGAAGCGCTGCTTTAATACCCGTTGGATTTCCCTCTTCAAATATCCACTCCATAAAAGAGAGTAGTCGATACTGAATTTCAAGAGCTTCATTATATTTTCCTTCCATTGCATAGTGCACTAAACCAGACATGGATTTGGGGGTTGCATTCATTGCGACAGATATTACTCCTTGTGCACCAACAGAGAGAAGTGGCAACGTATTTTTGTCGTCTCCTGATAGATAGATAAAGTGAGCTGGAGCCTTCTTTGTGACATGCATACACTTATCTAAAGAGCCTGCTCCATCTTTTACTGCAATAATTTTGGTAGAGTAGTTCGCCAAAGTAAGAATCGACTCTGTTGATAGATCGACTCCTGTTCTGCTAGGAACGTTGTAGAGAATGATTGGTACTGGGGATACCTTCTCTATCTCCTTAAAATGTGCTACTAGTCCTTGTTGGGAGGGTTTGTTATAGTATGGAGTGACAGATAGAATGGCATCGATACCAGTGAAATCCGTATTCTGAATTGTTAGACACACTGCAGTCGTGTTATTTCCTCCCAATCCTAAAACAATAGGAAGCCTTCCTCCATTCTGCTTGATAACAAATTGAAGTACTTTTTTCTGCTCTTCAGAATCCAATGTTGCAGCTTCTGCTGTTGTACCTAAAACAACCAGATAATCTGCACCATTTTCAATTTGGTACTCAACTAGTTTGGATAAGGAAGTATAGCATACTTGATTCTCCTCGTCAAATGGAGTTACTAATGCAACTCCTGCTCCTTTTACTAAGTGGCTCATGGTGTCGATGAATTTATTTATCCGTTTATCAATTACTAAGTTCTAATATTTGTATGATTCTATCAAATATAGGACAAAAGTAATAAATTGATTTTTTTACCCCATAAAAAAAATGATTTTATTTTTATTTAGGCTTTAAAATAAAAATATGTAATTAGAATTGTGATTAATTAACCGCAGAGCTGTTAAAATTTACTAACATATTCTTTCATTAAATCATAAATATCAAGGATCGATTTATTGGGTGCTTGAATAAAAAGATCGGCAAACTCGTAATGTTCACTGTTACAAGTCAATTTGAATCTAGAGTTGTTCATTGCTAATGCATATATCAATGAAAACTCGTGTTTGATTGAAAGATCAATTAAGATATCGAAAGAGGTATTGATAAACTCTTCGGCTTCTTGTTCTTTGGGTTTCCCTGTCCAAGAAGTGTTCTTGGGAGTGAGTATGATATTGTGAATAGACTGTTTCTCTGTCACATTTGCTTTTCTTGAAAAAGCCAAAGTATGTATAAAGCAGCCTGGTCTTTTCAGTTCATTGATAATTTTTTGGATGCTTTTGGGTGCATCTGGATCATCCATGTTCCAGATGATCCCTATATGTTTTGCCTCTTCCAATTTGTATGGATTTGCTGAACGTCTCTTCTCTTTTACTCTTTTAAAGAGACGATTGAAAGCGAGGTTTTGTATTCTGTTTTTCAAAGTATATGAATTGTTAAGTTTTTACTGTTCTAACATCGCAAGAAAACCCTCTTCATTAATAATAGGGATCTCTAAAGCTTGTGCTTTTTCAAGCTTTGAAGGTCCAATATTATCTCCTGCAATTAAGTAATTGGTTTTTTTCGATATAGAAGAGGTTAGTTTACCACCATGATCTTCCACGATCTCTCCAAGTTCTTTACGTCTTTGGGATGTTCCGAAGTTACCAGATATAACAAATATCAGGCCATCAAGTGTCGAAGGGAGTTCTGAAATAGAAGCTTCTTGTTCGCCATCAATAGATGTTCCAACAGGAGCACCTAGGGTTGTGAGACTATCTATCAGATCTATATTCTCTTGTTTCTCAAAGTATCTACGGATGGAGTTTGCCATCTTCTCACCAATATCATTTATATCGAGAAGCTCTTGATAGCTTGCTGCTCTCAGGGATTCAATGGAGTGAAATTTCTTTGCAAGTGTTTTGGCAGCTGTTGCTCCTATAAATCGTATCCCCAAACCAAAAAGGAGTTGATGAAAAGTATTGCTTTTCGATTTCTCGATGGCTTGAAAAAGATTGTCAACAGATTTTTGTTTTAAGGAGATCTTTGATAGTTGATTCAATCTAGAGATGAGCTTATCTACTCTAGGGTTGCGTATATAGTTGAATGCGACAACGGCTTTTTGTTCGGGTAAAAATGACTTCCATGTATCCAATGTAATGTTTGGCAGAAGTACTGCAAAAGGAGCATGATCCATAATCTCTGCAATCTCTTGGTCTGTGATATTTGGGATTTTAAGCGCCTTAATCACTGCACTGAGAGATATATTTCCATTACTCATGTCTCCCTGACACAAGGTGTCGAAAATTTGTTTTTGTATTGGTATTCGGAAAAATGTTAGGATTTGACGAAGTATATGATTGGAGCTCTCTCCTTTTTTTAAGGTTAGAGATAGGGAATCAATATGTTCGACTGTAATGTCCTCAAGCTCTTTCAACGAAGAGATATTATTGGCTATTTTTTTTGCATTGGCTAGTGAGATACCTTGGATACCGAATTGGAACGCATAGATGATACGTTCGTAAGATACCATCAGTGGAGGATGTTTTTCATCATCTCGTTTGATTGTTTCTAACCCTTCAATTTTATCTCGTCTATTCGGTAGGCGATAGATGTCTGCAACCGAATTTAAAAGTCCTTGGTTATATAGTAGTTGAATGGTCTCCTTTCCTAGCCACTCAATATTCATCGCATTACGAGAGACAAAATGCTCAATCTTACCTCTTATTTGTGGCGCACAGCCTAGATAGTTTGGACAGTAATAGGCTGCCTCTCCTTCATTTCTCTCCAAAGGAGTATGACACTCTGGACAACTTTTAGGGAATAGTACTGGCGCTGCCCCTTCTTTTCTTAGAGCATATTCAACCCCAACAATTTTGGGTATAATTTCTCCCCCTTTTTCAATATATACTTGATCTTGAAGATGAAGATCAAGATTTTCAATAATGTCTGCATTGTGAAGGGAAGCACGTTGTACAGTGGTTCCTGCTAATGAGACAGGTGTAAGGTTTGCAACCGGGGTAACTGCACCTGTTCGACCAACCTGATATGATACAGATTGAAGGGTAGTGATCTCTCTTTCTGCTTTAAATTTATAAGCTACTGCCCAACGTGGAGACTTGGCTGTAAAGCCTAATCTATTTTGAAGTGTTTTCGAGTTCACTTTGATAACGACTCCATCTGTGGCAACTTCTAAGTTTTCTCTCTTTTTATCCCACTTCTCAAGATATTCTATTACCTCCTCTATGGTGTTGCACTTTTTATTTTCTTTGGAAATTTTAAACCCCCATGATTTTGCCTGATCCAATGTTTCGTAATGCCCATCTTTAAGAGGAGCTTCAGTCAGAAGATCATAAAAATATGCATCTAACGACCTTTTGGCTACAATGGAGGAGTTTTGTAACTTCAATGTTCCTGAAGCTGCATTCCTCGGGTTCGCGAAACGAGTCTCTCCTTCAGCTGCACGTTGTGTATTTAAGCGGTCGAAAGTTTTGAATGGTAATAATATCTCTCCTCTGATGACAAAACGATCTGGATAGTTGTCGCCTTGTAACTCAAGAGGAATGGATTTGATCGTTCTAACATTTTGGGTGACATCATCTCCAACCTCCCCATTGCCTCGTGTTAATGCTTGGGTAAGCTTTCCATTTTCGTATTGTAAGCTGATAGAGGAGCCATCAAATTTTAGTTCACACTCATAGGAGAACTGTTCTGGAATATTCTTCTTAATTCTTTGGTCAAATTCATAGAGCTCCGTATAGTTGTATGTGTTAGAAAGAGAGAGCATTGGATAGTCGTGTGACTTCTGTATAAACTCTTTGTTAAGATCACTTCCAACTCTCTTTGTTGGGGAGTTCGGATCCTTCAATTCAGGATATTGAGATTCTAATTTTTCAAGCTCTTTTAGGAGCATGTCGAAATCATAATCGTCAATAGTGGGTTGATTTAATACATAATAATTGTGATTGTGTTTATGTATTTCACTTCTTAACTTCTCTACTTTATTCTTTGCTTCTATTGATGCCATATATTGATATGAGTAATAAACATGTGCAATGTAAAAATAGTAAATCTTTTTTGGGTCTCCTAGTCTGTTTATATGTGAAATACCCCTATGAAATATGTCTTAGCAATAAATGTTTTTTGTTGAGCCATTTAACGACCTTTGCTAATTGTGTTTATTTTGCATTTATTTATGTTTTTATGTATATAATAACCTTAGTGGGAGGATGATTGAAGAGTTTCATGGCTTTTTAAAGAGATAATGGAAGCAATTTATCAGTTGACGTTCTTTTTCATTTACCAAAACAGAGAAATATGTTACGAATAAAAATATACTTCTATTTCGTTAAAAAGATACCTTTAGGTATGTTTTTATTCGTACTTTTGTTGAATAAATGACGGGTTTGTTCGAATAGGTTTTTTTGTGATATTTTGTTTTGATACTTTTAGCTGGATAATACAATATTTTCATATGTATGAGAAAACAAGAAAATAAAGAGCAGTTAAGCTATACAACATATACACATCCTGATCATAAAAGGTGGATTGTTTTTGTTCATGGTGCTGGTGGAAGTTCGAAAACCTTTTCGAGACAGATTGCCGCCTTTAAAAAACATTTTAATCTTCTTTTGCCTGATATGCGCCATCATGGTGGCTCCCAGGATTTAGAGTTGCTCTCTAAAGAGGAGATGTCTTTTGATGTGGTAGGACAAGATATTCTCTCTCTGATGGATGATTTGGGGATTGAAACGGCACATTTTATAGGTATTTCCATGGGGGCGATTGTGATTCGAATGGTAGAACAGTTGGCTCCAGAGCGTATTGATTCCATTATTATTGGAGGAGGGGTGATGAAGTTGAATAGAAGAACTCATATTCTGTTTCGTGCAGGGTTATTCTTCTCTAAATTGATCCCTTATCATCAATTATATAAAATGGTTGCCCATATTTTGATGCCTAGAGAGAACCATGCTGTGGCTCGTCGTCTATTTGTTAGAGAAGCTGGAAAAGTAAAGAAAGAGGCTTTTAAATCTTGGTTGTCACTCATCTCTGGTTTAAAAAACAAATTAGATGATCTCTTCATTAAACCTCTTGCTGTCCCTACGCTAATGATTACTGGGGCCCAAGATTTTGCCTTTTTGGATGATGTTAGGGAATATGCTTCTCTTTTTCCGTTTGTGAGAATGGCCGAGATTCCTAAATGTGGTCATGTTTGTAATATTGAGAAGGCCGATCTTTTCAATAAACATAGTTTAGATTTTCTCCTTAGCTTCAAATCTTAATATTGTTTTTTTAGGATTTGGTATAACATTTAGATTCATTGCTATTTTGCTTCAAAATATTTATGTTATTATAATCTTTTATATTATTTTCGTATTTTAAGTAATAATATGGTGGTAGATCTATTCATTATCATAACTAAAATCGTGCTATGGATTCATTAAATAACGATCTTGAACAAAAAAGAAGGGAAGCGACACTGAAGGAAATCAAAAGGTTACAAGGCGTAAATAGTCGTTTACAAAATACTATCATTATTTTGATTGTGGCTTTTGTTGTAGTGATGGGAGCATCTGTTTTTATGGCAAGAAAGGGTAATATTCCATTTATCCCTACTGCTTCTTCAGATACTGTGACAGTCGTTCAACATGATACTATTTTTATGGCCGATGAAGGAGAGCAGAAGAATGACATTATAGGTACTGATTTTTATGCAATTCAGATTGGTTACTATAAACACCTGAAGCAGATTATTCCTATTAAAGCACAAAGCGATTTGGAGGTGATTGAATCTCAGGGAGCAAAGATTTTCACTTTGGCAAAATTTAATACATATCAAGAGGCTAATGCAAATAAAAGATTGGTTAAAAAAGTTGGTTTTAAAGACGCTTTCATTGTTCACTATGTAAATGGGCAGAGAGTTCCTATTTCTAAATAAAACATAACTATTATATTTCAAAAAGAGGTTTTCTTTCAAAGGAGACCTCTTTTTTGTATTATAGCATAGTGAAACTGACAAGTAACCATGTAATTAACTATATTATGATGCTTAGCATCTCTTCTGCTTTTGCTCAATTTTCTACCTATTATTATCAAAAAAAGACCTTATATGATGCATTACCCAATGACAAAAATGAGATCATCTTCCTTGGAAATAGTATTACTGATGGCGGAGAATGGGCTGAACTCTTTCGAAATAAGAAGATAAAGAATAGGGGTATCAGTGGAGATGTGACTGATGGTGTCCTTTTTCGTTTGGAAGAGGTGTATGAATCGTCGCCTAAGAAAGTTTTTCTCTTGATTGGAATCAATGATCTGTCTAGGGGGAAAAGTAAGGCTTATGTTCATAAGAATATCCTAAAGATTGTGGACACGATTCACGAAAAGTCTCCAAAAACTAAAGTATATGTTCAAAGCTTATTGCCTGTGAATGACTGTTATGGAAAATTTAGAGGCCACACCAATAAAGGGGCTTCCGTTTTATGGGTGAATAAGAAGCTTAAATCGGATGCTTCCGCTCATGGTTATACCTATATTAATATTCACGACTCTTTTGCAAATGAGGAGGGAAAGATGAAAAAAGAGTATTCAAATGATGGCTTACATCTATTAGGGAAAGGATATTTGAATTGGGTTGATATTATCAAAGCCTATGTGAAGTAGTGTCGCATTGAAAAGTTATCAATATCTAAGTGGTGTACAGATGATGCATCACTTTTTTTTGTATTTTTCGCTCCTTAAATGAAGTGTAAATATTATGAAAAGATATAATGTGGATTATCCATCTTTTGTGTTGGAAGAGGGCTTACTTAAAAGCAATATTCAACGTATCGATGAGATCCAAAAGAGAGCGGATATTAAGATCTTATTGGCTTTAAAGGCATTTTCGACATGGCCTGTTTTCGACCTTTTTAGAGGTGCTTTCGACTCCTGTACTGCAAGTGGACCTTGGGAAGCCAAGTTGGGACATACAGAGATGGGAGCATTAAGTCATACTTATTCTCCTGCCTATTGTGATAGAGATTTTCAGGAGGTAATGGATCACTCTTCACATATTATATTCAATTCGATATCGCAATTTGATCAATTCTATGATCGCATCAAGTTGCATTCACATCCTATCTCTATTGGGTTAAGAGTAAATCCAGGTTATTCTCCTGTTAAAACAGATCTTTATAATCCATGCGCAGCAGAGTCTCGACTGGGTATGGTCGCTTCATCACTTCCCGATGAACTTCCCAACGGGGTTGAGGGACTACATTTTCATGCACTTTGTGAATCAAATAGTTTTGATTTAGAGAAGATTTTGTTCTCTTTTGAAAAGCTTTACGCTAAATATTTGCCTAATATCAAGTGGGTGAATATGGGGGGTGGACATCTAATTACTCACAATGACTA
Source organism: Prolixibacteraceae bacterium (assembly GCA_019720755.1). NCBI lineage: Bacteria > Pseudomonadati > Bacteroidota > Bacteroidia > Marinilabiliales > Prolixibacteraceae > Halosquirtibacter > Halosquirtibacter laminarini. Next base: position 849,661 of record CP081303.1, read on the forward strand.
CGATGGGGATCATCTCATTTCAGTATTAAAAGCATTTAAAGAGAGGTGGGGGGTAAAAGTGTATCTTGAGCCTGGTAGTGCTTTTGCTTGGCAGACAGGGGTGTTGGTGGCCAATGTCGTTGATGTTATTAACCATCCAGATAAAAAGACTGCTATTTTAGATGTTTCGTTTACTGCTCATATGCCTGACTGTCTAGAGATGCCTTATCAGCCTGAAATACGAGGTGCAAAAACAGAGCAAATGGTAGATGGTTATTGTTATAAGATGGGAGGAAATAGCTGTCTTGCCGGGGATGTTCTCGGAGATTGGTGGTTTGATCATCTCCTTAAGATTGGAGAACAGATTATTTTTGAGGATATGATCCATTATACAACAGTAAAGACCACTTTCTTTAATGGGGTGAAGCATCCCGATCTTGTAATAGAAGGTATGGATGGACATTTAAAAGTGCTTCGTCATTTCACTTATGAAGACTTTAAATCGAAATTAGGGTAAGAAGATGAAAAAGGTCTCTCATATATAGATATGGAGACCTTTCACGTCTATTGTTTCAACATTAACTCTTTGCAGTTAGTTCGTTAAAGAGTTCTTTTACAGAGATTAACTTCTTGGCCTTATAGGCATTACTGCCAGCAAAAGCATATCCATTCTTGAAATTTCCTTTGTAGGCATTGTACAATGCAGAGATGATACAGTATGGACTCTTCTCAACTTTACATGTTTTGATACAATGGAATGGACAACTCTTCGGAGATTTTAATCCCTCTTTTACCTGATCGATAAATTCATTCTTTATAGCTCTTCCTGGCATTCCAACAGGGCTTTGAATAATCTCAATATTATCTTCTGTCGCTTTGATATACTCTTGTTTAAATTTCTCGTCTGCATCACACTCATGGGTGGTGACAAAACGACTTCCTAGTTGAACTCCATCAGCTCCCAACTCCATTATCCGGAGCATGTCTTCTTGAGTGTGAATGCCACCAGCAGCAATCACAGGGATACTTTTGTTGTATTTAGTTCTAAGTGGAGCAATCTCTTTAACCACATTGGGGATAATCTCTTCTAGAGAAAAATTATTATCTTCAATCTGGTTGGCTTTAAATCCAAGATGACCTCCTGCTTTTGGTCCTTCTACAACAATTGCATCGGGTGCATAATCATAATTGTTTATCCATTTCTGGGCAATAATCCTAGCTGCTTTAGCAGACGAAACAATAGGCACTAGTTTGGTAATGCTGTCTGGTTTCAAATATTTTGGAAGATCTAATGGAAGTCCAGCTCCAGCAAAAATGATATCTGCTTTCTCTGAGATGGTTGTCTTTACCATGTCTTCAAAATTGGTCAAAGCAGCCATAATGTTTACTCCAATGACACCAATGGTCTTCTCTTTAGCTGTTCGAATTTCTTTCTTCAAACCTTCAATACTCGCTTTGACGTAGTCTAAAGATTTCTCTTTGTGAATTAAACCAAGACCCGCTGCCGAGATGACACCAATTCCTCCTTCGTTTGCAACAGCTGAGGCCAATCCCGAAAGTGAAATACCTACTCCCATACCCCCTTGTATTATTGGTACAGGAATCTCAAGATTCCCTATTTTCAATGATTTCATTTTGTATATTATTTATTAATAAATGTCTAGCCACGAAACTATGAAAAATGTCATAGTTTAATAGGGTTCTACTATTAAGTATTTGACAAATATCTCGTTAAAATGAAAAAAGAATGTTTTTATTTCGAAAATAGACCAAATGAGTAGTTGGGTCGTATAGTTGCACAAGTGTTAAAAAGTGTTCGTTTATAGTGTTTTGTGGCTATTTTATAAAGGAGTTATTGCTTTTTTTTATGAGAAATGATTTCCTAGCCTAGGCCTTTTTTCTATATGAGTTTTTGTCTATTTTCATCCTATAAAGATTTTATACAATAAATTTCTATCGATTGAATTTTTTTTATCAATCGATGGAATTGATCTGCTTAAGTTTACATTTTCGATTCAAATTTATTTCAGTTTCCTATAGTTACTATTATTTTTAGTGCTATTTTTGGTCAAACATCTAAACGTAACAATTAAAATGCATCAATTTAAACACACATTAAGCTATTTGATCTTTCCTGTGTTAGCCATGTTTTTGGCAACTTCTTGCGGAGAGAATCAACCACAAAGATCTTCGGATTACAGAAATAGCACGATCACGGTAAACAAGAATGCTTCAAAAAGCGAAATAATTAAAAGTGCTGTTGGAGTAGTACCAGATATGCGCCAATATGAGTGGCAAAAGATGGAGTTTATTGCTTTCGCTCACTTTGGAATGAATACCTTTACAGGAAGAGAATGGGGTACTGGTAAAGAGGATCCAAAACTTTTTAACCCGACTAATTTTGATGCGAATCAGTGGGCAATTACAGCAAAGAAAGCAAGCATGAAGATGATTATGCTTACAGCTAAGCACCACGATGGTTTCTGTTTATGGCCTACTGCAACCACTCCTCATTCAGTTAAAAATTCTCCATGGAAAGATGGTAAAGGAGATGTTTTTAAGGAGGTTGCTGATGCTTCAAGGAAAGCTGGATTGAAGGTAGGAGTGTATGTCTCTCCTGCAGATTTATCTGAAATTGAAAGAGAAGGGGGCACCTATGGTAATGGTTCTAAGCCGAAAACGGTGACTATTCCAGCTTATGGAGATGCTGTAAATGAAGTCGGTTCTTTTACGTATGATAACTGTACTGATTATGATGCACTATTTTTAACTCAAATTTATGAGGTTTGTTCTAAATATGGAGAAATTTCAGAGATATGGTTTGATGGAGCAAACCCTAAACCAGGAACAGGTCAGGTTTATAATGAAAAGGCATGGTTTGATTTAATTAGAAAACTTCAACCGAACTGTGTGATTGCAATTCATGGTCCTGATGTGAGATGGTGTGGTAACGAAGGTGGCCGAACAAGAACAAGCGAGTTTAGTGTGGTTCCTACGAATAAAGAGAATATTTTAGATAATGCAACGAAAAATGACTTGGGTAGTCGTGAAAAATTGTATAAAGCCAATTTTCTTCATTGGTATCCAGCGGAGACAAACACTTCGATCCGTCATGGATGGTTCTATCGTGATGATAACCAATATGTAAAATCTACATCAGAATTGTTAGATAATTGGTATCGTGCTGTTGGTGGTAATTCAGTTTTTCTACTTAATGTTACCCCTAATCGTGAAGGGTTGATTCCTGCAAAAGATTCGACCAACTTAGTCAATCTAGGTAAGATTATCTACGATTCATTCACTAAGAATTTGATTGATGATGAGGCAATTTGTACTGCTGATAATACGAAAGAACTGTATAATGCTAAATATGCTGTCGATGGAGATATCAAAACAGCATGGCAAACACAAGAAGGAGTGGAAACAGGGGTTTTGACTATAGATCTAAATAAAGAAGCAACCTTTAACAGGGTGGTACTTCAAGAAGATATCTATAATTTAAGTCAACGTGTGGAAGCATTCCATATTGATTATTTTAAAGATGGAAAGTGGAATTTGTTAGTTAAAAATAAGACTATAGGATTTAAGCATATTAGTAGATTTCCAACAATCACTACCAATAAAATACGTATTGTAATTGATAAATCACGTGTTACTGCAACACTTTCTGAGGTAGGTCTTTATCTTGCTCCAGAAAGATTAGAGAATCCTATTATCACAAGGACAAAAGATGGAATGGTTTCTATTTTTACGAAGAATGGCGATTCTAAAATCTTTTACACTATAGATGGGTCTGCACCTACTGTTGATTCTAAAAGTTTTACAGAGTCATTTACTCTTCCTAATGGAGGAGTGATAAAGGCTATCTCAGCAGTGAATAATAATACTGATTTGAGTGATGTGGTTGATAAAACGTTCGATCTATGTTCTTCGAAGTGGACTCTTGTTGAGGTGGACGATTTTAATTCATCAAACCCAGGAGAGAAAGCCTTTGATGGAAACAACCGTACGATGTGGCATACGCATTGGCATAAAGATTCAAAGAAACATCCACACCATATTACTATTAATCTAGGAGAAGAGGTGAAACTAAAAGGTTTTACTTATACTCCACGTCAAGATGGGTCAAAAAGTGGGATATGTAATTCTTACCTATTTGAGGTAAGTAAGGATGGAAAACGTTGGAAAAAAATGAAACAGGATCGTTTTGATAATATTCAAAATAACCCTGTTCAACAAAGAGTTTTCTTTAAATCAACCCCTGCGAAATATATTCGTTTTACGAGTAAGTCTGCTTTAGGAAATGTGAATTGGTTGTCTACCGCAGAAGTAGGAGTGATTGTAGATCATTATTAGTCGATCAGGTTCTTATAGGATATAAATAATTTATAAAGGGGGTGGCTAATTTTAGCAAGCCCCCTTTTTGAGTTTGCAATAGTTACATATTCGGTATACAGTCCTATTCATATTTTATTGATGCGTTGCAATATTATTCCTCGTAAAAGGTGCTATTTCTAAATGATCGTCATCTGTTGGGGATCATTTAAGTTAATTGTTTTCTTTGTTATCGTTTGTTTCATGCTTTATGACTACTTTTATTTTGTAATATTTGTAACTACTCAGCTTCATTTATAGTTTAGCCTCCATTCGCTAAAGAATGGAGGTTCAGAAAATATATAATGTGTAAATTATTTTATTGCTAACTGACCTTAAGATGGTTTTGAGATAACCAATGAGCAATCATTCTCACGACACTCTTTCCTTGTTTTTTAAGTGTATCAACAATAGAGCGTAACATGGCATACCTTTGGGCTCCTTCTTCTGTTCGATAACCTGCAGATACTTTTTGTTTTATTTTAATATTACGTATTGACCTTTCGGATGCATTGTTGTCAAAAGGAACTTCGTAATACTCTAAGAAAGTAAACACACTATCAATCCTTTTAATTAATCGACTCCGTAATGTCTTGATCTCATCTAGCTGATCGTCATACTCGTCATTTTTCAACAGTAATAAAAGCTGTTCTTTAAATATTGATTTTTCTTTTAAAGGATATTGGTTCTTGGCTGATTCTCTCTTTAATTTCATGGCTTTATAGAATATATTCAAAATATCCTCTGCCCAACTGTTATTCGTTTGTTGTTTAATGTAGATTAATTCTCGTTGTAAATGTGCTAAACATAGTTGATAATGTTTGGCTGGAGTTTTTAATTGCGAAGCATAACAGTCACTGACTAAGGTCGCATTAATAAATCCTTTTTTAAAATTTTCTACAACTACTTTATACCCTCTAGACTTATTGGCTGTAATGAATGTTACCTCATGATTTTGCCATACCCACATCCATCCTTTGCCTCCATTGATCTTGCAACCTGTTTCGTCTGAGCCAACTACACTGGATTTGGATATCGATTCACGAAGTGATTCATATAAAGGAGTCATCACCTCTTGGGCTTTATTTAAAATATTAGTAATAATCCCATCTCCAATTTTAAATGATGTTATCTCTTCCACTAGTGAACCAATACGGTTTAAAGGGATATAATGTTCAACATACAAGCTTACAATTAGTGAACGTAAATGAGAACCGTATTGGACAGGTGCTTTTATATTTGAGGGCATAGAACCTTTGTGTAGTTGACCACAACTGCATCTATTTTCATAAAGACGATGCTCAGTACAGATTTGTTCAAGAACAGGTGGTATGTCAAAAACCTGACGTTTGCATAACAAGCTAGCGTCTTCTTGATTTTATGTATTACCACACTGACATGTCGATGGAGGATAATATGACTCTATGCTTGTTGGAAAATCACTCTGTTGTAATGTCGATCCTTTATGGTTGGGTTGACCTCCGGGTTTCCTAGTGGATTTATTTCGAAGTGATTGATTTTTCTTTACTGTATGTAAATCTCTTGAAGGTGGAAAACTACTATTACTACTGTTTTTATGATTACGCGATAGTTTATCTTCTAGATCCTTTACTTTTTCATGAAGCATAGTATTCTCTTGTGACAAAGCTTGAACTCGTGACATCACTCTGTCTAGCTCTTCCTTTAAGGACTCAACCTGCTTCTTTAAAGCTCTATTTTCTTGTTCTAAACAATCAATTGTTCTCATGACTACAAAGATTCATTGATCTTGACAAATTAGAAAATATTATAACAGAAAGTAATCAACAATACGGCCTATTATTATTAACAATCATCACTAAAACAACGTGTTTGGAACTTTTGTGTGATTATTAGACTCAAAAAGAACCTGAGTAGTTACAGTGCAAAGAACATTTGACTTACAAAATAGTTATGAGTTAAAAAGTTTTTATGTATATGATGCAGGAATCAAGGAGACGGCTGACTATAATCTTCAATCTTTAGTTATTGAAGTTAGTGATGATAATCTTACATGGAAAGAGGTCTCTAAAAAAACAGATATCAATAACGATAATATTCACAGTATTATATTGAAAGATCCTGTTGAGGCTAAGTATATTTGCTTTAGAATGGTTGGATCAATAGCAGATGATAATGTGCGAATATATGAAATAGAGATCTATGGGAAAGAGGTATCAACGAATGTACCTATTGATATATCTTCAGAATTAAGATTGTATCCAAACCCAGCAACGGACTTTATTTCTGTGGATGTTGTGGGACTAGAACCTGCTCAAATTACTATTTATAATGTGATGGGGGCTATTGTCTATCAAAGCAATTCCTATAATGAAGGTGATAAAATAGCGGTGTATCATCTTACGGCCGGTCTTTATATGCTCCAAATGAATGTGGATTCAAAGAAGGTTATTAAGAAGTTCATAAAATACTGATAAATAGTGTTTAGTGTTGTTTAGAGTGCCTCTATACGACCTATAGATACAAAGCAGTAACACGAAGATATATACTTCGAGTTACTGCTTTTTTTAATTCTTCCCTTTTTTATAATAAAAAAGGCTTATAATTATTTTTGTCGTATTTTTATGCCTTCAGAACAATCTCCACGCTGAGATGGCCTTATATCAGATACTATTTAATTTGAAAAGACTGCTCGACATGAAGGTGCTTCTTATAAATTTAAGAGAAATAGTATTTACATGGAAATATTAAGTGCAGAAGAGTTTTTAGAAAAATCAGAAAGATATCCTATTGTCGATGTTCGTTCTCCTGCAGAATTTGAGGAGGGACACATCTCACAAGCTTGTAATATGGCACTTTTTGATAACGATCAAAGAGCGGTGGTTGGAACTTTGTATAAAAAACAGGGAAAAGACACTGCTGTAATTAAGGGCCTTGAGTATGTCGGTCCCAAAATGGCTAAATGGGCTAAGCAAGCTAAGAAGATGGCTGTGGACAATATCATCTTAATTCACTGTTGGAGAGGAGGAATGAGATCTCAATCGATGGCTTGGCTTTTTGAAAAAGTTGGTCTTAAATGTTATGTGCTAGAAGGGGGATACAAAGCTTATCGTAACCATCTTTTAGAGTGTGTAGCTAAAATTCCTAAGATGATTGTGTTAGAAGGTTTTTCAGGTAGTGGAAAAACCGATATCCTTCACTCTTTAGATCATAAAGGGTGTCAGGTGATCGATTTAGAAGGATTGGCTTCTCATAGAGGATCTGCATTTGGAGGCATTGGTCTTATTCCACAGCCTACCACCCAACAGTTTCAGAATGATCTATTCCATCAAGTTCGGCAGTTAGATCCTAGTCGTCCTGTTTGGGTCGAAGGAGAAAGTAAATTTATCGGTAAAGTGTTTCTTCCCGATCCTTTTTGGGATCGTATGAACCATTGTGCACTTTTAGTCGTTGAAATGACTCGTGATTATCGTATCAAACAACTGGTTAAAGACTATGCGAAACTTGAATCAGAAAAGATGAAGTCGGCGATAAATATATTGGTTAAACGTTTAGGAAATAAACGAAGAGACGAAATATTAGAGCATTATGACACAGGGCGCTTTGACTGTGTTGCGGATCTGCTATTAGAGTATTACGATAAAACGTATGAGTATAGTAGAGAGCATATGAAAGATAAAAAGCATGTAATCACTTGTGCTTTGCCAGATACTTCTGCAGAAGATCATGCAGATATTTTAATTCAAGAGATAGAAACAAAATACGATCAAATTTATGGAGTGTGTTAAGTTAACCCAATATTCTCATGGGGCAGGCTGTGGGTGTAAAATTGCACCAAAAGTATTAAAAGAGATCCTAGATCAAGTAGAACCTTCTCATATCGATCCACGTTTACTTGTTGGAAATGGAACTCTTGATGATGCTGCTGTATATGAGATAGATGATGAAAATGTGATTATCTCCACAACAGACTTCTTTATGCCTATTGTAGATGATCCAGAGGACTTCGGAGCCATTGCATCTGTCAATGCGATCAGCGATATTTATGCAATGGGAGGAAAACCATTAATGGCATTAGCGATACTTTGTTGGCCAACCAATAAGTTAGATACTTCTGTTGCTGCGGAAGTAATGAACGGTGCTCGTAAAGCATGTAAGGAAGCTGGTATTACCATCGCAGGTGGACATAGTATTGATGGCCCTGAGCCAATATTTGGTTTAGCGGTGACGGGGATTGCTAAGAAGTCTCGAATAAAAAAGAATGCTTCTGGAGAAGTTGGATGTAATTTATATCTTTCAAAACCGTTAGGGGTTGGGATACTATCTACGGCTCAAAAGAGAGGTGTTTTAGAGGAAGAAGATCGTATGAAATCTAGAAACTCTATGATTACTCTTAATAAGATAGGAGCGGTACTAGGAGAATTAGAAGGTGTTACAGCCATGACTGACGTAACTGGATTTGGATTGTTAGGACACTTAAAAGAGGTGTGTGAAGGTTCTAATATGAGTGCTGAAATCTCAGTTTCTAAAGTGCCTCTTATTGATGGCCTGCAGAAATATATTGATTTGAAGACTTTCCCTGGTGGTACACAACGAAATTTCGATAGTTATGGAGATAGAATATCTCCGATTACCGAAGAGCAGAAGTCTATCTTGTGTGATCCACAAACAAGTGGAGGGCTTCTTGTAGCTGTTCGCCCAGATATGGAAGATGAATTTTTAAAAGTAGCAAGAACCTATGGTTGGGAGCCTATTTGTTTCGGAAAAACAGTTGAAAAACAGGATTATGTAGTACAGGTCAATCCTTAAAAATAGAATCCTTTTTAAAGAGATTTATAAAGAATAGCTGTTCGTAATGAACAGCTATTCTTGTTTTAAGGATATCGGGTTGTTATACGATTCATATTACCTGATATTTTCACTCTGAATAAATAAAATACGTATTAAGTCCGTACTCTATTCTTTTTCACTATTAGAATTATCTTTTTGTAAGATAGTGTTTCTTTAAGTTTACTCTTTTTAAGTGTATGTCTAACCTATATATTGATGGTATATTAACTAATTGTTACCATATGATTGAATCTGTCTTCTTAAAACATGATGTTTTATTGTGTCTTTTTACACCTTCTTTGTATTCTATTATTGTGTGTGTAAGTGTTTGATATTGTGGTGGATGCCTATGTGTGGTCAATATGTCGTATAGAACATGTTTCTCACCCCTTGTACTGTGGTTATTGTGTCTATAGAGCAGAATAATAGCTTTTTTTGTTGTAATCTTTGGTTTATATTTGTGGTGAATCTATTTGATGGGGTTGTTACTAAAAAGGTTATGTTGTATACAACATGATTTCCTCTTACATCAAATAAATACTTCAAAACAATCATAATTTATGCCAGAATCTAATATTAAGATACAAGTAAAAGACCTTAATCTAATATTTGGAAAAAATAAAAAAGATGCCTTAAAGTTATTAGAGAAAGGGCATTCTAAAACAGACATTTTAAAAAAAACAGGCTGTACCGTAGGAGTAAATAATGCTTCCCTTGACATACATGAGGGAGAGATATTTGTTATCATGGGATTGTCTGGAAGTGGAAAATCTTCACTTATTCGCTGTCTCAATCTTCTTAATATACCAACCTCAGGTGAGATTATTTATCGAGGATCTTCTGTTACTAAGATGAAAAACCATGAATTGCGCGAACTGCGTAGAACGGGGATGAGTATGGTGTTTCAGAAATTTGGACTACTTCCACATAGAACTATTATAGAAAATGTTGCTTTTGGTCTTGAGTTACAAGGTACTCCAAAACAAGAAAGAGAGTTAAAAGCACAAAATGCAATCGAAAATGTTGGCCTTTTGGGGTTCGAAAATCAATTGCCATCGGAGTTATCTGGTGGAATGCAACAACGTGTAGGACTTGCAAGAGCCTTAACCAATGATCCCGATATATTATTAATGGACGAAGCTTTCTCTGCACTCGATCCATTGATTAAAGCTGAGATGCAGAATGAACTGCTTGAGCTTCAGTCAAAATTACATAAGACTATCGTTTTTATTACACACGACTTAGATGAGGCCATTAAACTAGGTGATCGTATTGCGATTATGAAAGATGGTGTCGTTGAGCAAACTGGAACTGCCGAAGAGATCTTGACAGAACCAGCTTCCCCTTATGTCGAAGCATTCGTTGAGAAAGTAGACCGTAAATGTGTGATCACTGCTGAGGTTCTGATGTTTAAAAATTCTGATGTTGCTAATATTAAGAAGGATGGTCCAAAGAGTCTGATCCATAAGATGCGACAAAAAGGACTAAATGCACTACCTGTTGTGGACGAAAAGAACTTCTTTAAGGGTTTTATTCGCCTACGAAATGTTTTAAGAGTATCCAAGGATGATAGTTTGTCTCTTTCTGATTTTATAGAAGAGGAGGTTGCTTCTGTATATCCCCATTTTACTGTAGAACAGATGTTAGCATTGATTGCTGGTACACACTTTCCTCTTCCTGTAGTGGATGAGAATAGTGGACGTTTCCTTGGAATGGTGACACAGACCTCTTTGGTGATCGAAGCAACACGTTACAATTTAAAAGAGGTAAAAACTTTACAGGAAGAGGCACAAGAAATTTAATCGATTTATGGAACAAGGATTTTTAAAGATAGGAGCTAGTGTCGAGAAAGCAGTTATGTGGTTGACTGAAAACTTTAGCTCTGTGTTTGATGTAATTAAGGATAATGGAAATAACCTTATTGAAGGATTTGAAAATATATTACTTTTCTTCCCTTTCTATGTAATCATTATTATAATGTCTGCCATTGCTTTGTATAAAGGAGGAAAGGGAGTAGCACTACTTACTACTCTGGGACTTCTTTTTATCTATTCATTAGGTTTTTGGACAGAAACGATGCAGACCCTCGCTATGGTATTGATATCTACTATTACAGCTTTAGTTATTGCAGTGCCTGTTGGAATTATATCAGCTAAAAAACCAATGGTTGAGAAAGCAGTAAGGCCAATATTAGACTTAATGCAGACTATGCCTGCCTTCGTTTACCTTATCCCTGCAGTACTATTTTTTAGTATAGGAAAACTCCCTGGTGCTTTTGCAACCATAATATTTGCAATGCCACCAGCTGTTCGTTTAACCTCTCTTGGTATTAAAGAGGTCTCTCCTGAAGTGGTTGAGGCTGCGAAGTCTTTCGGTGCATCTCCTATGCAGGTGCTTATAAAAGTAGAGCTTCCTTTAGCCAAAAACTCTCTACTTGCTGGAGTGAATCAAACAATTATGATGTCTTTATCTATGGTGGTAATTGCAGGAATGATTGCTGCTGGAGGATTAGGGGAGAAGGTTCTTGAAGGAATTAATAACCTTGATATTGCTTTAGGATTCGAGAGTGGATTAGCTGTAGTAATTCTTGCAATCATCTTAGATCGAATAACCCAATCTTTTGCGGGAAGCAAGAAATAGAAAAATAAAACCAAAACATATATTTACAATGAAAAATTTAAAACAATTATCTACCTTTTTCATGGCAATAGTGATGCTATTACTAGTAGCCTGTACTGGAGGAAAGAAGAATAGTGGGGATACTCTGAAGAAAGAAGTGACTATTGGCTATGTTGATGGTTGGGCTGAAGGAGTCGCCATGACATATGTAACAAAAGTAATTTTAGAAGAGCAAGGATATAATGTAAAGGTTAAGAATGCTGCAGTTGATTTAGTATTTGCTTCCATGTCTCAAGGTGATGTGGATGTATTTATGGATGTTTGGTTGCCGGTTACCCACAAAGAGAAAGTGGCTAAGTTCAAGAACAAACTAGAATATATTGGAACGAACTACCCTTCAGCAAAACTTGGTTTGGTAGTCCCTTCTTATGTAACAATCAATTCTATTGAAGAGCTTGAAGCTGCCAAAGATAAATTTAAGGGAAAGATCATTGGTATCGAAAAAGGTGCTGGAATGACTGGTATGACAGAAGTTGCAATTAAGGATTATAATCTAAGTCTAAAACAGATTAACTCTTCTACAGTTGCAATGCTTACCGAGGTGAAGAAAGCCATTGATAAAAAGGAGTGGATTGTTTTTTGTGGTTGGGCACCTCATTGGATGTTTGGACGTTTTGACCTTAAATTCCTTAGTGATTCTAAAAAGATCTATGGGGATGAGGAGAAGATCATGACCTATAGCCGTAAAGGTTTCAAGAAAGATTTTCCTGAATTGGCTTCCTATTTTACTAATTTTTCTATGACTGATGCTCAGATATCTGCGTTGATGAATGACATGGAAAATGGAAGTAGCAAAGACAAAACAGCAAAAGAGTGGGTGAGGAAAAATCAAGAACTTGTAAAGTCTTGGTTGAAGAAGTAATTGCTATCTTTTTACCTTTTTTGTAAGATATTTAAGAGAGGAAGAATCATTTGATTCTTCCTCTCTTTTGGTTTTTCCTTGAAACGAACATATAAGTACCTTTGGTCATATTTCATAGAGTATAGTCGATTACTTATTACGAATTAGAATAATCTATTCTCTTACCCAAAACAAACATATAAATACCTTTGTATCATATTTCATAAAGTATGAGTCGATTCCTTATTACGATATAGAAGGATCAATATTTATGTAAAAATCAAGATATAGGCATCAATAGACCAACGTATTTTATTACAAATTATATACTTTGGTCTATTGATGAACCTCTTTAAATATAAAAAGGAGTTCATATTTGAACCCCTTTTTATTCATAGATGAAATATGTGATACTACTTTAAAAATGCAAGAAGGATACCTGCAGCAACTGCAGATCCAATAACACCAGCTACATTAGGTGCCATGGCATGCATTAATAGATGGTTATTAGGATCACTTTTTAAACCTTCGTTCTGAACTACTCTTGCACTATCAGGTACAGCAGAAACTCCTGCTGCTCCAATAAGTGGATTGATCTTATCATCCTTCTTCAAGAAAAGATTCATAAATCGTGCAAAAAGAAGTCCTCCTGATGTCGCAATAACAAATGATACAGCACCTAAAACAAAGATCTTAAGAGAGTTTGTTGTTAAGAAATACTGTGCTTGTGTCGAAGCTCCAACCGTTACGCCTAGCAAAATAGTCACAATATTGATCAATGAGTTTCTTGCTGTATCTGCCAAACGTTCTGTTACACCTGACTCTTTTAGTAAATTTCCGAAGAACAACATACCTAGAAGTGGTATCGCTGAAGGTGCAATAAACGTTGTAAATATTAATCCAATGATTGGGAACAACACTTTTTCTGTCTTAGAGATTGCTCTAGGAGCTTTCATCTTAATTGTACGCTCATGTTTTGGTATCAAGAGACGCATAAGAGGTGGTTGTATTACTGGTACCAATGCCATATAAGAGTATGCTGCGATTGCAATAGCCCCCATCATATGTGGTGCTAACATCGCAGAAAGAAAGATTGCTGTTGGTCCATCTGCTCCACCAATAATTGCGATTGCTCCGCTTTCTTGAGGAGTGAACCCAAGAGCTGCGGCTCCCAAGAATGTTCCAAAGACACCAATCTGTGCTGCTGCCCCTAATAACATTAACTTTGGGTTTGATATCAAGGATGAGAAATCTGTCATTGCTCCGATACCCAAGAAGATAAGAGGAGGGTATATTCCATTCTTAACTCCGAAGTAGAGGTAATTCAATACAGATCCATCTTCGTATATTCCAATCTTGTTTCCTTCAAGAAAAGGGATATTACCAATAATCATCCCCGTTCCAATAGGAACCAATAGAAGAGGTTCGAAATCATATTTTATTCCTAGAAAAAGGAAGAAAAGTCCAACAAAGATCATTACTAAGTTTAGAGGATCGAAATTTGCAAACCCCGTAAAGTTATAGAAGGTTTTTAATCCCTCTATTGCTCCGCTTGTACTTTCTTGGAAAGCACTCCCATCTGCACCAAAGCAGAGTTGAACAGTAAGTATGATAGATATTGCACCAATGAGTGTGAGAAATTTTTTCATTATTGTAGTTTTAATCGTAAACTAAGAGAATTAATTACTTCTACGTTTGTCTATTGGATTTCCAAAATAACATCATTTTGAAGAACTGCATCTCCTTCTCCCACATGAATTTTACTCACAACTCCATCTTTTTCCGATAGAATCTTGTTTTCCATCTTCATTGCCTCAAGGATAAGTAAGACATCGCCTTTTTTAACGTTATCCCCCTCTTTTACTTGCAATTTAAAGATATTACCAGGAAGAGGTGCTTCCACTTTATATCCATCAACAGTGGTGTTCTTTTTTAAGATAGCACTATCATTGATAGTATTCACCACACTTTTACGGACAAGTTTAGGTGTTTTAGAAACTTTCACTTCTTGATCGATCTCCACTTCGTATGGGGTTCCATTCACCTCGATATTGGCGGTGTTCCCTTCAAGATCTTTAATTGATACGTTATATTTACTACCGTTGATGGTAAATTTAAATTTTCTCATGATTAACTGTTTTGAGTCTCGACAACTTATCTTCTATCTAACCTATTATTCATACTGTGTATTTTCGAATTCCAAGGAGAATATCTTCTTTTGATATTCTTAATGGTAATTACATTACTCTCCTCATCATGTTGGTTGTTGAGGAAAAGATGAAGTGCCATAGCAATTGCGGCCGATTCACCTGCTGTAATATCCGAATCCGAAGTAGTATCTTGTATGTTTGCCTCGGTTTTAGAGCCTATGCTCTTTTGTTTCTTTGACTTTTTCTTCATCTTATTCAAAATAAGAGGCATGGCCCAGCCAAAAGCGATAATAAGTGTTACGAGAACAAGGAAAACTACAAAGTAACCAACCAATGTAATAATCCATGTTTGTGAGGTAATTGAAAGTATGTTCATGGTTGTTTTTTTTTACCAGAAAATAAAACTCATCAATGAGTCTCTTCGTATTATTCAATCCTCTTCTCTTCTTTGATATGATAGAAGAGAAGAGAAGAGGAGAGTGGTATGCCACTACAATGGAATATTACTATGTTTCTTTAATGGATTGGTTACTTTCTTTGTTTGAAGACTCTGGAACGCTCTAATTAGACGGAATCGAGTATTTCTAGGTTCAATGACGTCATCAATATATCCATAAGATGCTGCTTGATATGGGTTTGCAAATGCGTTGTCATATTCATCCGTTTTCTTTTGGATATAGTCTAACCTCTCTTGCTCATCTTCTATTTTGCGAACATTTTTGCCTTCCAAGACTTCGATAGCCCCTTTGGCACCCATCACAGCAATCTCTGCTGATGGCCAAGCGTAGTTAAAGTCACCTCTTAACTGTTTACTACTCATAACACAGTGTGCTCCACCATACGATTTACGTAGTGTTACAGTAACTTTAGGTACGGTTGCCTCTCCATATGCAAACATTAATTTTGCACCATGGTTAATAATACCAGCATACTCTTGTCCTGATCCAGGAAGGAATCCAGGAACGTCTACTAAAGTAAGAAGAGGAATATTAAATGCATCACAGAAGCGAATAAAACGTGCTGCCTTTCTCGATGCATCACAGTCAAGAACCCCAGCTAAGAAGTTTGGTTGGTTGGCGATAATACCAATAGATTGTCCTGCTAAACGAGAAAATCCAACCACAATATTACGAGCGTAGTTTTGGTGTATCTCCAAGAACTCGTTGTCATCGACGATAGAGTAGATAATATCTTTTACGTCGTATGGCATATTAGGATTAGGAGGAATAATGGTATTCAACTCCTCATCCAAACGATCAATAGGATCGGTACACTCAATCATCGGTGCCTCTTCAAAGTTGTTCTGAGGAAGATAAGAGATCAACTTACGTATCATCATTAATCCCTCTTCTTCAGACTCTACCTTGAAGTGAGATACTCCTGACTTGGAAGAGTGAACATTGGCCCCTCCTAAATCATTCACTGTAATGGTTTCACCCGTTACAGTCTTTACAACCTTGGGACCAGTAACAAACATGTAGGAGTTTTCCTCCGTCATCATGATAAAATCAGTCAACGCTGGCGAATATACTGCACCACCGGCACATGGACCAAAAATAGCAGAGATCTGTGGTACCACACCTGAAGCCAAAATGTTACGCTCAAATATTTCAGCATAACCAGCCAGTGCGGTCACTCCCTCTTGGATTCGAGCTCCACCCGAATCGTTGATGCCGATAACAGGGGCACCTGCCTTCATGGCCATATCCATCACCTTACAAATCTTCTGAGCCATCGTTTCAGAAAGCGATCCTCCAAAAACTGTAAAGTCTTGTGCATATACATAAACGACACGACCATCAATGGTACCGTGTCCAATTACTACTCCATCGCCTTTGAACTTGGTCTTTTCCATTCCAAAATTCGTACAACGATGCGTTACAAACATATCAAGCTCTTCGAAGCTACCTTCGTCAAGGAGCATTTCGATACGTTCTCTTGCAGTCATTTTACCTTGTTCGTGTTGTCTGTTAATCCGTGCTTCTCCTCCACCCATACGAGCTTCGTTACGCAATTCAATTAACTTTCTGATTTTATCTTGATTGTTCATGATGTTAGGTTTTTGAATCTATTGAGTATAGATTGTCAAAAGTAACTTATTTATTTATCTCCCTCGCTACAAAGCTCAGTAAGCACTCCGTGAGTAGACTTTGGGTGCAAGAATCCAATGTTTAGACCTTCAGCACCTTTTCTTTGTGTCTTGTCGATAAGACGAAGACCACTCTCTTCTGCTTCGGTAAGCGCTTCGTTTACATTATCCACTGCATATGCAATGTGGTGTACTCCTTCTCCTTTTTTCTCTACGAATTTACCAATAGGTCCTTCAGGATCTGTTGACTCTAGCAATTCGATTTTCACTTCACCAACCTTGAAGAAAGCGGTACGCACTTTTTGCTCTGCTACCTCTTCAACATTATAACACTTTGTTCCTAAAAGTGCTTCATAGTAAGGAATTGTTTCATCTAGACTTTTTACAGCAATTCCAATGTGCTCAATTTGCTTTACTTTCATAATTCAAATAACCTTTTGATTCGATACCAACGTCTTCACGTCGTCTTTAAAAGTGATGTAAATGTAGGTATCAAAAATTAATAAAACAGTTTTCAATATATGAGATAAGTCTGTTTTAGCAATGTTCTAAAACAGCGTATCGATATTCGATTTAACAAATTAATATACTCATTGATTGTGATCAAAAAAAATGTCACTTTTCTCCATTTCTATTGATCAAACAGATTGTTTTTATCGTTAAAATGGAGCCTTTTTGTATCATGCCGGGGGAAGGCTGATAATACATTTATTCATTTAATTTAAGCACAATTCATATAGGGTTCCATATGTCAAAGAGCATTATTCCCTTCCCTTTGGGCTATTCAAAGCGCAACCTGAAGGGGTAATAGGAATCGTTAAAGGCTTCCTGTTACACTTACAAAAGTAAAATAATATTAAGTATGGAGAATGAAATTACACGATTGTTTTATTCGTTTTAGCTTATTTAAACAGAATAAATTTTTAGAAATGTTTTTGTGCTCTTTTTTATTTTTTAGTAGAACACTTTTTATGTTTTTATGTTATGATACCATAATGATATTTTATAATTAAGAACCCATGCAATCTGATAATATAGAACATTTCGACCTTGTCGTTATTGGAAGTGGTCCTGCAGGATTTGCTGCGGCCATGCGTGCCATCGATTTTCATAAAAAGGTGGCAATAGTAGAAGAGAAAAATTTAGGGGGAGCTGGAGTATTTCACGGAGCTTTGACATCCAAGACGATGTGGGAGCTATCTGCTGATTTTGCAGTAGCCTCGGCTGTCAATAGAGGCTATCGTGCTTCTCACCTAACTGTTGATTATAAGAAGGTAAAAAAGACTGTGGTGAATGCAGCCAAAACCAAGCAGTACCAGATGCTTTCCCAGATAGAATCGTTCTCCTCGTCTAATAAGATTGGTCACGGTGGAAGTCTTACTCTGATTCAAGGACATGGATCTTTTCAAGATGCCCATTATCTGAATATTGAGACTAGAGGGGAAGGAGAGAAGGTGATTTATGGTGAGTATTTTATCATTGCTACAGGATCGAGACCGCGACAACATCCCATTCTTAAAACGGATGGACATCGTATCGTGAACTCAGATGAACTTTTGGGATTGGATCGTTTTCCTGAAAGAATGCTTATTGTAGGGTCGGGCATTATTGGTTGTGAATTTGCAACTATCTTTTCCAATTTCAATCAAACCGAAGTGCATCTATTGGATAGAGCACATTGTGTGATTCCTTTTGAAGACAAGGATGTAAGCTCTTTTGTCTCTGAAGGACTTGAGAAAAATGGCGTGCAAATACACCATACTGCAAACTTTAGAACTGTACGTAAGAAAGAGGATAGCTTGGATGTCGTACTCGATTATGAAGATGGACACAGTAGGGTCATTGAGGTGGATGTGATACTGGTGAGTATTGGGCGTGTGCCAAATACCGATCATCTGAAACTAGAGAATGCTGGACTCCATGCCAACGAGAGAGGATTTCTAGAGATTAATAATGAGTGCGCGATGGAGGACTTCTCTAAATGTCATATTTTCGCTGCGGGGGATACTACAGGACATAAGGCACTTTACTGTGTGGCTGAAGAACAAGGACGTCATATCGTGGAAGCGATATGGGGCAATGTTGCATACCCATTGGACTATAGTCACCTACCTACCTTAATGTTTTTTAAACCAGAACTTGCTTCCGTTGGCATGAATGAGACGCAACTGCAAGAGAAAAAGATCCCATATCGTGCTGCTTATTACTCTAATAAATTAGTCAATAGGGCGATTGCAATGCAGAATACTAGAGGTTTTGTAAAAATCATGATCTCAGATGATGGGAAAAATAAGATTTTAGGAATGCGTGCAGGAGGCCCACAAGCATCTGCTTTTATCACCTCTTTTGCCTATCTATTGGATCAAAACCTTACCGTGGAGGAGGTCCTTAAAAATACTCATCCCCACCCAAGTGTCACAGAGGGAATACAGGAGTGTTTGCGTCTTCTGATGGGTATGTCTATTTACAAAGAGGAGGTGTTTCCTGAAGAGATTAAATTAACAGAGTGGAAACCATAATAAGTTCTCTTCATGAGACTTTTGTGTCATATTCATCATTATTGAAGCTCCAATCAGGAGCTTCCTTCCTCTTTGGTGTTTCCGTTACGATTATTGCGACATGATTGGTGGTATGGTAGCAGAAATGCCGTAACTACCCAGGTTCTTTTTGAGTCTAATAATCACACAAAAGTTCCAAACACGTTGTTTTAGTGATGATTGTTAATAATAATAGGCCGTATTGTTGATTACTTTCTGTTATATTATTTTCTAATTTGTCAAGATCAATGAATCTTTGTAGTCATGAGAACAATTGATTGTTTAGAAGAAGAAAATAGAGCTTTAAAGAAGCAGGTTGAGTCCTTAAAGGAAGAGCTAGACAGAGTGATGTCACGAGTTCAAGCTTTGTCACAAGAGAATACTATGCTTCATGAAAAAGTAAAGGATCTAGAAGATAAACTATCGCGTAATCATAAAAACAGTAGTAATAGTAGTTTTCCACCTTCAAGAGATTTACATACAGTAAAGAAAAATCAATCACTTCGAAATAAATCCACTAGGAAACCCGGAGGTCAACCCAACCATAAAGGATCGACATTACAACAGAGTGATTTTCCAACAAGCATAGAGTCATATAATCCTCCATCGACATGTCAGTGTGGTAATACATTAAATCAAGAAGACGCAAGCTTGTTATGCAAACGTCAGGTTTTTGACATACCACCTGTTCTTGAACAAATCTGTACCGAGCATCGTCTTTATGAAAATAGATGCAGTTGTGGTCAACTACACAAAGGTTCTATGCCCTCGAATATAAAAGCACCTGTCCAATACGGTTCTCATTTACGATCACTAATTGTAAGCTTGTATGTTGAACATTATATCCCTTTAAACCGTATTGGTTCACTAGTGGAAGAGATAACATCATTTAAAATTGGAGATGGGACTATTACTAATATTTTAAATAAAGCCCAAGAGGTGATGACTCCTTTATATGAATCACTTCGTGAATCGATATCCAAATCCAGTGTAGTTGGCTCAGACGAAACAGGTTGCAAGATCAATGGAGGCAAAGGATGGATGTGGGTATGGCAAAATCATGAGGTAACATTCATTACAGCCAATAAGTCTAGAGGGTATAAAGTTGTTGTAGAAAATTTTAAAAAAGGATTTATTAATGCGACCTTAGTCAGTGACTGTTATGCTTCACAATTAAAAACTCCAGCCAAACATTATCAACTATGTTTAGCACATTTACAACGAGAATTAATCTACATTAAACAACAAACGAATAACAGTTGGGCAGAGGATATTTTGAATATATTCTATAAAGCCATGAAATTAAAGAGAGAATCAGCCAAGAACCAATATCCTTTAAAAGAAAAATCAATATTTAAAGAACAGCTTTTATTACTGTTGAAAAATGACGAGTATGACGATCAGCTAGATGAGATCAAGACATTACGGAGTCGATTAATTAAAAGGATTGATAGTGTGTTTACTTTCTTAGAGTATTACGAAGTTCCTTTTGACAACAATGCATCCGAAAGGTCAATACGTAATATTAAAATAAAACAAAAAGTATCTGCAGGTTATCGAACAGAAGAAGGAGCCCAAAGGTATGCCATGTTACGCTCTATTGTTGATACACTTAAAAAACAAGGAAAGAGTGTAGTGAGAATGATTGCTCATTGGTTATCTCAAAACCATCTTAAGGTCAGTTGGCAATAAAATAATTTACACATTATATATTTTCTGAACCTCCATTCTTTAGCGAATGGAGGCTAAACTATAAATGAAGCTGAGTAGTTACCTTTGATTGTATAATGTTTATAAACTTTGTGAGGTTTTAGGGTATAAAAGGGCGTGTTTTGATATATGTGGCATTTACTTCGACCTGTAGTCCTGTATTTCGACCTGTAGTCCTTGCACTTCTGAGAAGTGGTCTCTGAGCTTGTCAAAGGGTTCAGTAACCAAAATATCGTATCCAATTTCTTGTAGCCGTTGATACCATAAGTTTTAATGATGTGAGACGATTGGACACAAAAAAAAGGAGGATCTCTCCTCCTTTTTGAAATTCAATATAATTTATCTTTTAGACATGCACCTAAAAATGGTACCAGTCGTAGACTTATGATTCTTCTTGAGTAAGATCGCCCACGAGTCTTCTTCCATGGAACTCTTTGGCAGGGATCATCTCTTTGATCTCATCAATATTATCCTTGGTCACTTTACCAGCAACGATAATAACTGGATCTTGACGTGCAGCATCTCTCATCTTTTTAAGCATCTCCATACCCTCTATTGCCGTAGGTTTTCCCCCAGAAGTGAGAACTCTATCAATAGAACCTATCATCTTAATATGTTTGATTGCAAGGTCTGGTCGTGGACACTCATCGATGGCTTTATGGAAAGTGATAGACATTCCCCTAGCCAAGACACAAAGCTCTTGAACCACTTGTGTGTTTATCTCCGCCTTCTGGTTTAGAACCCCGAAAACAATCCCTTCTACTCCAAGTTCTCTGCACAGTTTAATGTCCTTCTTCATGATCTCCACCTCGATATCATTGTAGACGAAGTTACCACCACGAGGACGAATCATGACAAAGAAAGGAATCTTTAGGTATTTCTTACACAACGCAATAGTCCCATAGGATGGAGTAGTTCCTCCTACATGCAAATTCTCACAAAGCTCTATACGTGAGGCTCCCATTTTTTGGGCTTTTATTGCTTCTTCAAAATTCTCTACACAAACTTCTTTAATCATGACGTATCTTATTAAAATAACGCATTGAACACAACAGAGAATGCACAAAAATCATACCTTAGTGGAATGCTCTTTTAACTGATCAATTACATCAGATGCCAACTTACTCTTTCTGTGGATATGCTGAATGATCTCATTGACCACACTATTGGTCTCAAAAGTACCTCTTACTTGTTCGAAATCTTTTATCTGTACACTATCATCCCCATCTGGACCAAATCCAGTACGGCTACTTAGTGTAAATTCCTTCTTCGCATCATTATAGAGCATTTTATCTAACTCTATCACACTATCTCTCCAACGTCCAACAAGAGAAATCACATCACTCACCTGAATCTCTTCCAGCGATTTGTTCAACTCTTTTTCCAATAGATCCGCAGCCCAAGTCCACTCATATTCATAATAGTTGTTATGAGCGTCTTCAAAATAACTCTTTATTTGTTTAAGCGATTTAATCTCTTTTTGTTCAATTTTATCCATAAAATTTGTCACAACCTCTTTGGGTGTGATGAGTCCAGCTAGGTCAACCCATTGCCCTTTTCCGTATTTCGAAGTAGGCTTAAGGACCTCTTGTATCGTCATCTCTTTGTTGTAATTCATCTTATGTAGTCGAGAAATCACCGAGTTTCCTAAGAACTTAGTAATTCCTATGGAGTACAGATGAATCCCTCTCTTCAGTGATTTAGAGGTGATTTTTGTACTCATATAGTGATAACTCTCACTAGTCATTCCCGATACTGCTTGAAGTTGCTTGAGGATAGATCGTCCATTATACATCTTATTGATGGTGAACGGACTCAAAAGATTGCAATTTACAAGATCTAGTTTATTTGGATCTGTTCGTTTATCCCTCTTCGGCCACTTCACTGCATCACGGATCGTACCAACACTCTTTATGTTTACCGCTGGAGCCAAATAACTTTCATCATTTTTTTCAATAAGATAACTGAAAGGGAGGTCACTGGTATCCGAATTTTTGTAGTGACGTCCCATGA
Organism: Prolixibacteraceae bacterium; assembly: GCA_019720755.1. NCBI lineage: Bacteria > Pseudomonadati > Bacteroidota > Bacteroidia > Marinilabiliales > Prolixibacteraceae > Halosquirtibacter > Halosquirtibacter laminarini. Next base: position 872,842 of record CP081303.1, read on the forward strand.
CCAATGTAAAAGGACCTATCTTTGCTGGCCACAAGATGTAGGAATCTGAAGCCGTCTTTGACCCTCGTTGCATAATTCCTGCGTGAATCGGTCCCAACTTATACATGTGGTTACTTTGGTTCGATCCACTACCTGCATTCATAAACGAGTAGAGCCCTGCAATCAAAAGGGTCGACTTATGGTGTGTTACGGTATAGGGACCTGCAAAAATAGAGCATGCCTCACCATGATATCCTTGACAGTTTGCAAAGAAAAGAGAGTTCTCTGCGGAGTAGTGTTTGCTTAGTTTACATCCCTGTCCAATAAAACAACGATCTACAATGGCACTATCCGAAATTTCAGATCCTGATGCCACAATGAAATTACTTGCAATCACACCAGAGCCAATCTTTACAGGAGCTTTCTTTACACTGTTAATCGTTCCATTCGACAAACGATGTGCGTTTGTGATGGTGGAATATTTCCCTACTTTGGTATTTTTAATCTCTTTACAGTTCTCAATAATAGTCCATTCTCCAATCACTCCCACAGACGACTTCTGTTTTTCTGCATATTTTTGAATAATATTCTCTAGCTCTAGAATTGCCTTATCACGGTGACGATATAGGGCAATTATATAAGCCAGATGTGCGGATAATTGATCGAAAATAGGAACTTGACGTCCTCCTGTTTCATCTAAAACCGAAACTTTCACTCCGTTTCCAAATGAGGTCTCTCCCTCCACCTCTAGGGTGTTCAGAGATTCAATTCTTACATTGTTCTCAATGGTGTAGTTTGCAATGTAATTTTGTATATTATGAATGCGACAATTGTCTCCAATAGTGCAGTTTGAAAGGGTGGCACAATAAATTCCAGAGTCTCTTTTAATCCCATTTTTAAGTATAAACTGACTTTCAAAAAGTCCTAGACGTATGTTTCCATGAAACTGTACTTGTCTTATTCTTGTACAGTCCAATGGTTGTTTAACAAGAACTTTTTTCCAATCAGATGAGGTGCATCCGTTGTTCTCTAGCTCTTCAATTTGGTTAGGGGTTAAATTTTCATACATTTTATAATCTTTGTTAGTTCTCGTCTCTATATTAAAATTAAAGGTAGTAAAAAAAATGTATCACTTGTTTAATCCTTCAAAAAGATAATCGTTTAGCCATTTTTTAAAAATAACTTCGTCCTCTATATCATGATGCCTAATCTGTTTTAGCACTTGATCTAATGGCTTCTCTCGATCTAAATGATTTGGATCTTTGCTGTAAAATTTATCCGCAATACATACAATCTTTTGTTCATGACTTTCAGGAAGATAATCTTTTATGGGAATCGGGATATGTAGTGATTTCACTTTCTCTTTCGACAATCCGATACCAGTATGGTTCTCACTAAATGGAGCCAAATCGTCTCTTCCTTCTTGCCTAAGTATTTGTCCACCCAAGTAACCGTGACAGATATATGGAACTTTCCCATGACAACCTATATCTGTGGCATTCGTCTGAATGATTCCAATATCATGAGCCATAGCTCCCTCCTCAATAAGCTTTATGTTGAGGTTTAGATGGTTGCATTTGGAGGCGATATCCAAAGCCTTTTGTCTTACCAACTGGCTATGTATCAGTAGAATTTCGTATGCTAGGGGAGAATTTTCATAATATTTGCGAATAATATCTAGAATATTTATCTTCTCCATTACTTTTTTTTATTGTACTATTAAACCAAATATAGAAATATGTGTCTAAGATAGTAATAATATAAGATGGGGCATCTGTTTGTGGAACCCATAAGTAATAATCTTTAAATGGGGCAATGGCCAAAGACGATATCATTAAAAATCAGTTAAAGATTCCATCACAAAAAAAGTATGCTTTTCAGTCGATGGTACAGCTTTATCATCCCCGTCTATACCATTTTGCTCGTAAGATGGTATTAATACACGAGGATACTGACGACGTATTACAAGAGAGCTTTTTAAAAGCATGGAAGGCTATCGATAAGTTTCGAGGAGAGGCTTCTCTTTACACTTGGCTTTGCCGTATTGTGATGAACGAATCTCTCTCTTTTATTGAGAAAAAGAAAAAAGAAGCTTCGTTGATGAACCAAGATACAATAGATTGGAAAATGTCGCAACTTAAAAGCGATCCCTATTTTAGCGGAGGAGAGATAGAGTTGCAACTACAAAAAGTAATTTTGTCGCTTCCAGAAAAGCAACAGTTGGTATTTAATATGAGATACTACGAGGAGATGAAGTACGAAGAGATTTCAGAAATATTGGATGTCTCTGTAGGAGCACTTAAAGCATCCTATTTTCATGCTAAACAGAAGGTGGAGAAACATATGTTAAAGACATTATAAAGATTATGGAACTAGATAAGTTGAAAAATAACAAAAAGAGCTGGGACGTTCCGGATGGCTATTTCGACCAGTTCTCTGCAAAGATGATGGAGCGTATCGATCAAGAAGAGTCGGTGGAAGCACCAAAGGTGAAACCTTCTAAGGTCTTGATGTGGTCTTATGTTGGTGTGGCTGCCTCTATCTTATTAATGGTGGTAAACCTATTTGTTATGTCGAGCAATAGACAGATGCAAGATAAGATTGATACTTACCTCTCTGCTGAAATGGAATCAACGCCTCAAATTGAGGTAATCTCTGAGGAAGAGATGGAAGATATTCAAGAGTATTTGGTGGACAATAAACTAATTTATGATGCAATATACAATGAAGAGAATACCGAAAAATAAGTCCTGTTTTAGATGGATGATTCTTTTTATCGTGATGATTTTAGGAGGTCATGCGAATGCACAACGTTGTCTCTCGGAAGAGATGAAAGCTGAAAAGGTGGCATATTTTACCAACTTCCTGGATCTCTCTTCTAAGGAGTCTGCTGCTTTTTGGCCCATATATAATGACTATGAGTCTAATCGTCGGGATATTCATTCAAAACTTCGTGCCTATTATGGCGAAATTCATGAGGTGGTGAAGACTGACGATAACCAGAAGATCACAGAACTCTCTCTAAAAATAAGCGATGCGGTGGTCGAAGAGGGAGGATTATTGAAAAAATATCAACCCAAATTCGAAGAGGCTATTGGTCCTAAAAAAGCATTAAGACTCTTTCTTGCGGAGCGTAGTTATAGAGTTTATCTCATGAAGCGGTACCGTAAAGGGGGAGGCAATCGTCATGGACGAAAATAATATTGAGCTCGTAAAATTTAAAGTGTTTTGGTAGAGCTAATGGTATGTGCGTATCTACTCAGTTGAATTGCTTTTATATAGGTGGAGAGTGATAAAACGCAAAAAAGGAGCTTAAAATAAGCTCCTTTTTGTATGGGTCGCGCAAAGTAATGTATTGTGTAAAACTCCTTATAACAGGATTTGAGTGCCTGGCCGATCAGACTTCCACTGAACCTCGAAAGGTTACTCTTGCGAGTTGAGGCCTGTCTTTACAGTCATAAGCTTTCTCGTTTAAAATGTAAATGTTAGTTTACCAAAAACAGATACTAAGCGCGATATCTTTTATATTTAAATATCTTCTGTTTTGTTGATAACAAAGTTAATAGTTTTTTTCATTGACAAAACTATTTTGATTTAAAAAAATGACCGTAATTGTTAAAAATGCCCATTGTATAGGCTCAAATTATTGGTTTTATTGTAGTTGCGAGTAATCATAAAAATTCAAATGTTTTCATCCCAATAGCAGTCGCTTTGTCTACAATAATTCAATATAACGCTTCGCTTGTGTCTAAAAGATTCTCAAATATCAGTTCCCCTGTTTCAGAGAAATACAAGCTACCGTGGGATATGTCATAAAATACGCTCTTTTATTATTAAAGGATATTAAGAGAGAAATTGTTCAATAAAGATCCATGAATTTTTGATCTCATATTGTTCATCTACGACTAATGATCATGTTATTTTGCTTGTATTTATCCCTTCTGTAATAGTTCAAAAAGGGAATAGAAAAATGGTGGAATTCTATATAAGAGATATAGGGACGCTTTGATCTTAAGGGAAGTGAGTCGTTATATCATCTATCCCTTTCGTATGTTGCCATTGAATTTCTATCTTTATGACGAAAGAGAACCTTGAAATAGATTTTTTTATATTAAGTATTGTTGTGTTTCTATTTCAAGTTTAATTCGTTATGTTTCTTGCTGTAATGGTATCGCTAGATTGGATGAATGATGTTTTATCAATCTCTTGAAAGCTATAATCAACCATCAAATTTGTAATAAACGAACTATACCCAACGAGATATGAAGCGAGTAATCATGATGATATGTGGTGTTTTATTGATCTGTTTGTTCATTATATGCCCTACTTCTGCCCATATAAGGATCTATAAAAATGTAGCCCCCAATCTATTTCCACAAAGACTTTACAGTAACCTTTCATCTCAAATATATTGGGAGGATGGTTTTTTGGATGTTACCAAGGCTCCATATAGTGCGAAAGGGGATGGCATTACAGATGACACAGAGGCTATTCAATGGGCCATAGACGATGCTTTTGCCTCCAATCTAGTGGTTTATGTTCCTTTTGGGACTTATCTGTTATCCGATCAGTTGCACTGCATTCAACTGCAAGGCAAAGCGCTACCACAAAATTCAATCCAAGCGATGAGTCAACGTAAATTTGGACATATTTTATTGGGAGAAGCGCTACATCCTCCAATATTTCGTTTAAAAGATAATGCAACCGTTTCTGACCATATACTAATTTTGTTTGAATATATGGATACCAATGGTAAAAAGGCCCCTTCAAGACACTATCTAGGCACCCTACGAAATTTTAAAATAGAGATGGGAAACAATCCCCACGTCTCCGCAATATCCAATGCTGGAGCCCAACATTGTGTGTTAGAGAATATCGATATATCAGGAAATTTTGATGTTGGAATTAAATCTTTGCCTGGATCAGGGGGGTATGCTGCCAATATCAAAATAGAGGGAGGAAGGATTGGAATTCAACAAAATCAGTATCGACCTTGTCCCACCATATTTGGTATTCGGTTGGAGAATCAGACAGAACATGCTATAGAAGTATTGAACACACGAGGTGCGCTTACTTTGTGTGGGTTCGAAATTATTGGCCCAACAGATCCAAATGCTAAATATGAAGCCATTCGCGTTCATAATACGAATACGTCTCTTGAGCAAGGTGCTTGTGGTGATCTCGTCTTGGTTGATGGCGCTATTGAAACCTTCGGCTCTAGTACTGCTGTATTTAATTATCGTCAGAATATGGTGGTCCGTAATGTTTGGTTTAAGTCTCGTATTGCTATTTCAAGTGGAAACAATGCTTCGTCTTTGGACATCCTTGAAAGCAATGTGAATCAATGGAAGCGAATGCAGGAGTATGTATATGCTACGAGTGTCGATCATGGACAAGTTCATATAGATAAGAAACGTTATGCCGATGGAGTTCATGATTGTTGTTTGAAATTACCTCTTTTAGATGAGTGTCCTCCAAAAGATCTGCTTACTAGACATGTTTGGGGTAAAATGCCTTCTTGGGAAGATCCTCATGTAGATATAGTAAAAGATTTTGGTGCAACAAGGGATGATGATTCTGATGACGATGGGGTGCCCATTCAAAATGCAATTGATGCAGTGGTAAACCCTAAAAGCGTACATTTCGGAAAAACAATCTTTATTCCTCGTGGTCATTTCCATCTGAAGCGCAGTCTATCTCTTAAAGATGGGGTGAAGATGACTGGAGCAGGAAAAAATATCTCTCTCCTCATGGTGGCAGAGGATTGGTTGCCAGATTCGCCTGTCTCTGTTATCGAAACGGAAAACGACAAAGATGCATCTGTAAAATTAACCGACCTAGGACTCGTTCTCAATTCGGCTCCCATAAAACAAGGTTTGACAAATAATAGATTTTTTACCTTATTGGATGTAAAGTCAGGTAATTTTACGATGCGTGATGTACAGACCGACTATCGACTACTGAACTATGGTCCTAATGCCTTTGAACAACCGTTTATCCGCTTTGGGGGAAATGCTGGGGGGAAGATCTATGGACTTTGCTTAGATATCGGAACAAAAGGAACCGTAGCGGACTCTTTTCGTCATTTATTAATAAAAGATACACAAAATACTTTACGTTTTTATCAAATTTCGGTGGAGGATTATTACATGTCTACAAAGAGTGAGGTGGGTAAAGAAAATTTTACACCACTAGAGGTGGATCATTGTAATAGGGTAATTTTATATGGCTTTAAGTATGAGGGCCTATCTCGACATTTGGTCGTTAAAAATAGCCATGCTTTTGAGGTGTACGGGGGGGCTGGTAATCTGTCTATGAGAAACGATCGTTACGATGCCCTGTTCTACTTTGAAAATACCTCTTCTCTTTTTCTAGCGAACCTGTCGCATGACACGCACAAGGATATTACAGGAAAAAATATGATTGATGTTGATGGATATACAATTACAGACGATGCCCCACTTGTTCTTTATAAAAAGACAAAACGATTGTTTCGAAGAGTAAATGATAAGCAATAAGCAGTAGTCTGCCTTTTCATAGAGAGGTTTGATTATGCTGATTGATCATTTTTTTGGGGTGTTTTTTTGCCACTATGATCTTCAGCGAACGATGCTTTGGGAGTTATAGCAATACAATCTTAGACTTCTTGGGATTGTATAAGCAACTTGTTGCTTTCGTGCCTTTTTTTGAGAAAGGGGGGGTGGTTTGCTACCTTGATTACTCCGATGCAATGTCTACGAACTTTACTTCCACGAATCCCATGTTGTATCTACTATTTCGATGCCATCAATCATGATGGGACATCTCTATTACTATACCCCCAAAGGATTTTTTAATACGCCTTCTCTGACAGAGTCTCTCTCTTTATGGATAGTGACTTCTCTTCTTTTTCGAACAGTGTCTTCGTTTATTTTAGTAGTAAACAAAAAGGAACCTGAGCCCTACTTCGGATACCCTTTGGTTACCCTTTCTTTACCCTTTGGTTACCCTTAGAGTAACCAAAAGGTAAAGAAACCTTGACGTATGAGTATGGCAAGATAGGCTAAGATAAGTGAAAGAGTAAAATTGTATAAGGTCAGGATGGGAGTTTTTGGGAGTGTCCAGTAAAGAGTGTAAGTTCTATTGATCTATATTTCAATTTGGGACTGCTTCTAAAATTAAAGTGTCGGAAGGAATATTTTAACGTAGTATAATTGTCCTAATACGGCTTTGGTTTATTTTTCTTATAGATATAATCAGAAGCCTTTTTTATGTTGAAATAGAACATTCTTAAGGAATAGAGAGGCTCTTTTATTCTATTGTTTTGTGTGAAGCATAAAAAAAGTATAAATCAATAGAATTGATTTATAGTAAATTGGGTAAAAACTTGCGATGTAGTGGGAATTATTTAGGCTAATTATTTTGTGTAAAAGCTAGAGTTTTCTACATTTGCAACCGCAATCAAGGAGGGGTGGGTGAGTGGCTGAAACCACCAGTTTGCTAAACTGACGTACTCTATTCGGGTACCGGGGGTTCGAATCCCCCTCTCTCCGCTGATTTTTAAAATCAGTTTTTGTATGTCTTTTTTTGACAATATGATGTTTCGGGGTGTAGCGCAGTCCGGTTAGCGCACCTGCTTTGGGAGCAGGGGGTCCCAGGTTCGAATCCTGGTACCCCGACAGATTATTAGCTCAAAATAGTCATTATCAAAAAAACGTTGAATGTTTCATTCAACGAACTATAGTTTCGGGGTGTAGCGCAGTCCGGTTAGCGCACCTGCTTTGGGAGCAGGGGGTCCCAGGTTCGAATCCTGGTACCCCGACGAACTATTCGTTCTTAATAAGTTTTATTGCAATAGAAGTTGAATGTTTATTCAATGTACTATATTTCGGGGTGTAGCGCAGTCCGGTTAGCGCACCTGCTTTGGGAGCAGGGGGTCCCAGGTTCGAATCCTGGTACCCCGACGAACCATTTGTTCAAAATAGGTTCTATTGCAATAGGATGGAATAGTATATTCAATTATTTTTAGTTTCGGGGTGTAGCGCAGTCCGGTTAGCGCACCTGCTTTGGGAGCAGGGGGTCCCAGGTTCGAATCCTGGTACCCCGACAAACTATTCGTTCTTAATAAGTCTTATTGCAATAGCGTTGAATGTTTATTCAACGAACTATATTTCGGGGTGTAGCGCAGCCCGGTTAGCGCACCTGCTTTGGGAGCAGGGGGTCCCAGGTTCGAATCCTGGTACCCCGACGAACCATTTGTTCAAAATAGGTTCTATTGCAATAGGATGGAATAGTATATTCAATTATTTTTAGTTTCGGGGTGTAGCGCAGTCCGGTTAGCGCACCTGCTTTGGGAGCAGGGGGTCCCAGGTTCGAATCCTGGTACCCCGACAAACTATTCGTTCTTAATAAGTCTTATTGCAATAGCGTTGAATGTTTATTCAACGAACTATATTTCGGGGTGTAGCGCAGCCCGGTTAGCGCACCTGCTTTGGGAGCAGGGGGTCCCAGGTTCGAATCCTGGTACCCCGACGAACGATTCGTTCTTAATATTATCTATTGCAATAGGATTGAGTAGTTTATTCAATCATCTATAGTTTCGGGGTGTAGCGCAGTCCGGTTAGCGCACCTGCTTTGGGAGCAGGGGGTCCCAGGTTCGAATCCTGGTACCCCGACAAACTATTCGTTCTTAATAGTAGTTATTGCAAATAAGTTGGGTATCTTTATTCAACGATCTATGTTTCGGGGTGTAGCGCAGTCCGGTTAGCGCACCTGCTTTGGGAGCAGGGGGTCCCAGGTTCGAATCCTGGTACCCCGACAGATTTATCATAGATCAATTATTTTAGGAGGGATGGGTGAGTGGCTGAAACCACCAGTTTGCTAAACTGACGTACTCTATTCGGGTACCGGGGGTTCGAATCCCCCTCTCTCCGCTTTTTTTTATTTAACCGTTTTTTTGTACGTCTTGATGGACGTTTTTTAGTTTCGGGGTGTAGCGCAGTCCGGTTAGCGCACCTGCTTTGGGAGCAGGGGGTCCCAGGTTCGAATCCTGGTACCCCGACAGATTGATTCAGATCAACCATCTTAGGAGGGGTGGGTGAGTGGCTGAAACCACCAGTTTGCTAAACTGGCGTACTCTATTCGGGTACCGGGGGTTCGAATCCCCCTCTCTCCGCTTTCAATCACAAAGAAAGTCCTGCACGAATTTACTGTGTAGGACTTTTTTTATCTCTAAATGTGAAAGTAGAAAGTTGCTGCATTTCAAATATTGATTGATCCCAGAAAGGTTGCTGAGCTTGTCGAAGCAAAATAACCATCAATTCAATATGAACAATGGTAGGGGTATCCCTTGTGGTTACCCTCATATGCGAGAATCGCATATAAATGTTGTCAATGAATTATTATAATTGTTTGTTTTACAAACAAAAGGGCACCCATAAAGGGAGCCCCTACATCTCTTAATACATCAAAATTATTGCATTAAATGATATATTTCCAATATGTTGCAACAACCTTAGAGACAAGGCCCTGCCTTGTCTTATATCATGCAGTACAACGATTCATTATAATGATATCAGAACCATACAAATTCGACATTGTAGCTGCAAACCCATGTGTTTACCCTCGTTTCGTCAAATAGTAATGCAGAGCTACATATAAATGTTGTCAATGAATTATTATAATTGTTTGTTTTACAAATAAAAGGGCACCCTTAAAGGGAGCGCCTACATCTCATAATACATCATTGTAGCATTAAATGATGCATTTCAAATATGTTTCAACAACCGTAGAGACAACGGCACTGCCTTGTCTCATATTACGCAATATAATGATATCAGAACCATACAAATTCGACATTGTAGCTGCAAACCCATGTGTTTGCCCTCGTTTCGTCAAATTGTAAGAACTATTTAATGCGAAAATAAAAGTTTTTGGAGCCACACAAAGTGGAGTGCAGATATACCTTTTTTGTCTGATTTTATTCATTCGTATTTACAATAATAAAAATATCATCGTTTTTACTAAAGTTCTCTCTAACTTCAAATTCAAAATCTTTGATATAAGTTACGTCGTTTTTTGTGTACCCTAAATGAATATCAGGCTCATCGTCATATTTTAAAATATTTTCTCGAAGAGTATCAATTTTTTCAATAAATTCTTTAGCTGTCATTGGTTCTTTTCTTTTATTTGTAAGATTATACAGTAATGTTTTTTTAGCTTATCATCCGAGTAAAACCTATTCATCTGTTTCAATTAACTCCTGAAAGGACTAATTATAATGGAATATTTAGTCTTAAGCAGATTCGTCTGGTTCTATCATCGCAGATGGTGGTATTAATGCATTACCATCTCTGAATTTTTCAACTAAATGAAAATTTTCTAATTTTTTTTCAGTCCAGTATTTTTGTGGAGCATGTTCTAATAGAATTATTTGGAAATCTGTTTCATACTCCTTGTTTATAATATTGATAAATGAATTTATAAGGCTGAATGCGTCTTGTAGCTTACCTTTATCATCATCTTTAGTTAGCTCTTCATTTTCCTTTATGCCTTCATAATATGGTTGGCTTGGTTGATCAAGAACTAGAAATTGAGGTATATAACTTTGTTCTATATCAATAAAATGTTCATGAAGTCCTAGGAACATGAACAGGTGTAAGAACATGTAGTTTGATTTACTTCCAATTGTTTGTTGAGCAAGCTGTTCTTTGGGCTTCCTTACTTTCAAATTTTTTTCTTTAGTATCAAAAAAGACTTTATAATTTTGGTAGACTCCCATTGATTCTGATAAGTCAAAATATCTTTGAATTTTAGATTCCAATTCGTTAATAATTATACGTCTTTTATCGTTCGTATTACTAATAATCTTTTTTAGCTCATCAATTTCTACTGAGATATTAGATGTGTCTGATATTTCATCATCAATGTTCCACTTATCTTTATAAAAATCTAACTGTGATTTTAACTCTCCAATAAATATGAATTTCTGAGCTTCATCTTTATAATCTTTCGTTGTTGTTGGCAATTTAGATAGTTCAGCATCGATATTTTGAACTTTCTTTCTAATTACTGAAATTTCTGATTTTACATTTGTAGATAGTGTTTTTCTTTTAGAAACTTCAGTTTTAATGTTCCTTAAGGATGCTTCTAGAGTTGATAAGAATGTTTTTAATTCAATTGTAGGAATTAATTCATTGAAATTTTCTTGTAAATATTCTATTGGTCTTAAGCTGTCATAGTTATTTCGAAGGTTTTTTTTATAGTCAATGTATTCTGAATCGAAACGTTCTAGATTTCTCAACTTACGAAATAAACTTCGCTTATTCTTATTCAAATCATCAACCATCTGCATGTTGCTAGAATAGTTTGCTGTTTTAAAATCATTAATTAAATTCGATAATCGTTTTTCTCCTTCTTCTATTGTAAATAGTTTTCTTTCAATTAAATCGTATTCTTGTGCTTTGCCAACAAGTTCTATAATTTTTTCTCCGAATAATTTTTCTTCTTTATCAATTGCTTTCTTTTTCTTTTCAATTTTTAGAAGTTCTCTTTCAAGCTTATCTATTCTTTCTTTTGCTAGTACATTCTCAACATCATCAACACCTATAGCCAAATAAAAGATACGGGCTAAGGCTTCAATATACTTGTCTCTTTCATAAAGGTGATAATCAAAAAAAGTATTAGTGTGAGCTATTGTATCTTCCGATAGAGTATTGAATAATAAGAAGTAGCGATATGATATTTTTGAACCACCAGTAATATACTTACCACCGAAAGGGATTTTTAAATTTTCATCTATACCAAATTCTTGTTCTAAGGCAGTTTTTACAGATTTTATATCATTGTTTTGTTCTGGAGTATTTGGAATTGTTCCATCACTTGAAAAGTATATTTCTTTTGAACCTATATTGTTAATAGGGTGTTTTCTTATTATAACAAAATCCTTATCATTAATTTTAAAATCTAAACCATACCATAAAACATTTTCGTTTATAATCTCCTCTGTAATATTAGCTTTTGTTGAAAGCATACAGTAATCTAGAATTGATAATAAGCTTGTTTTGCCTGTGCCACTACCACCAGTTATTACATTGACTTTATTTGGTTTAAATACCAATTCTCTTGGTTTAGAATCATTTTTAAACCATAGGATTATTTTTTTAATATGGAACTTCATAATTGAATTTTGAGTTTTAGGTATAGAGAGTGTGTTTCTTCATCTTTAATTAGTTCATTCAGAGAGTCAATTGCTTGAAAAATATTTTTAGCCCTTTTCCCTATTTTAATTGAGTTTTCAGGGGAGAAGTTCGCTCCTATATTATATAGAAGAGCTTCTTTTTCAATTCGAGTGACATTAATGGCATTAAGAATGGTTATTGAATTAACTGAGATAGGTAGAAAGTCTTCATATCGTTTATTGAAAGTAATAAGACATTCAGGATGTTTTATTATGAATTCTTCAATGCTCCTTTTAAATGAACGACCTTTTAATTTCTTCATTGTGGGTTCATGTAAAACAAGTGGCAATACTATTAAAGCTTTTGCGATTGAAGTAACTTGGATATGCAACAAAATATCGGACAATTAATTAAGCCACATTAAAATATTTCTGTTTCCCAAATTCGAGAGGAGTCAAATAACCAAGTGTTGCATGTCTTCTCTGTCTATTGTACCAAATTTCGATGAATTCAATTATGTCTATCTTAGCTTGGAAATGAGAGTGGTAGTGTTTATGATCAATCATTTCTGATTTGATAATTTTAAAGAAACTTTCTGCAACTGCATTATCCCAGCAGTTTCCTTTTCTGCTCATACTTTGTTTTATTCGATCTTTAACTAACTCATCTCGGAATACTTTTGCTGTATATTGTACACCTCTGTCGGAATGAAAAATCATACCTGGCTTGTTATCACGGTTTATTTTAGCCATCCTCCATGCTTTAATGATTGTACACTCCGTGGTCATATTATCTGAAAGAGACCATCCTATTACTTTTCGATCAAAAAGGTCTATTACCGTTGTTAAATAAAGCCACCCTTGGTCTGTTGGAACATAAGTTATATCAGAGACCCAAACTTTTGATGGTTCGTCAGGTGAAAACTTTCGATCCAAGTGGTTGTCTGATATTATATTTGAATGATTAGAATCAGTTGTTTGTACCTTATATTTCTTATTTACAATACTTTTAATGGATTCTTTTTTCATTATTCTAGCAACTCTATTTCTTGAAGTAACAACGCCTTGTACTCTTAATTCTGCTGTAATTTTATGACTGCCATATCGGTATTTAGATTGTTCGTATATTTCTCGAATACGAATAGTATCCTCCTTTATAGCAATGGATCTAGGAGCTTCTTCTCTTGATAACCAATCATAAAAACCACTTCGACTCACTTGCATAACACGGCACATATCCTCGACAGTAAATTCGTTGTTAAACGTTGCTATAAATTCATATTTGTGCTGTCGCTCTTGGAGAATATGCTCACTGCCTTTTTTAATATATCTCGCTCTATTTGTGTTTTACGAAGTTCTGCCTTTAGTTCAGTAATTTCTTCTTGTTCAGCAGTACGAACAGGATTACCGTTCCCCTTAAAACTATTCTCTTTGAATTGAGTCTGCTCACTAACCCATCGATATACCATTCTTCTATCAAGGTCCATATCCGAAGCAACCTCACTTGTTGATTTGCCACTAAGACAGAGGTTAACAACCATTGTCTTGAATTCTTTGTCGTAACGTTTTCTTTTTTTTATTGTCATGTTGTAAAGATAAGTGCTTTATCTAATTGTCCGAACAAATGTAGCACATCCAACTTTATGTAGTTTCATAAAGTATCCCAAGGCAACACTTGCTATTGCTTCATTGTTATACAGGTATCTAGAGTGTTTCATTTTTATTCTGTTTTTTTCCAATCATATTGCCAACCAATTTCTTGACTCTCTGTAAGTAGATATAAGTGTCCGTTACTTAATTCCGTTGATAGAATTGTATCATCAATTTTTAGAATTTTATTTCTCATTTCATCTAAAAGAGATACAGCCGTTTCTTTGATATTATCATTTAATTCCTCAATTGAATTTCCAGAGTTTATTTTATGTTTTATTTTTCGATATTTTGCTTTGAAGTTATTTTTCCATATTTGGATTGTCTCTTCATTAAATTTTTTTAATTCAGAAGGCAATAAATCTCCATCATCTTCCCAAGTCTTTAGGTTGTTGTAGAGTTGTAATAGTTGGGTTGTAAATTCAATGATTTCCTCCCTGTCTTCAATCGATATGTCTCTAATATGAATTAGCTGTTTAATAAATAATTGTTCTTCAGGATTCTCTGGAAGAGAGAACTGAAAACTTCGAACAGGTAATTTATCACTCATTGCAACCTGAAAACATTTTCTGAATTTATTTATAAAATCTTCAAAACCTATAACATTTTTTGTGCCATTTTTAACTGATAAATAATTGGTGTCTCTTAGTTCAGAATGAAGTTTTACGTACACATCATCAACTCTATTTTTTTGATATATTTTTTCTAATATTCGTTGTTTTATTAGCCTTATTAAATCATCTTGATTAAATTCAAAACCAATGTGCATAACGAATTCTTTTAATAACGCAGCTTTGATTGCTTTAAATTCATTAATGTAATTACATATCGTTTTATCAGTAGTGCTATCGTGAAGAGATTTCAAGTAAGATTTGAAATATGATACATTTATGTCATCCTCTGCTAGTTGTTTAAGATTAATGATAAATTGGTTGGAAGCTAGGCTTTTGTTACTTATTAACTGAAAGGTAGTTTTTTTTACATAGTCAAGTGGAGATGCTTGTTCATTAATAATTTTAGTCCAATTGGAGATTGTTTTCCAAAGGTCTTTATCTCTTTCAGTTAAATTAATAGATTCACCATCAGACCTTGTTTGGAGAGTATGTTTTGTTTGAATCAGAATTAGGTCACCATTTGATAGTTCTACATGAACATCATCTTTTTCCTCTAAGCCAATTTTTTCCCCATGTTTTAGACCAAGTGTAAGATAAAAAAAATAATAAAATTGATAATCAAATCCGATTGAAGTATCAGAAGCTGAAATTACATTTTGCCTGTCAGAATTACCCATAGTCATGAGTTAAGTTTCTTATTTGATGAATAATTTTTTTGAGCAATTATATTATAAGAATTTTTAATATTCCAGTATTTAAAAATAGACATAATAGCTTTATTTATGAAGTGATTTGTGTCAATATAAATATTCAATTTGGAAAAGCCCTGCTCTATACATGGCTTTATCATAAAAAAGTATTTTATTTGAATAATGACAAACATATTAAACCTTTAAGATGACTAAAAAAACGAGGTTAAGGAGTACTATGAAAATTTGAAAGGAAATCTAGTTTATCCTAGAGATACATGAGGGAAGAAGCATGATTTAGAGTTTGTACGTAAGTAGTCAGGTTATATTATACTCTAGCCTGAGTAGTTACACTTTTTTTCTTTCTTGCTCTTTCCAAATGTTGATGGGAAATTCTAATATTATAGGTCTTTTTTAAGAAATATTGATAATATCAAAGGTCGTCTATTTTTAAAAAAATATTCAATTAAAAAATTCTCATATGATAAAATAAAATTGGTATGTATTTGCTTAAATAATAGACCTCAAAAATTCTACAATAAGTTTATTGAGGTCTATAATAAGTTGAATACTTATATCTTAAATTCTATAGTTTTACACCAAATCTTCATTTAGCAAATCAGCCAATTCATAGTATGTTCTAAAAGAGTTGTTACCATTCTTTGGTTTGGGTTTGTTCTTTAGTTCAATTGCTTTGTTTGATAGCATAAAAACTTGCTTTTCATCTTTAGGCAGTGCGGACCAAATTTTGTTTTTAAGCATATAATCTACATAGTCTTTTACTCTTTTGCGATAATCTTCGCTGTAATTCACATCTTTCAAGAATGTCTCGTAGTCGTCGTGAAAATTCAAGATGATGATGTCTTCGATTTTAAATAGTTTATCCATTTCCCCTCCGCCTTTCTTTCTGAAAGTAATGTAAAGAGGCTTGTGATTCATTAAATATTTTCCACTATTAGGACATTCATAGACCTTTAAATCATTTATGGCTTGTTCTGACCAATCTGCTGTTGGGATTGAATAAACTTCTTTTTCGTAAAATTTCATTGTTCCATTAATATTTGTTAGAAAACTAAAGTAATCGTCAAGTAGTGTATCTTGTTGCGGGAGTACATTATAGGTAAGCGTTCGGTTATTCACATCTTGTGCATTATTTTAAAGCCTTCTATTTTTGAGACATAATCAAAAAAAGAAATTGATGAGTAAAAAAGCACATATGTTTGATCTCATAGAAGCACAACACAATAGTGGACTAAGCAATATCAATTACTGTAAACAGAATAATATAAAACTATCAGTATATAGTTATTGGAAGGCAAAATATAAGAAGGAGTATTCTAAAGAAACTGAAGGTTTCTTTGTCACATTAGACAATGAAACCTCACAAATAAAAGAAGAGATCGTTATCACTTATCCCAATGGTGTAACCCTTCAACTTTCTTCAGCAACGACAATATCGACGCTTCGATCATTAATCCAAATTCAAGGCTGATGTTATCAATATCTTCAAATGATCGTTTTCACCTCTATTCTGAAGCAACAGATATGAGGAAAAGTTTTGATGGATTATCCGGATTGGTGCAGAATAAGATTGATGCCAATATTACTTCGGGAGATGTATTTATCTTTCTGAACAAACGTCGTACCATGATGAAATTACTTAAATGGGAAAGAGGTGGTTTTGTTCTTTTTGTGAAACGACTAGAGAGAGGAACCTTTAGACCTCCTGAAATAAAAGACTTAACATCAATGCATCTTGAGTACACTGATCTTGTCCTTCTTATAGAAGGTGTTCTTGTCAAAGAATATAAAAGACAAAAACGTTATGTTATTTAAATAAATATGTGTATCCTTAAACCATGAATAAGAGCGATATCATAGAGGATGTAAGTAAAGAAGATCTTTTGGATCAACTCCAGAAGATGATGACTGAATACTCTAATGTCGACTCTGAAGTTACTAGTTTAAAACAAGAAAACGAATCCTTAAAGGCACAGATTGCCTATCTTAAGAGACGTATCTTTGGCTCAACCAAAGAAACCTATAAAGATCCGAACCAATTAGAGTTAGCTCTTGAAGTCGAAGAGAAAAATCTAGAAGACTTACAGATATCTTCTCCAGAAGAGGAGGTTATTGAGGTTGTTAAGAAGAAAAAAAAGGCAAAAAGAAAAAGTATCCCTTCTGACCTTCCTCGTCAAGTAGAAGTGATTGAACCTGATGATGTCCCAGAGGGAGCAACTCGTATTGGAGAAGAGATATCAGAGAGAATTGAATTTAGTCCAGGTAAGCTTTATGTAAGACAAATTGTTCGTCCAAAATATCGTTTACCCGAAGAGGATAACATTATCATCTCCGAACTTCCGTCGGATCTTATCCCCAAATGTATGGCGGGAAACTCATTAATAAGTCAATTTATTGTTGGTAAATTCTACGACCATATACCTCTTTATAGAGCCCAAGGGATCTTTAAAAGATCAGGAATTGATTTTCCTAAAGCAACCATCAATGGATGGATAAGGAAGGCTGCTGAACTACTTTCTCCACTATACAAACATATCGAGAAAAAAGTAATCCAGTCAGACTATATTCAAGCCGATGAGACAAGTATCAAGGTTCTAACAGATAAGAAACAAGGAGCCACTCATCTTGGTTACTTCTGGATCTATTATGCTCCAAATATAAAGAGTTGTTTATTTACTTACGATAACTCCCGAAAAGGTTCTGTACCAGAATCGATTTTAAAAAAGTTTAAAGGAGTTCTACAGACAGATGGATATCAAGGTTATCATAAACTTGGAAATCAAAAAGAAATTATAAAGTTAGCATGTATGGCACATGCTCGACGGAAATTTTTTGAGGCAAAAGAAAATGATCGAACTCGTGCCGAATATGCTTTAAAAAAGATCCAAGAACTATATAAGATAGAGAGAACAAATCAGGAAAAAGAGTTGTCTATCGAAGAAACCTATCTTCTTCGACAAGAACTTGCTGTGCCTATACTAAAGGAACTCGAAAAATGGTTAAAAAAAGAGTCTCTTACAGCATTACCTAAAAGCCCTATTGGGAAAGCAATCAACTATAGCCTAAACCTATGGGATGAACTGTGCCAATATACAGAAGATGGAAGCTACATTATCGACAATAATAATGTGGAGAATAAAGTACGTCCAGTAGCCATTGGACGTAAAAACTATCTCTTTGCAGGATCAGAAGAGGGAGCTAAAAGAGCAGCAATGTTCTATACTTTATCTTCAATGTGCAAAATGGCAGACGTTGAACCTCATGCATGGTATACAGATATCTTAAATCGTATATCCGACACCAAGCCATCGAAATACGATGACTTACTTCCTCAAAACTGGAAATAATCTTTATAGTAAAAAAGATCAATCTTCATATACGTGAGTAGCCGAACGGATACCATTATAGAATGCACTAATAATATCTTCCCAAGTGATCGATATTAAACTTGGGTGTTTGTTATAGCTTGGAAGTTTAATGAGCGTAACACCAAAACAGTTGTTTCCAAATATGTCTAGCTCTTCGAAGACTTCATTTTCAATATAGTTCTCGATTTGTTTGTTTGCCTCGTAAACAGATATCCTTTTATTGATGCTTTTGGCTTCAATAAGAATTGCTTTAAAAGGCTGCCCTTCTTTATAGAATCGCAATACAATATCTGCTCTGTATTTATTGGTGGAGTTAGAGATCAATTCGCAATTAACAATAACTCGACTAAGGGATTTTAAATCAATTTCCCCTACCTTCGATTTAATAGAATGAATATCGAGAAAGGCTTTTAATGCTGTATCTGATTTTGATAATAATAGTCCCAGCCCTTTGGTTTGTTGTGTTTCTTTATCGCCTGAGATCAAATCAAAATAGCTCGAATGCATCGAACTATAAAGTCTAAAACTGTTCCTCATTTCTGTCTTTTGTAATGGGTGCAAACATTAATATGTTCACACATGTGTTGCTTATATACTTCGTATGTTGTTTGTGTGTGGTAAATTATAATTTTAATTATAAAGACTATTAATATATATCGTTTTTCTTTGCTAAATATGCTCAATAATAGTGTTTAGGGGGTGTTGGGGTTGATTAGAATAGGGATTGCTTTTATATCATTAGCAATAATTTCGCATGTGTATTACTTTTTCATTCGTGTGTCTCTATTGTTCTAGTCATAGTTTTGGGCGCAAGAAAGGATAGTTACGATTACCATATAGAACATCAATTTTAGGATGGTGGATATTGATAAAATATGCATGTTATTTAGAGTGGTATTGTTGCATATGATGGTCTGAAAGCACGATGTTGGAGATGCTACCATGATATGGTGATGTTGAATGTGGCGGACTGATATCGTGTGGTAGTATTTTGAGCTTTGGTACGAGATCGTATGCAGATCTTCCTTTTCGGATGGAATAGGGGGGTACTCTTTGCGGTTGCGATCGAAGAGGAAGCACATGGCGTAGGCGTGGTATTGGGTGACATTTTTTCTCTTTATCCCGATTTGAGCTTAGTTTTGAACAACTTCATTGTATTTATACCCGATGGGGTATATCATGCATTGAAAGAGAGTCGTGCTCTTTTGATTAGAGGTTTATGGTTTGGAAATAAATAGATCTTCAATATTGGTATGATCCTCTTCTTTCTCAAATATGAGCTTAAAATCATCTAACTTGTTTAGTAGGCGAGCAAGCTTCAGTAATGAGTCTAAGGATATTTGTCCTGTTGTTTCGAAACGTTTTAAACTTCCTAATGAGACACCAGATCGTTCTGCCATCTCTGCTTGAGAAAACTTTAACTGTTTTCGAAGGACTTTATGTCGCGTTGCCAATTGTTTGGCAATCTCTTTTGGTGTTGGGTCGAGTGAATACATATAGCTAATATATTATCCAAATATAGTGAAAAATATGCATTCTGGCTAATATATTGGCTGTTTTGTGTACTTGTCTTGTTAATGTGTTTAATTTATTTAGGTGTAACTAGCACTGTTGTTTTGTTTTCTGAGAGATTGGGAGTAATAAAATTGTTGTTTCATCTTTCTACTAGAGAGTTGTCGTATGGAAGCGTTGCTGAATAAGGTCGAAAACGTTGCTCTTAATTCATTAATGAAACATGAGAAATAAGATTTAATCTGTGCTTGTCTATGTTTATACTGCAAGTTAGTTCTAGTTCAGTTAGGAGTTGCTTAATCTTTGACACAGTTTCATGATATGCCTTTATATTTCTTTCATGTAAATGTTTGTAAAGTGTTTTATTGTTTATAGAGATTGTTCCACTCTTTAGAAATGTTGTTATTTTGCGTTTTAAGCTCTTTTAAGCAACTTAATATGGTTGGGTGTATGTTTGTCTTTGTGTTTTGTTAAAATCCCTTATATTGTCTTTATTCTCTTTTGTGTAAGATCGTTCTTGATGGTTTTTGTGACAAAGCGGTATGTTTTCTTTTTCTATTAGGTTTTCTCTGGTGCTTGTTTTTAGGGAGACAACTACTGTTACTGTCTCTGCAGGGTTTATGATATGGTCTTTATATTTTCTCCTGCAAAATATAGCGAAGGATTGCAGAGTGTGCTTTTTTTCTGATGCATCTTTTCGTTGATGGTAAGATATATCACTTGTTCTTTTTTCATGACTTTCATTTTAAGGTTTTTCTTTTTTGATTTATATCCGTTTACCGCTGTAAGCCTGGATGCTTTTGGGCTGTTCCAAAGGAGAAGTTGGATGCTACTTAGGGGATTAGCCTATTTTCTTGGTGCAACGGAGGTGCCCTTTTCACCTCACTCTATCCTGCGCTTGAGGGTAGGAGTCGAAATCGAAATCCTACTATGGCCGTCGAATCTCATCGCTTATAGCAGTATTTCACGGTTTTTACTTCAGTACTCTATAATTTCTGGTTTCTAATATCGTCTTAATTCTCTCATGATGATTGGTTTTGGATCAAAGGTCGTTTGAGGGAGAATTTGTTTTAATTGTTTTTTTTATACTTCTACATTTGTGTTTTTTTTAGATCTCCGATAGACACTATTGAGTGGGGTAGAATTAAAGGTTTGATGTTGTGACATGTAGAAGTATAATTTTTTTATACTTCTACATTTTTCGCATTAAATAAATCTGTGAGGACTTGTTGCATCTGTGGACATCATCTTCCTGCCTTTGTGTCTAGGTGGTTCCTTTTCCTATGTATTTTCGCAAAATGATGTTGTCACAAAGAGGGCAAATACATGGGTTTGCTGCTACCACGTCGTATTTGTGTGGTTCTTTCCTGCCTTTGTGTCTTCGTAGCTCTTTTTCCTTTGTACCTTCTCACAATGATATTGTCACAAAGAGGGCAAACACATGGGTTTGCAGCTACTACGTCGTATTTGCGTGGTTCTTTCCTGCCTTTGTGTCTTCGTAGCTCTTTTCCCTTTGTACCTTCTCACAATGATATTGTCACAAAGAGGGCAAACACATGGGTTTGCAGCTACTACGTCGTATTTGCGTGGTTCTGGTTATATCGGGTGTGATATTTCATGCGTTTAAACCAAACTTTGTCGGGCGCAAAAAATTGAAGCTGAACAGCACACTACAATATTGTCACTATGAAGTTACGCTACGACTAAAACCTATAAGAATAATGAGGTGCGGAAATAGATTCGAGATGAGTGATTCTAAATAAATTTTCTTGTTTTTTATATATACCCTTAATATATACTCTCTCATTTTTGCTTTTTTTATTTAGTCTAGATAGTGTGCTTTTTGATCGTAAATAGTTGATTGATTTGATGACACTTTTTTGTCGCATTTATGTGATACTGATATCAAGAGAAAAAACATATTTTAAGCATTTGCATAATACCTCCTGTTTTATCAAATTACAGGGCTTGTTGATGAAATTTAAGCGGCGAAGAAATCGTGTAATTTATCAGTATTTCGCACAAGCTCTTCTCTTAAAATATTCAAGTTATTGTAGCTATTTGTTTTCATTAATCCACTACAAATAAACAACATAACAGAGGATATTGATTTTTGTAATCCATGATCTAATGACTTTAATTTGTCTTCTCCAAAATTAACATCACGAATACGGTTCATTATTTCTATTTTCCAATGACCTCTAATAGCACCAGCAATTTCACCTATTTCCCCATTATAATTGGTGATATAATATCGTGTTTCTGTACTCCTTCTACCTCTCTTTACATTGTGACTCTCTCTTGTCACTTTAATCATATTACATATACCACTATTACTCCATCTAGGCTCTAACATCTCTGTATTGATTGGGAATATTTCGTACCTTCTAATGTCTATTCTTCCATGCGATTTGTCTGTTTCTGTCATCACATCACCTACTTTTATATGATTGGATGTATGCACTAAGTCATCCTTTAATTTCTTCTGATTTGACTTTATTTGAGTCAAATAGAATCGACTATTTTGGTGAATATTAGACAACAGATTTTCTGAATTGTGCATTGCGTCGAGTGTTATCTTTGCCTGCTCTGGCAACTCAAGAATATGATCATAAACAATACTCTTTTCACTCTCTTTTGTCCCATCATAAAAACCTAATAACTGTTGTACATTTGTGTTATGACCAATAGAGTAAACAATACTTAACCCTCTCTTTTTATTGCTTTTAGAATCGATACTTCCTCGAAGTTCTTTACCATCAATAGATATCCATTCTGTAGAAGAGTATACTTCATCACAAATTGTCAAAAAGGACTCATAATCAAACTCAGACAGAATTCTTGTCAACTGAACTCGACTTATAAAATGATCAACATCTTTATGTAAACAGATACATAACTTCTCATAATAACGAACCATATTACGATGAATCTTATTTATGCTAAGATGATCGGAACTTGTTAGAATTGAGATAATAAAAAGCGTAATCACAAATGCCAATTCATGCTTTCGTCCTACATGACTCCGATTATCGACTAATTTAACTTGTAATTTCTCATAGAATCTTCTAATTTCGGCACTTGAAAGGTCGTTATTCATAATTTATATCTGTTTTTAGCAATCCAAATATAATATGAATAGTCGACCTTTTATCATTTCAGCAATTCATGAACAAGCCCTGTACTAACCAATGAGATAAAGAAAAATTCCTTAGAATGAAGATACATATACTAATTCTTATTCAATATATTCCTATTTAAAATATACTCAATCACATTTACTTTTCCTAAAATGATAGTTGTTCGTGCATTAACAACTTCCTCAAAAGTTAAATCAGATTTATTAACTATTCCTGTAATATTATAATAACTTCCATTCTTATTAATGTGAACAACAGTATCTATATTAGATACAACAGACCTCAATACATATTTATCATGAAATGAAAATTCAATTTCTTGTCCTTGGGTTATTTTCTTAATATTGTCAACAGGAATGGCTATTTCATACCGAATAATACTATTAGTAGGATATAGGATTGCATTACATTCAATTGTTTCATTAAATCGATAACTACATGCTATACTAAAAAGTACCGTAAAAACTAAAGAAATCACTCCTACCCCAGTTCTAATGACTAATGGGGGAATCTTTCCAATAATATTTCTTACCTTTTCACTACGAAGTTCAATATCGTTTCTATCATCCATAATTAATTACCTAATTCTAGTTGATTTTTGATCAAATTATAATACTTTCCTTTTTTAATAGCAAGTTGTTCATGTGTTCCCTTCTCTGCTATTCTTCCTTCATCTAGTACGATAATTTGATCTGCATTTTTTACAGTACTTAAACGATGCGCTACAACAATAACAGTTTTGCCTTTATAGAACTCTTCAAGATTCTTTAGTATTTCTTTCTCATTATTCGCATCAAGAGCATTTGTAGCTTCATCTAAAAATAGAAAATCAGGGTCCTTATAAACAGAGCGAGCAATTAAAACGTAACTACTAAGCTTCATTTATAGTTTAGCCTCCATTCGCTAAAGAATGGAGGTTCAGAAAATATATAATGTGTAAATTATTTTATTGCCAACTGACCTTAAGATGGTTTTGAGATAACCAATGAGCAATCATTCTCACGACACTCTTTCCTTGTTTTTTAAGTGTATCAACAATAGAGCGTAACATGGCATACCTTTGGGCTCCTTCTTCTGTTCGATAACCTGCAGATACTTTTTGTTTTATTTTAATATTACGTATTGACCTTTCGGATGCATTGTTGTCAAAAGGAACTTCGTAATACTCTAAGAAAGTAAACACACTATCAATCTTTTTAATTAATCGACTCCGTAATGTCTTGATCTCATCTAGCTGATCGTCATACTCGTCATTTTTCAACAGTAATAAAAGCTGTTCTTTAAATATTGATTTTTCTTTTAAAGGATATTGGTTCTTGGCTGATTCTCTCTTTAATTTCATGGCTTTATAGAATATATTCAAAATATCCTCTGCCCAACTGTTATTCGTTTGTTGTTTAATGTAGATTAATTCTCGTTGTAAATGTGCTAAACATAGTTGATAATGTTTGGCTGGAGTTTTTAATTGCGAAGCATAACAGTCACTGACTAAGGTCGCATTAATAAATCCTTTTTTAAAATTTTCTACTACAACTTTATACCCTCTAGACTTATTGGCTGTAATGAATGTTACCTCATGATTTTGCCATACCCACATCCATCCTTTGCCTCCATTGATCTTGCAACCTGTTTCGTCTGAGCCAACTACACTGGATTTGGATATCGATTCACGAAGTGATTCATATAAAGGAGTCATCACCTCTTGGGCTTTATTTAAAATATTAGTAATAGTCCCATCTCCAATTTTAAATGATGTTATCTCTTCCACTAGTGAACCAATACGGTTTAAAGGGATATAATGTTCAACATACAAGCTTACAATTAGTGATCGTAAATGAGAACCGTATTGGACAGGTGCTTTTATATTCGAGGGCATAGAACCTTTGTGTAGTTGACCACAACTGCATCTATTTTCATAAAGACGATGCTCAGTACAGATTTGTTCAAGAACAGGTGGTATGTCAAAAACCTGACGTTTGCATAACAAGCTAACGTCTTCTTGATTTAATGTATTACCACACTGACATGTCGATGGAGGATAATATGACTCTATGCTTGTTGGAAAATCACTCTGTAGTAATGTCGATCCTTTATGGTTGGGTTGACCTCCGGGTTTCCTAGTGGATTTATTTCGAAGTGATTGATTTTTCTTTACTGTATGTAAATCTCTTGAAGGTGGAAAACTACTATTACTACTGTTTTTATGATTACGCGATAGTTTATCTTCTAGATCCTTTACTTTTTCATGAAGCATAGTATTCTCTTGTGACAAAGCTTGAACTCGTGACATCACTCTGTCTAGCTCTTCCTTTAAGGACTCAACCTGCTTCTTTAAAGCTTGATTCTCTCGTTCTAAACGATCTATTGTTCTCATGATTACAAAGATTCATTGATCTTGACAAATTAGAAAATATTATAACAGAAAGTAATCAACAATACGGCCTATTATTATTAACAATCATCACTAAAACAACGTGTTTGGAACTTTTGTGTGATTATTAGACTCAAAAAGAACCTGAGTAGTTACATTAAAACTCTTTGTTTTTGTCCCTGACTAACCCCTTGTCCATCTTCCCCAATAATAGTATTGTACCCTAATGGCATTTGCCTTATAAACTCATGTATACATGCTGTTTTTGTAGCATTCTTAAGTTTATTGGTATTTATATGTAAATCAGAGGTGGCAATGTTCTTTGCTATTGACTCAGAAAAAATAAAGCCATCCTGCATAACAGCTCCACATTTGCTTCTCCACCATTCTAATTTGAAGTTCTCAAGAGGTTGATTCCCGACATTAATACTACCTTCTTGTGGTTTATAATACCCAAGTAATAATTTAAGAAGAGTCGTCTTCCCACTACCACTTGCCCCAATAATAGCTGTAGTTTTACCATGTGGTATTAATAGGTTAATGTTGTTTAATACTTTTTTATTTGATCCATTTTCGTACCCAAATGAAAGCTCATTTATTAGAATATTTTTGTGCTGAAAATTATCGTATGAATTAATATGTTTTCTTCCTTCATTTTCTTCTTTCTTTTTATGAATCTCATTCATTCTTTCAAGGCTAATGCTTACATCTTGCCATTGATAAATAAAATTCATCATTTGCTCTATAGGGCTATTCAATTGACCAATTATATACTGTATTGAAAGCATCATACCAATAGTCAACTCTCCATAAATTACAGAGGAAGCAGCCAAAATTGTTATAAAGATATTCTTGGTTTCGTTAATGAATATACTCCCAGCTTCCTGTGACTGCTGTAATGAAAGTGTCTGCATGTTTACTTCAAATAAATCAGCTTGAGTATCTTCCCACTCCCAACGTTTGCTTTGCTCATAATTTTGAAGTTTAATCTCCTGCATTCCATTAATTAATTGATATGTCTTACTCCTATTAGTAGACTGATACTCAAATTTTTTATAATCCAGCACCCTTCGTTTCTTTAAGAAAAACATTGTCCAAAAGCCATATAATAAACCGCCAAAAATAAAAACTAAGAATATTTTTATATTATATATTAATAGCACAATGCCAAATATAATTAGACTAAATATTGAGAACAGGAGATTGAAGGATTGTACTGTAAGAAATCTTTCGACTCTATTGTGATCTTCAATTCTTTGCAAAAGGTCCCCATGAAGCTTAATATCAAAAAAACTCATCGGAAGTTTCATTAATTTTATGAAAAAATCTGAGATTAATGAAATATTTATTCGAGTGCTTATGTGTAACAATATTCTTCTTCTAATAAAATCTATTCCAGCTCTACCTAATAATAAAGACAATTGAGCTAGTAATACCAACCAGATGAAATTTATATCTTTATTGTTAATCCCCTTATCAACTATAGATTGAGTTAAAAATGGAAGGATTAGGTGCATAATGCTACCAGCAATTAAACCTATTATAAGTTGAAAAAATAACCTTTTATAGGGCAAGAAATATTTTGCTAAAAAAAATATTTTTCGACTATTATCTATTCTTGCATCACTATTTTTATTATAGAACAGAGAAGAGGGGTCCAATAAAAGAGCAATCCCTTTATCCTCATTTTTTTTTGAAGTGCTAATCCAATAATTCCTAAACTCTTCAACAGAATATGTTAATAGACCTTTATTTGGGTCAGCAACTCTTAAACTATATTGTCCCTTCTTTTTTTTCACTCGATAAAGGACAACAAAGTGATTTTGATTCCAGTGAAGTATGCATGGTAGGGGAGCATTCTCAACTAATTTTTCAAAAGTGAAACGGCCACCTAAAGTCTTAAACCCAAGCTCCTCCGAAGCTTTACTAATGCCCAATAAGGATACTCCATCTTTATTCAAGAATGCATGTTGACGTATAAAATCGATGCTATATTTGCGGCCATAATATTGAGAAATCATACTCAAACATGCAGGACCACAATCCATCGCATCGAGCTGTTTATGAAAGGGAAACTTCTTCATATGGTTTTATAACTATTTAAAATTAACAGTATTCTCTTTAGATAATCCCGATACTCTATCTTCGTTTCTCAATCTCTTTTTATTATTTCTCGTCTTTTTATTACCTGTATGTATAAAATAATTAAGCTTTATCCCAAAAACATTTTGCAACTCATCCCAAACCTTATTTTCATTTAATGAAATCACATTTGAAATAGACCTACTGGATACTGGTTCTGGTTGATGCCAATACCAAGCAGCAAGGGTAAGGTTCTTTTTTGTAAAAGAAAGCTGACCATAAGCACTCCTTCCAACTTCAGTTACAATATCTCCTTGTAAATTTTTATAAGGTTCAATATCCTCTAAAATTAGCTTCCAGCTTTTATGTGAAAGCGTTGCTTTTAAGCTAAAGTAGTGAGAGGCTAGTTTTTCTGTTCTATTCCCAGTATATTGGTTTGAAACATATGAAAAACCATAGATTGGCTGAATAACAAATTGTTTAAATGGCTTCCAGCTAATAAATAAACTCGTATATGCATCCTGAAGTTTTTCTTGATGCTGATAAGTTTTCAGTATATATTGGTTTTCATCGATAAATGTAGCTTGATAAGGTTCTAAAAATACTTGATACCTTGCTAAATAACTTATATATACTTTTTCAAAGTTTAATTGATATTTAAATTGATTACCTACTACATAATATGGAGATATGTTGTAATTCCCTCGGTATATTAAAAAATCATCTATTTGAACTTGATTATTTGCTAGCTCGGTTATTGAAGGGACATTGGATGA
This sequence comes from Prolixibacteraceae bacterium, assembly GCA_019720755.1. Taxonomy (NCBI): domain Bacteria; kingdom Pseudomonadati; phylum Bacteroidota; class Bacteroidia; order Marinilabiliales; family Prolixibacteraceae; genus Halosquirtibacter; species Halosquirtibacter laminarini. Next base: position 901,201 of record CP081303.1, read on the forward strand.
TAAGTACGCATTATATCTAAACTTGTTCACACTATTAACTGTAGTGGATAGTGAGAGTGAAGATTTTAATACGATATCATTTTGAGTAATAGAGTTGTTGCTCTCATATTTTGCATGAGTGTTTTGAACTCCTAAATTATAGGTGTAGGATATCTTTTTAAACTTCCCTGATAGTCCTGAATATAGATAACTAATATTTTGGTATATGTCGCTAGAATATTGATTGTTGTATATTTGAGATAGATGTTTGTAAGAATTTCGAAAGCCTATGGTTAAACGATGTTTTTTTAATGGTTTGGTATAAAAGGTTTCTCCAATGATCGAATTGCTTTCATTATCATTAAAGTCAGAATAAATTCCACTATTATCCGATTTTAGTGAATTGGATGTTGAGAGTTTAGATTTTGAATTAGCTCCTGAAATTGTATTTACAATATTAATACCCCATGATTGGTCATTTCGTAATTTTCTTGAATAATATAAATCCAAAGCAATCGAATTAGATTGATCATCTAGCTCGCGGTGTCGATACTCTCTTTCTACTATCTCCATCCCACTGTGAGTGGCTCTTTGATTATATTTTTCATATCCATTGCTGTTACGATAAACCAATTCACCTGAGAATAGATATTTTGACGTATTGCGCTTGTATTCTGTGGATAGTTTGTTGTATGTCCCACGATATTCACTCGGTAAACCTTCGTAAATAGCATGGTAGTTTTTTTTGTTGTAGAAATAGGATTGATTTTTCTTTATATCATCAAACCCTCTATAGTCTATAAAATATTGTACATTAAAACTGTTAATCGAGTCGTATGCTTCAATGTTTAAAACATTTGTGCCAAAAATGTCTGAATAGGAGTTATTAAGATTCGTGCTTAGATCGAATCCTTTTTGCTTTCTATTGAAGGTAATAACATTAATTACTGATGTTAAGTTCAAATCGGAATATCGAGCAGGAGGAAGTTCGTAATGCTCAATTTTTTGAATCTCTTTTGGGTTTATTGATAACAATTTCTCTTCGTTTGTTCGTATGCCATTTAGCAGTAGTAGAACCCTTTTACCTTCATTGGTTGTAATTTTATTGTTAAAATGATTCAGTGAAAACAAAGGTAAATCGGTAATTAATTCAGAAGCTGTTGGAGTGTTTTTCCTATCCTTATCTGAGATTAAAAAAATATCCTTTTCGGCATTAACAAGCAGTTTGCTTGCTTTAACGTGAATATCATCAATAGTCAACAATGTGTCCTTTAACGTAATCGTATTAATATCCTTATAACTGAGACTGTTTAGCTTAACTGCCTTATCTTTGAATCCAAGACTTTTGAATCTAATTTCTGAGTATAATTTAGGATTAACATTTAAACTAAACCGACCTAATGTATCTGTGATGGTGCTATTTGTGTTTTTCCCTTCTTTGTCAAGGACCAATACACTGGTAGTTGGTATTGGTTCTTGTTTCTCATCAACTACAATTCCCTTTATTTTATTTTGTGCTAATGCTGCAAAAGAAAAATAAAAAATAAAAATAATTAGAGTAGATCTCATTTTAAACATATAATTTTTGTTGTAACTGTTTTAATTTCAAGTTAAAAAGAACTAATTCTTCAATGTTTAAGTTTAAATTTTTCAACACACATTCAAATCCATCTTTATTTTGTAAATGTTTTTCTGAGCATCTTCCGAAACAGGCAGGGTAAAGTTTACATTCGTAACAAGTATCGTCTCCAAAAAAAACCATTTTTTTTGCCAATCGATCAAAGTCCCACTTGATCAGACCACTTTCATAAAAAGTCCCTTCTGCATTTTCATCATTAAAATCATCACGAGTTGAGCATTTAAAGACCTTTCCGTCATAATTAATCAACACCTGATTTAGTCTTTCAGCAAAACATGGTATATTATGAGGTAATGTGTAGTAATCAACTAAAAAACCTTGCTTTAATATTAAAAATAATGTTGAAAGAATCGTTTCTTTTGAGATCTTTTCATGATCAACTTGCCAAACTTTCCTAATTATTAAAGAACATTTTTTTCGATTAAAACCATCTATCTTGTCTAATATTTTTGGCAAATCGTGTATAGATTCATCATCATAATTGAATCTTACCCATAAGTATGAGTTTTCAATATTTTCAAGGATCAAATGCATATTAGAAATTATTTTTTCATAAGTTCCTTTCCCATTATTTGTTTTCCTAATTGCATCATGCCTTACAGAACTACCATCTAGAGTTATTTGGAAGATAACTCTATACTTACCTAAGAAAGTAAGAAAGCTTTTAGAAATTAATGTTCCGTTGGTGGTGAAATCAAGTAATAGTTCTATCTTTCGTTCTCGACAAAATTCAGAAGTTAGTTCAATTAATGATTTAACACTATTAATATTTAATAAAGGTTCTCCACCAAAAAAAGATAGTTTTAATTCCTTATATGGATTACAGTCATAAGTTGCTTTTATATTCTTCTCTACTAATTCTATTACCTCATTAGTTATTTTTGTTCCTTTTATCTTATTTTCATGGCAATACCAACAGTCAAGATTACAATCTAATGTAGTGTTAACACTTACCTGATATGTACTGCGATCCATCCTAGACAACATTCTAGAGAAATGTGCATTTTTTAGCTCATCTTTTTCGTCATCTATAATTAATCCACTTTCGCATAACTGTTCAAAAAGAGCTTTTTCATATTGTTGAATATAATTAATGTCATTATTTTCGAATACATCACTCAGTCTATTATTAAGAATAGTATAGCTATTTTTTACACTGCTGTAAAAAACATTTCCTTTACTCACCCTTGCTTTTACAAAGTATTTACTTTTTTTCATTGAATATAAATTGAATATAATAAATACTACCCCTGTCATAAATAACAGAGGTAGTGTCTCACATTGCTGATTTATTACTTGCAATCGCAGCCGTGTCCTGAATTGTGAGTACTTTCACCAGAACAACCACAACCATGACCAGAGTTAATTACAGTATCTTCCATAATAGATTCACCCCAGCCTCCAACGACTAATAGCATTTCTTCTGATTCTAATACATCATCTACAAATGGGAACCTCTCAAAATCGTTTTTTTCAAACTAATGCCTGTATCCTCATAGAGATAAGAAAAATTATCTATTTTTAGTTACACCTTAAGCGTTGAATATCAGGATAATACACCATGCTCACTAATTGATTAGACATACCTATCCCTACATTAGTTGTAATCGTCTAATTTGCTCATATCTAAATAAGTTGTAAGTAAGATTAATTAGCCCTATAATGGTACTTGCTCTTTTAAAACCGATGCTTCTGACATATAATTTATTCATACTGTATTCCATAAAACCAAAGACATGTTCAACTCTTGATCTTGTTTTAGACTTCTCTTTATTTCGTTTTTTTTGCTGGTCTGTCAATGGATTTCCTCTGGTTCCTTTTTCATTGACTTTATTATTCATGTCGCTCTTTTTAATAATTTCCTCACATCTCTCTCCTGTATAAGCACTATCAGCATAAAAGTCACAATTCTCATCAGATTTGTCTCCGATAAGAAGTTCTATGACTTTTGAGTCGTGAAGCTCTGCACTAGAAGAGGTGTACTCATCTATCAGTTTACTTTTTGCATCTATTTTGATGTGATTCTTATAACCATAAAAGGTTTCACTTCCTTTTTTAGCCCAACGAGCATCTATATCTTTTTGTCTTATTTTATGAACATTAGACTCCCAAGACTCTGGAATACAGTCATTCTCTTTAATATGTTTGTTCTCTTCTTCACTATTTCGTTGCCTTGGAACTTCCACAAAACTTGCATCAACAATCTTCCCTTCTGAGACTAATAGTCCTTCATTATTTAACTTCTCATTAAAAAGTTCAAAGAGGTCTCGTTCAAGTCCTAACTTTGTTATATTGTCCCGAAATCGCCATATTGTCTTTTCATCAGGTACAGCACTACTTCGAACAAGACCTAAAAAACGACTAAATGAATGTCGGTCTAGAATCTGATATTCTGTTTGAAAATCACTAAGATTATAGTACCGTTGTAATATTAAAATCTTGAACATTAGTATTGGGCAATATGATGAAGCTCCTGCATTACTCTTTCGGTCTTTCTCATAAATAAGTTCCAATGTCGGTCGAAAAATTTCCCAATCGATAATGTCATTTAATCGCTCCAAGGGATCTCCCATTTGCTGTAACCTCTCTAGCCTAAAAATGTCATCAAATAAAATATCGTTATCTATAGTCTTATATCTCATAGTCCGAAAGATCTTAATTATGACAACAATAAGGTAATTTACAATATTAAGTATCAGTTAATTAATTCTGAGAGGTGCCCAAATGATGAAAATCCACTAAACGAATTGTTTTTTTCTAAATTCATAATTTTATAATTTATTAAATATTAATTTGAGTGTTTTATAGTGTTATCACTCATCACAATAACTATATGTAGTTACCTTATCTAAAATCTTCGATTTACCTTCTATACATTTCATGCAAAGTTCAGTCACATATTTTTAAAGTGCTTCTTAATTCTCTTGTGAATTCAAAGAACAAATGGAACATTACATTTTTTTAACAAAGATGATTCGTTAAACTAAGGTCGAAAATAACAGGGAAATTGCATTTATAACTTGTTGGATATTAGATAGAATTAACAAGTCTGTGAACGAGCGATAAGCTTTTCTCTATATTCATCGACATATATTGCTCTATTTTTCTTCCATTTCAATGTTTTTTTGTTCTCCGTATCCAACTTTAAGATGTTAAGAGCCATTTTACAAAGCATATTCATATTTTCAGCTGCATGATCTTTTTTTCGCTGCTGTTTATCTTCATTGAAGCTTACATCGAGTGTCCAATGAAGATTATTTTCGATTGCCCAATGTGAACGTATAAGTTTATTAAACCTCTCAGCTGTTGTATCTAAAGAGGATATGTAATACCTCACATCACTTCGTTCTTTATTTGTTGAAGATTCTAATGTCTGGGTTGTTATTCTAATTAAACTATGGATACCTCTCCATTTGGTCAACACAGGAGCATCTTCAAAGTCATTTATTACATCACAAATACGAGTTTCAATTCTTCCATGACCAAAGTCTTCTGTTATATTAGAATCACAAACAATATCTGTATTAAACTGAATATCAAGCTCCTCTTTAGTTTTCTTCTGATTGCCTTTTACTTGTAGAATATAGTCACCTTCTTTTTCTAGTATTTTATTTGCAATTTCAGTTTGACAGCCCATTGCATCTGTTGTAACAACCATGCCTTTGATAGTAATAAGATCTAACAATTCTGGAATGGCTGTTATTTCATTACTCTTTTTATTGGTGGTAACCTGTCCTAAACATAAACCATTATCTGAGGCAAAGGCAGAGACAACATGAATTGCATTCTTCTTTGCATTAGCAGATCCCTTAATGGTCTTTCCATCAATACCTATTACTTGATTAGATGTAAGCTTTGTTAAGCTTGAAGACCACTTGATAAAACACTCGTTAAAGAGAGAAGAATCTAAATGTCTAAATACTCGACCAATGGTATCGTGTGATGGAATCCCTGATGCGTACGGATAAAATTTTCTGAGCCAATCGATTTTAAGCTCTCCAAATTGTGCAATATCTTCATTGGTTTTAAAACCACTTAATATAGCTGACAATGAAAGAAATAGAACTTCTATAAGTGGGTACATAAAATTGCCTTTTTGTATTCTTCGAGGATCTTCTAATGGAAGGAAATAAAGAGCAAACTTATTATCATAATTATTTACTATTGCTTCACTCATGTTTTTTTTAGAAAGGGACATCTCCCTTGAATAATAATACAGAATGTAAAAGGCAGAATATGCCATAACTAATGTAGCAAAGATAACAATATTTATTAATTACTTAAATGCAATTTCCCTGTCGAAAATAAATCTTCTAGATCATCCCTAATACTGTCTTCTTGGTTATAATTTCTTAAACTTCTTATAACATAAGGAACTGCATTTGTTTTTTAAATAACAACACAAAATCATTACTTACACCTATCGCTTAAATTTGTAATTATTTGTAATTTTATGTTTATTAATATTGTTTCAAATATATAATATAATTTAAATAGGTTGTTCATATCTACGTTATTTATAGTACATCAAAACTATAAATAAACCATCAAAATTATTTTATTTAATCTTATATCTTGGGATAGGTACAAAATGCATATGGTGTAATATGCTATATGTGTGACAGTTAAGAGTTGTGATCTTTTTATGGTTCATCCACATTTTGCGTATATATCTTGATGCATTGCTTTTATTTTGTAACTACTCAGGTTCTTTTTGAGTATAATAATCACACAAAAGTTCCAAACACGTTGTTTTAGTGATGATTGTTAATAATAATAGGCCGTATTGTTGATTACTTTCTGTTATATTATTTTCTAATTTGTCAAGATCAATGAATCTTTGTAATCATGATAACAATAGATCGTTTAGAACGAGAGAATCAAGCTTTAAAGAAGCAGGTTGAGACATTACTGAAAGAGCTAGACAGAGTGATGTCACGAGTTCAAGCTTTGTCACAAGAGAATACTATGCTTCATGAAAAAGTAAAGGATCTAGAAGACAAACTATCGCGTAATCATAAAAACAGTAGTAATAGTAGTTTTCCACCTTCAAGAGATTTACATACAGTAAAGAAAAATCAATCACTTCGAAATAAATCCACTAGGAAATCCGGAGGTCAACCCAACCATAAAGGATCGACATTTCAACAGAGTGATTTCCCAACAAGCATAGAGTCATATTATCCTACATCGACGTGTCAGTGTGGTAATACATTAAATCAAGAAGACGCTAGCTTGTTATGCAAACGTCAGGTTTTTGACATACCACCTGTTCTTGAACAAATCTGCACGGAGCATCGTCTTTATGAAAATAGATGCAGTTGTGGTCAACTACACAAAGGTTCTATGCCCTCGAATATAAAAGCACCTGTCCAATACGGTTCTCATTTACGTTCACTAATTGTAAGCTTGTATGTTGAACATTATATCCCTTTAAACCGTATTGGTTCACTAGTGGAAGAGATAACATCATTTAAAATTGGAGATGGGACTATTACTAATATTTTAAATAAAGCCCAAGAGGTGATGACTCCTTTATATGAATCACTTCGTGAATCGATATCCAAATCCAGTGTAGTTGGCTCAGACGAAACAGGTTGCAAGATCAATGGAGGCAAAGGATGGATGTGGGTATGGCAAAATCATGAGGTAACATTCATTACAGCCAATAAGTCTAGAGGGTATAAAGTTGTCGTAGAAAATTTTAAAAAAGGATTTATTAATGCGACCTTAGTCAGTGACTGTTATGCTTCGCAATTAAAAACTCCAGCCAAACATTATCAACTATGTTTAGCACATTTACAACGAGAATTAATCTATATTAAACAACAAACGAATAACAGTTGGGCAGAGGATATTTTGAATATATTCTATAAAGCCATGAAATTAAAGAGAGAATCAGCCGAGAACCAATATCCTTTAAAAGACAAATCAATATTTAAAGAACAGCTTTTATTGCTGTTGAAAAATGACGAGTATGACGATCAGCTAGATGAGATCAAGACATTACGGAGTCGATTAATTAAAAGGATTGATAGTGTGTTTACTTTCTTAGAGTATTACGAAGTTCCTTTTGACAACAATGCATCCGAAAGGTCAATACGTAATATTAAAATAAAACAAAAAGTATCTGCAGGTTATCGAACAGAAGAAGGAGCCCAAAGGTATGCCATGTTACGCTCTATTGTTGATACACTTAAAAAACAAGGAAAGAGTGTAGTGAGAATGATTGCTCATTGGTTATCTCAAAACCATCTTAAGGTCAGTTGGCAATAAAATAATTTACACATTATATATTTTCTGAACCTCCATTCTTTAGCGAATGGAGGCTAAACTATAAATGAACCTGAGTAGTTACTTATTTACAGCCGCCTTGCATATTGAAAGTCCATTTTATATTGATTATTTAGATTTTGACACAGCCAATAAACGACTAGATGTTCATGTTTCTTTTACAAGAGGATCTAAATTTAGTTATGATGGTGAATGTGATCTAAGTGTACATGATACAAGAGAGAAACGTTCGCAGCATTTGAATTTCTTTGAAAATGAATGTTTCATAATAGCTAAAGTATCAAGAGTAATAACAAGATCTGATAGAGTTGTCACCTTACCTATGAGTTGGGAGGGAACAGTGAGTGGTTTTACACTACTATTTGAGGCGCTCTTATTACCATTACTTAGTAATATGCCAGTACATAAAGTATCGAAGCTTACAGGTATCTATGTTGATAAATCTAGGTCTACTGAAGATTTTACTGATCTAGAAGTGGTTGGTATTGACGAGACTTCATGTAAAAAGGGCCATAATTACGTAACACTATTTGTCGATTTAAAGGAACGAAGAACTGTACATGTCTCGGAAGGAAAAGGGTCTGACACGATTGCTTCATTTTGTGAGATTATCCCTCATAAGAAAGAAGAAGACATGCCAATAGAATCAGATTGTATCAAACAAGTTAGTTGTGATATGTCACCCTCCTTTATTAGCGGGGTACAAAAGCATCTACCTAAATCATCTATTACATTTGATAAATTTCATATTATGAAACTTATCAATGAAGCAGTGGATAGTGTTCGACGCACTGAATGTAAGGAAGAAGAGTGTTTAAAAGGTCACCGATATTTGTTTTTAAGTAATCAAGACAATTACACAAAAAAGCAAGAGGAGTCTTTTAATGATCTAAAGATATCTCATAGTAAATTAAAAAGTTTTAGAGCATTACGCATAAGAGAAAGTTTCCAAGATATTTATTCCTATGCTAATACGATTGAAGAGTTCGAATGCTTATTGAAACAATGGTATTATTGGGCAACACACTCAAGATTAGAACCCAATAAGAAGGTGGCTAAAACAATAAAAAATCATTGGAATGGAATCGTTAAGTGGATGGATACTAAACTTAACAATGGAATTTTAGAAGGCCTTAATTCTATTGTCCAATCCGCAAAAAGAAGAGCACGTGGGTTTAGAAAAACAGAGAATTTTATTACGATGATATACTTGATCACAGGTAAATTAGATTTTAGAAAAATCAACAAACATTATCGCTCTTTTTAGGATTACCCACCAAAGTTTGGAAAGAGCCTGTTTTTAGGTCCCCAGTTTGATACTTTTAGATTGTAAAAGGTCACGCTCTTTGATCTATTTTTACCTTTTTCTGTGATTCTCAAGATATAGTGTTGTGGTGTTGTGTTATCGTAGCGGCAATTAATATAGAAGACTGCCCCAAAACTATATAGAAAAAACAGAAATGTAATGAGTAAAATCGAGCCATAATCTCTAAGTTTTTTAAACATAAGTGTGATCTGATTCCTTCCTATAATAAGTAGGATTAGCAGAGATAACACTACGAGACTTGTTTTTAGCCAAACATTAGAATATTCATAGATGTTGTATTTCCCCACTGCACCAGTTATCATTGCAATAGATGAAAAGACAAGGGCAAAAATTACAGAAGGAAATTCACATTCACCGTAAATCATTTGGATGTATCCTTCAAAATATAGGATTGCAAAAATCGCAATGAAAGGAATTGCAAGAATCGCAAAAATCGCATAGTCAGACATGTCTGATATCATGCCCCAGATTAAAGAAATGGCTCCAAGTGTATTGATAACTATGGCTGTTTTTTTAGCAAGGGCTAGTTTTTCTTGATTTATCTCTTTAATTGGCGCATTTTTCTTTTCGTTTAACTTTTTCTGTTCAACCTCCCGTTGCTCGATTACATCGCACGCTTCAAATGTCTGGCTAATCCAAGAGAATAGATTATCATAGCCTACGACTCCTCTGTTGACCTTAATCCTCTTTTTTTGTTTGTCTTTAGGAATTAATAGAAGATATCCAGGGTTTTCTCGACAACCTTTAATTTCATCAAAGTATAGCTCTCTCTTTTGGGGTTTAAAATAACCGTAAGAGGTTAGCTTATCTTCCTCCACAATAAGGCGCTCTCTTTGTACATCCAGGTTTCCCATGATGCTAAAAACGTTTATCACTGTTATGATAGGTAGGGTAATAAGAAGATAAATGGGGGTACCTAAGAATAGTTTGGCTACCTCCCGTTTTTTTAGTCAGAAATCTAGATTGAGTCTCATTTGTCCTACGTCTACTTGTGTCTGTTTACTCTGTATTATATGTTTTGTGTAAACATTTGCCAATAAAATTTTAATTATCGTACTTATCTTATAATAGATAAAATTTCTGAGTTCAGATACCTTGTTTTTATCAAGTATCTTAATTTTGCTATCTAGCAACAACCTTAGATGCATGGACTCTAATGTGTTATAAAGGATTCCCATTGCAATGGTTAAAATTGCCAACATGCATTGCAGTCCATCAAACTTCTTTATTTGTATATTCTCTAAATCATAGCTTGATTTGATATGTCTATGGTATTCTTCTATTTTCCAACGAAAGCCATATGCTTGAAAAGCTTCCCTAATAACTTCTGTTATTGTATGCTTAGGTGAATTGGTTAATAACCAACATTTCCCTCCTGATTTGCGTTTTGTAGCAACAAGCCATAGCTCAAATTCCCTCTGCTTTATTCTATATTTAACCTTAACAGCACCACACTCAAAGTTTATCTTTTTACTTTTGTTTTTGCCTCTTTTATTGGCAGTTAATTCCATGAAGAATGGAATCTTTTTCCCAATTGTAGATACAGTAGTTTCTTTGCCTTTGTATATTAATTTGGTATTCTTTTTCAATCTGATTATGAAGTTATTTTGTTGACTAACAACATAATCCTTAATAATCTGACGATCAAATCCTCGATCAAACACACAAGTTACATTCTTATAAATAGCATTATCTACTTCTTTTAATGCTTCGATTGCTTCATTATTTTCACTCTTGGCTCCATGATCGAAACTGTACAGCTTATTATACAAAGGTGTCATCTTATTGGCCTTATCAATATGTACAACATTCATAAGCCAATAACCTAATCCAACCTTATTTTTCTCATCTCCATCTTTTACAAAATCCAGACCTTCCATGGTCTTAGCATATTTCTTTTGAATATCTGATCCATCAAATAGAATGTAGTCTCCTTCATGAATTGTATCTGACACACAATCCATATGGCCTCTAAGAAGTTTTAAAAAGAAACCTTTTTTATTGTAATGATTCCGAAGCCTTTTGGTCGTTTGTTGTTTGTCTATAGAATCCCCTATAGCTGTTGCTATTTGATTGATAATAACAGACCCTGTCTTAAGAATACCTGTTGTTATCTCACGTGTACAACGTAATTCTGGTTTGGTTAAATGACTATTTAATTTACAAAAATATAGACTTAACTTGTTCTGTATTTGTTTTGTAAGTATCTTGTTCATGAGCTAGGTTTTAAATGATTATGTTTTCACACTTAAAATAACATTTTTAATCTAGCTTTCCTCGTTTTTACACATATATTATATTGTGAATGTCAGATACTTGCAGTAATAATACAACTTTTTTCGGGAGGTAGTCAACTAAGAATAGTGGTAACAATCCAAGAATTGTGAAAATACCAAGCGCCAATGTTGTAAAAATCCAACGAGAATTAATATGGGCTTTCGTTACTTTAAATTCGTACATAGGAACGATTCGTTTGTAAGGTTTTGTGTCTGTCTTTTATAAAAGACATATATCAAATATATTAAATTGATTAGAAAAAAATGTATAATTAACATCAAATGCTATGAATCCTAATATATCTCACGTTTAATAGCCCCCTAGGTCTTATCTATCAAGCCATCGTTTGAATATGGCTGCCTTATCCTTGCCAACAACGATATCCATATGGTGTGTCGGTTCTGTTTCTAGTTTGAGTTTTCCATTAAAATAGTAATGTACTCTTTTGATGGCTTCGATATTGACAACGACTTGCCTGTTTATTTTAAAATAACAACTAGGATCTAGTTGGTCTTTTAAACTCTCTAATGAGTGGTTTATGGGGTACTCTCTCTTTTCGAAGGTGACAGCAAAGGTTACCCCATGGCTGCTGTAGAATAGGGCAATTTGTTCCATAGGTAGAAAGAAGAAAGATTCGTTAGACTGAATAAGAAATCGTTTTCTGTAATCGTTATGTTTATTCTGTATTATAGATGCCATCTCATTATAGTCAATGGAAGCATTTTTCTGTTGAATAAACTGTTTGTTATACTGAAGATACTTCTCGAGTGCTGCTTGTAGCTCCTCTTTTTCTATCGGTTTTAGTAGGTAGTCTAAGCTATTTACTTTGAATGCTTGTAGGGTATATTCATCGTAGGCGGTGGTAAAGAGGATCATGCTCTCTACTTGGATATGTTTAAAAATCTCGAAGCTCTTCCCATCGGATAGTTGAATGTCTAATAGGATCACTTCGGGATGTTTATTATTACGTAGCCACTTTATGGCAGCTTGGTTACTGCTAAGGCATCCTACCACTTCTGTCTCAATCTCTATCTCTTGAAGTGTCTCTTTGAGCAGTCGTTGAGCTGGTATTTCGTCTTCTATTATCAGTGTTTTTATAGCCATATTATGCCTCTATTAGTGGAATGAAGATGATGAATTCTGTCTCTGTTTGTTCGATCTTTAGTGTTCCTTGGTTTAGAAGTTCGAAGCGTTTGATCAGATTGGATAGCCCTGTGTGTGTTGAATCTATATTTTCTTTGAGTTGTAAGCTATTTCGTACGATTAACTGATTGGTTCCTTGTGTCTCAATAGCAATATGTAAAACTTGATCGATATTTGCAATATTGTGTTTGATGGCATTCTCAAGAAGTATCTGCAGGGTTAGAGGAGGAACCTCTTTGTCTAGAAAGTTTTCTGGCACCTTACATGAGTAGTCCAAAGCATCACCAATTCTCACTTTATGAAGGAAAATAAAAGAGTCGATAAATTCTAACTCTTTTCTAAGCGAGATGAGATCGTAGTTCTTACTTTGAAGTACGTAGCGATATACTTTAGACATTTTTCTCGTAAATGAGATCGCTGTTTCGGGATCGTGTTTTATTTCGGAGATTAATACATTCAGGCAGTTAAAAAGAAAGTGTGGGTTGACTTGATTTTGTAAGATCTTATATTCAGCCTTTAGTCTTTCCTCTTTGTAGTGTGCTGCATCCAATAGGGAGATTTGCCACTGTTTGAAGAAATTCATAGCCATAGAGATGCTGATACATCCAAGAAGTAGTACGAATGCCCCTATAAAAATGATGACAGTAGCAGGGGGATATGCTAAATATTTTCCATTGATATAGTACCAGATCGTAAATGGAATGACAATAGATAAAAACGACCACCCAAGTATTGTTAACAATTGAATGATCAACCTTTTTCGAGGGTTATCAAACCAAGGGAGCTTTCTATTTAAGTATCGATCCAAAAAAAGATTGCCTTCGGTGCTTAAGTTAAAGAATAGTAGGTATAATAAGCCGAAAATAGCTTTGGGAAAAGGTGGATTGAATTCAATATCATCTGGCATGGTGAATTGAACCAATTGCATTACAAAAATGGCATATACCGAAACCAAAACGACTCTCTTCACTGCATGATACCAATCTTTCTTTTTATCCATATTTTTCTTATTGCGTCTTATTTGTGAGTCCAAGTTATTGTAAAAGGAGGTTCTTCTTGTCGTGTGAAAAAGTAGATTCTCCCATTCTATGTAGCTATTTTAAGAAAAACTATCCATGAAATAGAAATGTTCAGTAGATCTTTTATGATACAATAACATTAAGGTATGAAATTGTGATCATGGGGGATGTCATTTGGACTTCTGTCTTAAATAATTGGAAAAGATATCTGCCAAGCATAAGCTAACGAAAGAGGCAAACCTTTTTAGGGGAGGTAGATTGGTTGTTATTATAAGAGTCCAAAAAAGGACTCCTATAACAACGATAATAAACAATAATTATAAACTATGTAGGGGGGTATATTTTTGTCTTTTAATGAGATGATTGTAATAATCCCATTATCTTTTGTGCCACTTCGTGTCCAGCATTTTGATTTTGTCCTGTTACAAAGCGTTTTTCTGAATCGATCACAGTAAGGTTGGCAAAGAGATCCATAAAAGCCGTATTGCTTTTATAGTCGGCCCCAGCCATTATTAGCTCCTCTTCTGGATGCATAGGGGTGAAGGTCACTTTCAACTCTTTGATCTGTTTATTTGTCACTCCTGTCATAATTCGACCTTCGATAAGTGCGTTGCCTACGCTATCTTTTGCTTGAATAAATCCTAAGGCTCCGTGACATACACTACCGAAAATTGCAGGGCTATCCTTATATGCATCACTTATCTTCTCTCCCAATATTGTGGAGTATCCTAGATCGTAGGCTGCTCCCCAACCTCCAGCGAAGAAGATCACATCGTACTGTGTAAAATCGATGTGGTCTATTTTCATGGAATGTTTTACCTTATTTTGGAAAAGAGAATCTTTCAGAAAGCGTTTGTCTGCTTTGGTTCGGATAAACCAATTAAGCGATTGTTTTTCGATAGGTATCTCCCCACCTTGAATGCTTGCGATATCGACAGCCATCTTTGCATCGGTAAATTCATAATAAGGAACGGTCATCTCTGAGGCATATACTCCTGTAGGCTTTCCTGTAGTTTCGCCTGGTGCGTTTAATATCCCATGACTCGTGGTGATGATGAGTGCTCTTTTCCCCTCTAAGTCGTATTTCTTCCCCTTGTATTTGGGGTGTAGACCCAATGCTTGTAGAATGTTTGGCATAAAGCATAGGATAAGTATTAGGAGTACTACGATGGATACTATTAATTTGCTATTCATTGTTTGGCGATTTTGGGGTGTAAATGGATAAAATAAACATAATCAATGAAAAGACGATCATCACATAGTTTGCTACTCCACCAGGTGCTGTACCGGTTGTGATAATCGGTTTCATCATACCTAAGATAAGTCGCATCAAATATTCGATGAAGAGGAATATATACATCAATGGAACCAAACTTCTATATCTTATCGAGACAACCCCATAGAAGATTCCCATAATAAGTTGTGATAATCCCCATAGAGAGAAGATCAAAATAACGGTTTGGGTAGCTTGAGTGGAGTAGCTGTCAATAGGAATGGTGGCGATACTTTGGGCCCCACCATCGGAAGCAAACATATGAATCAGGCTACGAGTGACGGTAATTAGTGTAATCAGGAAAAAAAAGTATAAAGCGATCTTTTTCCCCTTGTAAGTATTGTCTACAGTCTTTGGAAATATTTTCTCTAACATGATTATTTATTTAAAATGACACTTTTGTTTATTCTCAAATTGACAACGTAATGAAAGGGATATTGGCTCCTTCTACAAAGTCTAAAATGGCCATACCTATTGTAACTAGTTCTTTTTTTGGGACATGACTCATGTATTATACCTCTGTACGAATCTATATGGTTAGACCTATTCTGTGTCTATTTTAGTCCAATTTAAGGTTTTACTAAAGAACCCAACCGAGATCCTAATCTCTAGTTTGTTATCCTTTTTATGTAAATCTACATCATACCATGCATCACGTTTTGGAGCATATAGCTTCGCAGTCCATGCCTCTTTTTTGACTTTAATATTTTTTAATATAATCTCCCCAACCCTTGCTTTGGGATTGTCTGAAGAGATCATTTTGCCTATATAATCTCCATCCTGGGCTTCAATTTTTATCACCGTATTTTGGTCACCAGTATGCCATGATCCGATCAACTTTGATTGAGCCGAAGCAGCGATGCTGATAACACTAAGAATTGCTACAAAAAATATATGCTTCATATTTGATTCTTGTTTAATGATTCCTACAAATCTAAGCTGTTTTGCTTTTCGTGTTTAAGAAAAAATGTTCAGGTCGAATATCTGATGATAGAATCGAATAAAAGCATTATGAACTTCTAAAAGAACATGCTTTGTGATTCATTTGTTTTGATATAGTAGTATACCTTTTTTGACGCCTCTTTGTTCAAGTTTGGTGAACTCTATAGTGATGAGAAAAGACTTCGAAGGCAATTTATTGAGGAGACTGGAATACTAGTGTGGTTAAATATTGTCGAAATAATCTATTGGGTTATATATCAATACAGTAATTGTTTTAGTATAGACCTTCATCGTATTGCCAAGAGTATCATGGATGACTATGATCCAAACTATAAGTTTTTAGATTACTCGATGATTGGATTTATTCTCTTTTATAAAGAAAAGAGCCATAAAGTTCTACAAGCAGAAACACTCCTCTCTCAAAGACTTCATCCTCGATATGAAGCCTTGGTGAGAGGAGTGTCTTGTCTGTAAATACAACCACAGAACTTAGTCTAAAGAGGTGTCATAATTGGAAACGATTTAGTTCTTTGCGATTCGTTGGCAAAAGACTAAAATAGGGGATCTGTTTGTGCTCCTTTTCTTTTTAAATCCACTTTAACGCACCTCCATGATAGGATTGCATTTGTCGCTTGAATCCACGTCTTAATGTCTATCTCTATTTGTTCGTTGTGATCTCTAGTAATATCTTTTCTAGTATCATATTAAATGCTTCGGGTTTTTCTATCATAGGATAGTGGCCTGTAGCGGGAATGACCTCAATATTAAAATTCTCTTTACAGTGATCATTAAGTCCCTCTATATTCGTAGGAGTCGCATCACTATGGATCAGATGCAGTTTGTAGTTTAGCTTTTCTAACTTAGGAGCGTCATGCATTAGGAACTCCATCTGTTTCATGCAGGTTTCATATCCTACATGTGAATCGCTCTCGGAGAAATCTCTTTTTACACGATCTTTAACCTCTTGGGTGGTGGTAGGAGAGAACAGCGCCATATCGGCATATTGTGGTGCCGTGTTTTTGAAATCTTTTTTTAGCATCTCAAAGAATTCATCAAACTGCTCTAGTTGTTCTTTAGGAAATACGACATCTATTAGTTTGAAGTTGTCGATACCAACGATACCAATGATGTTGGGATTATTGGATAGTGCTGTTTGAAGCATGATTTCTCCAGCCATAGAGTGTCCGATGACTACAATGTTTTTCATCTTTAGCTCATGGATAAATGCCTTTATATCTTCAGAATATGCCTCTATGGACCACTCCTCTCTCTCCGCTTTTGATCCACCAAAACCGGGAAGATCTAATGCATACACATGATACTGTTTGGAGAAATAATCTATTTGATGACTCCAATAGGATTTATCAATACACCAACCATGAATAAATAGTAAGGAGATTTCTCCTTGCCCTTTCTCTATGTATTGGATCTCTACTTGGTTGTTCTGTAGGGTAATTTTTTTTGCACGCATATCTTATCATATTTTGTTATGGAACCCTCCTCTTATAAAGTGTAACAATATAGAAGAGGTATGTTCCGATGGTTTATGGTACAAAAATAGAGGGTCCTACTGACAGCCCTCTGTCAGGGGTCTATATAATTTTTTGGTACGCTCTTCTAGATAGCGTTCCATTTTAAATGTTTTATCTAGTAAGAAGTGAGATTCGAGTAGTTCAAACTCCAGAATTCTGTCCAAACGAAACTCTCTTAATTCACCCCTTAATTCGCAATAGGTGATCGTGGACCAAACCGCACCACTAAAGTATACGGCATAAGGTCGTATTGTTCGTTCTGTGATCTGTTGGGGATCACGTGCTTGGTATCTGATCTTCACTTTCATGCTTTCGGTGATGGCATGTTGTATTTCATCTAAATACAAACTGGTTGGAGCCCAAGGTTTGTGATAACCGATTCGTGAGTCTAACAACTCCAATTTATCTTTGTCGTGAAGCGACAGGATTGACTTGATCTTTAATAGGGCAGACTCATAATTTCTCTTTAGTGAATCTTCTGCGTGGTATTGTAGAATTTTACTTGTAGTAATCAGTGCTCTTGCCTCTTCTATGGTCAACATCACAGGAGGCAACCGATATCCATCCACAATAAAGTAACCTTTTCCCTCTTCTTCTCCTATAGGAATCCCTGCCAGTCTCAATGTTTGAATATCTCTGTAGATTGTTCTAGTGGATACTTCGAACCGTTTGGCTATCTCCCCAGCAGTAGAGATCCTCTTGGATTGAAGTTGAATAAGAATGCTTGTTAATCGGTCTAGTCTATTCATTATTTGTCCTAATATATGTACAATTCTTCGAATTTATCAAAACTCGTGAAACTATTGTATCGCAGTAATTTGAAATTATATTTTATTATTCTGAAGATTCTTGTATTATTCTTATTTTGTTGGCAACACATTAATGAATATCTCTGTAGATTGTTCTAGTGGATACTTCGAACCGTTTGGCTATCTCCCCAGCAGTAGAGATCCTCTTGGATTGAAGTTGAATAAGAATGCTTGTTAATCGGTCTAGTCTATTCATTATTTGTCCTAATATATGTACAATTCTTCGAATTTATCAAAACTCGTGAAACTATTGTATCGCAGTAATTTGAAATTATATTTTATTATTCTGAAGATTCTTGTATTATTCTTATTTTGTTGGCAACACATTAATTCTATAAAACGACAAACTGTATGAGACTATTTATGTTGACCATCATTTGGATATGGTCATTCCAACTTATTGCGCAAGAGAAGCCAAATATTCTATGGATCACCATTGAAGATACCTCTCCCCAGTTTATAGGTTGCTATGGAAATAAGGATGCACAAACCCCTGCTATTGATAAACTTGCTTCAGAGGGTGTGCTATTTAATAATGCTTTTTCTACAGGAACAGTATGTTCTCCTAGTCGTACTGCTATTATAACAGGAGTTAAGACGTATGAAACGGGAACAGGAAACCATCGAAGTGCTATTCCTATTCCTGATTATATCAAAGGGTTTCCCTACTATCTTCAAAAACAAGGGTACTACACGAGCAATAATAGCAAAACGGATTACAATGTAAAGAATGAGAGAGCGTTTATTGCAGCATGTTGGGATGAGAGCTCTCCCAATGCAGGATGGTGGAAAAGAGCGAAGGGGCAACCCTTTTTTGCAGTTTACAATTTTATGGATTCACACCAATCCAGGACGATGACCAATACATATGAGTGGTATGAAGACCATGTTTTGAAGAATGTAAAGAACCCTATTGGTGAAAATGAGTTTGATATGCCTCCCTTCTATAAGGATTCCCCAGCAATGCGCAAACAGTTTGCACGTGTTTACAACTCCATTAAATTAACCGATAGTAAGATAAACAAGCTGCTTCAACGTCTAGAGAAAGATGGTTTGAAAGAGAATACCATCATATTCTTCTATGCAGATCATGGGGAAGGTATTCCTAGGGGGAAAACCAATGGCATCAACTTAGGATATCGTGTCCCATTTGTAGTATGGTTTCCTGAAAAATATGAACATCTATCTCCTTGGGGAACAGGAGGTGTGGTCTCGGATGAACTGATTAGTTTTGAGGATTTAGCCCCAACACTCATCAGTCTTGCAGGAGGAGAATGTCCTGATTACCTGAAAGGGCGAATCTTGATGGGCAACCAGCGATCTCCAAATACAGACCACTTGATACTCTCTTCGGATAGATCCGATAATGGGATAGATATGGTTCGTACGGTAACCAATGGAAAATATGTCTACACTAAGAATTTTATGCCTTTTATGCCCGAGGCGAGATATATTCGCTATATGGAGATTGGCGACATAAAACAACAGATGCGAACGGACTACAAACAAGGACAACTGAATGAGGTGCAAAAAAGGTTGTTTGAACCGAGGCCCTCAGAGTCGTTATATAATATCGAAGAGGATAGATGGGAGTTGGTTAACCTGATTGATGACCCTGAACACCAAAAGATGGTGAAGCGGATGAGAAAGCAGTTGAAAAAAGAGATGTTGCAATCTCGTGATGTTCTGTTGTTGCCAGAATATGAACTGAACATGGTGGCGAAAAACATTCCTCCCTATGCTTATCGAATGGAAAAAGAGTATGCTATCAAAGAGATAGGCAAGGGTGCTTGGATGTCAGGAGAGAGAGGGGCTAAGATTGCTCAAAAACAGGCAAAGAATCTTTCTGATCCTAATAAGGTTGTTCGTTACTGGGCATCGGTAGGACTAAGATCTCAATCGAAGTCTGACTTGAATTCTTGCAGAGCTGATATTCTGAAAGCAATAGAAGATCCATATGCACCTGTAGCAATCACTGCAGCTGCTATTGCATACAATCAGTGGAAGAATAGAAAGGCTGAGTTATTACTTAAAAGTTACTGTATGGATTCTAATAATGATCTTGCGCTATTGTCTATTCACTATTTAATGTATGTGGAGGATAAAACCCCTTTTGTCGAAACGATCAAAGCATCCCATGAAATCAATGGGCGAGATTATAATGCAAAAGCAGCAGCCATTGATTTTCTAGGAAGTATAGGGCTGGTTCCAAACAATCCATCCTATAGCCAATAGAAGATGAATAACACCGTATTTACATGATTCCCTTGGCTAGGAATTATTAGAAAGAATCCTAAAAGAGTCGCTTTTAGGATTCTTCTTTATTACATACATTACTCCTTCGACAAGCTTATAAATATCTCCTGTTCTAAACATCTCTTATATTGATGAAATAGATCAATTAATTGTGCGACCTCTTCATTTAGGTTCAAAGAGGAAGTGGATCTAAACTGTTTATCATATAGTGTTTTGTTTCCATATCGTTGAATTAGATCCTCTATATTTTGGGGTATAAAGAAAGACGCTCTGTCTCCAAGATATTTAAAATACTCATCTCTAAAAATACGTATCCCCTCAAAATCAAAATCTCCAAAGTGGATATAGGAATTGTCACCCTGTTGTAGCCATCGAATTAAATCTTTGGATTGGGGATAGCGACTAACAAATAAGATGGATTTATGGTCAAAAAGACTTATCTGTTGTTGGATATATCGAAAGTTCTCTGGATTCTCGATACCAACCACTACGGTCTCCGAAGGGATATGAAAGCTTTCATAGTCGTGGATATAAGTATAGGTTCCTTCTTGGGG
This sequence comes from Prolixibacteraceae bacterium, assembly GCA_019720755.1. NCBI lineage: Bacteria > Pseudomonadati > Bacteroidota > Bacteroidia > Marinilabiliales > Prolixibacteraceae > Halosquirtibacter > Halosquirtibacter laminarini. Next base: position 922,245 of record CP081303.1, read on the forward strand.
GGCTATCACCAATGCCTTATTGTGCATCTCAGCCTCTATGGGAGCCACGCAGTTGACCAAAAAACCTTTAAACGTACGCACCACAGAAGATTTCGAATCGGAGGAGGCTATGATATTCTCAGCCCTTGTGGTGCCACTCTCTAAATTGCGGATATATACCCCTAGATCGTGAATCCCCATCTCGTTGTGCAGATAGTTTGTTACAGCTTCAGGGGTGAGGACAAAGACGGTCTTTTTACTGCGACCTTGAAGTTTTATATTCAGCACGCCATCATCAATCATTTGATTGATGATGGCATTTTTTAGTTGTCCTAAAGGAATCGATTCCCCTAGGATTAAACGTTGTATCTTTTTTGCCGTCTGGATGGTTATCTTCTTCATCTCTTCCTTTTTAAATAGGATTAGAAACAATACGTTTAATGGTCGATTGTTTTTTACTGTCTTTACTGATTTTAAAGATATGACGATAGTTTAGTGGAGTGTTCTCTGTTGGCGAACCATTGATAAGTAAGATGTTTCGATCATTTGCAAAATGAAGTATTCCTTTCACATTGGTAGGATGAAGTTTTCCAATCTCATCCATCATACAGTGTAGTTTGAAGTCTTTAAATCTTCGAGAAGCTCCCTCTTTAAACACATTGAGAAGCATAATGTTGATCATGGCTTTCACCAGAACATCTGTCCCTTCTGATCCAACATTACTAAGTTTTTCGACCCATCCCGTGTCGTTGCCATTCTCCTCTATCCTGAATGTCAATTCAAAAGAATCTGTTAGTTTTATCTCCGTATTTTTACTTTGGTTGATCTCTTTAACTAGTTGTTTTAAAAGATCTACCGCTCTTTCATTGCTCTTGTCTTGTTTGTTTCCAGAGAACAGATTGGCCTCCCCTAAGATATGGGCATTTTCGTCGTTAAACGCTTTTATTTTCTTCAAAAGAATAACTGCACTATTCTTGCTATCTGTAATCCCTAGTTCAATATTATTAATGGCGGTAACAAAATTCTTTTGCCTGAAGTCTGCATTGATCTTATTGATGATCCTTTTAATCTCTCCTGTTTTCGAAATAAGTGAGGTGGTCTCTTTTCCTACAAGTTTGATAATATCTGCAAAACGTTCGTTGATCAGTTTCTCATAATGCTCAATTAGATTGTCTTCGATAAAATTGTTTAACTCCTCTGCTTGATCTATATATTCTCTGTTTTCGATGAGTCTAGTAGGGAAGTTAAATAAATTTCCTTTGGAGAAATGAGATAGAAACTTATCGATATTCTCTCTTAACTCTTGATTCTTTTTCGTTAGAGTGACATCATTATTTAAGATCTTATCAATAATATTGATTGCAGTCTCTTCTGTTTCTATCGTAGCAATGTTCTCTTTAACTCTCTCGAAATAGGAGAGTGCTTCCGAGACAGATTGCCTGTTGTATTTCTCTACATCGGCATCCAAGACCTCAATATGCTTCTCTATTATATGGATCTCCTGTTTCAGTGAATCGATCTTTTGTAAGAAGAGTTCCTTTTGATTATTAAAATCAGACTGCTGTTGTTGTAGCTTACTATTTAAGGTGTCTATTTTATTGGAAAACTCCTTCACTTTGTCAAACAGTTCTCTTTTATCTTTTTCATATTCACTCACGATAGACCTATTCTTCTCAATAAAAAGAAGTTCATTGTCCACCGTTGTAATCTGTTTGTCAATCTCAATAATACGATTCGTATCTGCTCCTTTGCTATGAAGTTCAGAAATTTGCTGTGTCTTTAAGTTGGCAATCAGTGCATCTACAGTTCCTTTCTTTTCATTAATTTGATGTTGCAAGTTCTCTTTGGTAATTTGATTTTCGGCACAAAGTTTATTGATCCTACGTGTTTTCTCTTTTTGTTTATTCTCTTTGGCTTTGCGTAATTTCTCTTTACATTCTTTAAGTTCTTTGAATGCCATCTCTTTAACCGAAATAGCACTATTTATCTCTTTTTGCAGAATACTGATGGCCTCAATTTTATCAGTCTGAGCCTTCTGTATTAGAGAATTAAGGTTTTGCTTCTCTTTCTCTATCTGCTTGTTTAATTGTTCTGCATGAAATTCAGACTGACGTATCTTCTCTTTAAGCTCTTTTATCTTGGGCTGATATCGACGTTGAATCTTTACTCTCTGTTTCTCTATTGACTCGGATGTCACTTGAATCTTTTGACGATATGCTTCGATTGTAGAAGTATAATTCTCTATCTCGAAACGGTAGTCCTCTATCGTCTTAATCTTTATTTCTAAATCCTCAAGGTGGATATTTACGCCATATAAAGAGGTGCTATTATCCGACAGCTTAGGAGATAGTCCATCTTGAAAAAGTAGCTTTTCATCTATCACCTTACCAATTGTACTCTCCCAGTTTGGTCTATTTTGATTTAACCAGCCATAGAGTGAATCACTACTTTTGGCTATTTTGTCTTCTATATCTTGTTTGACTTGAATCGTCTGATTTAATTCTTTTTTCAGACTATTCATGTCCATCCAATAATCGTTTTCGGCCTTCTGTATTGCATAATCCCACTTCGTTTGTAGTGTTTCAATCTGTTGCTTGAAATTACCACAATTGTTTATTTCTGTACTTCTTGATAATTGTGCTTCGCTGATCTCCTTTTGTTTGCGTATGATCTCCTCATCGTATAATTTTGTATACTCTAATTTTGTCTTCTGGTTGTTGAGGTTGTGTACTGCCTCTGATTTGATCAATAGAGATGCCTCTTTTGTCTCAATCTCTATATGGAGATCCTCTTCTATCTTTTGTAACAAATCACCATACTCTTTGTGGAGATTGGAGACAAACGCGATTTCCTGTTTATCTATTTCAATCTTTTGTTCCTCTTTTTGATTCCTAAAAAGATGAAACTGATTTTGCTGTTCCGAGATGAGTGCATCAAATTTGTTTTGAATGTCACTATGTTGATTGGTTAATATCGTACGCTCTTTCTTTAGCGAATCTAGCGCTAGTTTGAGTTCTTCATTCTTTGCCACTCGACTTATTAACTCCTCAATGTTTTTACTTGCATAATAACTCTTCTGTCGTTTAGAGTCTTTCATCCTATTGTTTAAGCCAATGACCTCCTCTTTGATCTTGTTCTCTCGTTTATGGAATAGTCCTTCTAGGTGGTTTAATTCGTGCTTCTCTTGGTTTAATATCTCTTGTTTCTCTATCTCTCTTTTAACGCACAGAGGTCTCTCTTGCTCTATAAAATCAAGTCGGTATTTAAGCTGTCCTGCAAGATTGTTTTGTTCCATCTGAAGATGACGTAAAGCCGAAAGGTTTGTGATGGCACTATTGGCTTGTCGTTGCACCGAAGGATATCGAAAACTCTTGATATCATTAAGTTGTTTCTCGAAATCTTTTAGGTGATGGTCATATTGTTCTAGATCTATCTTGGTGTTCTCCTCTTCCATGGAAGAGATGATTGTCTGTTTTATTTCATCTGCATCTAGCTTGGTATTTAGAAAGACATTTTGGATTGTACGGTATATGTTTTTATACTGCTTTGCTTCCAGTAGTGCATATCTTTTATACTCTCTCTTTCCTGCATAGTTGCCGAATAGGATATCTCTGTAGTCGTCGAAGCTACTGATTATAGGAGAGACATTCACCCTGTCTGCATCCAATCTTTCTCGGATCGCATCCCACGTAGCAAATGCTTCATGCGTCTCTTTAATAAAATATTCCGATTTATATGGGGTGTCTATAAAGCGATAACAAACTCTATTCTGTGACTTAAAGGCTAATACACAAAAAGCTCCTGTCTCTTTTATCACTTCATAAATAATATAGGAGTTTGTATGTTTGAGATACCAATCTACGAAACTTTTAGAGGTAGGTCCTTTAGGAATCCCCAACTTTCGTGAATCTGCATTATAAAAGAAAAGAATCGCACGTAGTACCGTGCTTTTCCCGACTCCTTGGGTACCAATAAAGTGTATATTACCATCCAAAGGAACTTCAGCATATGGGATTGTTGCACTATTAATGAAAATAATTTTATTTAGGTATCTCATTTTGAACTTCTTCTGAAAGGTTAATACTTAGGACTAAGTTTTCTAAATAACTAAATGAAGAGAGGACTTTATAAGCGTCTGTTGTTGCATCCTCTAACTCTACAAATCCCTCTTTCTCGAGACTTTTAATCAGATCCCCTATTTTTTCAAGTTCCTTTTCTGACTTGGTATATTTCTTTAAGGATGATAACTTATTCCTAAGCGTGGCATTTCTCTTAAGCTCTACGGTTATTTCGGAAGGGGTAAAGCGATAACCAGAACCAAAAGAGGGATCATATGTTTTAAAGAGATCGAGAATGTCAATCCATCGAAATGCTTGTTCTAGCTTTCTTGTTATATCCGCTTTCTGTTCATGTCGTGTGAAATAGAAGTATTCTACACCTTGTGTTAGAATGTAATTTATCTCTTTAAAATAGCTTGCTAATGCGTCGAAATGATCCTCTATATAGTTGTATAGTCTCTGTCTTTGTGGTTCGGAGCTATTAGAACATATAAAATTCCCTTTGCTCAATAACTCGAATACATCATTCTTATAATTATTTATTCCCATCGATTTAAATTTGATATGAACACCTTCCTATATAGGATACACAACTGAAAACTCCACCCCTTTATGGGTTATATACCTATCTGTAAACTTAAAATCGTTCTCATATAGAGAAATTAGTTGACAATAATAGGTTACAATATCTTCAAAATGAACCTGTTTTGGATAGTTGTATTGCAAGACAAATTCCAACAAGTGATAGCCAGAAGCAGTAAAGCTTGTCTTCATCTTCTCTAAATCAATAAACAGATCACTCTCTTCTGTCTCATTAAAGAAAGAGGGGTCTATCGCACCCGCTAAAGAGATCTTCTTTTTGGTTTTGCTTTGATCTTTCTGACTCAGCGTTTTTATGATTTGATATATACTGTCCTCCTGTAGTATATCTAGGGATAATTTGACCGAAGTATTCGTTCTCTTTTCAAAGAGGATAGCATTTTCTTTATTTAATACACCAAGAATATCACTTTTGTTTTCAAGTTCATATTGATCTTTCAGATATTTGATTTGACGTATCTTCTCAATCTTCTTATTTTGTTCTCTTACTTGATTTATAAAGTCGATGATCTGTTTCTCGATCTCTATCAAGATGTGCATAGAGACATTCAAGTCAGTAAGAAGCTTTCCTTTGATTTCAATCAACTCTTGATCCTTTGCTGTCGCAAAAAAGGTTAGTTCATCTTCTGTTACAAAAGTCTCTGTTTGCTGAATAAGCTGTTTGATATCGTCCCTTCGTTTGCCGTAGTTCTCGAGCTTTTTTATCTTGATTTTATAGTTCGGCTCGGTCTTAAATGTACTGTCAATATTACGATATAGATCGTCAATATTTCGGGAGCATATTAGGCCAATTTTACGAAGGGTTGTTTTAACTATTTTCAGGTATCTTCCTTTCTGATATTCCGTATCTTCTGATAAATAGTAATCAATATTCTCTCTTAAAGAAGTAATTTGTTCATGAATAAGAGAGATATTGATCTCCTCATTTACATCTAATATCTGTTCAAAGAAGGAGAGTAGTTGCTCTTCAATCTCAAGGTATCTACCATTCCTTTGAATGATGCCTTTGTCGATAAGCGCATTGACCCTATTCTCATCATAGTTATCCAGCTCAATTGCTTGGTTATATCGATAATCAAACGATTTTCGTTTCCCAAACATCTCACCCAATAACTCTTTCCCTGAGGTTAATGTGTTGAGTAGCTCTTTTATGGAGTGGAAGTTATACATATATTGAATGTCTTGTTTTATTATCTGTAGAGCTTGAACCTATTTCAAACGACCATGGGTGTCAAACCCAAAAATAATAAAAATATTGGTTCGTGAGTTCTCTGCCAACCGATTCCATAAACAGGATTTTATCCCATTTTACTTTGCTGAGCAATTCGTAAACCTACTCAATGATAGCACTCTGATGGGGAACAATTTTCCTGGAAGGAGCACAAGATGAGCAACCATGGTTTATAATGGTAAAGGCATTATTTGCTTCGAAAAGTGGGTCCCTGAGTCCTTCGATAAACTCAGGAACCACTTGTAGAAGGGCCCAGCAACCTTTCTGTCGAAATGTGGTCATTGAGCTTGTCGAAATGCAGTAACCTATATTCCGATCAATTCTCCTAAATTATCACCTGATCCTTTTTAATCGTTGATGCTGTAGACCCACCTAATTTGTAGTACCCCTTTATTTAAATTTAAATAGTACTTGTCTAAAGAGTCTTCTGTGTAGAATTCGATCACAGCAGTGTTACCCTTAATATAAATAGGATATTGAAGCTTGTAGTTAGGGCGATATTGGGGATCGTCTGGATACACACAGCTTAATATCTTATCTATATAGACCTTAGAGTCGAAGAGTTTCTCTATAGTATCTATTGCGCAAAAGAACCCAACGGGTGCATCATTGGCAGACTTCAAGGAGGAAAAGAACTCATCATAATCCTTAAGATGGGGTGCATATTTATAAATTGGTGCCTTCAAACTATGGTCTAGTAGCAAAATATCGAGTAGATCATACCTTTTATCTAGCTCTTTTAGATTCGAATTTTTATGATATTCTTGCTCAAAATCTTCATATCTAATAAATTTTGTCTGTCCTATCACTCTTGTATGGATACAGAATATGCTGATAAAAAAAGCAAACAGTAGAAGTATAGGTCGTCTCATAATTTATGAATTTATCATGTTGTTTTTACTTTGAAAAAACAATCTTTCAGGTTATCGTATTTATGGGATTGCTGTTGCAAAAAGACTTTGGATTCTCTGTTTTACAAAGGAGCCTTTCTGTTTTCTAAGTAACATATGAATTCTAAAGTTAAAAATAAATATCATGATTTAATATCGTTTCCAAAACAAAGCGATTTGCTTTTATGAGAACTTAGCCTCTGTCTTTGTCTTTGCTTTTGTCAACGATGTTATGATTTTGTCTGGTTCGATTCTCGACCATATTTGGAGGGAAGGGACATTTAATTTGAAATATACATTAAGACCACTTACACACTTTTCTGGACAGTGCCATGGACAGTGCCACAGTGTCCTTTTTTGTTTATAAATAATGGTCAAGTAGGGGATTGAAGGCTAGATTCTCCATCTTTTACCCAATCTTTATTCATGCTTCATCCACCGAATCGATGGAGAATCGATGAACAAACCATGAACAAACCATGAACAAACCATGAACAAACCATGAACAAAGGTGCTTTCAATCCCCTATCAAACTACTCTTGAACCGTTCATATATTATGTGGCAGGGTCAGTACATAAAGCCAAAGTCCCCTATCTTGTTCACACCTTTATTCATTCAAGTAGATTGAATTATACGAATAGAAAGATTTAATCTATCCGACTGAGATAACTAAGAAGATGTGTATTCTCTCAAGATGACCTTCTCTTTTTCTCTATTATAACAATTTAGTCTGATCCCCTTAATGTATTGGGACTATCTGTTAATTTTTTCTTGTCGTATTTCAGGCATGTATGTAATAATATTGAGCATCTATATAGGCTAGAGATGTGGCCAATAACTACAAACCTGATTTAAAATAGAAGGATCTTTACCTGTTTCCGTTATGGCTTTCATTTATTGTCTTTAGTTGTTTAAGAGAGTGGGGGTTAAACGTTTAAAAAACTTTTTAAACATTGATTAACTAGTCATAACTAACCGATTGTTTAGTTATATGAAAACTGAAATGAATATGCCAAGGGTCAAAACTTATAATGAGCATGAGGTTCTAGAAAAAGCAATGAATTATTTCTGGATACATGGATATGAGTCCGCATCGATGCAGGAGTTAGAGGTTGCAATGGGGATAAACAAATTCTCTATATACTCTAGTTTTGGAAGTAAATATGGACTTCTACTAGAGAGTATTAAGTGTTATGTGGCGAAGCTACATGTTATAATAGACAAGTTACAAAATGCAAGTGGAGGCATAAATGCGATAAAACAGTTCTTTTATGACTTTCTGAACTTCTCGAAAGAGAATCATATCCAGAAAGGTTGTCTTTTGACCAATCTTGCGAATGAATGTTCGAATGGAGATGATAGCGAGATCTTAAATATTATCAAAGAGTATACCTCCAATATTCGAAATGTATTTGCCTCTAAGCTTGAAGAAGCGACTGATTTTACAAAGGATGAGATAGAACAAAAAGCAGATTTTCTTTTTATTGCGATGTATGGATTTGCAACTGCTTCGAAGGTCTTTTCCCAACAACAGATCGAACATTACATCTCCCATATATTTAAAGCATGATATCGGTGTTGCCAATAGGTAATGTCTTTGTCTCTTTAAAAATGTTACTATTAATCTTTTAGATATAAACCCAAAACCAAAAAATATTGTCATGAAACAGACTACAATTATTATTTTAGGAGTTTTATTAAGTGCTCTCTACTCTTGTAATAGCAAGAGTGGGAAGAAATCGTCTACTATTGAAAAGGCGACTAAGAGTGAAGTTCCAACCCAAAGCCAGGAGTTGGAGCAGCGTAAAGAGAACTTTACCAAAAAGGCAGACTCGAATACTAAAGAGATATACAAAGAAGGAATCGATGCAGTAAAAGCTAGTGGTATCCTTGAGTCTGCAAAGAATGTAGGAGACATCGCACCTAATTTTACTTTGAAGAATGCACTGAAGAAAAATACCTCTTTGTCAGACTATCTAAAAAAAGGGCCAGTTGTTTTGGTTTGGTATAGAGGAGGTTGGTGCCCATATTGCAATATTAATTTGAGATACCTGCAACAAGAACTGCCAAATATTAAAGCATTAGGTGCCAATTTGTTAGCATTGACCCCCGAACGACCTGATGAATCCATCTCAACAAGTGAGAAGCATCATCTAGATTTTCAAGTGCTTAGTGATGTTGGGAATAAAGTGGCGAAAGAGTATGGTGTCGTATTCAAATTGACTGACGAAGTGGCCAAGATTTATAACGAAAAGATCGGTTTGAATGAACATAATGGGGATACATCGAACGAACTTCCGTTGGCTGCAACTTACATCATTGATACTAATGGGAAAATTGTATATGCCTTCCTAGATGCGGACTATCGAAATAGAGCTGAACCCAAAGATATAACAGCATTCTTAAGAAAGCTAGGAGAGAGATAGTATCCAAAGTCATCTTGTTTGAGTCTATTTACACGTATTGTTAGATGAATTGAGATGGCTTTTATTAAGGTCCTATTACTGGATAACACGAATGAACAAAAGCATTATGAATCATAGAATGAAAGGATTAATACCATTCGTAATACTGATTGGTTTGGCTGTTTTAGCTTATACTAATCAGGATAAAAAAAGTAACGATAAAGAAATAGACAAGCTGAAGGCTGAAAATGAACGACTGAGGACTACAATAAAAGATAAAAGTAGCGGTATGAGAAAGCAATTTATTACGTCATTAACTTTTCAAGATAATAATGCAGAGAAAGCAATGAATTTCTATATTGCATTGTTCGATAATTCTCGAATTATTCATATCAATCGTTGGGGTAAGGAGGCTCCTGTTGAGGAGGGGCGAATCATGAAAGCGACTTTCGAACTTAATGGAAATCTTTTTATGTGTAGTGATAGTCCTGCCCATCATAATTGGGACTTTTCTCCTGCAGTTTCTAAATATATTGAATGTGATGATGAGAAGGAGATCGAAAGACTATATTCCAAACTATCTGAGAATGGTGAGGTTCCTATGCCATTAGATAATTATGGATTTAGTACGAAGTTTGCATGGGTAATAGACCAGTTTGGTGTCTCATGGCAATTGAATTTACAGTAAAACAATCAAGTTGTTCTTTTAATAACAAAGATCTAAAAATAGAGTAGCCTGAATCATATATTCAGACTACTCTTGTTGTTTTAGTTTTTTGAATAAACTGCTTGAGTCTATTCGGTTTGTTTGTGTTTATAGTTGCCTATTTGGGCAGATGTCATAAGCTCTATCGCCATATAATTGAGTAGCCTGAACCATATATTCAGACTACTCCTGTTGTTTTAGTTTTTTGAATAAACTGCTTGAGTCTATTCGGTTTGTTTGTGTTTATAGTTGCCTATTTGGGCAGATGTCATAAGCTCTATCGCCATATAATTGAGTAGCCTGAACCATATATTCAGACTACTCCTGTTGTTTTAGTTTTTTGAATAAACTGCTTGAGTCTATTCGGTTTGTTTGTGTTTATAGTTGCCTATTTGGGCAGATGTCATAAGCTCTATCGCCATATAATTGAGTAGCCTGAACCATATATTCAGACTACTCCTGTTGTTTTAGTTTTTTGAATAAACTGCTTGAGTCTATTCGGTTTGTTTGTGTTTATAGTTGCCTATTTGGGCAGATGTCATAAGCTCTATCGCCATATAATTGAGCAGTCTGAACCATATGTTCAGACTACTCAGTTTGTTTTAGTTTTTATGTAAACTGCTCAAGTTCCTTCAGTTGTTCTTTGCTTAGTCCAGCTGGATCAAAGCCAGCAGACCATGCTGTTAATAATAATTTTGCTCCTTTATTTGCCACATCAAGGTAGTCAAATGCTTTCTCTACATCTTCTCCAGTAGCTGTTGCACCATGTTTTTCCCACAACGAAACATTGTTATTGCGCAGTGCTTCAATGGTTTTGTCTGCCAGATCTTCAGAACTAGAGAGAGCATATGGGGTACAGTGGACTCCCTTGGGTACAAATACCTTAATTTCAGGGCACATCTTCCATAAAGAATGATTCAGTAACTCTTGATCATCAAATATTGGGTGATGACTCATTACAATCAATTCGATAGGGTGTGTATGTACTATCGCTTTATGTGTTGGATTATTCACAGTGTTAACTTGATGTATTTTAGCATGTGATATTAATTCACATGTAGGTCCAAAATTCTCTTTCTTTCCACCCCATACAATAGAATATCCTGTACCTTCCTCATTAATTTTCAGGATACATGCCACCTCTTCTACACGATTGATTAGGTGACGAAGGTGACAACCTGTTCCTGAGATAAAAATAACCAAACCTGCTGCCTCTTTTGGGAATGCAAAATCAAAATATCGATCTGGATTATCTAGCTCTACCCCTTTAAAGTAGTCTGTCAAGTTGATAGATATGTTCCCAGCATTCCTTTCTGCCCACTCTCTTTGCCATAGGTAACCAGCAATTTCGGAAACCTTATCGATCTCTTCTTGTACTCCTTTAGGTAAAATTGTTATGTTATTCATAACCTAATATTTAAATTTTATAAACTCTTTTTATTATTATCTATTTGAGTATCTGTTTTTAAAACGAATACTTTTATATCTCTGAACTATCTTTTTGCCAATATTCTATAGGAATATTTCCCATAAATAGCGATCACAACGAAACACATTAAAGGAAGAGCAAACGATACATTAACAGCTGGTAAATTACCAACGGTTCCTAGATCAATAACCATCGCTTGCAACATAGGCATAATAGCCCCCCCCACGATAGCCATGACCAATTCTGCGGATCCCAGTGTGATATCCTGCCCAACATTTCCTAGTGCAATACCATATATTGTAGGGAACATCAATGACATAAAAAGAGAAGTTGCAACCAAACAATACAATCCAGGTAATCCAACAATGAATATTGCTCCTGTTATCGTTACAATGCCTCCTATTGCGAACCACATTAAAAGTTTGCTTGCATTGACATATTTCAATAAATAGGAACTAGCAAAACGTCCTGTAATAAATAGCCCCATGGCAACCATATTATGGTATTGTCCTGCCTCTTTCGATAAACCTAGATTCTCAGAATATTGAATAATAAAAGTCCAACACATAATCTGAGCAGCAACATATGCTATTTGTGTAATAACACCAGCTCGATACACTTTGTTATGAATCAATCGTTTCATTGAATGCAATGGTTTAATATCCTTTTGATGTGCAGTGTCTGGCATCTTAATAATAGCAATCACAACAAACATCGCAAGTACAACAAGTCCCAATGCAACATATGGATCTCTAATTACAGCCAAATCGTGTAATCGATCTAATGCCTTGGTGGATTCATCTAATGAAGAAAAAGCAATCTTATTTCCTACACTATCGAAATGCTTGTCAGCATTTAAGTTTGCAAGTACAAATTTTGCAGCTACAATCATCCCTAGAAAGGATCCTAATGGATTAAAAGATTGAGCAAAGTTAAGTCGACGTGTGGCGGTCTCCTTGGATCCCAAGGAGAGGATAAATGGATTGCATGTGGTCTCTAAGAATGCAAGACCAAATGTCAAAACATATAGTGAAACGACAAAGAAGCCAAACATCTGATAGTGGGCTGCTGGAAAGAATAGGAGTGCTCCTAATGCATATAGTCCAAGTCCAAGAAGTACTCCTTTCTTATAGCTATACTTCTGTATAAATAGCGCTGCAGGGATAGCCATGGTGGTATATCCTCCATAGAAGGCTAATTGGATTAATGTCGCTTTCGTATTAGAAAGCTCCATGACTGTTTTAAATGCAGCCACCATTGGGTTGGTGATATCATTGGCAAATCCCCACAAGGCAAAAAGACTTGTGATGAGGACAAATGGAACAATATATCTCTTTTCGATTACTTTGGTTTGAGGATTCACTATGTGTTTTGTTTATTGGTTTATATTGGTGTCATTCCTTTTTTGATGATGATATTCCCATACTTCTCTGTTTCTCCTGTAATGACAACAGCATATGCTTTGGTTGTTCGTTCAAAAAAAGAAAAACGTTCTATCTTCCCTATCTCCTTTATATCTGGATTGGTGATCTGAATACTTCTACGATAACGTAGCTCGATATTCGGATCTATCTTGTCTCCAGTATTCGTATCCATCATAATCAAAGGACTACCAGTATATTGATCTAATTCAATAAGGGGAAGAATCGCTTCCAACAAATGATGTATTTCCACTCCGTCAGCTCTAATAACATTCTTATTAAAACTTTCTCCAGGAAATGTTGCATTTGCTAACACAATTTCGTCACCTTGTTCCATCCTGTATAGGGTAGACAATAGTTCAGGGTTTAGTAGTGGAGATATTCCTTTTAGCATACTTCTAAGGTTTATTCTTAAATTCGAGAAACTGTTTATAGAGTTGGTTGTAGATATTAATATTTTTTGATGGAGTGATTACTTTGGGGTTATAAGTAATCTTTTCCCTAGCAGCTTCAGGAGTACTATATACTCCAGAACCTGAAAAAACAAACATTGCTGCTCCCAATACAGTGGTCTCTTTTTGATCAATTAAATGGATTGGAGTATTACATACGTCTGCTCGCAATTGATTCCATAGCATGTTTTTAGATCCACCACCGACACATATAATGCAATCGTTTTTAAATTCACCTGCTTCTTCTATTGCTTCCAAACCTTCTCGCAAACGATATGCTAGACTCTCTAAGAATGCTCTATATACTTGTCCTTTTCGTGTATCTATTTTTAATCCTCTGATGGTTCCAGAATTTTTGCTTGTTCCATCATCATAGAATGCTGGATCTACCGATATCCCTTCCGATCCTGGCACTTCTTGTTCTGCATCATGAATCATTTTTTCATATAATGCATCTCCACTTAAGTTTGGGTAGAAATTCTTGGCGAACCACTCTAATACTCCCGATCCCAACCAGTTCTGACCTATGTTGTAAACTCCTGATATAGAATCTAATTCAGTAGTTAAGTTGTTTTTTAATTCTTTAATGGAAGAAGAGAACGAACTACTTCTTGTCATGATAATTTCCCATGTGCCGGAGCTTAAAACAGGTTGATTCAACTCTGCACCCGATCCAAATATAGCAAACTGGGTATCGTGTCCAGTTAGAAAAACTGGTGTCGTTTCGGGCAATCCTGTTGCCAAAGCCGCACTTTCTGTAACTCCTCCTACTTGATCACCAGGTTCCCCAATGGACCCGAATTTTTCTAAATCAATACCAAGGGTGTTTAATATCTTTTCGGAGAGATCTCTTTTCCCAATGTCAGCCATCATGGATGTTCCCATCATGGTTGCATCGTTTTGGTATACTCCCGATAGTTTGCTTGCAAGAATAGAGGAGATAAATAGATATCTATCTGCTTGTTCAATCACCTCTGGTCTATTCTCCTTAAACCATATCATCTTATTGATGGTATTGAAAGCATATGGATAGACCCCACTGATTTGATACACCTCTTCCAATGGCATATATTTGCCAATATTGTCCATGATAGGTTGGGTACGTGCACATTGCCATGAAATAATCGGGTATAGAGGCGCTCCTTTATCATCGATAAACGTACCATCTACTCCAAAAGTGGTTACTGTGATTCCTGCGATCTGATCTACATCGATCTGAGCAGTAACAGTTTTGGTTGCTTTACACAATTTGGACCATAACTTATCGATATCCCACACCCTTCCTCCTGGATAGTATGGATCTTCGTCCGTTTCGTTAGGCATCGATTGGGCTGCAATGATTTGCCCCGATCTATTCATCGCAATAACCCTTACATTGGTTGCGCCACAATCAAAAACGATCGCTATATCTTTATGAGTCATTTTCCCTTTTATTTTGATTATCCGACATCTTAGAATGACTAGATACAAGAGCTTAAAAGGCTCCTGTAACTGTCATTCGAACTATATAGGTTTAATTTGAAGTTGAAATCATTACTTCATTCCGTATAGTGGTCCATAGTTTTCACATGCTCTATAGTCCGATCCCTCTTTATCCTCTCCAAATGCGTTCCATGCACTTGGACGGAAGATATCATCATCGTTCACATTGTGCATGTTCACAGGAATACGCAACATCGAAGCAAGAGTGATCAAGTCGGCACCAATATGTCCATAACTAATGGCTCCATGGTTTGCTCCCCAATTGGCCATTACAGAATAAACATCTTTAAATGCACCCTCTCCATTGGTTCTAGGAACAAACCATGTCGTAGGCCATGTAGGATTGGTTCTTTGATCCAATACGGTGTGAATCTCATCCGGTAGTTCTACAGTCCATCCTTCTGCCAATTGAAGTACTGGTCCCAAGCCTTTAACCATATTGATACGACACATCGTTACAGGCATCTGTCCCTCTGTCTTGAAGAGAGAAGAGTATCCTCCTCCTCTAAAATAACCACGGTCTGCTTGTGGCCAAGTAGTTTTATCTAGACACTTTTGTACCTCTTCTTCTGTGATCTCCCAGTATGGCTTCATTGTAGGATTCCCTTCAGAATCTCTCTGTTGTGCGGTTGCATCCAAGGTAGTGGATCCTGAATTAATAAGGTGGATGATTCCATTTCCTGCCAATCCAGTTAGTTCTTTTCCTGTAACACGTTGTACAGCATCTGGACTCCAATAGGTTCTAACATCCGAGAATATCTGTGCGGTATTGGTTAATAGGTGTCCAAAAAGCATAGATACACTGTTGAGACTATCATTTTCTGTGGCGAAAACAAAGGCCTCACGAATACCATTCCAATCAAATGATGAGTTAAGAATTGCTTCAGGGAAATCAGCATTTGGTTGATAATCGGTCCATTGACGCTGTCCTTGGAAGCCTCCTAGGATTGCATTTCTACCCAATCCTTCTTCTCTATATCCCTTGTCAATAACTTTTTGATTACCAATCATCATATCTCGGCATATCAAAGTCATTTTCACAACAGTTTCCCACTCCACTCTTTTTCTTTCAGCAGTTGCCTGTTTCTCTGGAACATTAGGATCTTCGCCCTCTTTGCAGTGTTTTTCTGTCCAAGCCATGGCTTTTTGGAACTCCTCTTCATCGTAGATCCCCTCTTCGATACGTCGAAGAATCTCTACGGATTCCACAAACTCTGTGCGAATACCTAGATAGTCTTGGAAGAAGTTTGAGTCAACCATAGAGCCTGCAATACCCATAGAACTATATCCAATAGATAGATATGATTTTCCGTTCATTTGTGCTACTGCAAGGGCACTCTTTACAAAACGTAGTAGCTTCTCTTTTACATCCGAAGGGATGGATGTGTCATCACAATCTTGCACATCACGTCCATAGATACCAAATGTTGGTAGTCCTTTTTGGGTATATCCAGCAAGTGCTGCTGCAAGGTAAACAGCCCCTGGACGCTCTGTTCCATTAAATCCCCATACTGCTTTGGGAATTAGAGGATCTGTATCCATTACCTCTGTTCCGTAACACCAGCATGGGGTTACTGTCAATGAAACACCTACTCCCTCTTTCTTAAATTTATTGGCACACATTGCAGCTTCTGCTACACCACCAATACATGTATCTGCAATGACACATTCTACTTTCTCCCCACTAGGGAATTTTATATTGTCTTCAATGAATTTTGCAGCTGCTATTGCAAGATCCATAACCTGAGTCTCTAACGATTCTCTTACACCATTCTCTCTACCATCAATTACAGGTCTGATCCCTACTTTAGGTAAATCGCCTATTAACCTTTTAGCCATATTGGTTATATTTTATTGTGTTTTAAATGAACTCTCTAACTTTTAAACAAAAATGATAATATTTAACTAGTTAATAAATGTTTGTTATCATTATATTTGTATCTATTTCAAACATAAAGCTGATGAAAACACGACTTAAAAAACCTGATAAAGGAGATCCTTCTGAAATATTACAGATGTTTCCTAGCTATAACTTACACTTACACTGCTGCCGATATTGGTGGTTGCAACATTGGGAATTTAATGAACTCTCATTTCCTTATTGGAGAATTTATCATAATAGCGAAGAGGGGGCTGTGATCATGTATGATAATAAAACATACCAATTAACTCCGGATAAAATTGTGATGATTGCACCCAATACATCTTATGCGACCCGTTTACATAACTATAAAATACCTCAAAATGGATATGAGTTAAAAGGAGGTCGCATAGGTTCTTCTGAATGTTTTGAAAAGATGCAAAAAGAGAAATATATTCAGCATTTCTTTATTCATTTTAATATCGGCATGCCGTATGATAATATTGCTCCAGGAGTTTTTGTATATGATTTGACAGATCATTTTAAGGAGAAGATAGAGGTGTTGAAACAACATCTTAATCATGAACACACTCGTTTCACATTCTATGCGAATCTTGTAATTAGATCTCTTGTGAGTGATTTGTTGTCCTCTTTGCCAGAATCTAGTTGGAATTTGATCTCTAATGATTTTCGAATATTGGAAGTTTTAAGCCATATAGAAACAAACCTAAATGAGGATCTGTCCAATATCTCACTGTCGAATATTGCGGGAATGGCTCCCAATGCATTTATTCGTCTTTTTACCAAAGAGATAAGTACTTCCCCTCAGAAGTATGTGAAGAGAAAAAGAATTGATAGGGCTTGTGTTTATTTGCATCACTCTAACCTTACCATTGATGAAGTGGCTTGGCAAACAGGTTTTGCCGATCGTTACCATTTTTCCAGAATCTTTAAGGAGATTACAGGGATCTCTCCTGCAAGATATAAGAAGGAGTTTGAAATCAACCTCTCTTTTGAACCTTAAAATCACCATCAAGGTATAGCCCTTTGCTGCAATCATATGCTTTGAGAAGAACAAGTAGTTTCACCACTATTAGGAGATATAACTGCTTGTTCTTCGTTTAATCATTCTGTTTGAAAATGTCAGATTGAGAAATTCGAGCTATCGTTTCATACATTATACGATACAATAACTTGTTTTATATAGATATCCAAAACGATGTTTCAATTGGTATCTTCTTTTTGATGTTTCTACTATAATCTACTTCTAATTAGACTATCTCAATAAAAAAAATAGTGCATAAAAACTCTTGACTTTAGAGATTTTACACACTATGATGAATTTGTTTTAAGTAGAGAAGGAGGTTCGTTTATAGCCTCCTTTTTACCCTCTCATATGCTTTTTTAGACGATCTTTATTTGTCGGTTCTATTCCCATCAGGATTTACAGAAAATCTACCATAGTTTTTATCATGAACAGTTTCTGACGTACTCCATGGCCAACCTCCAAATTCAGTCTCTCTATATTCTTTAAGCTTCTTCTTTAATGCTTCATTCGATTCTGCTACAAAAGGACCATATTGAACCACTGGTTCTGCAATAGGCTTTCCTTGTAGAAAAACAAACAACCCTCTTTGATCCCCATTATGCAAAACGATCTCTTTTTCACTTTTCAGTTCAACCATGTGGTCACTCTCAATCACTTCTTCTTCAATAGTGACCGTATCCCCCTGGTAAAAATATAGTGACCTATTCACATTCTCCTCTAATGGAGGAATCACAAAGGTGGCACCAGCTTCCATATCCAATGTCCATATTTGAACATGATTATTTGGATCGGCAGCCCATGAATCTGGATTTGGCGACAGGGATATTTTATCTCCATAGTATCCCGAAATCAGATTCAGTATAGTGTTTTTTTGATGAGAATCCTTTAGTGTGAGCTTAGGAATATCCTCACTCCATAACATCTGATAATAGGGGGTAGCACTTTTACTCTTAGCGGGAAGATTTAACCATAATTGAAAAATCTTCAGTGGGTTGGCATTTTTGTTTAACATAGGAAACATCTCAGAGTGGTTGATGCCATTCCCTGCAGTTAGCCACTGTACATCTCCATCTCCAAATCGTCCGTGTGCACCCATTGAGTCTGAATGATCCACCATGCCTTCCGTTACGATACTTACGGTCTCGAATCCACAATGAGGATGCGATGGAAATCCAGGGATATGGGAGCCATGGTACATACTCCAACCGTCTTTTCCTGAGAAATCGTTCCCTTTGTTTCTTCCCTCTAAACCATGAGAAAGCCCTAAGTTATCATCTCCTCCAGGATATCTTTCGTGATGATATGTCCCAAAAAGAAAGGGATCTTGCGTTTTCCATGGAATATTAAGGCGCGATATATTTTTAATTTGTCTATCTGTTTTCATATGACCTTTTTTGTAATGATATGATTCAAGAAATGGTTTGTTAGAGGGTGCCATATTCCCAGTTATTTAGGAATGAAAGCAAATACAGGTTTCTTTAATGATCTATACTTTGGGGTATGTTTTTTAGATACAGTGCATTAATAAATCCTCCTTTTCTCCATCTCGTATCATGAACAATATCTATCTCTTTTTGCTAATAGTGAGAGTATCACAAGAAACAGTGATAGTTGTTTCTTGTACTCTATTTATCTATAAAATATAGTCAAAACAATATCCAATTATCAATATTCGAAGAAGAGCCTTTATTCTGTTATCAACTTGATGTTTAGAGTAAATATATTGTCAATTGCTTTATTTCCTAGATTGTCAAAAAAGCTGTTTGAGCCATATCTAACGTTAAAATGAGAGCGGTCTACTTCGAGGCTTGCGGTATAGATATTGTTCGATCTTTTGACTTTGAATGTGATCTTTTCTGTCTCCCCTTTGATGGTAATGTTTCCTGTTACCGTTGTCTCATTATTATTGAAAGGAGTACTACTGATAATATGTAGTTTGGCTTCAGGATATTTTGCTACACCAAAGAAATCATCTGACTTTAAGTGACCAACCAATTTGTCTTGATATGTTTTGCTATCTAAGTCTGTATTTGTAATGGTATTCATATCCACAACAAACTCTCCTGATTGAATATTTCCATTTTTGAACTTTAATACCCCCTCTTTTAGTTGAATGGCTCCATTGTGTTGTCCACCTATTTTTTTCCCAATCCACTCTATGTTGGAGTTCTTTGTGTCTACTTTAACTGTTTTTGCATTTACCGTAATGGCGAATAGTACAAATGCTGCTGTAAGAATATTCTTAAGTTTCATATTTCTTTTTTTTAAATATTTGTAAATAATCTTAGATGGAATGGTTTCTTATCGATAGAGATAATTCATTGGGTCTATTCCATCTCTTTATTGTGATTTCTTTGTGTTTGTAACAATATCTGTTGTGGATATCTATTGATACAAAAAATTATTTTATTATTTTATCTATAATACGCTTCAGTTCAATAGCCTCCTCTTCTGTAATTTTCTTCTCAAAAAAGTCTCCTACAGATATCTTTGCTCTTTTGTGTGCTTCATATAATATTGCTTCTCCTTCTTTGGTCAGCGTTATATCGATTCTACGTCTGTTGTTTGGACAGGTCTCTCTAGAGATAAATCCTTTTTTAGTTAGTCGGTCTAATAACCTAGTTACATCTGGATTACTATCTAGAAGTTGCTCTTTTATCGAATTTACCGACACCGGTTCTGGAGCATTCCTATAGAGTATATGAAGTACATTTAGCTGAACATGGGTTATCCCAAATGGTTTCAATGCCCCTTTAATTTTTTTCTCCATCCAACTAGATGCTTTTATAAAGGTGAAATATGCTCTTGCATGTTTGGTTGTAATATCCTCTATCATCTCTTTATGTGTGTTTAACGATATTTGTTTACAACAACAAAACTATTACCTTTATTTTGAACTACCAAGTTTTTGGATATGAAGAAATACTAAAAACTCTTTTATTGTTTTCAAAATTCTGGTAATTAGGTGTCTATGTGTTTTTGTGGAAGAGGCTTTATGAACCATTTTGTAAAATACTAGAGACTTGTAGAGAGAAAATATTCGTAACTCACCAAGAGATTCTATGTGTTTAGACTGATGTTATCAGGTTTCATTGGAGACATATTCTTGGTTTGATTCCATCAATGGGTAGGAGTGGAGTTTTCGTTCTCTATGTGATTTGCATGACCTCAAAATACCCTTTTATGTTATTTATGAATTTTTCTAGGAAAAGAATCAAAAACGAATGAATGCATATCTCTATTTATATTATTTTGTAGAATATACGGATACAATGCACTAAATATGATGAAAAGAGTTTTTATGGTGACGATGCTTTGGATGATCTTCTCTTTGATCTCCATGGCACAAGTGAATGATGGTTGGAATATTTCAACCGAAACCTCCGATAACTATACAGGAATAGTACTTGCCAATGGAACTATTGGAATATTACCTACTTCCACTCCGTTTGGGGTAAAACATGTGGTGTTGAACCATGTCTTCGATAAAGACCCGTATCATCAGGTGAGTCGGGTGCTTCATGGAATGAACTTCGGGAACCTAGAGATTACAGTAGATGGAGAGAGGATTACTTCGGATAATATTCATCAATGGAGTCAAACCTTCGATATGAAAGAGGCGAAACTGGTCTGCTCCTTTGAGTATAAGGATAAAGCTAAGATTAGTTATGAACTCTATGCACTACGTAATCTTCCTCAGACGGGTTATTTTAATGTCAACATTAAAGCTCTTAAAGATATCGAGGTGAAGGTATGTGGGAAGATTGTCACCCCCAAGTCTGATTATCAAGAGCCTGTTCAACGATACCAAGTATTAGCCGATGCCGACAAGTCGATGCCCATTCTTCAATCTCTCGCAAAAAGTAGATATGGTCTACAGACGGTAAGCACCTCTGCCACTTTTGTTTGGCCTCATATCACTTCAGCATATGCTAAAGCGCGTCCAGAGCTAAAACATACTACTCGTTCAAAATGGGAACATACCCTTAGCTTTCGCAAAGCATTGCAGCAAAAGGACTCCTTGGATTTTGTATGGAGTGCATCGGTATGTTCTTCCCAAAACTTCTTTGACCCAAAGTCAGAAAGTGAGCGTATTGCCATATACACCCTTCTTACTCCCCGTAAAACATTGATTGATCAGCATGTTCAGCGATGGAAGAATCTTTGGAGAGGCGATATTATCATTGAGGGAGATATCGCATCCCAGCAAGATGTAAGACTTGCACTATATCATCTCTACGCTTTTGGTCGCGCGGGTAACGATCTTAGTATTGCTCCGATGGGGCTATCCGTTCAATCTCCCTATAATGGGCATATCTTTTGGGATACCGAACTATGGATGTTTCCGCCATTGTTACTCTTCAATCAGGGTATTGCAAACTCTTTGGTGAATTATCGCTACGATAGGCTAGAGGCTGCAAAGCGTAGGGCTACAACCTATGGATATAAAGGGGCTATGTATCCTTGGGAGAGTGACTTTAGTGGAGAGGAAGCTACGCCACCTTATGCTCTTACTGGTCCTTTCGAACATCACATTACTGCCGATATTGGTATTGCTTTTTGGAACTACTACTGTGTGACGAAGGATAAGGAGTGGTTGAAATCAAAAGGGTACCCTGTCCTGAAAGAGGTGGCCGACTTTTGGACTAGTCGTGTTACCAAGAATGTGGATGGTACATACTCTATTCTAAATGTGATTGGCGCTGACGAATATGCAACCAATATTGATGATAATGCTTTTACCAATGGAGCAGTTCAAACGGTATTGCATTATGCCACCCAAGCAGCAAAAGAGGTGGGAATAAAACCTATATCTAAATGGAAAGAGATTGCGAATGGTCTACAAATTCATCGTTTCGAAGATGGTACAGTGAAGGAGTACAAAACATATGATGGCGCGATCATAAAACAAGCGGATGTGAACTTATTGTCTTATCCGTTGCATGTTGTAACCGATAGTAAAACCATCGCTAAGAACCTTGCTTATTATGAGCCCAAATTGGCTCCTGAGGGGCCTGCCATGGGACGAGCAATCTTTGCAGTAAATTATGCAAGAATGGGAGATGCTTCTCATGCCTATTCTCTATTTAAAGCGTCATATGAGCCCAACAAACATCCACCCTTTGGAGCATTAAGTGAAACTGCTACAGCCAACAGATCCTACTTCGCTACTGGGGCAGGAGGAATGCTTCAAGTGGTGTTATTTGGATTTGGTGGACTACAATTTACCGAGAATGGTATTATCCAGAAAAAACCTATGTTACCTAAACAGTGGAAATCTTTAACGATCAAAGGAGTTGGTCCCAAACAGAAGACTTTTATCATCCGATAGAATAAAATAAGAATGGAGTGCTTGTCTGTAAAGTGAAGACTAGCACTCCATTCTTTTCATTATAGCGTGACATTCCTAGCGAGATTGTTCCATCCTAGTGTTTTCTTATGATAGTGAATTTCATGATGTTATTTTCTTAGAGAGATCTTGAAAGTCGTCGTAGAAAACCTTTGGGTACGTAGATCTTGGAAGCAATCTTTCGGTTTCTAAAAAATCAGTGATATGAACTACCCCATCTTTATATTGACGATCTATCTCTTGTGTAAACATATGCCATGGATAGAATTCGTAAGTTAATGCCTCAATATCACATTGGTTATCATAGTAGTATGCAATGTCTCCCCCTAGCAATGAATGAAGCCCAAACACCTCTTCTCTAAAATCTTGTAGTGCTGATCGATCTCTATTTAGGATATCATCTGATTCCATAAAATTCCTACAGAACGACCACCAACGTGGATCATAACAGCTATAGCGGTTGATAAAACAATCATTTTGTATATACCCGTACACATAATCCTCGTGTAAATTATGAAGATGGTAATAGTGACTACTTTTTGCGTGTTCAAATTCTTGAAAATAAGGGTTTTGATTCTGAAAGTATGGTAACTCTATGTACTGGTCTCCATGATTCTGTAACAACTTCTGCATAGGATAGAACTCATCACTGATCCATAATATATTGTCCGAATTTGCGTGGGGAATACTTCCCAACACAATATTCTGATATGAAGGTTCTTGCTTTACTCCATTTTCATCAAATTCATATTGGTCTATATATCCATAATCAACACGAATGGTGAACCTTTGAGAAAGTTCTTGTGCCAACATCTTAAGGTTCTTAAAATTCAAATTGTGATTTCCAATAATGGCTACTTCATGTCCCATTTTCTATTAAAGTATTAAGAGTATAATACGAGTAATCTAATATTGTTACTTTATGTCTCTTTAGACACTCAAGATGAGAAAAAATCTTCTCTTTCAGTCCTATTTAATGAAATGATCGGCACCTAAAAACTTGTTGAATAATAGGCTTCCGTTTTTTGTGGAAATTAATAAAGATAGTTGGAACTCTCAGAAAGTTTATTCTATGTTATCATTTATTGATTCGTATACGGAAAAAAATGATTTTTTACTTGGCAGATAATTCAATGCTGTTCTTTTATTTAAGGTTGTTCTTACTAGTAAGAGAGGTTGTTCTTTTTGTCAAAAAAACAATGATTATTCTTGCTGATTAAAAAACAAAAGCTATTTTTGAATCAAATATACATTATTGATGAAGAAGAAGTTACATAAACTCCAATTGTTTAGCGTCTACCTTTCAGGGGTAGTGCTGTTGCTTCATATGGTTATCCCTCATCATCATCATATTAATAGTGTCCCTGATTATCAGTCGTATGAATATTCAGAGTCTGTTAGACTCGAAGGCAGTGTGACGACCTCCAACCAGCACGAATTTTGTGACTCGTTAGAGCATATGTTTTCTGAACTAAATCAGAAGGATAATAGATCTATAGCACTCAGTTTTCTATTTTTCCCAATAACATTGTTGATCGCTTTAGTTCATCTTCTTGTTGAAGGCAGAGTGATGAAAAATAGATACTTTATACGTCTCAAATTTATTATTCACTCTCCTCTTTTATCCTCTTCATTATCTAGACGTGGACCTCCACAAATTTTATCTTTTTTATAACGTGTAAATATTTGTTTGTTCGTTTTTGACTAACAACAGGGAATATTTACTCTATTTTCTTTCTCTTTTGAGATTGGTTATTTCATATCTAATTTATATTGACTGTAATCTGTGGAATGGATTGATATACAGTCTGTATTGTTGGATCTTGAATAATGTTTAAACGATAAGATTTAGAGCATATCATGATAGACAAAATAATATCATTTTCAATAAAGAATAAATTCTTTATTGTACTACTTACGATCGCTTTAATCGTAGGTGGAATTTATTCCATGAAAAGCATTCCTTTAGATGCTACTCCTGATATAACGAATAATCAAGTACAGGTGATTACTGTTTCTCCAAACTTAGGAACAGAAGATATGGAGAAGTTTGTAACATATCAGGTGGAACTTGCGATGTCGAACCTACCTAAAGTAACCGAGTTGAGATCCGTATCTAGGTTTGGCCTTTCTGTTGTAACCATCGTTTTTGATGACGATATGGGAACCTATTTGCCACGACAACTGGTGAGTGAGGCTCTGGGGGAAGTGGAGGAGAATATACCTGAGGGTTTTGGAAAACCTTTTATGGCTCCTATCAGTACTGGCCTTGGCGAGGTATATCAATATACATTAGAGGTCGATAGTGCTCATAAAAGTATGTATACACCTCAGAAATTAAGAACCATACAAGATTGGATTGTCAAAAGACAGATGGCCATGACTCCTGGGGTTGTTGAGGTTAATTCTTTTGGTGGGTATACCAAGCAATATGAAATAGCAATTGATCCAGACAAGCTTAGGAGTATGAATATCTCTATATCGGAGGTGTTTGAGGCTGTGAAGAAAAACAATCAGAATACTGGTGGTGCATATATAGAGAAGAATTATAAGGTGAATTACATCCGTGGAGAAGGATTGGTTCGATCTCTAGACGATATCCGAGATATTGTGATAGATGTTCGAAATGGAGCACCTATCTATATTCGAGATATTGCGAATGTTCACTATGGAAATGCGATTAGATATGGTGCATTTACACGAAATGGTCAGGGGGAAGCCGTTGGAGGTATCGTGATGATGTTGAAAGGTGCCAATTCAAATAAAGTTATTGCCACGGTAAAAGATAGAATGGCACTAATTCAAAAATCTCTTCCAAAGGGAGTTCGTGTGGTTCCTTTTTTAGACAGGAGTGAAATGATCAAAAAAACCACTTCTACTGTTGCTGAGAATCTTGCCTTAGGTGCTTTGATTGTAATCTTTGTATTAGTTCTAATATTAGGAAATGTTCGTGGAGGTTTGATTGTCGCATCCACAATACCACTCTCTTTGCTTTTTGCTTTCATTATGATGAAGTGTTTTAATGTATGGGCAAATCTTATGAGTCTTGGTGCCATTGATTTCGGTATATTGATTGATGGAGCAGTGATTATTGTGGAGTCCATGGTGTTCTATCTCCATGAAAAACATATGATCGGAAAGAAGTTATCTTCTGAAGAGCGTAATGAGTTATCATTTAAGTCGTCTAGTACTATGATGAATTCTGCTTTTTTTGGACAGATTATCATCATGATTGTTTTTATTCCTATCATGGTTCTAGGAGGAATCGAAGGTAAAATGTTTCGACCAATGGCCTTAACTTTTAGTTTTGCTGTGATAGGTGTTTTAATTCTTTGTTTGACTTATATCCCTATGATGAGTGCCCTCTTCTTAAGAGCTCCTAAGAATAATAAAAGAAGTTTTGGGGATAAGGTGGTATCTGCATTGGAAAATATATATCGTCCTGTTCTTAATTGGGCGCTTTCTCATACAAAAACGATCATTGGTTCCTCTTTAGCTCTACTATTGGTATCCATTGGTGTTTTTTCAAGAATGGGGGGTGAATTTATTCCTCAATTAGATGAGGGGAATGTTGCACTTCATATCCTGATGCAACCAGGAACCGCACTATCCGAGATGGCCTCTACTTCAACTAAAGTAGAAAAGTTATTATTGAAAAAATTCCCTGATGAGATTAAATCTATTCAAACAAGGATTGGAGTTGCTGATATTCCAACAGATCCAATGCCAATGGATATTGGGGACTCTTTCGTAATATTAAACCCTCAAAGTCAATGGACCGCAACGGATAATAAAGAAGAATTGGTTACTCTTTTTAAGAAAACGGTTCAGTCAATACCGGGTGTAAACTATGAATTCTCACAGCCAGTAGAGATGCGTTTCAATGAACTCTTAACTGGAATTAGAGAAGACTTGGCGATTAAAATATATGGAGAAGATCTTGAAGTATTGGCAAAGAAAGCTTCTGAAATAGAGAAATTAATTGCGAATATTCCTGGTGTTGGTGATTTACGTGCCGAAGCGATTCAGGGGTTGCCACAAATAACCATCCACTATAATAGAAACAAAATCGCTCAATATGGTTTAGATATTGAGAAACTTAATCAGATGGTATCCATTGCTTTCGGAGGGCAATCAACAGGTGTAACTTATGAAGGAGAGAAACGCTTCGATATTGTAGTACGTTATGATGCTTCTCATCGTGCAGATATACAGGATGTTAAAGATCTAAATGTTGATCTGCCAAACGGAAACCAAATACCTTTAAAGGAGTTGGCAATGATTAGTTATAAGCCTGGTCCAATGCAGATTAGTCGTGATAATACCAATCGAAGAACTTATGTCGGAGTGAATGTAAGAGGACGTGATGTAAAATCATTAGTGTATGATATTCAGAATAAATTAGATAGTGAACTGGACCTTCCTGCTGGCTACTTTATTCGCTACGGGGGTGCTTTTGAAAACCTTCAGAGAGCTACCAATAGGTTAAAGGTAGTGGTGCCTATTGCATTAATTGTAATCCTTCTTTTAGTATATGTTGCGGTAAAATCTTTCAAACAGACACTGATGATATACGCAGCAATACCCCTAGCAGCTGTAGGAGGTATTTTCTCTCTGTATCTAAGAGGTCTTCCATTTAGTATCTCTGCAGGGGTAGGATTTATTGTGCTATTTGGTGTTGCTGTCATGAATGGTCTTGTCCTTATTGGGGGGCTTAATGAATTGCATAAAGATGGCAATCAAAATCTTAAAGATCTTATCTCTCTAGGTGCTATTCGTCGTATCCGACCGATTATCCTTACTGCCTCGACAGATATCCTTGGCTTCTTACCAATGGCCGTATCTACTTCTGCTGGGGCTGAGGTACAGCGCCCTCTGGCTACAGTTGTAATTGGGGGAATGATCACTGCCACATTGTTAACACTATTGGTTCTTCCTGTATTATATCAGTGGGTCATGAGGCCCTCAAAAAAGCAAAGAGACAAAAAATCTTCCTCGTCCAATGGTATTGTGATTGGAGCGGTTGTTCTGTTGATGTTTGTAGGAGTTAATAAATCGTATGCTCAAACTGTCAAAGTAGACTTAAATAGTGCAATTAAAATAACCAAGAAGAATTACCCCCAAATAAAAGCTGCTCGATTAAATGTAGTACAACAGAAAGAATTGAAACGAACTGCATGGGATTTCGGTACCACTGGAATTTCGACATCGGCAGATGAAACCAATAGTGTCGCTCCTGGTACTGTGAACAATATCGCAATCTCACAATCAAATATTGATCTTTTTACAGTCGGTGCTAAGAAGAAACTATTGGAGTCAAATATACATACTGCAGAGGCTTCCTCTAATTTAGTGGAAGATCAAGTGATTCTGCAGATGACTCAAGCGTTTAATAAGGTAGTGTATCGGAATATGATGGTCGATCTATACTCAAGTCTTGATACAATATATGATAATTTTGTCTCTGCTGCTGAAATGAGATATAAGATGAGAGAGAGTTCAAAATTAGATTATCTATCTGCTTTAACCAGGTATAAAGAGTTTCAGCTAACTGTTCAAAGAGTGAAAGGAGAGCAGGAAGTGGCTTTAAAAAACTTGAACCAATTCTTAATGTTAGAGGATTCCATTGTGATAGCTCCGATGACCAGCAAATTAGCTAGTTTTGATACAGATACATTGGTAAATTCATCTTTAAACCTTGCTTCTACTAAGATAGAGCAAGCATCTAAGAACTATAAAATGCAGAAGCTTCGATTTCTACCTACAATAAATGCTTCGTATAAGAAACAAAGTGTAGATGGCAGTAGTGGTTATTATGGATATGAAATTGGAATTTCAATTCCATTATTTAATGGACAGTCAGCACGATCTAAAGCCGCCAAAGTTCGAGTGCAAATAGCCCAACAGAATTATCAAACCCAGCTTATTGATAATCAAACATTATATGCGAAAATGCAAATAAGATATAAAGTTTTAAAGGATGTCCAAGATTATTATAATGACGAAGCACTCCCTTTAGTGGAGGAGCAGATCTCTGCTACACAACTAGCTTACAAGGCGGGAGAGATTGGCTATGTTGAATTTGTTCAAAATATTGATTCAAGTATATCAACAAAAGAAAAATATTTAGAGTCCTACCTATCTCTATTGGATGTGGTTGCCTCTTTAAAGTATATCACTGGCTCTATTTAATAAATACCTTTTAAATAAATATATAATGAAAGTTCTATCAAAAAATATACATACTCTACTTCTCTCTGTCTTTTTACTATCTATGTTTAGTTGTTCTAATAAGCAACCACTAAATGATAAAAAAGAGGAAGTTCATGAGTCAGAAGAACATGAATTAATTGAGGGGAAAGTTGTTCTTAATAAAGTTCAACGAGATGCGATTAATATAAAGATTGGCTCTATCCAAAAAAGAGTAATGGCTGGAACGATTAAAACCAATGGACGTCTGGTTATTGCTCCTGCTGAGAGAGTAAATATTACGACATATATCGGAGGAATTGTCAAACAGATACCTATACTTGATGGGAAAAAGGTAGACAAAGGGGATTTTATTGCAGAAATTGCTCACCCTGATATTATCCGTATCCAACAATCTTACCAGAAAGTGTTCCATAAAATGGGCTATCTTCAAAAAGAGATGCAACGACAAAAGGTCCTTTTTAAAGGGGATGTTGCAGCTGGGAAACAATATGAGAAGGCATCATCTGATTTTCAAATGGTTCAGTCAGAGTATAATGGAATGAAGATGCAGTTAAAAATGATCGGTTATGATACTGATAAGATTGAAGCAGGGAAAATTTACCCATCTTTGAGATTATTTGCTCCAATATCTGGATTTGTGAGCGATATTAATGTTCAATCAGGTCAATATATCAATGCCAATAGTTCTATCGCTACCATTTTAAATATCGAAAAACTCCACGCAGATATGCAGGTCTACGAAAAAGATATTGAAAAACTAAGAATTGGACAAAATGTACGACTAACTGCTACAACTTCTCCTTCGAGAGAGATAACGGGACAAATCTTCTCTATCGGAAAAGAGTTAAATCCCAAAAGTAAAACGGTTGTAGTTCATGTCTCGTTGGACACTGTCTTTTCTGATCTCAAAGCCGATGGCTTTGTGAATGGGGAGATTCTTTTTGGAGAGAAGCAAGCGGAAGTTCTACCTGAAAGTGCTATGGTTGAATTGGCTGGAAAATATTATGTTTTCGTCTTTGATAAACAAGTAACAAAAGAACTTGCTGAACTTACCCATACAAAAGATGAAATGCAAGAGGATCGTTTTGTATTCGACATGGTGGAAGTGATTCCAATAAAAAAACAAAATAGCTATATTGAAGTGAAATTTGTAAAACCAGTAAAATCAGATACAGATATTGTTCTTGATGGCGCTTTCTATCTTCTATCTGATATGAAAAAAGGAGAGACTGAGCATTCTCACTAAGCCTTTTGTTTTTGTTAAATAAGATTTTTTGTTCATATTCCTCGAAATTCAGTAATCAACTGAAAATCGAGTGAATTTTATAGCCAAACGGTGAGGATATATATGCCTTTAAATAACATGAAAAGTGTAATCTCAAGTGTTGTTAAATATTTTATTTCCTCATGATAATATTTCTAAAAGGACAGATTTTTAAGAATGAAAAGTCTGTCCTTTTATGGGATGTAAGATAACTGGACCCTATTTGAACTTAATTTACAACAAGTAGTCATCCCTAGATACTGATTCAATGAAAGATCATTTTTGGCCCTCTAAGGAAAATAATCTCCATACCCTATCCTTCTTGTATCTCTCTAATGAAGTTTTGGGAACAAACACCTTTGCCTCGAATTTAAACTTAGTATCAAAGCTATTATAACATATGGATGGAGGAGTCGTAGCTTTACATTGTATTACTTGTATTCCATTACAACAATAAAATGCCCACTTTTTGATGGAAGTGACACCTTTGGGAATTACGAGATGACCACCCAATCCCGTACACCCCTTAAAGACTTCCTCTTCAATTTTACTTAATCCCTTAGATAGAATGAGCTCTCCTGAGAACCCTTTACAGTCATAAAATGCATTTGAATCAATTTTAGTTACTGTATTAGGAATCTTTAGTTGGCCCGTGAATCCTGAACAGCCATAAAATGCTGAATCTTCAATTTTACGTAATCCCTTTTGCAGAATCAGTTCACCTGTAAACCCCTTACAATCCGTAAATGCTCCCGAACCAATTTCAGTCACGGTGTTCGGAATCTTTAGTTGTCCTGAGAACCCAGAACAATAAGCAAAAGCATATTCTTCAATTTTTTCCAATCCCTCAGGCAGAATAAGCTCTCCAGAGAATCCTGTACAATCATCAAATGCAAAAGAACCAATCTCGGTTACGTTCATCGGAATGTTTAGTGGTCCAGATAGCCCCTTACAATTAGTAAATGCTAAGGAACCAATTTTTCTCAAAGTATTTGGCAATATTAGTTTTCCCACTGCTTCTTCACAACTAACAAATGCAATATCAGCGATACTGTATACCTTTTTCCCATTGATCTCATTGGGTATCACAAATTCAGTATTGGTCGCAGGCCCTTCGTATCCAGTAATTTCAATACCTGAAATATATACACCATTTTCTAGGACTTTACAACTGTCATAGAGGAAGTCTTCCACTTTTTGTGCGGGTGCAATCCATACGATAAAAAAAATAGGATGGTAAGGTTTGTTTTCATGCAAATAACATTAAAGATTTATTGTTGTTGCTATTGCAAAGTTAAGTTTAAAAAGTATTTATTTCGTTGGTCTATAAGATAAATTGCCTTGTGTAATGTATAACTTTATGTCTATAACATGGATTCGATTCCATGTTTTAAGCTATTGATTGAATCGATTCATTCATTTTTTGTACTTCTTTATGGGGACAGAAAGGCAATATATAGAGGCAATAAAAAAGGACAAACCAACATCTGTTGACCTGTCCTTTCGTGGGAAATATGAAAGCAAACTTTTCCCAATATATTTTACTCTAACTCCACGTCTTTGTGGCTACCATCACAATAGGGTGGGGTCTTGGTCTGTTTACACATACATAGGGCAACCTCTTTCTCCTCTTTCATCATAAAGACAGTGGGAGTGAAGCTTGTTCCTTGATGTGACCCATCACACCACGGTTGATTTTTTGATCTACCACAAGCACACCAAGCATAGGTCTCCCCCTCTTTGAGAGTCAATATTTTGGGCTTATTATCTGGGATCATCGCTTTAGACATAGATTAAATTTTAAAATTATCATTGTTGAAAAAACCGAGAATACAATGATGAAGCATCTCTCATTCTTACACTTTCTGTATCTCTATCCTGATAAACATCTATAAGGGGGTGGTTGTTCAATCTCTTATAGATTGTGCAAAAAATAGTAAGAAATGGGGAATATTGGTTATTGCTAACCTAACGCGATGACAACCAGAAGAGGAAACACAATAAGATTTAAAATGATTTAGTAGAAGTATTTGCTATCTATAGAAAAGTTAAAAGTAAACCTGAAAGTTGATTTTATGAAACTAATCCCTATATTTGGAGAGAAGTTATGTGCAGTTGAATATCCTGAAGATCATGAAGATATATTCACCAAGATATTTGAAAGTTGGGTTAACCCAGAATATCTAGAGGAGTTCTTTGAGAACAATAAAGAGGATATTACTAAGGGATATTATATTGGTTACTCTGTAGAATCGGCAATATTAAAGACATATGATCTTGCGGAATAATTTGAAAAGAGAATATTAGAATTAGCCCATTTGCCAGTATGGGAATACGAAATAGGTTTGGATGAAATATTTAAACCATTGCACAATGAACAAACAAATATTATTCCGCTAAAAAAGAGTAAAGTACAAAAATATTGGTTAAGAATATATGCCCTGCGTATCGAGTCGAATATATATATCGTTACAGGTGGTGCAATAAAATTGACCAAAACAATGCAAGAACGACAGCATACACAAAAAGAGCTAAACAATATCGATAGATGTAAAAATTTTCTTGTAGAACAAGGAATCGTTGATCACGATGGGCTCATAGAAACACTCCAAAGTCAATAAGTTATGGCAGATACTTTAACCAAAATAAAACATGTTGCTGAATCTACCCCTTCAAAATGGATAGATAATGCAACAGAGAGACAACAAAATAGAGCTTGGAAGAGACGTTCGTTTAAAATAGCGGTAAGAGTACTTCAAGAGATTCGTGCCCAAAAACAGTCGAATGGAATGTCTCAAAAGATGCTTGCGCAGCACATGGGTGTTTCTCCCCAATATATCAATAAGTTACTAAAAGGAAATGAGAATCTTACACTCGAAACAATTTCTAAGATAGAAGAGGTGCTTCAAATATCTCTCATTGAGGTATTATCAGAAACAACGTCCACAACAGTGCGAACAATTAATACATTTGATAATGTGGTAAGTTCTAAGAAAGCAATAAATATTACAGAACCTAAAGTGATCGATCTAAATAGTTATACAAATGCAACGGTAACAAATGGATAATTTAAATCAAACCATAAGCTTTGCTTTGGCTAAAATAACCACTGAGCAATTTGCAATTATAGAAAATGATCTCTCTCTCGATTCACTTAACTTGGAATCGAATTTCCGTTTTGCTGCCGATAAGGAGAAGAAAATGGTTGGCGTATTTGCAAAATTTTCATTCTCATCAGACCAAAATCCTTTTATGATTATTGAGTGTGGGTGTCACTTTAGAATACAACCTGATGCGTGGGAAAAGTTATTAAGCAAAGAGGAGAACTCCATTACATTTCCTAAATCTATCATTCAGCATCTTACAGTGATAACCGTTGGAACAACAAGAGGGGTTTTGCATGCAAAAACAGAAAACACAAAATATAATCATCTCTTTCTTCCAACCATAAACCTACAAGAGATGATTACCGATGACCATAAATTCACATTTTAATTATCACCTTCCATCTATTATACGCTTATCGTAGTCTATAAAGATGTAAGTTTCATGTAACCCAATGCCTTAGAATGACAAATTGAAGAGAATGGTGATTTTATGTGGATAGTAGTGTTCAACTGTTTGTATGTTAAGTTGTTGGGATTGTGATATAGGTCTTGTTTCGGTCCTTTATGTCTCTGCATTGCAATAATCTTATAGAGAATAGAGATTGTTATCGCATATTATACTAGATCTCTTCACGTTTCAGAACGCTACCTATATAAATCAGTCCAATGAGAACCGTAGGTGGAAACCATCAAAATTACAGATATGTTGTGTTATCTCATTGTATATTGTACGGATTGTAAATTAAATAGTTAATACATTTTTGCATACGAACATAAGAGACTCTTTACATTTAGGCTCACTCTCTTGTAAAAGAAAATGATTACCTTAGTATTATATTAAGAATACCAACATCAATATGAAGATATTAGTAACAGGAGCAGCGGGGTTTATCGGGTTTCATTTAATTGAAAAATTAGTACAGATACCCCATTATGAAATCATTGGACTCGACAATTTAAATGACTATTACGATACTCGTTTAAAGTATGATAGACTGAAGATTGCAGGAATTGTTTCTAGTGAAGCCCAAAAAGAGAACTGTCTTACTAAAAGTACAAAATATACCAACTATCAATTTGTGCGCACCGATTTGGTGGATGAGGAGAAATTAAATCATCTCTTTGCAAAAGAGAGGTTTACGCATGTGGTCAATTTGGCGGCACAGGCTGGGGTTCGCTACTCTATTGAGAATCCACAAGCTTATGTTCAAAGCAACTTGGTGGGGTTTGTGAATATCTTAGAGGCGTGTCGTCACCATCAGGTGAAGAACCTTCTTTATGCTTCTAGCTCATCAGTGTATGGTGGCAACGAGAAAGTTCCTTTCTCTGAAGGAGACCAAGTGGATCATCCAGTGAGTCTTTATGCTGCTACTAAGAAGAGCAATGAGCTGATGGCACATACCTATTCACACCTTTATGGATTGAATACGATTGGGTTGCGATTCTTTACGGTCTATGGTCCTTGGGGACGTCCTGATATGGCTCCGATGCTATTTACAAATGCCATCTCAAAGGGAGAGGAGATTAAGATCTTTAACCATGGTGACATGGAGAGAGACTTTACTTTTATCTCCGATATTGTGGATGGGATTACAAAGTTAGTTGCATTGCAAGATTCGGGCAAAAACAAATACCAGATCTTTAATATTGGCAATTCTTCTCCGGTGAAATTGATGCATTTTATCTCTACTCTCGAGTCAGAGTTGGGGGTAAAGGCAAGAAAAAAATATCTCCCAATGCAAGATGGAGATGTCCCACGCACCTATGCGGATACCACTGCATTGCACCATGCCACCGGCTATCAACCTAAAGTGAAGATTGAAGAAGGAGTAGCTCTCTTTGTCGATTGGTATAAGAAGTATCATCAGATATAAAAGAAGGCTTGAAAATATATTATCACGACAGTTTTTACTTTCGTGATGTTCTTACAAAAAGATACTATAAGGATAAGATAGGTCAGTTATTTTACCTCGTAGTATCTTTTTCTTTTTACCCCCACTGGCATCATCAAACCCTCCTTATACTGTTGGTCTCTTTGTGGAATATCATGTCAGGTTCTTGATGGTTCTTGACAAATATTCAAGACCTCTTGTCTTCTTGTTGCTCCTATTTTCATAGAAATGATAAAAGGGATGATGCCAATATTTGTACCCTATTGTTCGAGAGATTGAATTCTTGTCAAAAAAGTAAATCAAACATGAATAAGGAGACCGTTTATATTATATACTTAAATAGTCCTCTGTTATGATGGCTTTGTTTTTGTAATATACTGAATATTAATACTATGATGTTTGTAGAGGGGGTCCCTTTTTATTCTATAGATTCGTTATAGGTGTTTCAAAATAGCGAATACTTTTTCTCTTATGAACTTTTGTAAATATTTTTATTCCGTTGGTTCGAAGTGTTTGAATGATCTCTTTAGTATCATTTAAATCTTTCAAAGAGACTCATGATCTCTTTTTCGTTTTGTTTGTTCTTATTCATGATATTATAAGAGAGATACTTAATCACCCGAATCATTTCAACCTTCCTAAAGAGTCGTAAACAGTAGAATGTTTGATATGTAATAGATATCGTTAATATTCGGTGCCAAAAGATCGACGAACGGACTATCTCAAACTTTTGAAAAATAGGACCTTAAAAAGCCTAATACTTTCCGCTACAAAGGAGTGTGTCAAAGCCTATGAATGTCATAAGCATCCCTTACCGATGACGTATATTGAAATGTGAGTGAATATAAAACAGAATGAATATATCGCGAGGTGCAAACCTCCAACGCAGATACTGTTTTCTCTTCTTTATGTGGAGGAGAGGGACCCTATCGGAGCTTATACTAAACTAAAAACATAAACTATTTATATGAAGTTAAAAGAGATGTCTTTAACGATGGCCATGATGTTCTCTGCATCTTGTTTCCATCACGCACAAGCCAAAGAGGAGAAGAAAAGTCCCAACATTCTATTTGTTGCTGTGGATGATCTGAATGACTGGATCGGTGCCATGGGGGATAAAGGACACCCAGATGCAATCACACCAAACTTAGACCGCCTCGCTGCCAGAGGGGTATATTTTACCAATAACCATGCGAACACGACTGCATGTACCCCTTCTCGTCTCTCTGTGATGACTGGTATGGGAGCTGTAAGTACTGGATGTTATACCAACAAAAGTGGGGTTCGAAATGAAAATCTGTTTGAAGAGTCCATTCCGCTTTCAAGTTATTTGAGACAGCAGGGTTACCACACGATGGGCTGTGGTAAGATCGAAGGTCATGCTTTGAAAGGGTATGACAAACGTTACCCACAAACCAAGATGTGGGATGAGCGTTTGCCTCGTAGTTTTCGTATCAACTCAGAGACTTTAAAGGATGCTGCAGGATATGGTGATGTCGATTTCTATCCATTTCCAATGGGTGGCTCAGATATCAAAAAACACAATGCATCTTACAAAGGATTCTCTCTTTGTGCTGGTCCTATCGATAGAGACTATATTCCTGGAGGAAAGATGCCAGACGAACTGACCGTAGCGTGGGCTATCGATAAACTTCATAAAGACTATGAAAAACCATTTATGTTAGGGGTTGGATTTGTTCGTCCCCATGTGCCTTATACTGCTCCACGAGAGTTCTTCGATCTCTATCCGATCGATAAGATCCATGTTCCAGAGGACCCTAAGGGAGAGATGGACGACATTCCTCTTTTTGGAAAAGCCATGGCTTACGGTTGTTTTGATCCTTGTGACGAAAGAATGGTGCGTGAATTAGGACCTGATTACAGAAGAAAACTGGTGCAGGGATATCTTGCTAGTGTAACCTTTATGGATGCACAACTAGGAAAACTTCTTGATGCATTAGACAAAAGCGACTATGCCGAGAACACCATCATCTGCTTGTGGTCAGATCATGGACAGCACCTAGGAGAGAAGCATAGCTGGAGAAAGCAAGATCTATGGCAAGAGGCAACCAACTGTCCTATGTTGTGGGTGGTGCCAGGAGTAACCAAAGGCGGTAAGGTCTGTAAAGAGCCAACCAGTTTGATCGATATCTATCCTACGATGGTGTCTCTTTGTGGAAATGATCCTGTCTCTCGTTTAGATGGAACCAGTTTGATACCACAATTGAAGAATGTAAAGTCTAAGAGATCCTATCCTGCTCTCTCTTCTTGGTCGTTTGGAAGCCACTCGCTTAGAGGTGTTCGCTATCACTATATTCGTTATTATGATGGCTCAGAGGAACTTTATGATTGTAAAAATGACTATGCAGAGCATCGCAATTTGGCATCGAATCCTAAATATGCTAAAGTGATCAAAAGAATGAAGAAATTCCTTCCAAAAGATAAGTACCAGCCAACAGATAAGAATCAAGAGTTTCATAACTATCTAGATCGCGTAGACCGTTGGACTAAAGACCCAGCTTCGCTACCAGACTACCTAAAATAGAGGTTTAAAGCCATTAGATAACACGAAAGGGGATCGCATAGCCATGCGATCCCCTTTATGCTTTTTATGAAAACAAGTTTCCTTCGATTGTGAACGTACTGCATTCGTAATTAAACTAGACTCAATATAAATTACCTTTATGCATAGAAAATTGCTACCAAAGAGACTCCTGTATTGAGAACGTTTCAACAAACAGATGGCGTTCGAGATAATTAGAATGTTAAATAAACAGCAAACTATACGAATGTCCAGGGCTTAGTAATCAAAAATAGACTCACTTATATCGATAAAGTGATACAAAACATTGCTTTCTAATAGAACTTACACACTTTTCGGGACAGTGCCTTGAAAAGATTCTAGAACCACTTTCATACTAGGTTTGGATACCCTTCGGTTACCCTTCCTTTACCCTTCCTTTACTCTAGGGGTAACCAAAGGGTAAAGGAAGGGTAACCGAAGGGTAAAGGATCTGTATTGCATCCACTTGTTTGTTGTAATATTTCGATTTTAATATTGAACACACTCACTTAATCAGATTTTTTAGACATCCTTGTTATTAGCATTTGTATTACTAAAGTAACAATAGGAATAGTAATTACAATAGCTAAATACCCTACAATAGTAATAATCAACCCTTCGGTCGTTCCTCTGGGGATATCAATTATTTTTCCTTGAGAAAAAAATCTCATTAATTTGTAACCTACTATCGCAGCAATAAATGGAGTAATACTATATTTTTTAAAAAATGTATTATTTTTATTCATGATTTGAAAATTAAATTAAGACTTCATGTGATGATATTTTACTAATAAATTGGTGATTAGCTATCTAATTTATGAATAAAATAGATAGCTAATCTTACAGTCTTTTCAACCTTACAATCCTACTGCTCCTGTCGCTATCCAATATGCAGCTCCTACGGGATTGGCGGAAGCAGCACCTCCTGTAGTTAGCGTAGCCTGTGCTCCAAAACAACCCATGCCAACAAAAAGCGACGAACAAACATCTTTTCCATATTCCAAACCTGCATTCAATGCGCCTCCTTCTTCAGTACAAGCGGATCCCATAGCACAACCAAGTCCTAGCTGCTGAATGGTTATATCGTGATTACTTTTTGTACTCATCCCTTGCATAAAACCAAGAGAAAAAATCCAGGGAATTCTCTGGATATAGTACTCGGATTCTTATCAAGATGCTTTGCAATGCAACGTAACGAAATTCCTTCTTTGACTTTATCTTCTAAAATGTATCTTTGTTGTATGGTGAAGTGCTTCATTGAGGGCAAAGTATTGATTAATATTTAGGTGCAACCTCAAAGAAAGGCTTCACCTTTTTCTTGTCCAAAATGTTGCACTTCAATCTAGAATCTAAGTAAAATAAAACAACTCTTTTTTATTACCTGTTGAGTAAGCGGCAAAAGCATCAGTCAAAATATTTGATAAACTACTTGTTTGTGAGATGTTTGAGCTAGGTATATTGTGTTTGCTATCATTAATTGATATCCTTAAAAAGAAAGGTATTGACCAAATACTAATCGCTACGATAACATAAATTGATAATATCTTTAATTGTTTGTTGTAATATTTCGCTTTTTTAATATTGAACACACTCACTTAATCAGATTTTTTAGACATCCTTTTTATTAGCATTTGTATTACTAAAGTAACAATAGGAACAGTAATCATAATAGTTAAATACCCTACAGTAATTATAATCACCCCTTCGGTCGTTCCTTTGGGGATATCAATTATTTTTCCTTGAGAAAATAATCTCAGTAAAAAGATAGCTGATATCGCAGCAATAAATGGAGTAATACTATATTTTTTAAAAAATGTATTATTTTTATTCATGATTTGAAAATTAAATTAAGACTTCATGTGATGATATTTTACTAATAAAATGGTGATTAGCTATCTACTTTATGAATAAAATAGATAGCTAATCTTACAGACTTTTCAATCTTACAATCCTACTGCTCCTGTCGTTATCCAATATGCAGCTCCTACGGGATTGGCGGAAGCAGCACCTCCTGTAGCTAGCGTAGCCTGTGCTCCAAAACAACCCATGCCCATAAAAAGCCCCCCACATACATCTTTTCCATATTCCAAGCCTGCATGCAATGCGCCTCCTTCTTCAGCATAAGTGGCTCCCATAGCACAACCAAGTCCTAGCTGCTGAATGGTTATATCGTGATTACTTTTTGTACTCATCCCTTGCATAAAACCAAGAGAAAAAATCCAGGGAATTCTCTGGATATAGTACTCGGATTCTTATCAAGATGCTTTGCAATGCAACGTAACGAAATTCCTTCTTTGACTTTATCTTCTAAAATGTATCTTTGTTGTATGGTGAAGTGCTTCATTGAGGGCAAAGTATTGATTAATATTTTGGTGCAACCTCAAAGAAAGGCTTCACCTTTTTCTTGTCCAAAATGTTGCACTTCAATCTAGAATCTAAGTAAAATAAAACAACTCTTTTTTATTACCTGTTGAGTAAGCGGCAAAAGCATCAGTCAAAATATTTGATAAACTACTTGTTTGTGAGATGTTTGAGCTAGGTATATTGTGTTTGCTATCATTAATTGATATCCTTAAAAAGAAAGGTATTGACCAAATACTAATCGCTACGATAACATAAATTGATAATATCTTTAATTGTTTGTTGTAATATTTCGCTTTTTTAATATTGAACACACTCACTTAATCAGATTTTTTAGACATCCTTTTTATTAGCCTTTTTATTAGCATTCGTATTACTAAAGTAACAATAGGAATAGTAATTACAATAGCTAAATACCCTACAATAGTAATAATCAACCCTTCGGTCGTTCCTCTGGGGATATCAATTATTTTTCCTTGAGAAAAAAATCTCATTAATTTGTAACCTACTATCGCAGCAATAAATGGAGTAATACTATATTTTTTAAAAAATGTATTATTTTTATTCATGATTTGAAAATTAAATTAAGACTTCATGTGATGATATTTTACTAATAAATTGGTGATTAGCTATCTAATTTATGAATAAAATAGATAGCTAATCTTACAGTCTTTTCAACCTTACAATCCTACTGCTCCTGTCGCTATCCAATATGCAGCTCCTACGGGATTGGCGGAAGCAGCACCTCCTGTAGTTAGCGTAGCCTGTGCTCCAAAACAACCCATGCCAACAAAAAGCGACGAACAAACATCTTTTCCATATTCCAAACCTGCATTCAATGCGCCTCCTTCTTCAGCATAAGTGGCTCCCATAGCACAACCAAGTCCTATCTGCTGAATGGCTATATCGTGATTACTTTTTGTACTCATCCCTTGCATAAAACCAAGAGAAAAAATCCAGGGAAATTGCATTTATAACTGATTGGATATTAGACGGAATTAACAAGTATTAGAACGAGCGATAAGCTTTTCCCTATATTCATCGACATATATAGCTCTATTTTTCTTCCATTTCAATGTTTTTTTGTTCTCTGTATCCAATTTTAAGATATTAAGAGCCATTTTACAAAGCATATTCATATTCTCAGCTGCATGATCTTTTTTACGCTGTTGTTTATCTTCATCGAATGACACATCAAGAGACCAATGAAGATTATTCTCTATTGCCCAATGTGAACGTATAGGTCTATTAAACCTCTCAGCTGTTGTATCTAACGAGGAAATATAATATCTCACATCAGATCTTTCTTTATTTGTTGAAGACTCTAATGTCTGGGTTGTTATTTGAATTAAACTACGGATACCACTCCATTTGGTCAATACAGAAGCACCTTCAAAGTCATTTATTACATCACAGATACGTGTTTCAATTCTTCCATGACCACAGTCTTCTGTGATATTAGAATCACAAACAATATCTGTATTAAATTGAATGACAATCTCCTCTTTAGTTTTCTGCTGATTACCTTTTACTTGTAAAATATAGTCCCCTTCTTTTTCCAGTATTTTATATGCAATTTCAGTTTGACAGCCCATTGCATCTGTTGTAACAATCATTCCTTTGACAGTGATAAGATCTAACAATTCTGGGATGGCT
Source organism: Prolixibacteraceae bacterium (assembly GCA_019720755.1). Taxonomy (NCBI): domain Bacteria; kingdom Pseudomonadati; phylum Bacteroidota; class Bacteroidia; order Marinilabiliales; family Prolixibacteraceae; genus Halosquirtibacter; species Halosquirtibacter laminarini. Next base: position 964,214 of record CP081303.1, read on the forward strand.
GTTATTTCATTACTCTTTTTGTTCGTGGTAACCTGTCCCAAGCACAAACCATTACCTGAAGCAAAAGCGGATACAACATGGATTGCATTTTTCTTAGCATTGGCAGAACCTTTAATAGTCTTACCATCAATTCCTATAACTTGATTTGAAGTTCGCTTAGTTAAATTTGAAGACCAGTTGATAAAACACTCATTAAAGAGCGAAGAATCTAAATGTCTAAATACTCGACCAATGGTATCGTGTGATGGAATCCCTGATGCGTACGGATAAAATTTTCTCAGCCAGTCAGTTTTAAGTTCTCCAAATTGTGCAATATCTTCATTGGTTTTAAAACCACTTAAGGTGGCTGATAATGAAAGGAATAGAATTTCTGTGAGTGGGTACATAAAATTACCTTTTTGTATTCTTCGAGGATCTTTTAATGGAAGGAAATAACGAGTAATCTTATTATCATAATTATTTACAACTACTTCATTCATATTTTTTTTAGAAAAGGACATCTCTCTGTTAATACTAATTCAGAATGTAATAGGCAGAATATGCCATAAATAATGTAGTAAATATAACAAAATTTATTAATTTCTTAAATGCAATTTCCCTGCCATTACCACGCTTTTTCAAAATAATATAGAGAAAGGATTTTATAAGGATAAGAGTACATATTACAATGGCGTCTCTTTAGGACATCAGTTAGATGTAGATGAGGTTCATGCTGGAGGGGTGCTATCCGACGTTCAGAATATTCAATATGTTGTTCCTGAGAGTTACAAAGTACGTATTGAACAGTCTAAGCAGGCTTCTTTGAAGAAGGACAAAGGGGGGTAAGTATAATCCGATCTAAGTGGCTCATTCCAAAGCGTGGATAGATCATGGTCGTGCTCCTTAAAGGGGCTTCCTATGAATATCTCGTATTGATGGATGCTAAGCGTAATGAAGCAAAAGATAGAGCAACCAACAAAGGGTATCAAGTGCTTCAGCAAGATTCTGTAGCCCATGTAGTGAAGCATGCGAAACTGAATATGACTGGTTATGTCATCTTTAAACCAAATGAATTCCATTCCAAAGGAAGGATTAAGGGGGTGGATACACCTCTATTGTTGATGATGAAAGAGAACGGAAAGGCGAGTATGTTGACTATTGCAAATCCGGACTTACATATGCCTAAGTGGAATCATAATATGTCGGTGATGCCTTTGGATATTACCCACGGATATATCTCGGGTGAAGTGGTGTCGGTTACCCTGGATGGGATTTGGAGACCGATAGGGTATAATTATGATTTGCTTTCGGTAAAGTATGACAACCAGAGCACTACGCTGAAAATCTATACCCGAGATGGGAAGAGTATTGATCTGCCTCTTAGTAAGCAGTAATCGTAGTTGACTTTAATATAATGTTGAATATATAATGCGAATCAAGAGTTGGATTTCATATCTAACCAAGTGGTTTAATTGCTTATATATTAGACATTTATATTGTTTTTATCTTTGAAAATCAGTATCTTATAGTTGTTTTCAAAGCGACTTTAAAATATGATAATCAAGGATAAGGACTTCAATTTAATAAAAATATACGATCTAATTTGTTATTATTTCGATGAGTTAAGATATTATTGTGAACGATTTAGTAACATAACTCCCCTTGCTTTACTGATCAAGAGGTGATGACAATATATCTTTTTGGTGTTCAATATCAAGAATACACCAAGATAAATCAGATTCATAAATTTGCATGTGATTACTTGTCTGACTGGTTTCCAAATTTAGGATCTTATCAAGCATTTTGTAATCGCCTTAATCGTTTAGGTGGAGCTTTTACAAGATTGTCTGAGTTATTACTTGAAGACACTCAGCCTAATGATTGTATTATCGATCAATGTTTACTTGATTCGATGCCAATTATAACGTGTTCTGGCAAACGAAAAGGCAAGGTGGCCAATGAAGTAACCAATAAAGGCTATTGCTCTACGAAAGGAGTTTACTATTATCGCATGAAGCTTCATATGCTGGGATAAGACGACAAGATGCTTTACCATTTCCAGAGCAAGTCCTTTTTACCCCTGCATCTGTGAACGATATTGTCGTTTACAAGGAGAGATGGTCAGAGATGCGGAACAGAACCTTCTTCGGAGATAAAATTTACATGCATAATGAATTTAACCAACAAGTGAAGAATCAGTATAATTCAGAAATGTTGACACCTATTAAGGCAATAAAAGGAATGCCCTTGATAATCAAACAAAGAATAAAAGCAGCAGATGATTTGTATAATAGAGCTGTATCTAAAATTAGACAACCTATTGAAGCAATGTTCTCTTGGCTAATCGAAAAAACAGATATACAAAGAGCTAGTAAAGTAAGGTCTACAAAAGGATTAATGGTACATGCATTCGGTAAACTAACTGCAACGTTTCTTAATTATGTTTTGAACCCTTGATTCGCATATATAGTGAAGTTTTACACTTCAGAGCTCGCATTGGGGACCAGCCATTCTCCAAAGCAGCTCTTTTAAACAACAAACTTAAATTATATAATATAATATATGAAGTTAAAAGATATATCCTTGTCGATGGCAATGATGCTCTCTGCATCTTGCTTTCATCATGCAGAGGCACAGAGTGAGGAAAAAAGCCCAAATATTTTATTTATCTCTGTAGATGATCTAAATGATTGGGTCGGATTAATGGGAGATAAGGAGCATCCTGATGTCATTACTCCTAATCTAGATCGTTTGGCTGCTAGAGGGGTCTACTTCACGAATAATCATGCAAATACCACCGCATGTACGCCCTCTCGACTCTCTGTGATGACCGGAATGGGAGCAGTAAGCACGGGCTGTTATACCAATAGTAGTGGGGTGCAAAATAAGTCGCTTTTTCAAGAGAGTATTCCTCTTCAAAGTACCCTTCGTCAGAGTGGTTACTATACTATGGGGTGTGGTAAGATTGAGGGACATGCTTTGATGGAGTATGATAAGAAATATCCTGATACAAAAATGTGGGACGAGAGGGTGCCAAGAAGTTTCCGTATGAATACGCCTACTTTTAGAGATGGTGGTGGTTATGGGGGGATCGATTTTTATCCTTTTCCTATGGGTGGATCGGATATCAAAAAATATAATGCATCCTATAAGGGACACTCTCTTTGTGCTGGTCCAATTGATAGAGATTATATCCCTGGAGGAAAGATGCCAGATGAACTAACCGTTGAGTGGGCTATGGACCGTCTTCAGAAAGACTATGAAAAGCCTTTTATGTTGGGGGTGGGATTTGTTCGTCCCCATGTGCCTTATACCGCACCACGTGAGTTTTTCGATATGTATCCTCTAGATAAAATTCATATTCCAGTAGACCCAAAAGGAGAGATGGATGATATACCACTTTTTGGTAAAGCGATGGCGTATGGTTGTTTTGATCCTTGTGATGAACGAATGGTTCGAGAGTTAGGACCAGAATATAGAAAGAAATTGGTGCAAGGTTATTTGGCTTGTGTCACGTTTATGGATACCCAATTAGGAAAACTGCTCGATGCCCTAGATAAAAGTGTCTATGCTGATAATACCATCATCTGTTTGTGGTCGGATCATGGACAACATCTAGGGGAGAAGCATAGTTGGAGAAAACAGGATTTGTGGCAAGAGTCAACGAATTGTCCGATGCTATGGATTGTTCCAGGAGTGACCAAAGGGGGTAAGGTTTGTAACCAGCCAACTAGTTTGATTGATATCTATCCTACCATGTTATCCCTATGTGGTTTGGAATCAAAGCATGCCTTAGATGGAAATGGCTTGCTCCCACAACTTAAGAATGTGAAAGTGAAAAGAGATTACCCTGCACTGACGTCATGGTCTTTTGGTAGCCATTCGTTGAGAGGGGTTCGTTATCACTATATTCACTATTATGATGGGTCAGAAGAGCTCTATGATTGCAAAAAAGATTATGCAGAACATACGAACTTGGCTTCGAATCCTAAATATGCTAAGGTGATTGAAAGAATGAAGAAATTTCTTCCGAAGGATAAGTACCAACCAACAGAGAGAAGTAAAGAGTTTCATCGCTATTGAGATCGTGTCGCTCGCTGGAGTAAAAATCCAGAGTCGCTACCAGACTATTTGCGGTAGCTTTTGTTATTTATATTTGTTCATTAAAGGGATTGCGTGCAAGTGCAATCCCTTTTTTAATATAACGTATGACTAAAATAGATGTATAGTCTACCTAATATTAGGGTTGAACGTTGATTCCTATGACGAGAGAAATGTCGAGTCGAATAAAAAAAAAGGTTGTCTAACATATAGACAACCTTTTTCGTGAAGAGAGCCGAATATCAGATTCGAACTGATGACCCCGAGATTACAAATCACGTGCTCTGGCCAACTGAGCTAATTCGGCATGTGGGCGAGCTAACTACATCGCACTGCTACAACCACCTATCCTTGCTGCCTTCCGACCCTGGGGAGTTTCAGTAGGAGCATGTCGTGTAGCACTCACCCGCGACAAAAGTAATACCTATCCTTTTATTTGCAAATATTTGTTCCCTTTTTTTTGATAAAAAATAGAATAAATGATCTATTTGGGAGGAGTGTTTTTTACCTCTCTTTTTAGATATGTCTATGAATCAGGTGAATATTCATTTGATATACATGTTTTAATTGTCTTCATCTTTTGCAATGATGAGGACTTTGAGTTTTATAAGTTCTACCATTTTTTAAACAATTCTGTAAAAAGAGTGTATTAAAAATTGCTTTTAATGCACCTTTAGTGTTAATCTGTGTTAATATTGGGGTTGTTTTTGTTTCGTATTTTGTTGTCTTATTTGTGTTTCAAATATATTGTGTGTTTGTAATATTCAGTATATTAGTTGTTTGTGTTTTTATTTCTGTGTGTGTTGGTGTTTGTCTTGTTTGTTAATAAAAATATATAAAATATCGTATAAGATTGTTTTTGTATGATATGTTTTGTACATTTGATATGCACCCTAGCGGAGAGCTTATTAATTGCTTTTTCTTTACTTTCCTATAAAAATTATGGCTCTTTGCTAGGGGGTCTTTCAAACATTTCTTCCCTCTTTATTGTTGATTATTGTGTAAGCATAAACTTTTATTTTATGGACCATGTCGACATTGCTAATATAGGAGTATCCCTTACTGGGACTAATATTATTCATCAACCTTCGTATGATCAACTATTTGAATATGAGTGTTCTCTCTCATTAGAGGATAATGAGCGTGGGGTGGTAACCAATACAGGAACCATTGCTGTGGATACTGGTGTATTTACAGGACGTACCCCACGGGATAAATATATTCTTATGGATAGCACTACGGATCATCAAGTTTGGTGGACGAGTGCTGCTTACCCTAATGATAATAAGCCGATAAGTCCATATATTTGGTCTCATCTTCTGGATTTAGTTACGAACTATTTGCAAGAGAGAAAACTTTATGTCGTAGACCTCTTTTGTGATTTAGATCCTCAATATAGAAAGAAAGTGAGAGTGGTTACGGAGATTGCTTGGCAAGCTCATTTCGCAATGAATATGTTTGTTCGCCCGACCAAAGAGGAGTTAGAATGTTTTGGAGATCCCGACTTTACGGTTTTGTGTGCTAGTAGGGTGTTGAATAAAGAGTGGAAAGAGCAGGGTTTGAATTCCGAAAATTTTGTTGCTTTTAGTTTGGCTCATGGTATTCAATTGATTGGCGGTACTTGGTATGGTGGAGAGATAAAGAAGGGGATCTTTTCGATGATGAACTATTTTCTTCCATTAAAAGGAGCTCCAACGATGCATTGTGCAGCTAATCAAGGAGAGGATGGAGATATTGCTCTTTTCTTTGGTCTTTCTGGAACAGGAAAAACGACACTTTCAACTGATGAGGGGCGTCTGTTGATAGGGGATGATGAACACTCTTGGGGGAATGCTGGAATTGCGAATCTCGAAGGAGGTTGTTATGCAAAAACATCTAAGCTGAGTTTTGAGAAAGAACCTCATATATACCAAGCGATAAAACGAAATGCACTCTTAGAGAATGTGATGGTGGGAGAGGATGGAGAGGTGGATTATGATGATGTGAGCAAAACGGAAAATGGTCGTGTTTCTTATCCTATTAATCATATTGAATCGCTTGCCTCCTTAGTACAACCATTAGGACATCCGAATAAGATTGTCCTTTTAACAGCAGATGCTTTTGGCGTTTTTCCTCCTGTCTCTAAGTTAAACAAACAACAGTTTATGTATCATTTTCTCTCTGGATTTACATCCAAAGTATCCGGAACGGAACAAGGGGTTCTAAGTCCAGTGCCTACATTTTCTGCTTGTTATGGTGCTGCTTTCCTGACACTACACCCTACGGTATATGCTAACTTAATATTGGAAAAGATTAAAACTTTTGGAACTGAAGTGTTCTTGGTAAACACTGGTTGGCAAGGGAGTGGAGTGCGTTATCCTTTAGATCAAACACGAGCTATGGTTCGATGGGTTCTTTCAGATGAAAGTTCTCATGCTTCGTATCAAAATATCCCTATTTTCAACCTGTCGGTGCCATTAGAGATTGTTGGGGTAGAAACGGCATTGTTAGACCCAAGAAATGGATATGAGACTGAATCTTTGTGGGAAGAGAGAGCCGATAAACTATCCAAAATGTTCGTGGATAATTTCGATAAATACTCCAGCTTATTTGATTACCAAAAGATCTGTAGTGGAGGCCCGTCTTTGGTGCATGACTTTTAAGTAAGTCGTCCCCCTTATTTGGAGATGCGTTCTGTTCTCTATATTTTTGGCACATGAATGTGAAAAAAGAATATACCCAGCCATTAGAGATCTTCTCTCCCGAGATAGATCAGAAGATGGAGCTTCCTTTTTTGGGAGATGTGGTTGCAGGATTTCCTTCTCCTGCTTCGGATTACATGGAGTTGAAAATCGATCTGAATAAAGAGTTGGTACAGTGCCCAGAAGCGACATTTTATGCTAGAGTTCGAGGAGATTCAATGATGGATGCAGGACTTCATGATGGGGATGTTTTGATTATCGATCGCAGTCTGCGTCTTCAAAATAACCAAATAGCAGTCTGTTTTGTGGATGGCGAATTTACGGTAAAGAGAGTTCTAATGGAGGAGAAACAGTATTGGCTCGTTCCCGAAAATCCCTCTTTTGAACGAATAAGAATAACGAAAGAGAATGACTTTATTGTTTGGGGTGTGGTCTCTTACGTGATTAAAAAAGTTCTATAGTATGGGTTATATTGGGCTGATAGATTGTAATAACTTCTATGTTAGCTGTGAACGTCTTTTTGATCCTTCATTAAACGGGGAACCGGTGGCTGTATTATCGAACAATGATGGGTGTATTGTTGCTCGATCTAATGAAGTAAAGCAATTGGGTATTCCAATGGGGGCTCCTGTGTTTAAGTATCGTGAGATTATAGAGAAAAATAATGTTCGCCTGTTTGCTTCTAATTATGCCCTTTATGGAGATATTAGTGACCGTATTATGCGTGTGATTTCATCTGAAGTTCCTGCCTTGGAGGTTTACTCTGTGGATGAGGCTTTTGTCGATTTAGGTGGGATGGAAGTGGATAAACTACAGTCCCTTGCGGTTGCATTGAAAGAGAAAATCTTTCGCTGGGTTGGAGTGCCTGTAAGCATTGGCATTGGGCGTACCAAAACTTTAGCGAAAGTGGCTTCTCATATTGCGAAGAAATTTCCACAACGAGAGGGAGTCCATATTTTAGAAGATGAACTCTTAGAACATAAAGCATTGAAATGGATTGCTTTGGGTGAGATATGGGGAATCGGCCGACAGTTAAGAAGACGTTTTTCTTACTATGGAGCGGAGGTTGCTTGGGATTTTGTGATGCTTTCGGACTCCTTGATTCGCAAAGAGGGAGCCATCGATGCATTGCGTATTAAGAAAGAACTCTTAGGAGAGTCGTGTTTCGAAATCGATAGCCAGCCTTCTAAAAAAAAGAGTATATCTAGTACCCGGACTTTTACAAAGATGGTGACAGATAAACAGGAGTTGATGTCTCGTATATCTAATTTCTCTGTAAGGTGTGCTGAAAAGCTTCGAAAAGAGCATCTATGTGCGTATGAAGTACGTCTTTTTGTTGCAACCAATAGAAATAGGCAAGATCTTCCTCAATATTTTCAAAGTGCTTATTATCGTTTTTTATCCCCTACTCATGATTCGATGTATTTGGCATCTACTGTTTCTAATTTGGTGGAGCAGATATATCGTGATGGTTTTCATTATAAACGTGCTGGAGTGATCGTTTCTGATTTGGTGGATAGAGATAGTATTCAGTTGGATCTATTTTCTGGAACAAGAAAGATAAAGACAGATGATCTACTAAAAGCATGGGATCGTCTCAGTAGTACTATGGGAAGGAATATCGTTCGATTGGGGAGTCAATACCAAAGTGCTCTATCTTCTAAACTTCGCAGTCCTAAATATACTACTAGGTGGGACGACCTTCTTCCTATTGGGAAATGCCAACCAGATGATTCATCAGAATAGGTCAATCTCATTATATATAGATATTTTTAGTTGCAATGGAGATTATATTCTACATAAGATAGAGGTGAAAGTTTATTATAAAGAGAAAAAGAGAGGCCCGTTGGGGCCTTGTGTACTTTACCATTTGTTGATATGGATTTTTGATTCATCATATTTATCTTTTGAGCTACTCTTTTGATCTGGTACTCCAAGAGGAATCACATTGAGAGGGACGATATGTTCAGGAAGCTCTAAGATTCGTTTTACGATATGTATTCTACTGATGTCTGGGTAGACGGCGGTCCATACAGCACCATAATTTAAAGATTCGATAGCAAGTAATATATTTTGGGTTGCGGCACTACAGTCTTGTATCCAAAAAGACTCTTCCCAGCCATCTAGCATATTCTTCTGATTTCCACATACAACAATTGCCGCAGGGGCAAATTTAGTCATCTTGGCATAGGGGAGAAGAGACCCTAGTTCGAAAAGAAGTGCTGTATTATCGATCACTACAAACTCCCAAGGTTGTTTATTTACAGCTGTAGGTGCTGCCATTGCTGCTTTAATGATAAGTTCTAGATCTTCTCTTGGAACCTTATCCTCTTTAAAAGTGCGTACACTCACTCTTTGTAAAATCGTATCAATGGTTGAATTCATAGTATGTCATTTTTCATGGAACAGTTGTCAGTATGGTTTTGTTCTTATCTAATTACAAACTCTCTCTCTTAGCAGCATTTCTTGACCATAGTCATGGAGAAGAGATATGTTGTTTGTGATAGGGGGAGAGAAATAAAAAGAGAGCATGTTGTCATCTTATAGTAATGAATCCCATGCTCTCCTTATATATGTATGTATACAAGATTATTTGTATATTTCGTTTTTTGCGGACATTAAGGTGTTGTATAGTAGCGAAGCAATGGTCATCGGTCCAACGCCTCCTGGTACAGGAGTGATAAAGCTACATTTCGGTGCGACATTCTCAAAGTCAACATCTCCAAGAAGTTTCCAACCAGACTTTGTTTTATCAGAAGGTACACGAGTAATTCCTACATCGATAATTGTAGCGCCCTCTTTAACCATATCTGCTTTTAGAAATTCGGCTTTTCCAAGTGCTGCAATGATAATATCAGCTTCTAAACAGATCTCTTTAAGTCCCACTGTTCTACTATGACAAAGGGTTACTGTGGCGTCGATTCCTTTCTGAGACATCAAGATACTCATCGGACGACCTACGATATTACTACGTCCAATTACGACACATTTCTTGCCAGAAGTCTCAATATTGTATCGTGAAATAAGTTCCATAATACCATGAGGAGTTGCCGAGACATAGCAAGGAGATCCAAGAGCCAAACGTCCCATGTTTTGAGGATGGAATCCATCGACGTCTTTATTTGGATTGATACGTTCGGTAACCTTCTCTTCTGAGATATGATCTGGGAGAGGAAGTTGTACAATTAGCCCATCGATATCTTGATCTTGGTTAATTTTATCAATTCTTGAAAGAAGTTCCTCTTCGCTAACAGAGGTCTCATAACGTATCAAGGAGGATTTGAATCCGACCTCTTTACAAGCCTTTACTTTGTTTGCCACATAGGTTTCGCTAGCCCCATTGTTCCCAACTAGGATGGCTGCCAAATGTGGCTGCTTCAGCCCTTGCTCTTTACGCTTTGCTACCTCTTCTGCGATCTCGTTTTTGAGTGCAACAGAAGTCTGCTTTCCATCTAATCGTATCATGATATATAAACCGTTTTAAATGATGTTTACTTATAGAAATAAAGGTATAAAAAATCTTGTTTCATGGAATATTTAGAGAGATTAAGCATAAGAATTTTGAAATTTATTTACATATGGGTGATATTTCTATGAGATAAAAAGGATTGGATGGCATAAAAAAAGCACCTCTTAGGAAGAGATGCTTTTATGTTTATTTGTAACAAACAATTATTGATACATTGGTAGTACTTTAAATAGCGTTGCCATATATGCTCCAAAAGCTTGATAATGATTATACCCGTCTACTTTGACTGCTTGTACTGGAGCGCCTTGTGACTGCATGTATTGAATTGCAGTGATTGAATTAATTGGGTTCACAATATTGTCGGAACTGCTATAAAAAACCATCATTGGTTGTTTTGGAACCCATTGCCATCGATCGTTATCTTTTACTGCATTAGATATTTGAGGATTATTTCCTGTTGTCAATGCTTCAATGAACGATTTACTCAGAAGTGCCTGTGGAATGGTTTGAACCTTTTTATATTGCAATTCGAAATTTGTATTAAGTTTGTTCATCATCTCTCCATAAGGGGCGTTTAACATCTCTGTCCAAGGAGTATCGATTTGATAAATAGTCTTATAGGTGTTCACAATCCAAAGAAAATATTTGGTCATTAGAGATGGTGCTTTCTCTTGAGCAAATAGTTTGTTTGCCTCTGTTTTATTGTAGGCACCAGAAGCAGGAATACTCAATGTGATTGCTTCGTTGCTGTTCTCTTCCATATACTTGTGAAGTGCCATGGTTGCAGAACCTCCCTCAGAATATCCTGTGATCACTAGTTTGTTATTGAGTGCAACATTCTTTTCTTTTAAGAATGCTTTGGCTGCTTGCAACATGTCAAAAGAGCTTTTTGCTAACGTCTCGGCATGTTCATATGGATGGATATAATCTGATGATGCACCATATCCAATATAGTCAGGAACTACTACAGCATATCCCATACTAGCAAGAGGAGTTGCTAACATCTTGATCTCTTTCCCTGTATTATACTCAGAAGGAGCATCACTCTCATTCCATATCGTTCCATGTTGGTATGAGATGATTGTCAGAGGTTTGTCTATATTTGGAACTAAAAGAGCACCAGAAGCTTTTACTTGTTTCCCATCGTAGTTGGTCGTATTGTAGACAATTCTATATACTTTAATGTCTAGAAGAGGCATCTCTGCTGCATTTTTTCCTACTACAGGATTTAGTGCAAGTAGTCCTCTTGTAGTCTCTTTATCCACATTCTCAATAAGAGATGATGAGTCATATAAAGTAGGGGTCTTTACCTCCTCTTTGCTACATGCAGTAAAGAGTGAAGATGTAATAGAGAAGATAAAGATGTATAGCAATAAATTTATTTTGCTTCGCATGATTTTATGTGTTTGTTAAAATATGGATGCGAATGTAAAAATCATTATACACTACTGCAATACTGAAAAATTTGATTGGTCGAAAGGTTGCGTACAAAAGGTTGGGTTGGCATATTTAGATTAAATGAAAGACGTAAAAGTGTTCATGCCCAATGTTTTGTTTTTTAATTATTTATAAGATGTATCATTTCACCTTATGGTGTTTTTTTAGAAGTAATTAATTTGAAATAGTAACTCTAGGGTTTAGGTGTTGCTGTAAGGACTGAATGATCTGCTCTGTAGATAGATGTTGCTTTAGGATCTCTCTATTTTTCTCTTTTTGTGCTTTTGTTAGAGGGGTGGTTAGACTACTCTCTTTTTTTAATTCTTTCATTTCAAATAGTGTAATACCAATTCTCTTAAAAAAATGATAGATATTGTTTCTAGTATCTAAAAAAAGTTTGGCTCCCAACCATAAAGAAATAATGATATTTCCCATGGCTTGTTGTCTATAGTGGTTCATGATCACATAACCACATTGCTGTACTATTTGGTTATACTCGGCTAGAGGCATAAAATTAAGCAAGGGTGTGAATTTATCTCCAAAAATAGTTGATCCTTCTTTATGGATCTGTGATGCATAGTGGTCATCTCCATAACTTAGAGGGACAATAATTTGTTGGTCTGCTGAAAGGAAAATGTTTCGAAGCATATCAAATACTTCTAGGTGGTTATTGCTATGAAAGGCAGAGTTCCCCACAAGTATATTTTCTCCTTGAATCGATTCATTACATATTTTTTCTAGAATGAACTCAATAGGATAGTAACTAAAGTTCATCCATCTAGATGTTTCTCCAATGATGTGGTGGTTGCATAGCATTTCGTGCTCTTCTCTAATCTGAGTTGCAAAAAAATCAATATGTTTTGCTGCCAACCTCACGGCATTGTCTGATGAGGGGAGTTTATATTTCAAGCGATAGTATAAGTTTCGAATATGTTGATGTATTTTATCCTGGATGGTCGTTTTACATAGAAGTTGTGTTTTTTGTCCATATTTTTCTAACAATCCCATCTCCTGATTTCGGTATACTTCGAATCCAAAATATGCCCATACAAAACATGTATTGGGTGAGGCCAGTACAATTTGAGCAAACTGAAATGGGAGACTATGAAGTATGACGCAATCATATTTAGGGAGAAGGGGGAGTATTTCTTTTAGTAAATATCTGAGTGAAACAATACGGGTGTTTTTTGTAAGAGTCACATGTTTGAGCGATTGGTTGGGGTTCTTTACTGTTATAATGAGATCATTCTCCTCAGGAAAAGCCTGTTCGAAAAGCCAATTAGAGGCATCGATAAACTTTTCGTCCATAGCTAGATGTAAAATCTTGTTATTCATAAAAATCTAATATCGTTTCTGCAACACGTACAACTTCTTGGTCCTTCAATTCATAATAAAGAGGTAGTCGTAGAAGGGTGTCAGCATATTTCGAACATTCATAAAAACTCTCTGTTTGCGGAGTCTGAGATCTCTTGATAAATGGGCTATTGTGTAGACCTAGATAATGAAATACTGCCTGGATATTCGCTTCTTTTAGATGTGAAATAAGGGCTGTCCTCTCTTCTAAATCACGGCATAAGATGTAAAAAATATGACCATTATTTGTTGCATCTTTTGCAATATGCAATGTCTTTATCTTCTTCTTTAATACGAGAGGATTTAGTAGGTGTTCATATTTTTCTGAAATGTGTATTCTTTGCTTTTGAATGGTGTCAATCGACTCTAATTGTGCTTTGAGAAATGCCGCTTGCATATCCGAAGGTAAAAAAGAGGATCCTGTGTCGACCCAATTGTATTTGTCTATCTCTCCTCGAAAAAACTTGGCTCTATTGGTTCCTTTTTCCCATATTATTTCTGCTCTCTCGGCAAGCAAAGGTTCATTGATTGCAAGAAAACCACCTTCTCCACATTGGATATTTTTTGTCTCGTGAAAAGAGAAGGTAGAAAGATGTCCAATAGTTCCTAAAGCTTTTCCTTGATAATATGAATCGATGGCTTGAGCTGCATCCTCAATAACGAAAAGGTTGTGTTTTTGTGCAATCTCCATTATCCTCTTCATTTGGCATGCTACTCCTGCATAATGCACGACAACCAATGCTTTGGTTTTGTGGGTGATTTGCGACTCTATAAGGAGAGGATCTATGTTTGGAGTTGTTTCCTCACTATCCACAAAACGTATATTGGCTCCTTGTCTAACAAAAGCCAAAGCGGTCGAGACAAATGTAAACGAGGGGACAATGACTTCGTCTCCTGGTTTTATATTTAGTAGAAGAGCACTCATTTCGAGTGCGGCAGTACAGCTATTGGTGAGAAGTACTTTATTGCATTTTAAGCGAGATTCTAAAAATTGTTGACACCATTGGGTAAATATTCCATTGCCGCTTAAATGTCCTTCCTCTACAGCCTCCTTTATATATTGGACCTCTTGTCCAGTCATATATGGTTTATTGAATGGTATAAAATGTTCCACGATAGCGTTGTGTTATATAGTTATACTAGAGAGATGTGATTTTTTTGAGAGGTGCTGAATAGCCTCTTTAGTTCCTACATTGAAAAGAAGGTCTAAGATGGATACATGATGGAAAAATTCTGGATAGCATTGTGGATAGGTGGGGTAGTGATCATATGTCATCCACGATACCTCTATTCGGTTCTTGTTAAAAAGCATTTCATCGAGATAACATTTTGCAGCAGGTCCTGATATATATATATGTGCATTGGCACCTTGACATATCTCAAGAAGTTTCTGGCTCTTGTGCCCTTTAGATGGATAATCTCTACTATTGGTAATTGGTGTGTTTATATCCATCATACTGCATAAGTGAGTGATGAAATGATGATTGATTTCTGAAATATATTGCGATGTACAGGTACGATATAGTGCCTCTATTTGTGGATATATCTCGTTATAGAAAGGTGCTTTAGTATAATGTGTTCTTAATGAAGAGAGATGTTTTTCTCTCCATTTACAGTTACTCACTGTGGTTTGGTCGATAGATTGATTGTATTTACTCTTGGTATTGCATGGAATTGTCAACCACTCTAGCCCTTTGTCTGTTTTTATCTGGTTTCTATTTCTCCAATCTCTTTTCGTAAATTGAACTTCATCAAAAAGAATGAATTCATCTACTAGATTTATCATGTCGAAATATCCTTTCCATGGGATATAGTTGGATTGTAATATGGCAATTTTTTTCATTTACATTCAATGCATTAGATCATATCCATATCTAGAAGCAGGGGTTACTTATCCTTTTTCTTGTATGGTATATAAGAAGTAACCAGCCTTTGTAGGGACTATGTTTCGTTTTAGTTAAAACGAAAGAATATATTTTAAAGTATAGTCTCTGTTTATTTTATGATGATATTTCTATAGCAAAAGTAAACACTTAGGAGTGTCATGGATATATTATCTATTGTTCGGCTTCATTTATGGTGCAATGAATCAATTCGAAATAGATGAGACGTGGAGTATAAAACCCATAACCAAACGAGACCTTACTTCTTATGAGTCGTTTTGTTATGGTTTTTTTTATCGAAACGATATGTTCCTTACTTGATTATTTCAATTTAAGATATTTGAAAATATTACGGCTTTTGATATTACTTGTAACCCCTTTCCCAATTAGTATATATTCACCATTGGTCTCTAGGTTGACTACCCTTGCAAAGCAGGAGAAGATCTCTCCTTTGAGGATACATAAAGTTGTACTCCGTCTTCGTATTGGCAATGGAGTGGAAAAGCCAAGGTTTTGATACGGCAAAATCAGTGAATACTTCAGAAACTTTTGCTTCAGACATATTAGGTAGTTTATTGTCGGCAAAAGAGATTCCTTGTCCTGTGGTAGAGAAACCAAACATCCCATTTTGTAGGTCTCAGCTATTAAAATAAGGTCCTTCTCCCTAATAAACAGTACCATGTCTTAATGGCTTTTTAATAGATTTCTTTGTATTTATGTCGTATGGACTCCATTTTCCTTCTTTATGTTCATACCATTCTACGACTCCAGCTTCGCTTCCCATTTTTAGCTTATAAAACTGAGGATGCTTTCTATCCTTGTTTTTCATCGTGATATCATAGAATCTAATTGCACCTCCATTCGCTGTAAAGCGATCTGAAAAATCTTTCATCAGTGCTCCGTTTGAAAGTCTTACTGGAAGTTTGTTCCCCTAGAAAATAATTGCAGTATACTTGTTTGTGTCTAACATTCCCATATAAGTTTGGTCAAAAGAGAGACTTCTTCAGCATTACTTCCTTTGGATGCATCTTCTGTTGTCTTCAATGAGTTTGCCTAGGCTTTGTTGTATGGATTCAGGTTATAGTCAATGCATTTGTAAGTAGCTTGGATACGATTGGTGTATAATGCATCTGAACCAAAGCCAGAACCTAGATCTCGAGACCATATGTCGCGCCATCGAAATAGATCGCATACAATCAAACGTTGGTTGTATGCCAAATCCAAAAGATATTGATTAAAAGCAACTGCTTTGTCTAACATTTTATCAGGAGATGGAAGTATCATTTGGTCTTTTATATATGGAGTTGCCGCGTACTTAAAAGCTGCTCCCATGATAGGTCCAATGAATTTCCAGAACTAGAGTATTTAATGATTTTATCGTCTTGGGAAGAGATGATTTTTTTATGGAACACTTTGGTCGTTTTAAGTACTATTTCTTGGTGAATATTTCCAACCTTTACAAAAATAGCCAAAGGGTGGTTCTTTGTCGTAGCATACATCATTTGGTAGCTTGTTCCTTTAAAATGGTAGTCATAGAGGACACAAGCTGGATAGAATTGAGAACTTCCTTTTTTAGCTTTCAGTTCAATCAGTTTATTTTTTGTTTTAGATATAATATACCATTGTTATCTCGATCATCTTTATTGACAAATGCATTTGCTTAAGTAATGAATAGCTCATTTCCCGTTCCAATAATAGCTTCAGGCATTTTGTCTTGATATGTTATCTTAACATGGTCAAGATCGGAAGCGAAAGAGATAGTATAGAATAGTAGTGTGGCTAATGTTAATAGATTGTTTTTTAGTTTCATAGAATAGGACTAGTTATTGTTGTAAATGATAATAATCTCTAATGTAATAACAATTCATGAGTTCGAATACTATGAATATTTATTTATCAATAAAGTAGCTGAAATGTAGTGATTGGAATGTGATTAAAACAATAAAAGTTTGAAGTTTGTATTTTGACTTCGGTGTGGATTGTTTAAATGTTTTTACCTTTGATGCAGAAGAGTTCACGGGGATGGTGGCCTTCATTGTTTTTTATTCATAAATTGTGCTTTATTTTATGCAAGATCTAACGAAAGGGAATGAGTCGAGATTGCTACTTACATTTGTTTGGCCTCTTATTCTTGCTAATATTTTCCAGAACCTGTATAATGTGGTGGATAGTGCCATTGTTGGTAATTTTATTGGTAAACAGGCATTGGCTTCGGTGGGTGCCTCTTTCCCCATCATATATACACTGATCTCTTTAATCATTGGAGTGGGGTCTGGAGCTTCTATCGTAGTAAGTCAATATTTTGGTGCGAAGGATAATGAAAAGGTAAAGCGTACAATTGATACGGTATTTATTTTTTTCTTGGGTGCTTCATTCTTGATTACCCTTATTGGTATTCCATTGGCTCCATCTATTTTTCGATTAATGGATCTGCCAGCAGAACTTCAGGACAGTGCCGTGGATTATATCCAGATATATCTTTCAGGAATATTTGTTTTCTTCTCTTTTAGTGGAATATCTTCTATTTTGCGGGGACTAGGGGACTCGAAAACACCTCTTAAGTATATGGTTTTCTCTACCATTTTAAATGTGGTTCTAGATATACTCTTTATTGTCGTTTTTGGATGGGGAATTAAGGGAGTTGCTTTTGCTACAATTCTTTCTCAAGCATTTGCTCTTATTGGAGCCATTGTGCATTTGAATAGAACCCATGATATCATCCGTCTTACCTTTCGACGTTATCATTTCGATGTTACGATTTTCAAAGAGGCTGTTCGTATAGGGCTTCCTACTGGACTTCAACAAGCTTTTGTCGCTATTGGAATGATGATTATGATGCGTCTAGTGAATGGTTTTGGAACCAATACCGTTGCTGCTTATGCTGCAGCCATGCGAATCGATGCTTTTGTCAAAATGCCTGCACTTACTTTTGCTTCGGGATTGTCCTCTTTTGTAGGACAGAACTTAGGTGCGAAGCTAGAGGGTAGGGCTCGTAAAGGATTGAAAAGTACTGTTTTTGTTTCCGGTGCTTATTGTTTGATAGTGGCTATTCTGATATATCTTTTCGGGGAGAATGTGATGTCGTGGTTTACTAAAGATCCAGAAGTGATCTCTATAGGGTATAACTATTTGTGGATCTGTAGTCTAATGTATTGGGCATTCTCACTGATGTTCTCTTTTATAGGATTTCTGAGAGGTGCGGGAGCTACATTGGTACCTATGTATATCACTTTGATTAACTTGTGGATTATCCGTATCCCGTTAGCAATATTCCTATCTAAGAGTTATGGAATAATGGGGCTATGGTCTAGTTTTCCTATATCTTGGGTATTGGGAGCCCTTGGAGCAGGAGGCTACTTCTTTAGTAATCGATGGAGAGGAAAGATTGCAAAGTAAACTTTATAGAAAAGGAAAGAGGTGTCATCAAGAATGCACCTCTTTTCTTTTTTATTTTCTTAGAATGATCAGAGAAGCTCCATAACCATATTTTTGAAATGAAGCATCTTGAATCTTATACTTTATATAGCGTTTACGATGTTCTTTATATAGTTGTGTTTTAAGCGTCCCATTTCCTTTTCCATGAATGAAGATGATACGTTTTATTTTATCTTTAATCGCGGACTCCATCTCTTTGTTAAATGCCTCTATCTGATGTCGTAACATTTCACTCTTTGATAAGCCATTGGTATTATCTAATAGAGCATCGATATGTAGATCAACCTCTTTAAGGTCTAGATTCTGAGAGACGATAGCTCCCATCATATGTTTCGGACGTTTTAAATCTCCTTGTTCTCTGATGGCCTTCTTAACCTCTTTAATAGAGATGTTTTCAAGCGCTTCCTCCACTTCATTGGTAGGTGCTTCATTTAATCGAATAAGATGCGCATCTTTGGTGAAAAATTCATTGGAAACAAATGCCCCTTTCTTATGAAGCTTCACAGGATCTATAGCTATCTCTCGATGAAGGAAAGGAGGAAGCTCCTGATTTCTTTTTCTAAAAGGGATGACTTGAAAAGCGAAAGTTGGTTTCTTTTCAAAGTCTCTCTCTTTCATCTCCATTAAATTAAATCGCATGTTCGGCTCTAATGTACCAGTCTCAATCGTCTCATAATAACTTCCATCTTGTTTGGAGAAATGGAAAAGAAGGGTATGGTTTGAGTCGTTTACAAGAAAGAGTTGTAACCCTTTATGTATGGGTGATTCTGGGGCGTTGGGAATTAGAGCCATGTAGTATTCCGGATCCAGATTGTCTTCTTGTACATTGATTTCTACAAACCCTTTTAGATCAGGAAGTTCTTCTTGATACCTCCAGTCTTCTTCCTCCTCTATTGCTACATTCTCGTCTTCCTCCTCTTCACTTAAGTCAGCCTCTTGCATAGCATTCGAAACCACTAGCTCGTTTACCATCACTGGTATTTCGAAACCATCTTCATTCTCTACGTTGACCATTTTACTGCTTTCGATAGAGACTACAGTACCTCCACCTATGTCGTTGAGGAATTTCACTTTGTCACCAATGCGTATTTTCATGATATATGATTGTTTTGTTTTATCCTAAGTTTTAAGAATATAAATCGATCTCTTCATAAGATATGGATTATTATACAAAGATGATAAATTGAGGGCTAATATTTTAATTGTTGTCTTTTTATTTTAAGCTACTCACTTTTATTTGTAAATTGATCTTGTCACCTTTTGAACTATCATAACGAATAAAATTATATGGCTTTAAACTATATTTGGGTTGCTTTTTTCCTCCTTGCATTCTTATGGGGATGTATTCGCGTTCTCTTTTTTGGAGAGTTGATGGTGTTCAATGATATGATGGATGCCATGTTTCAAATGGCAAAAGTAGGGTTTGAAGTTTCCTTGGGACTTACAGGGATCTTAACACTTTGGCTTGGAATCTTGAAAATCGGTGAAAAGAGTGGTGTGGTGGATAAACTATCTCGTTTAATCTCGCCAATATTCTCTCGTCTCTTTCCTGAATTAGGTAAAAATCATCCCGTTTACGGAACAATAATGATGAATATATCCGCGAACCTATTGGGGTTAGATAATGCTGCAACTCCATTGGGATTGAAAGCAATGAAACAGATGCAAGAGTCAAATCCTGTGGAAGATACAGCTTCGAATAGTCAGATTATGTTCCTCGTGTTAAACACTTCTGGATTGACTTTGCTGCCAATATCTATATTAGTCTATCGAACCCAAGCTGGTGCTGCCTTTCCAGCAGATATTTTTATTCCCATATTGATCGCAACTTATTGTTCTACTTTGGCTGGAATCATTGCTGTCGGAATAAAACAGAGAATACGTTTTCAAGATCCAGTTTTGTTATCGACCATTCTTGGAAGTATGATGCTTGTTGGTGGAATATTATTAGGATTCCGTTCTACTTCTCCTGATATGATGGCCCGTTACTCCTCTTTGGTAGCCAATGTATTGCTGTTTCTAATTATAATTGTCTTCTTAATACAAGGATTACGAAGTAAGATAGCGGTGTATGATACTTTTATTGTTGGAGCCAAAGAGGGCTTTAAAACAGCAGTACAGATTATACCGTATCTAATTGCTATTCTTGTAGCTGTGGGAGTATTTCGTGCTTCAGGAATTCTAGATATAATTCTACTTGCCATAAAAAAGATGGTCATTTGGGTTGGAGCTGATGCCCATTTTGTGGATGCTTTACCTACTGCGATGATGAAGCCACTTTCTGGCAGCGGGGCTAGAGGCATGATGGTGGAATGTATGAATCATTATGGAGCCGACTCTTTTGCTGGAAGACTATCTTCCATTTTTCAAGGGTCTACTGATACCACTTTCTATATTCTTGCGGTCTATTTCGGTTCTGTTGGAATCAAAAAAAGTCGCTATGCCCTACCTTATGGTTTGTTGTGTGACTTGGTAGGAATCATTGCAGCTATCATAATGGCTTATATTTTCTTCCCTGTATCATGAATTTGTTAAGTTAAATAGCATTAAAGGTTATTTATCTCTTATTTGTATCTATTTATGTCGTTTAACATATATAAATATGATATTTTCGTGGGGAATATAAATACAAACAATTTAAATTATGATCAGACTTTTACCCAAAACAATTTTTGTTTTGTTCATCTTATTAAGTGGTGTTTCTTTTGGACAGAAGCCTACTAAAACGTTGGTTTATGTAATGGACCCTGTATGTGTATGGTGTTATGGAAATATCAAAACTATCAATCAGATCCAAAAAAAAGTTGAAGGGAAGATTCCAATGGTTGCCTATTGTGGTGGCATGTGGTTAGATGATGAAGTCCCTAATGGAGGAGTTGAATTTTATAAGTTATTAAAGAAGCACAATCCTGGAGTAGTCATTAAAACTAAAGAGAGATTTTCCCCTGAATATTATCGTAGTTTAATGGATTCAACGTATCGTTTCTCGAGTTATGAACCATCTAAAGCTCTATGGATTATAAAAAATATTCACCCAAATAAATTTTGGGATTTTAAAGAGAATGTACAACGTGGAATCTTTGAAAAGGCGATGCGCACTGATTCTTTTGATGGCTACCTTCAAATAATAGATGAGATGGGATTAGACCACAATGCCTTCTCCGAGATGTGGAACTCTAAAGATGTCGATGCTCAAGTTCGTTCAGAGTTTAAGATAAGTGCTAGTTATTCCAGTTCTTATCCTACTTTGATCTTGGTTGAAGGAGATAAAAGAGAGATTATAGGAAAAGGCTATTTCTATGCAGATAAAGTGCTTGAAAAATTAGGTCTATAAATTGATATTCACAATAGAAAGAGATATGTAAAGATGCTACGTATCTCTTTTTTGTGATTTTAATTAATAAAACTGCTTATAGACGTTATCTTTGTATTACTTTTGCTGATCCAATAGAAGCTTATGAGAATTGGTACTCACAGAATAATACGTCAAATCATACTTCAGGTCATAATGATTTGTGGGGGAGTTGTAAATTGCTACTCGCATATCTACCCTATAGATCCGACAGGTGTAACTGATTCTGAAATGAAACAGAATCCTGATTCTTGTATGGTCGGTGTTGAAAAGTACTTCCAAGAATTAATCAACCCTAATGAAGAGATGGTTTTCCGTTACAATTGGGTAATGGGTAAGATCTGTTCTGAAAAGACAGATTATAATGAGGCTATTGGTTATTATGAAACGGCATTAGAATATCACGGATTAGATAATAATCAGAGAGACTACTATAGTATTCTTGAGGCACAAGGAATGTGCTACTTTCATTTAAGCAAATATAATAACTCCCTAGAACTACTTGGCCGATGTCTACGGTATCAGAATAAGAATAAAAATGCAGAAAATCAGAAGACTATTCTTCAAGAGATCTCTTTGAACTATATAATGATGGGAGACTTTAATTCTGCTGGTTCTTTTATCACTGATGCGATTAATATAGAATGTAATGGTAAGAAAATGATGCGTTTTGATGCATCTTTATACAACTCAATGGGGCGTATTAAAGGAAAACAGAAAAAGCACCTTGAGGCGATAGATAAATACAATAAATCGATTGAAATATATAAGGAATTAGAGGATAAGAATGCTGTTGCTTCAGTCCACAATAATATTGCTTTTGAGTATTTGGCTCTTTCCAATCATCAAAAAGCATTAGAGATGTCTCAAAGTGCTTTGAATACATTTCAAGATACTGATTATTCATTTGGCGAAGCAAGTGCTTATGGTACCATTGCAAATATCTATTCGGATATGAAACTGTGGAAGCTAGCGAAAAGTAATGCAGAGAGATCTTACTTTATTGCTAAAAAGTACAAGTTTCTTTTTTTAGAAGAGAATTTCTATAATATAATGGTACACTTGTATGAGTCTACCAAAAACTATAAGGATGCTTTCACTTATATGAAAAAGTTAAAGCAGCTCACTATTGATAGATACAATATTTCAAAACAAGAGTATATTCGAAAGGTTGAGACTTCTTATGAAAAGCAGAAGATATTAAAGGATAACTTAAATCTTCAGATTGAGAAAAAAGAGAGAGTGCTTGAACTGAAGCAAAAATCTCTTGAGAAAGACGTTTTTCTGTTCTTGTTCTTAACCTTTGTGGCTATCTTCTTGATTATTATTAGGCGTTATATCTTAAAGGTAAAGCATACTGATGCGCTAAAAGAGAAGAATCTTCAGATTTTAGATCAGAATAGAGAACTTGAAGAGTTAAATAGCAAATATGTTGAGGCAAATACAGCGCTATATCAATCAGAGAGAGAGCATGAGAAAAGTAAGAAAGAAACGGATAATGTATTCTCTATTATTACCCATGATCTACGTAGTCCTGTAAGTTCCATCATGGGCATTAATGAACTAATCAAAGAGGATTATGATGAAATGTCTAAGGAGGAGATGAAACCTCTTCTTCTTGAAGTGTACAAGAGCATCAATAACTTGGAATGTTTACTTACAAATCTACTATCTTGGTCTCGTGTTCGTACAGGGAATCTTAAAGCGTTAAAGAAATCTGTTTCATTAGATGATGTTGTGGATGATGCTTACTGTGAATTAATGTCTGAAATACAGGAAAAAGAGATTGACTTTAGAGTTGATATCGATTCCTCTATTTGTGTCTATATTGACGATCGTATTTTTAATAAAGTGTTGGTCAATGTGATTCGTAATGCAATAAAATATTCTTTCAGAAAAGGAATTGTTTCGGTGTCAGTTAAAGATGACAGCTTGAAATATGTGACATTGTATATTAGAGACAATGGGTTAGGTATTGATAAGAAAGAGCAGTATATGTTGTTTAAAAACGATATGCCGATTATTCGTAAAGGGACTTCAGGTGAAAAGGGTACCGGGTTGGGATTACGTGTTTGTAGTGCTTTCATGAAAGTTTTAGAAGGAGACATTTTACTTGATAGTACTTTGGGAGGAGGGACTACTGTAATGATAAAACTTCTAAAATTTCGTGCTCAAAAACAATAAACCTATAGCAAATATGATTTGAATGATCTTTTTTATTATTATTTCTACTTTCTTTGTACTGTTTTAATAAAATGAATCATTTCACATGACATATTCTCCAGTTAAAAAAGATCCAATAGGTGCCGCAGCGAAGCATTATTGGGATCATAATAAACCTACATTAATTGATGTGACTTCAGATATTGCTGAAGATGAGCAGATGGATGCTGCCTATTTCTTTCGTGATTTAGCACAAATGCCCATTTTAGAGAAAAAAGCTCTCTTGTGGTGCGAAGGCCGAGTTTTGGATGTCGGTGCATGTGTTGGTAGTCACACTCTTTTACTTCAACAAAAAGGATATGATGTAACTGGTTTAGATACCTCTTTTGATGCATGTATGATTGCTCGAATGAGAGGAGTCCAGAATGTGGAAAATCAAGATTTCTTCCAATTTAGCCCAAACCAAAAGTATGATACTTTGCTTTTGATGATGAATGGGATTGGAATATCTGGATCATTAGATGGTGTGACAAGACTTCTAGATCATGCCAAGACCATTTTGAAACCTAATGGTTGTGTGGTCTTCGATTCTTCTGACTTAATCTACCTTTTTATGGATGAGGATGGCGAAGCAATGATCGATATCAATAGCGATAAGTATTATGGGGTTGTAAATTACCAGATGAAGTATAACGATTCTGTTGGAGATTCTTTTGATTGGCTTTTCTTAGACCCTGATAGTATGCGTGAAATAGTTGCCAAATCAGGTTTTGTAGTGGAGAAGTATGAGGAGGGTGATCATTATGATTACTTAGTAAAACTTAGAAGAGAGGCTTAGAAATAATGTATAGAAATAAAATATCAACAAATAATCTTAAACAATTAATCTTAGCTATCTGCATTTTTGCACTGTCATGGTCTAATGTCCATGCTGATGAAGGAATGTGGATTCCTACTCTTCTCGAGAAATACAATATGGAAGACCTACAAAAGTTAGGTTTTAAACTCTCTGCAGAAGATATTTTTAGTGTGAATCACGCAAGTCTTAAAGATGCAGTGGTTCTTTTCGGAACTGGATGTACCGGGGAGGTAATCTCCTCTGAAGGACTTGTGTTAACCAATCATCACTGTGGTTATGCTTCTATTCAAGCACTGAGTAGTGTGGAACACAACTATCTAAAACAAGGTTATTGGGCTAAAGGTAGAGATCAAGAGTTGTCTGCAAATGGTCTAAAAGTTCGTTTTCTTGAGCGAATGGAGGATGTGACAAAAAAGATCGTATCTGGAATGGATGGATTGAACGAAGAAGTGCAAAAAGACACGATTCAAGCTCGTATTCAAAGAGTCGTAGCTGCTGAGGCACCAAACAAATTTAGAGAAGCAGTTGTAAAACCTATATTGTATGGAAATCAATACTTCTTATATGTTTACAAGGTGTATCGTGATATTCGTTTGGTAGGTGCTCCTCCATCTTCTATTGGGAAATTTGGTGGGGATACCGATAATTGGGTATGGCCTCGACATACAGGGGACTTTTCAATCTTCCGTATTTATAGTAAACCCGATGGCTCTCCTTCTGATTATGACGAAAATAATATTCCTCTAGAGACAAAAACACATCTAAAGATTAAGCTTGGGGATCTTAAACCTGATGAGCCAACAATGGTAATGGGCTATCCTGGAACCACCCAGTTGTACCTTCCTTCCCAAGCAATTCATATGTATCAAGATATCTCTTTCCCGACACGAATAAGTATTCGTGATATAAAGCTTTCTACTTGGAAGCATTTTATGGATAATGACCAAAAGGTAGAGATTCAATATGCTTCAAAATATGCACATACAGCCAACGGATGGAAGAAGTGGCAAGGTGCTATTCTTGGTCTATCTCGATATGATGCGATTCAACGTAAGAAGGAGCAGGAGAAAGCATTTAATCAGTGGGTATCTCAGGATCCCAATAAGATGAAAATGTATGGAACCATATTATCTGATTTTGATTCTCTTTATGAAGATTTTTATGAGCTAGATAGACGAAATATCTATTATCAAGAGGTGATCGAAAGAGGTTCAGATATCTTTCAACTAGCAAAGACGATGAACAACTTTGTTAGAGATAAGGACAAAGGAGAAGTGGTGGATATTGATGCTATCCAGAAGAAAGTTGCTCTCTTTTTTAAAGATTATAATGCGGATGTTGATTGTGCTGTATTAACAAAATTACTAAACTACTATTTCGAAAATCTTACTTTCGAACGCAAATCTAAATACTTTCATCATCTAGAGAATTCACTGCGTAAAGATCAATTCAAAAAACGTTATTACGATCGTTCTTTCTTATCTGACAAACAGAAAGTTCTCGATTTTATTGCAAATTATAAAAGATCAGATAGAATTCGTTTAAAGAAAGATCCTATTTTTCATTTAAAGGGAGAATTAGATCAAGACTATATATTCAACTATTTCTTCGATTACCAGAGAGTAAATAATCATATTCAGATGAATCAGAAGCTCTATGTGAAGGCTTTAAAAGAGATGAACGGAGACCGTCGTTTTAAAGTAGATGCAAATCTGACTATGCGTATTGCTTATGGAAAGGTCGAGGGTTACTCTCCTAAGGATGGTGTTGTTTATGAAGCCTTTACTACATTAAAAGGGGTTTACCAGAAGAGTCAGACGGATATTGCTGACTATCAGGCTCCAGCAAAATTAATCTCACTATACAAGGACAAAAATTATGGGGATTATGCAAATAGTAAAGGGGAGATGCCTGTTGCATTTTGCGCATCCAACCATACTACTGGAGGAAACTCAGGAAGCCCAGTGTTAAATAGAGATGGATATCTTATTGGAGTGAACTTTGATAGGTGTTGGGATGGAACTATGAGTGATTTAATGTTTGACCCAACCTATTGTAGAAATATTATATTGGACATTCGTTATGTCCTTTTTGTGATTGATAAATTTGCGGATGCACCTCACTTGATTGAAGAGATGGATATCGTAAGATAGTGATCATCATAGATGTAAGATATTGGTGTCACAATATCATCTTACCAATAGAGGAGTCTCTTTTTCTGAAGATGCTCCTCTATTTTTTTTGAGATTAGTTCAGAGGGTAAAACACATAATCTATATTCTTTTCCCTTTATCGTGGTCATTCCATTTAACTGTGTTTCGAATTAGAAAGTATTCTTATTGGGACTATCCGATATGAAACATGACTTCTGGAGATGGGCTTGTTGGGTGTAGAATTTTGAGGAAGGTAAATCTTGAATGATTCATATATTGAATACAAATTGGCTACCCTTCCTTTACCCTTTGGTTACCCTTAGAGGGTCTTACCTATTGAATATTAACTTACTGAAACACAGTGCAACATATTGTTTTTGAGTGCGTTGGTGAAATTGCTAAATTTACACTACCTTAGAATTAAGGGTTGAGTAATGTGTGTTGTTTCATTAATGTTTCATTTGATTAAATCAAGAATGGTATGGCTTCTGTAAAATTGGTACTGGTAAATAAGAATGCTGTTAATAAATATAACATTTCTGTGCAGATATTAAGTAATAGGACTAAAGCGATTTTGAAAACGAATTATTATGTCGAAAAAAATCAATTTAAGGAGGGTCGGGTGAGAAATCACCCTAATAGTACTCTTATTAATAAACGTCTGTCTTCTATCCTATCAGATTATGAACAGAAATTGGATAAGATCTATGTTGAGCAGACTAAGATGACTGCAAAGGAGATTAAGGAGTATCTTTTGAATGTGTATATTGAAGAGGTTCGAGAGAAGGAGGATGTGGAGTTGTTTTCTTATCTAGAGGAGTATATTGAGGAGTTGGATCGTAAATATAAGGCTCTTCTTCTTGTTGATAAAAAAGCTTCGAAAAGTACATGGAAGAATTATTCGAATTTATATAAGAGCTTACGTAAATTCAAAGGGGATCAACGGGTACTTTTTAAGAATATTAATAAAAGGTGGCTAGAAGATTATGAGCAATTTCTTCGGGAAAGTGGTGTTAATACTGGGATATGGACTTATATGAAGAGTTTGAAACATTTGTTTAATTCTTTAATTAATTCTGAAGATCAAAAGTTAAGTCCCGAATGCTATCCATTTCGATATTATAGTATCGCCAAATTTAAGGGGAATAGTACTCCACGATTTTTGAATATTGAAGAGGTTCGATCTGTGATGCACTATGAGACGACCAATGAGAATGAGATTTTTGCTAGAGATACTTTTATACTTAATTACTTGTTGATGGGTCTTAATTTTAAGGATATGTACTTTATAGAAAAAGAAGATATTCAGGATGGACGAGTGCATTATACCAGGTCGAAGACTGGGGTTAAACACAGTGTGAAGATTGAACCAGAACATCTGGAGTATTTTAAGAGATTAAAAGGTGAAAAGGAGTTGTTTTGTTTCCAAGAGAAATATTCATCTAGAGCTGCATGTAGTCAAATGATTTCAACGGCTTTGAAAAGAATTTGTGCTAATTTGAATATTCCTGCTTTTGCCATTGGACGAAGTCGATATACTTGGAGTACCATTGCTTTTAATGATTTGAATATAAATGAAACAGTGATTGACTTAGCGTTGGCTCACAAGGTAAGTCATACGTTGGCAGGTGCTTATTATATCGTTAAGAAGGTGAAACTTATGGATGATGCAAATCGACAAATGATTGATTATTTGTTTGAGACTGGTCCATTTGAGAAAGCATCAGAGTGATGATAATAAAAATCATGTAGTTTATGTTTGCGTGTATCAGAATAAAGAATTAATTTTAAGTAAACAATTTATGGTGTGGTAGTCATAGATTGTCGGAGGTGTATTGGAATAATATATTCCTAATATGTCGGACTTAGTTTACTTATCTATCGAAAAGAAAGAGTTCTTAGACTGTTTGAAGAAACAGTTTTATGCTGGCCATGGCAATGGAGTTAGACAAACTCTTATAGAACTCGGTTTAATCACTGCAGATATACGCAAAGCGGAAGCGAAGAAGTTATTAGGATGCTCTACTTATGACCGAGCTGTAGAGAAAGGTTATATAGTGGAACGAAAGCTTAATCCTGCAAAAAGGAATAGTAGTATTGTTGTGTCACGTTCCCAGGTGTTTTTTGTTCGGGATTTAGTTCTTGAAGGGGACGGCATGGAGATAAAGATGGTATAGAGTTCGTACGGAGGAAATACGGATTGAATAGAAAGGGCTCTCTATGAGAGAAAGCCCTTTCTTGGTGTGTATTGCATTGATCAAAGAACAGCTTTAAGTTTACCAGACAGAATGATCTACTAGTTGTTAATTAGTACATAAACAGAATGATCTACTAGTTGTTAATTAGTACATAAGCAGAATCAGAAGTACGATGTATTCCTTCACTATCTGTATAGTTGAAGAAACAATAAGTGTGAACATTACCGCTCAAACCCAATTTTTTCATGTCTATATTAATTTGCTTAGCAACTAGTATATCAATATTCATGCGTGGGAGAACCTTACCATCTTCAGTGATAAATAAGAAATGGATGTATGGATCCTTGTATATTTCCTCAAAAGCGTCATAGTCCCAATCAATTCTAAACATGTTGTCAGCACTCTCCGTTGCGACGAGATTACGAACAGGAGGTCTTGATCCATTGGCGATGATCAATTTACTGTAATCAATTTTCAATTCGTCTTTTTGTGCATCGTATGAGAAGTGTTTGAAGTTCTCTTTGATTGCAACATTGTGAGAAGTTTGATGAATGGCTACTTCTTGAAAACCAATTTTTACCAAGTCTTGAATGTTCGAGAAGAATTTTACTGCAGCCCCAAATTTTTTGCGTTGTGCAATTTGAGATTTGGTGGATGATTTTTTGCGCATCTTTGGCTTAGAACGGATGACATCGATACCTTTCCATGTCGAACCAATAACAGATCCTACAGTACCAGAGAATCCACCAAGAATACCTTTAGTAATTTTACCCATGATGTAAAGTTTTAGGTTAATAAACGTTTGTCATGTGCAACTTTATATATATTATATAGCAATCGCAAGTGTTTTATAATTAGTGCGTTGTTTTGCTTTGGGATGCGTTGTTATGCATTTTGATATCACTGTGTTATTCGTTAAATATGACGTTGTAACAAAACTGGTGGCTATGAAAGATTTGTTGATTTTTGTGGTGTGTGTATTTGCTAGTTTGACAGGATTGAGCTCTTTTAATGGTGTAGATTCGCCTGTTTCCTCAACTAATGATGTGGAGATTTCGGTTTCAGCAAAGGATGATGATGTTGGGACTTCGGTTTCAACGAAAGATGATGTGGAGGTTGTGAAGGAGACTTTAGACGAAACGAAGTTGCGGTTATTGACCCAGGAGCAGAAGTTGATGTTTCTGGAGGATCGATTTTTTGAGCGTTTGGATGGTGCTGAGGCAAGGATAAATGCTGAGATTCGAGGACAACAGAAGCAATTGGATAGTTTGCGTGGGTTGATGCATATGGTGCTCTCTTTTTTGATTGGATTGAGTGGGTTTTTGATTTATGAGAAGAGAGGAGAAAAGAGGGAGTGATCCTTCTTTTTTTTTGATTATTGGTAAAAATAGATGTGTTGTGGTGAATTGTTGAGGGGGTGTGATGTTTTGTGTGTTTGCCAATGGGATCGACTCGCGTTGTTTTAGGGATTGCGATTAGGCTTTTGTTGCGATACTTGAGGCGGTGAGGAGCTTTTTGAGAGTGCGAGGTACGAAGCATTCGATAAAGGAGGGACGACTGTAAAAGCGGAGCAGCCGAAAGGAGCACGGAAATGCCGATTGAGGAGACCGAATAAAAAAGATATTCCTTCTGGATGATTTCGCGTAGCGATGATTCCAGAAGGATTTTCTTTTCGGTTCTCCGATGGAGCAATCCCTTAAACAACTCCTTTGAAAGGGCGGGCGGGGCAAATTGTTTATGCTCTTTTTTTGTCTCTATACCTAAAGCCGTTGAGCGAAGCTCATAAGGCATGGGAGGTATAGAGACATTTTTGTTTTATACGTTGTCGTTTGATTTGTTGTATGGTGGTTTTGCTAATGTGGTAAGTTTTTTTGGGTTGAGGGGGTTTGGTGTTTTGTGTTTTTGCCAATGGGATCGACTCACGTTGTTTTAGGGATTGCGATTAGGCTTTTGTTGCGATACTTGAGGCGGTGAGGAGCTTTTTGAGGATGCGAGGGACGAAGCATTCGATAAAGGAGGGACGACTGTAAAAGCGGAGCAGCCGAAAGGAGCACGGAAATGCCGATTGAGGAGACCGAGTAAAAAAGATATTCCTTCTGGATGATTTCGCGTAGCGATGATTCCAGAAGGATTTTCTTTTCGGTTCTCCGAAGGAGCAATCCCTTAAACAACACCATTGAAAGGGCGGGCGGGGCAAATTGTTTGGGATTGATTTCTGGGGCGATGGCTTTGAAGTGGCGAAGCCACAAGAAAGAAGGCCCAGGGAGCTGAACGAATGCTGAAGAAGCGAAGCTTAAAGGCATGGAGTTTCAGGGACAGATAATTGGGTGGGTGGGGCCAACTCGCCTATTTTTCTATGAAGCATTATCGGAGGGATATTCTCTGGAGGGGGTGTAAAAATAGATGGTTATCGATCTTAGATCTCTGAGATATTTATACATAGCGTTGTTATATGACTTTTTCCGAGAGAACGAAGGAAAATGTTATATAACCCCAAGCTATGTTAAATAATTATGGAGATCTATGTGGAGAGATAACCTTCTATTTATCCCCCTCCTGGGAAAGAATATTCCGGAGATTATGCGAAATGGAAAATAGACCCGAGGGCATTTGTAATATAAAAGATTTCATATGATCATACAGGGCTTGGATGATAAATGGATCGGATCGAATCAATTATATAATAGGTATATGGTGGGTAGTTTGGGGTTTAATGGAACTTGTATGTGTTTGTAAGTGTTTGAGGAAACTTGTTTGTTGAGCCCCTTTTTTAATTGATAAATTATCTAGTTTGATCTCATTTTGTTAAATATTAACCCCATGGATCTACAACGGTTATTTCGATACAAGCCGCTTGATAATGTATTATGTGAGAATAGATTACCTATCAATTGCAACGCAAAACTATTCAATAACTCCATCTTTAATATAAACAATACGGTTAGTCATCTCCGCAATGTCATGTTCATGAGTTATAATAATTACCGTAATACCGTCATTGTTAATTTTTTTTAGCAATTCCATAATTTCCAAAGAAGTGCTTGAATCAAGCTGACCAGTTGGTTCATCTGCCAAAATTACTTGAGGATTACAAATTAAAGCTCTTGCAATAGCTACTCTTTGTCGTTGTCCTCCTGATAATTCAGAAGGTAAATGATGAGCCCATTCTGTCAAGCCAACTTTATCGAGATATTCAAGAGCTATCTTGTTTCGCTTCTTCATAGAAATATTTTGGTAATATAAAGGAAGTGCAACATTCTCTAATGCATTTTTATATGTAATCAAACTTGCATCCTGAAAGATGAAACCTAGTTTACGGTTACGATAAAAGGCTTCTTCCTTTTCGCTCAAATGGTTCATGTTAATACCGTCTAATTGATATTCGCCTTTATCGTATTTATCTAAGATGCCCAACATATTCAAAAGGGTCGATTTACCAGATCCGGAAGCTCCCATAATAGAAACCATTTCTCCTTCCTTAACTTCCAAGTCAATTCCTTTTAAAACATGCAAATTTGCATTTCCTGAACTATAGCTTTTATGAATGTTTCTGAGTTTAATCATTCTTTAGTTTTCTAGTGATATAGGAACTCCTGTATAGAAATCCAACATTTTCATTTTGAAGATATACTTATATTTTGCCTGTAAGTATTTTGATGTAACTTTAATTAGCTGAGTTTTTACTGTACCATAATCATAAACAGATATAATTCCGGCTTTTAGTTTTTCATTTGCATGATAAAAGGAGAGTTCTGAAGCATCCAATAGCTTTTTCTCAAACATCATTTGTTCTTTTGCAGCAATAAAGTCGTAATATACCTTTTGTACCTCCTGATATACATTTTGTTTGGTAAGCTGAATATTGGTAGCCATTTTGGACGAGTTAATTTTGGCAATATTTACTGAATTTCTGATACTAAACCGACTAAAAATAGGGATAGTTAATCGCAATCCAAAGTACATATTGATATTATCATTTAACTGGTTATAGTATAAATAATCAATTGCCTCTCCATGTTGATTAAACAAGGTACTGTTACTCGAGTAATTTGTACCACAATAACCTTCAAATGATAGAGATGGAAGCCTATTACCTTTTATGTATTTAACATTACTTTCAGCATTTTGTAAACGATATTGGGCACTTTTAATTTCTGGTAAAACTGTTAATGCTATATTGTAGTAATCATCAACTGCTTTATTGGCTTTTGGCAGCAATTTTAAGTTTTTAGGAATAATAATATCAAACCCGTGAGTGTCTTTAATATCTAATAATTGAATAAGGTCTATTAACTTTGATTGGTATGCATTTTTAGAAACAACCAAATTCAATGAATCCTGCGCCATTTGTGTGAAAAAATCCAACAAATAGGATTCGGTTTTTATTCCAGAATTTACTAACTCTTTGGCAATTGCTACCTGATCAATAGTCTGTTCAATTTGTGCTGAATTGTTTTTGATTAATTCATCATAAAACAGTAACTCCAGAAAAACGGAAGTAATATTTAAACTTAAGTTATTCTTTACTTTTTCAATGTCAAACATAACGGCTTTTAGTAAGCGTTCGGTTATTCACATCTTGTGCATTATTTTAAAGCCTTCTATTTTTGAGACATAATCAAAAAAAGAAATTGATGAGTAAAAAAGCACATATGTTTGATCTCATAGAAGCACAACACAATAGTGGACTAAGCAATATCGATTACTGTAAACAGAATAATATAAAACTATCAGTATATAGTTATTGGAAGGCAAAATATAAGAAGGAGTATTCTAAAGAAACTGAAGGTTTCTTTGTCACATTAGACAATGAAACCTCACAAATAAAAGAAGAGATCGTTATCACTTATCCCAATGGTGTAACCCTTCAACTTTCTTCAGCAACGACAATATCGACGCTTCGATCATTAATCCAGATTCAAGGCTAATGTTTTCAATATCTTCAAATGATCGTTTTCACCTCTATTCTGAAGCAACAGATATGAGGAAAAGTTTTGATGGATTATCCGGATTGGTGCAGAATAAGATTGATGCCAATATTACTTCGGGAGATGTATTTATCTTTCTGAACAAACGTCGTACCATGATGAAATTACTTAAATGGGAAAGAGGTGGTTTTGTTCTTTTTGTGAAACGACTAGAGAGAGGAACCTTTAGACCTCCTGAAATAAAAGACTTAACATCAATGCATCTTGAGTACACTGATCTTGTCCTTCTTATAGAAGGTGTTCTTGTCAAAGAATATAAAAGACAAAAACGTTATGTTATTTAAATAAATATGTGTATCCTTAAACCATGAAAAAGAGCGATATCATAGAGGATGTAAGTAAAGAAGATCTTTTGGACCAACTCCAAAAGATGATGACTAAATACTCTAATGTCGACTCTGAAAACACCAACTTAAAACAAGAGATAGAATCCTTAAAGGCACAGATTGCCTATCTTCAAAGACGCATCTTTGGCTCAACCAAAGAAACCTATAAAGATCCGAACCAATTAGAGTTAGCTCTTGAAGTCGAAGAGAAAAATCTAGAAGACTTACAGATATCTTCTCCAGAAGAGGAGGTTATTGAGGTTGTTAAGAAGAAAAAAAAGGCAAAAAGAAAAAGTATCCCTTCTGACCTTCCTCGTCAAGTAGAAGTGATTGAACCTGATGATGTCCCAGAGGGAGCAACTCGTATTGGAGAAGAGATATCAGAGAGGATTGAGTTTAGTCCAGGTAAGCTTTATGTAAGACAAATTGTTCGTCCTAAATACCGTCTACTCGAAGAGGATAGCATTATCATCTCCGAACTTCCGTCGGATCTTATCCCCAAATGTATGGCGGGAAACTCATTAATAAGTCAATTTATTGTTGGTAAATTCTACGACCATATACCTCTTTATAGAGCCCAAGGGATCTTTAAAAGATCAGGAATTGATTTTCCTAAAGCAACCATCAATGGATGGATAAGGAAGGCTGCTGAACTACTTTCTCCACTATACAAACATATCGAGAAAAAAGTAATCCAGTCAGACTATATTCAAGCCGATGAGACAAGTATCAAGGTTCTAACAGATAAGAAACAAGGAGCCACTCATCTTGGTTACTTCTGGATCTATTATGCTCCAAATATAAAGAGTTGTTTATTTACTTACGATAACTCCCGAAAAGGTTCTGTACCAGAATCGATTTTAAAAAAGTTTAAAGGAGTTCTACAGACAGATGGATATCAAGGTTATCATAAACTTGGAAATCAAAAAGAAATTATAAAGTTAGCATGTATGGCACATGCTCGACGGAAATTTTTTGAGGCAAAAGAAAATGATCGAACTCGTGCCGAATATGCTTTAAAAAAGATCCAAGAACTATATAAGATAGAGAGAACAAGTCAGGAAAAAGAGTTGTCTATCGAAGAAACCTATCTTCTTCGACAAGAACTTGCTGTGCCTATACTAAAGGAACTCGAAAAATGGTTAAAAAAAGAGTCCCTTACAGCATTACCTAAAAGCCCTATTGGGAAAGCAATCAACTATAGCCTAAACCTATGGGATGAACTGTGCCAATATACAGAAGATGGAAGCTACATTATCGACAATAATAATGTGGAGAATAAAGTACGTCCAGTAGCCATTGGACGTAAAAACTATCTCTTTGCAGGATCAGAAGAGGGAGCTAAAAGAGCAGCAATGTTCTATACTTTATCTTCAATGTGCAAAATGGCAGACGTTGAACCTCATGCATGGTATACAGATATCTTAAATCGTATATCCGACACCAAGCCATCGAAATACGATGACTTACTTCCTCAAAACTGGAAATAATCTTTATAGTAAAAAAGATCAATCTTCATATACGTGAGTAGCCGAACGGATACGGCTTTTAAGTAGAAATCCTTCGCCTGTACATTGTTTTTACGTTTAAAGCCTTGAAATATATCTATACCTGTATTAAGGGAAACACTCCCAGTATGCCTGTTGTTCTTTGATGATACTCCAGAATATGAATTTACCGCACGATCTATGTGATACCTTTGGCTCAATCCTGCATTTATTTGTGGTAGGTAAGCATTTTTAGCGGTATTTAAATTTATTCCGGCAATATCTGCATCGTAGTTTAATTGCTTAATTTGCAGGTTATTTTCTTTGGCATAAGAAATACATTTTTCAAGAGACCACTTATTTTTTTGCGCAAAAATATTGTTGCTTTGTAAAAACAAAAGCAACATGATAACTAATTTGAAAGAATTCATTATATGTGAAATTAGTGTCTGTTATTAATCCGAGTTTTTGAATTATGTTTCTTTATCAATAAAAGGACAAACACAGCAACTGTAACTGTTGTAATTATTATAACTATACATCCAACGGCAGAAATAATCGCTTCTTTGGATGTTCCTTTGGGAATATCTATTATTTTTCCATCAAGAAAAATTTTTAAGAGGACAAAGGTTACTATTGCGATTATGCTGCCTGTTAAAACAACAGTTTTTGGCAGACTATTATTTTTTCTCATCATAAAAATGTTTGTACAAATTTCAAACTCTTTAAACCGCTCCTATTTAATATCTTTGACTTGTTTGTCTACTTACTATTTCAAAAAAAGGAGTATTTGTATTCCTTCCTAGTTTATACGATTTTATCTTTTCCCATTTTAAATCCCACTTA
Organism: Prolixibacteraceae bacterium; assembly: GCA_019720755.1. NCBI lineage: Bacteria > Pseudomonadati > Bacteroidota > Bacteroidia > Marinilabiliales > Prolixibacteraceae > Halosquirtibacter > Halosquirtibacter laminarini. Next base: position 1,000,924 of record CP081303.1, read on the forward strand.
AAAGGACTATGGATGCCATTGTGATCAATCGCTAAAACTCTATTTTGAAGAACAAAAGCATTGAGCAATATGAAAAGAATAGTCACAACAGAGGATATCCCAAAACCTAATCCTAATTTATTTGAGAAAAAGATGTAAATCATAAAAACTACAAATTTTACAAAGCGCAAAACTTTTTTAAGCTTTTGTGTTTGTAATTCTCAATATAAAAGACTTTCCTTAACCCCAACATATTGCCCTTGCTTTTAAACCAATACATACTAATAATTATCCCCGTCATACATGTAAAAACAACTCCTAATGCTATTGTGACATTAAGATTCATAAAAACAACTCCTATCATAGCCCCCAATGCAACAAATATAAAGGGCAGCATAATTAGGGTAAATTTTGTCTCAAGCTTTTACAAATCATTTCATTTTAAATTTACACAACTTATATACAGTCATCATACTTATAGCACATAGTTGGAAAAGAATTGTCCCAGCAAATAAATTGAACCAATTGGAATTGCCAATGCCCCTATTGCTTTTATCCAGTTAAGCTTATAAAGGTATTTTATGATGGGAATTAATAAAATAAAACACAAGGAAGAACTGATATTAATAATCCATCTTATCGAAATAAGTATAGTGTTCGACTTAAATAAAACCTCAAAATTTTCTTTAGTAAATTCTACGGACTCTATCAGATAAAGGCATACAGTGAATCCTACAGCAGGTATAACATACACTAATCCTGAATATTTGACAAAATCTTTAAATTCAGCAGCACCACCTAACAATATAGAAAAGACATGAAATAAGAAGCTACTAATTAGCCAAACTACAAATGCCGATAATACTGTAATAAATACATTAAATGTAGTTATATATTGATATAGTGAATAATTTGTACTTACTCCATTTATTGAAGATATTTCCCTATTTATAGTATTAAAATATTCTGACATCAATAAACTGTATACAAGTACAACAGCCCAAATCCAATACTGAGGAATATTTTTAGTTTTTATATATAAAGTCATTATTCTTATTTTATACAACACTAATATATGCTTCTACATAAGCAGCGACGGAAATTATCAACATAACTACAAAAATACCCATAGTAATAATTTTAAGATCTAAAGAGTTAGGATATTTATTTTTCGTCATCATTTTAATTAGTATACTGGCAATGTAAAACCCTAAACCACCAGAAAGCCATATCCCGATCATTTCAATACTATGAGGAGCAGTGTATTCAATTATTTTCCACCAACTCATTCCATTTCTGTTGGTAACACAAAACATATGGGCAGCTCCAAATCCATTCATTGCTAAATTACCAAATGTGCCAAGACCTAAAAGACATCCTCCAAATACATTTATTAGTATTACTGTAAGATTATTTTTTAATATAATATAAAACAACTCTTTTTTATTACCTGTTGAGTAAGCGGCAAAAGCATCAGTCAAAATATTTGATAAACTACTTGTTTGTGAGATGTTTGAGCTAGGTATATTGTGTTTGCTATCATTAATTGATATCCTTAAAAAGAAAGGTATTGACCAAATACTAATCGCTACGATAACATAAATTGATAATATCTTTAATTGTTTGTTGTAATATTTCGCTTTTTTAATATTGAACACACTCACTTAATCAGATTTTTTAGACTTCCTTGTTATTAGCATTTGTATTACTAAAGTAACAATAGGAATAGTAATTACAATAGCTAAATACCCTACAATAGTAATAATCAACCCTTCGGTCGTTCCTTTGGGGATATCAATTATTTTTTCTTCAAGAAATAATTTCATTAAAAAGGAGGCTGATATCGCAGCAATAAATACAGAAATACTATTTCTTTTAAAAGATGTATTATTTTTATTCATGATTTGAAAATTAAATTAAGACTTCATGTGATGATATTTTACTAATAAAAATGGTGATTAGCTATCTAATTTATGAATAAAATAGATAGCTAATCTTACAGTCTTTTCAACCTTACAATCCTATTACTCCTGTCGTTATCCAATATGCAGCTCCTACGGGATTGGCAGAAGCAGCACCTCCTGTAGCTAGCGTAGCATGTGCTCCAGCACTACCCATGCCAACAGCAAGCCCCGTACAAACATTAGCTCCATATTCCAAACCTGCTTGCAATGCGCCACCGTCTTCAGCACAAGCGGATCCCATAGCACAACCAAGTCCTAGCTGCTGAATGGTTATATCGTGATTACTTTTTGTACTCATCCCTTGCATAAAACCAAGAGAAAAAATCATTGCTACTGCGAAACCTAAAATCGCTTTTTTGTTTGTTTTCATTTTTCTAAATTTTTAATAAAAATTAAATTAATTGTATTTTAAAATAATGCCACGTTTGGCAATTGCTATAGCCTTTTGTTAATTATGAACTCATAGTTCCATGTTTAAAGTCTTCGTTATTTGAGTGATATAATTATGCATTTCATCCTTTATTTGTGTCCCTGCTGTTGTAGGTACTTTTTCATTTGTATCTGTAATAAAGGTTGCCATATCTAAAGCTTTGTCAGTTTCTTTCATTTCTATATATAGTTTTGCCAAAAGGTACTTCGGATATAATTTTGATGGGGTAATTCCACTTGCAGTAAGGTAAGCTTGTTCTGCTTCTTTATATCGTTTTTCTTCTTTCAATGCATTACCTAAAGTTATAAATGAGTTAGGTTCACTGGAAAGAGCTGTGGCTCTTTTGAGATACCTTATACACTCAGGAAAATTTTGCTTTTGATAATATGCAGAGCCAATGTAAAACAGGAACTCTCCATTATTTTGTAGTATTGGTAATGCTTTCTTATATGATGTTATGCCGTTATCTATATCACTGCTTAAGACTTTCGAATAGCCAGTACGAAAGTGGTATTTGCCATAGTTTTGCCTGAAACAAAGAAGTAGAATGCCCAAAACACAAAGTAAAGCAACCGAAATAAATGTTTTTTTATATTTTGGAATTGTATATTTTCTAAAATTATTCGAGTTCAATAATACAAACAGGCAAACTGCCATAGTCAATAAATTGGGCATAAACCTAAAAGGGTATGAAACCATACTTAAAACAAGTAATGAGATGAGCGATGCTTTGGCAGCAAGATGGTATTTAGCATTATTTTGATTGCGCCTTTTTAAAAGTGCAAAGTATATGATGCTCAAAAACAAGATTAATCCAATTATACCTGACTCAATCAACATTTCAAGAAATTCGTTATATGCTAATGTTACGTAATCCGCTACTTGTATCTCATTTTTAGAAGCAATATTGTTAAGAAAATATTGTGCTTGTGTTTTGCCATAATTTGATTTAAAAAAACCAAAACCATTTCCCGTCATTGGATTGTCGAGAGTCATTGACTTACTTGTTTTCCAAATAAATAATCTTCCAAAAGCAGATTCTGGTTTATATTGATATAACGCAAAACAGATAAAAATAATAGATATGGTCAGAGTAATACTTGCAATCCTCTTTGAAGCTTTTGATTTTAAAATGATAGTTGCATATTCAACTATCCTAAATTTGTGATTAAATACAAATAACGTTCCAACAAAAGTCCCAAGCCAAGCACCACGAGAATCACTTAGAATTAACAAACACAAAGTGCAACAAAGCCCAAGTATAACTGCATATAATAAATTTTCAGATTTGAATCGGTCTTTGTAAATAATAACGCTTGCCAACAGAATAGGAAAAACAATAGCTAAGTACCCGCCAAAAGCTCCCGGGTTTCCAAACAAACCACTTAAAACGAATCTGGAATTTGAACTAGGTACTAAGCCAAATAATTGTCCGAAACCAACAGTTAGTTCTATTGATAGCCCTAATAAAATACCACAAAACACATATTCAATAAGCTTGTTATCTCTCTTATTTAAGTATTTTAAGGGGATATAAATAGAAAAGCAAATCAAATAATTTAAAAATCGTTCATTGCCTAACAATGTCCCTTTTAAAGCATTATTTGCAATCAAGTAAACAATAAATACCCCTATTAATATCTCAGGGACAGTAATCTTAAAGTCAGCATTTGATTTCCATATATCAATAGTTGTTAATCCAAATAAAACGGCAATAACAAGATATAATATAACATTTGTCCATACTTGTAAATATGAGCTTTGGAAATGGCATAAAACCAAAATTAATACGACTAATATTCTTGTTGCGATCTTCATTTTAGAAACGTCATTATTTAGCTGTAACCTTATTTTTAATTTTTGGAAAATATAGAGTTGAAAAATAGACTGCAAGGCCAATTAAAAATGCAATGACCAACTGCCAAACACCTATTTTTTTTGATTGTGGCCTAGAATATTTAAAGTTTTCAGCAATTTTGGTGTTTGCAATTACTTCTTGAGTAAAAGCATCGTTGCCTTCATCGCTATTTTTTGAATAACGAATAACCTTTAATAATCCGAATTTTGTTGGTATTACTACTTGATTAAAATCTACTTCTTTTATGTCTGTTATAAACTTACCTGAGACAAAAAAGCATTGTTTAATATCATCAACCACAAAATCAGTAGTAACCAAACTAAGAGAATCTGTTTGTTTTTGTGTTTCCCCTATTTTAACACTTCTCGAAAAATCGTCAGCCAATTGTTTAAAAGTAAATTGATTCAATGTTTTCGTAGTAGGTAAAAAAATATACTGAATGTATTCTCCATCGAAATAGCTATTATTAGAAGTGTCAAAAAAACCTGCATCAACAGTTCCATTACCAAACCTATTGTTTAGCGTATCAACAGGTATTGTATCACAGCCCATAGGGAATACGATAGTATATTTACAATTCTTATTTTGAATATTTAAGATTGCAGCATTGCATGATATATATGAAATTCCTGGACTTAATAGCAGAGCTAATAAAAACAGTGATGTTCTTAAAAAATTAGATTTCATTTCTTAAAAATTTTTCATTTTCTTTTAATCCTTTTTTTATTTCAATATTTATTCCATCAGATAACCCTGTAGTTAAGAATCGTTTTTCTTCTTTACCCTCCGGTTTTATAACAGTAACATAAGCAGTATCATTTTGAAATTGGAGGTATTTTTCTTTTATGGCCAGGATATCAACTTGTTTATGTAATACAATCTCAGCATTGGCGGAATAACCTGAACGAATAACTAAAGAATCATCAACAAGGCTAAACTTAGCTTCAATAAAATATTTCATTATACCTTGTTCTTCTATTCCTTTTGCCGACACTTTATAAAGCGAAGCATTCCTTACCTGATTCTTATAAGCTGTAAAATTCAGACTAAGGTTCATACCCTTGCATAGATATTTCATGTCGCACTCATTGACTTTTCCTCTAAATATAAAAGTGTCAATATCAGCTACTGTAGCAATGGTTGTTCCATTGTTAAAATTATTGCGTTCAATGACGGAAGAACCTTCTTTTAATGGTAAATCTATTATTGTACCGGTAGCCGTTGCTTTAATAATATTTGATACATCAGAATCTCGTACCGTACCTTCCAAGATAAGTGTAAGCTGATTTTGGGCTGACTTAAATTGCTCCTTGCTTAAATCCAACGCCCGTGTGTATCGTTCAAATTCAATTTCTGGAATTACAGCCTTTTCGAATAAATCTTTATTACGCTGATAAACCTTCTTATTGTTCTCGTAGTTTATTTTAGCAGAATTAAGGTTACTTTTTGCTTTCTCCAAACTTGAAGGATCAGGTATCAATTTTATTTGGGCGATATCATCTCCAATTTTAACTTTATCTCCAATTTTAACAAACACATTCTCTAATGTTCCTGAGATTTGAGACTTAATATCAATCTCTGTTTGAGGGTATAAATTTCCAGGTATGAACCGTTTTTCTTCAATGGTTGTAACAAATGGTTGTTCTGTATCTATTGTTTTTGCATTTTTCTTGTAATTACTATTCTTCCATATTATAAATCCAATAATAGATGCAATAACTAAAACTAATATGATGTTTACTAATTTCTTCATTAATTAATTGTCTTAACTATTTCTAATTCCTGATTGCTTCAACAGGCGTTATGCTAGCTGCTTTTTTTGCAGGAATAAAGCCAGCAATTATTCCTGATAACATTAAAATAGACAGCGAGAATATAATCACTGCGTAATCAATACTTGCTTCAGTAAATAATGAATCTTTGTCTGTAAAAAATGATTCTATTACCCAATTCAAAATCCCAATAACACCTCCACCAACTACCAATCCTATAATTCCTGCCATTGAAGTAATTACTATCGATTCGGTTATTATCATCCGCACAATAGAACTAGATTCAGCTCCAATAGCTTTTCGTATGCCAATTTCATGAGTTCTTTCTTTTACAATAACGAGCATAATATTACCAATACCAACAATACCACTTAAAAGGAAGCAAAGGCCTATTATCCAAAGAAATAGATTAATTCCTTTAAATAGCTTATCGAACATTTTGACCTGATTTTCAAAGTTCAGAATGAAAATAGCTTTTTTATCCTCCTTATTAAATCCTTTTCGTTTGCCAAGAAATGTCTTTATTTTGTTCTCAAAAGCGGTTGCATCTGTTTTTTTTGCTAATGTTAAAACCAAAGAATTGTATTCAATTGTTGGTGTTAAGCAATCATTAAAAGTGTTGTACGGAATATAAATTACACTTTGTTCGTTCTGCGTAAAAAGAGAGCCTTTTTCTATTACTCCTACTATCGTAAAAAACGAACCCGCAATATTAATTTCTTTCCCCAAAGGCTCTTCGTCAGGAAATAGCTGATTAGATACCTGTTTTCCAATCAGAGCAACCCGGCGATATTCTTTATTATCAAGAGTATTTATTAGTCGTCCCTTTTCAGGTTTAATAATTTTTACATTGAAATAATCAGGAAGAATTCCTTTGATTTGTGGATATGCTGCGTTTTGTTCATATATAGTTAATGAATTGCCTCGAAAGATAACTTCAGGAGAAATGAATTCTATTTCCGGGTATCGTTCATTGATTATTTTAACATCTAAATCATTAAAAAGAATTTTCTTGTGCTGAATTGATTTATCTAATTTTTTTTCAGACACATGCCCTCCATAAATAAACATGCTGTTTTTTGCAAAAGAACTAAACAATTGAAGTATTCCTTCTTGAAAACCATTTCCTGCACCTAATAATAAAATCAAAATAAAAATTCCCCATGCAACTCCAAATCCTGCGAGTACGCTTCTTGTTTTATTCTGTTTTATGGAACTAAAAGATTCTTGTATGGGACTTATTAAATTCAAAATACTATTATAATTAACGTGATTAGAGACAATTAGTGTTATAAATTCTTAGCACAGGCCTAAAATGCAAGGAATATTAAAATGGGGCAACCAGACTCAGTTGAGTCACAAAGTTCTTTATAATTGGAAAAATATTTAGAATACTACTATAAATAAAAAACATTGCCATTTTTCACAAAGAAAGGTCGTTGATTTGGCTCAGCTAATTTAAAAAGAGCATTTCTAGGTACATTATTAAAGTTTAATTTATATTGCAAACTATTTTTTTTACATAAACTATCGCTACTCAGTATATTAGGTTGAATTTTATTATTGTTTCTGTATATGTCTGGAGTTGTTCTAGCTATGCACTTCCACCCATTATCCCACATTAAAAGATTATATGCTTTGTGCTTTGTAATGTTTTCACGATATAACAACCAATGCCAACGCCACACAATCAAATCCTTGATTGTATCTGTTTTTAAACTATCAGCAGTAAAACTGAACATAGTATTATCTTTATCTATATAAAAAGGACTATCCATAGGAGCAGATTGGTATGTCATAAACACCTGCGGCATGTACAAGATTTCTTTCCCCATATTTTTATATTTTACACCTTCTTTTGTTTTAGAACCATACCAAACAATTCGCCAATCGTTATTGTTCCATACAGAGATTACTGGTAATCCTTTGTACTCTTTATTTGGGCTGATGATAATATCCGTACATTCAATATAGTTTTTGGTAACATCCTTAAAATTAGGTATCAGTAAAAAACCAGGTCTTTTATACCCATCCGTCTCAGATAAAATATTTTTATTTACAGAGAATTGTTTTCGAAGTACTTTTGGTGCTTTAAAATAAAAAGGGACACCACTTCCAAATTCACCTAAATTATAGGGTTCCCATTTTTCAGGCCCAATTTTTATCGCATTCCACTCATGTCTTGAATTATTATTTCCCCACGCAGGAATAAAATCGATACTACAAGGAATGCCTACAGACCGCATTGACATGGCGCCAAGTGCAGCACAATGAGTACACGTCCCTCCTTTATGCAATTGCATTTCTTGATAAGTCATATCCTTAGGATACAAACCATAGCGTTTGTCATATTTAAACTGCTTACTTATCTCCCGATCAACCAACATGGCTATATCCTCAATAGCATCAGAGCTCAAAGTGTCTATCTTTGATTTCAATTGTACCCATAAAGGATTCCACCAATTATTTAAAGTTTCATATTTTACCCTATATGGTAGTACATATTCATAAAAACAACTATCGGTATAGTGTAGAGAATTAGAAATATAAGAACGTGACTCAAATGCTAAATTAATTCGATCAATAAGGAAATCTGATTTAATTGTTTTAAGATCTTCGCTAATCCCTATTATTTTAAAACGCGCATCAAGTGAATCCATTGCACCTCTCACTTCTTCCACATTATTATAATTATTAGGAATAACTCGACTATTGTGCGAGTCGTTAAATTGCATTGCCCCATGAGAAGACATATTGATAATTAGAAATTCCAGTGCCTTCCTTTTGTCCATATTAATGGAAGGGTCATTTAATGCTTCCATCAAATTATCTTTATTGTCTCCTGATAATTTTATTGACTTCTGAAAAGGCGTGTCACAACTAATCATTAATATTAATAGGTTAATAATGCATGCTATTTTGTTCATCTTAATATTCATTATTTAAATATTATTTAAGCATTATTTAATAGGCTCTAAAAGTACCTTGATGAGTAAATTATCTTTTATAAATCAAACTTAAAAGCATTTTATAACAGAATAGATTACACTGTTACTCAGTAATCTTGCCATGAGGCAAACCTCAAAATTGAATTTACAGCATAAACATATTATAAGTATTATTAACCTGCAAACGTTTTCGGAATTTATGTAAAAAAAAATCATTATACATTAATTTCAATCCTCGGTCATGAAATAGGGTTTACTGATAAAGAATCAGAAAGTTAATTTGTCACATCCATCTTTTGCGTATAGATCTTGATACATTTCTTTTATTATTAGCATAAAAAAGGAGGTGAAGGATGTTGAGAGGTCACTGAAAAAGTAACAATGTATTACGTCATATATATTTGACTTGATGCTTTTTTTATCTTAGCTATCAAATTACATAGCTATGCTCGTTCAACAACAATCGCTTCAATTCAGCCGATACGATGAATTGTACGATTTGATTATTACAGAGAATAATATTCTTCGTCAAATTTAATACTCTTGTCGATTTTAGTTTCATTTACAATGAGCTTTCGGAGAAATATTGTCATGACAATGGTAGAAATGCATAAAGTCCAATCAGGATGTTTAAATACTTATTATTGAAGTGTATTTATACGATCTCAGATGTTGATGTTGTTGAACGTTCACGATATGATATGTCTTTCAAATACTTTCTTGATATGTCTCCAGAATCAGATGTAATTAATTCAAACTCACTCACTAAGTTTCGGAAGCTAAGATTCAAAGACAATGATCTGCTCAATTTATTAATTGGCAAAACAGTTTAGGTAGCAATGGATAAGGGTATTATTAAAGCAAAATCAATAATAGTTGATGCTACCCATACTAAATCACGATTGAATCCTCTATCAGCAATTGAAGTATTAAAGGAACGTGCCAAATTACTTCGTAAAACCATATATACTCAGGATGAAGAATATAAATCAAAACTTCCGGCAAAGAATGAAGACGATGATTTGTCTAATGAGCTTGAATACTGCTTAGAATTAACAAAGACTATTCTCAAGGATGAGAGTTTTTCGATGATTCCAGCTATTCGAGAGAAATTAAACTTGCTAAAAGAGACTATTGATGATACTCAAGATCACTATACAATATCGAACGATAAAGATGCTAGAATAGGACATAAATCTGCAGATTCCTCATTTTTTGGATATAAGACTCATCTAGCAATTACAGAAGAAAGGATAATTACTGCAGCCACAGTAACATTTTAGTTTTGGCGGTTGCGACCGAAGAGGAAACACATGACGTAGGCGAGGTATTCTGTGAATTTGTTGAGGGTTGGGGATGGGATGTTGAGTTTGTGGCCAAAGAGACATGTAAAGAGAATGATGAGGATTACTATTTCATGGATGTTGCGATCTAAGAAGCCTGTGGAGGTGGTTTGATTGGCTTGGATGTTGCGGTTGCGTGCGTCTTGTTTGTCGGCTGTGGAGGTGTTTTTGATGATTCGGTCGGAGATGTGACGAGCTGTTCTGGTAAAGTGTTTGATGTTTTTTGTTTTCATGGGATATGTTTTTGATTATTGTATTGCCTCTTTTGGGTTGAGGTTGGGAATTTTCTTGGACAAGATTTTACCCTTGGACAGGCTCAGGGACCAGCATAGAATAAGATCTAGAGTTGTTCTTTGATAGGCTTCGGAATCTTTCCTGGATAAGCTCCTACCCTTCGACAGGCTCAGGGACCAACATAGAGCAAGATCTAGAATTGTTCTTTGATAGGGTTCGGAATCTTTTTTGGGTAAGATTCTGCCCTTCGACAGGCTCAGGGACCAACATAGAACAAGATCTAGAATTGTTCTTTGATAGGGTTCGGAATCTTTTTTGGGTAAGATTCTGCCCTTCGACAGGCTCAGGGACCAACATAGAACAAGATCTAGAGTTGTTCTTTGATAGGCTTCGGAATCTTTCCTGGATAAGCTCCTACCCTTCGACAGGCTCAGGGACCTTTCTTTATAAGGTTCGTAATTGTATTTCGATAGGGGTTCGGGATCTTCCTTTGGAAAAGATTCTGCCCTTCGACAAGCTCAGGGACCAACATAAAATAAGATCTAGAGTTGTTCTTTGATAGGGTTTGTAATCGTCCTTTGGAAAAGATTCTGCCCTTCGACTAGCTCAAGGACCTTTCTTTATATGATTAGGAAACGTATTTTGATAGGGTTCGGGATCTTCCATTTGATTATTGGTGTGATTATGGTTCTAGGTGTTCTGGTACTTTTTTCAGCGTATGTATTCATGTTGTGTTTGAAATAGTTGTAAGCTGAAGTTTATAATAGAAGACAGAGAGATAGTTCCTGGGGATTAATGGAACTATTCTTTGTCTGTCTTCATCACTTGATTTTAACCTTACAAAATTGAGAATTATAACCAGATTTTATTTTGACCTGTGTTGCGATGCTATTTGAGGACTTACAGAATGTCTTTGTCTAATTAATTGTATTGTTATTCTGATGTCCTGTTGTTGAATGAAAGACTAAGGAGCGAGAAGAGGCTCCATTAGTCTATCTACGTTAGCAAAACCCCACTTTGGTTTTGAATATTATGGCTTATTATCTATCGTATGGATGGAAGTTCTGTTCTTTTTGCCTTCTGAGTATATCTTCCACTTTCTCCTTTGGGTATATAGAGAGAAGTTCTTGGATATATTCTTCTTTCTTTTGTTGTCTTTTGATCGCATAACGTTTTTCTCGTTTTATTTTTAGCCGGTACTTGTGCGTAATGTATTTGTCCAGTTCTTTGATTTCTGGAATGAGGTAGTCTTTCCCTAGTCTAACGACCATATCCCGGACAAGTGGTTTTCGTTCTGCATAGCGAAGCGTTAAAAGGTCTGGGTGTTTCTCTTGCATTTTTTTCACTATTAAACTGCAGTCTGTTACCGTATTGAGTGTTTCGAGAATTTCCTTTCGCTGTCTTTTGGTCAACTTCATCTTAGATGTATTTAAGCGTTTGTTTATGGGTAAAACAATCGAATCTCTGTTTATAGATCTCCCTCAACATGATGGCGTTTACGAGATGCTATAATTGCTCTATGATCTTTGAAAGATCGAAGTTCGGGCAAGTCTTATGTTTGTTAAAATGGTTGTGGCCAAAGATATTTTCTTTGGGAATTTTAAAATCACGCATTATCTTTTTGAGTAGGATTCCAAGAAAGTGGAATTGTTCCTGGGAGAAATTGTTTCGTCCAGTGAGACATATTCCAATAGAGTCGATGTTGTGTCCTTTGCAGTGCGCACCAATCATTTCGAGGGATCTCCCCCATTTGATACGACCATTTTTAGTGATCACGAAATGGTATCCAATATCTTGCCATCCTCTATCGAGGTGCCATTGACGAATCGTTTTGACGTTGTCGTGGTGAGGATTATCGCTGTCGGAGCAGTGGATAATGACTTTATTTATCTTTCTCATGGTTTTAGTTTTAAGTTAAAGGTGATGGTTGCAGTCTCTTTTAGGATCGATTTCCTATTCGTGGTGAAGATGTGAGGTAGCTCCACTGAATTGGATTTAAAAGAAGCTAGTTCTTCTGCAGAGATATTTAGCTTTTGGTATGCATTCTTAAAGGAAAGTAGCTTTAAGGTGGCCGCTTCCTGTCGAATACGATAGATTTGTACCTCCGTGGTTTTGAGTGCTTTTGCAAAATAAGATGTAGGCACGCAAAATATGGCAAGGCTCACTACGGATGTGTTTAGGATATTGTCTTTGACGCACAGCTTTTGAATGATCTTCTTTGGATTTTGGTTGTGATATATCTGCTGCTCCACTAGATATCTTTTAAAGGCTATGTTGTATAGAAGCGCAGCCTTGCAGATGGTTTTGAGGTTGAATATATCGTATGACTTTACCCATATGAGTGCTCTCGTAGCATTGCTGTTGCCAATAGCGTTCTGGATCTCTTTTAAAGACCGGATTTTGTAGCAGTTTCCACTTGTATCTTTGTCGATAAATCGGATCTTGATTAGAGATGAGATTCTGCGTTTGAGTGTAGCGTATGAAATTTGAAGAGAAGTTGTTGCTTCTGTGATGGTTTTTTGGTCCAGTAGTATCTGTTTTTTTCCTAGAAACAGGAAATGACAGTATATTTGAAAAGAAGGGAGTGCCCTCTTTCTAAAGACATGTTCAATGACTGTAATAGGAATACTTTGGTATAACATAATACACTGATTATAAGTTATAATAAGGATATGCAAGAGCTGTCAACCAATGGGCATACACGTTATCTAATACATAGAAGGTTAAAGGCGCCCTTTTTCGCCTGTGGTTAGCGCGCTAGAGGGTAGGAGACGCAATCCTACTCGACGGCTATAGTATGACTCAATCCTTCGATTTCGTATTGTAATTGTCTGAAAGAATCTTCATGATATCGGATTCTTTGTAGAGTATTTTACCTCCTAGTCTGGTGAATGGGAGTCTTTTTGATGATCTGAGGTTCTGCAGTTTTCGTTGAGAAATATGCAGTAGGTTCATGACATCCTGGGCATCGAGCCATACCTCTTTTTTTTGAGGGAGTAGGTTGATCTGTTCTTTAAGGTTTAAAAGAGTGTTGATCATTGTGTCTATGGTTCGATTGATTTTGACACGTTGCTCTTTTTGATTCATACGGAGGAGATCTAGGGATTAAGTACTCTTGTGATTTTTGTGTGGTAGTAATCATTTTTGAGATGTAATGGATGGTTAATAATTTGTTTTTTATGCCCAATAGAATTGGGATTATCTTTAGATCAAAGTTAAGTGGTAAATAGATACGATCTGTTGCACGTGTGCCAACACACGTGTAAGACAAAGTGAGGAGAAAAGAGAATTTGTCCGAGCTAATGGTAGCCAATAAGACATAGACAAAGGGTGAAAAATTTGAAAATTTGTTGTTAACACACGTGCACACGACACAAAGTAAGTGGGATTTCAATGGCTAAATATTAGAGATAATGATAGATTTAAGTCTAATAATGCGCAGAGCGTGCGCATTATTAGAATATTCTAAGATCTATTGTTTCATACGTTTTTTGATACTCAAACACCAGATGTGAATTTTGTTTCGATGTTTAGAGTGGGAAGCACGTGCAATGTATTGTGGGCAGAAGTGTGTATTGTCTTTTCCAACAAAAATTTGAGATAAGGTTTCCCAGTACTTTTTCGTTGTCGGAGTAATAATCTTGAGGTCTTTTAGTTCAAAGAAGAGCGATTTGAGATCGCTTTGGGTTCCATGCCAAAGGATGTTTTGTTTTGGGTATATCCCAGTAAAAAGATCGAAGAAGTCGGTATGTTGTTTGATGATCCATCTCATGTCATTGAGATGTTCGTAGATTTCATCTAAGTAATTAATATAAATGGAAGAGGTCAGGGTGAATGGAACAGATAGAGTTGGATTTATTATTGGTTTTTGGCTTTTGATTAAAGCTTTCGTGAAGTAAAGGTGTTCCAGTGATTTTAACATATTCTCCGTAATGTCTAGTAGATGTTGGTCTTGACTGGATGAGAAGTCAATGGCGTAGAGAGTGTTAAATGAGATCATTTCATTGTAGGCCAGAGGGATCAGCGGAGCATAGGGAGATTCAAGGAAAGAGGTTTCTTTTCTTTGAAAAATTTCACAGAAAGATTTGTAGAGCTCAGTGGTTTTGTCATTTAGTTCCAGGATAGCATACATCTTATTTTCATGTTTTGACCATGTTTCTTTTTCCCACTGCATGAAATTGGCAATGATTCTTCGGTGAGAAGGATGAAGCGGTGCGATGATAAGTGTTGCGGTGAGTATTGCGATAGGTTGGGTTAGTTTGATTAGGTTTGAGTTTATTGTGGATGGGGTGTCATTGGATGTAGTCCACGGTTCATTTACTGGGATAGGGCAATCTAGAAGTTCATGATTAAAGAGCATTATCAGGTCTCCTTTGAGTTGGTCCAGAAAGAAGAAACGACCTAATTCGAGCGCTTCTAAGTACTCATGCAAAATTAATGGTATGTTCTAAACCAAATGCTCCTAGTGTTTCCAATAGACATTTTTTCAGAGAATTGTAGCTTTCATATGCTTTAAACTCAAGCCAAAAGTATTTGATGTGTTTCCAAAGTATTTCTATGATATTAAGTTCTGGAGAATATGGAGGAATAAAATAGATATAAAGATCTAAAGCATTCCATTCTTCTATTTTTGCTTTAAATTTTTTGGATCTATGAATAGGCGCATTATCAAGGACTAGTATTGTTTTCTTTGTTATCTGATTACATAACTTATCTATAAATGAGATCAAAATATCACTATTAATTGTTGTTTCATGTACTTCATAAAATATCTCATTTTTACGATTCATTGCTCCTATAACATTAAGAGCTTTACTTCTTGATGACGGAAGTAATATTTGACTCTTCTTGTCCTGCCATGCATATGGAACATAAGGAGTTAGACTAAAGTGACTTTCATCAACGAAATATAAATCTAAGTATCCTGAATCCTCACACTTACGTAATTCTGTTAGTTGATGTTGCTTTAGTTGGAAGTCTATATCATTCCGTTTTGTCTTGAGTGATCGCCGGACTCGTTTCCATACATACCCGATCTTTTTAAAAAACGTATTAAAGTCTCTTTTGAAATGGTAAGATTATAATGTTCTTTCAAATGATGAAGTATATAAGATAGATTACGATTATTTGTTTTTACTAAATCTTTGATTATATCATCGAATCCAGCTAATTTACACTTTGCTCCTCTTCCTTGTTTAATCCTAAGTGCATCAAAATTATATTCTAACCACTTGTCAAATAGACGTGATACTGTAATGACAGATATTCCCATTATCCTTGAAATATCAACCATAGAATAGTGACTATTGGACAGTAATAGGCAATGTGAACGCATTCTTTCCACCTTGTTGTCTGAATGTTCATATAGAGCAGTTAGTTTTAGAACTGCATCCTGTGTTAACTTTATATATCGCATGTCTCAAAGAAACAACATCTATTTTAATCATGAAAAAAAACTATCTGTAATTATGTGGACTTACTTAGAATGAGTTCACGATGTGCTCTTATGCAAAAAATATGATATACCTGAATGTCAGTGGGGTCGTATAAAAAATAGACTGGATTCGGGAGGGTGATCGATAAAACTTTGATTCGATTGATAATCCGGTGTATGTTTTTGTGGTCATTGGTAATCTGAGAATAGAATGTTTTTTTGAGGCGGATGTGTTGTTTGGCCAATGATAATGCTTTTTGTTTAACGAAGTTGAAGATCTCTTTTATTGCATCTGGAGAGATAAGCGTTTCAAAGTGATCGGTGATTGCTTGATTCGCTGCGATGTACAAATTTTGGGTAGTAAAATCTTTGTAGGTAAAGGAGTTTAAATTTTCGTTTAGGATATCTTCGACAGATAAATAATTATTCGGTTTCATGTAATTTTAAATTAAGTGTTCGGAGTATTTAAATTAACAAAATATGGCAATAATAAGAGTCGCGCTTGTTGTGTAGGGATTGTTTGAAGTCTTTAGGGGGTCTGCTGAGGTTAAAGTCTTAGAACTATTGGAATTTATGTTGAGAGAGAAGGTTATTGTTGATTTTGGTGAAGTTTGGGATCCGTTGGGTTTTGATAAATGAGAGCTCGGTTTGGTGTTTTGGTTGAGAGATGAAGTGTTGAAGATGATTGAGGTTTCAAGGGCGGAGGTTTTAAGGATGAAGATTTCAAGGATGGAGGTTTCAAGAATGGACGCAGAGATTGCAGAACGATAAATGAAGTGTTCAAAATGATTGAGGTTTCAAGGGCGGAGATTTCAAGGATGAAGATTTCAAGGATGAAGACAGATATTGAAGGTCGAATTGATATTCCATGGGCGGCGGTCAAAATGAAGCAACAATAGGATGATTGTTGAAAGAGGAATAAAGTGTTTAATGATTGAAGCCTCAATAATGAAGATGTCAAGGGTGGAGGCAGTGATTGAAGGTTAAAATTGACATACCATGGGCGGCGGTCAAAATGAAGCAACAATAGGATGATTGATGAAAGAGGAATAAAGTGTTTAATGATCGAAGCCTCAATAATGAAGATGTCAAGGGTGGAGACAGTGATTGAAGGTTAAAATTGACATACCATGGGCGGCGGTCAAAATGAAGCAACAATAGGATACTACAAGTTGACTACTTGAACTGTACGCTACGTGTAAAACCTAATACTTAAATCCTAAAAAAATAAGGAAAAAAAACAGTGGCTAAAATCGTCAATTCTAAATAAGGATTTATTCCCTTATTACCCTTTATACTACATCTATCATTTTTGCATTTTTTATTTAGTCTAGATAGTGGATTTTTAGACTATGTTTTTTGAGGTCTAAATGATGTTTTTCTGATGTTTTTTGAGGTGTCTTTTTTTGGATTAAAATAGAACATTTAGAGATGGGGGAGTTTATGATATTTTATGAGGAGTAAAAAAGTCTATTTAGAGATGGAGAGGTATGTGGAAATGTTTGACTGAATAATTGGGAGCGTGAAGTAAAAAAGTGTTTGTTATTTTGGAATTATGAGGAGTAAAATGGGATCGTGAATATATAATCAAAAAGTGAGGTTAAGTAGATTTTGGATGTGTCATTTTTTTTTGAGAGTTATATAATTTCGTACCTTTAAGTGTAGGCAAATATTTGATTTTATGGAGTGTCTATGATTTAATGATCTATATCGTGGAATTACTTGTGGTTAAAAAGATGTAACAAGTAGTATATATTGTTTCATTGTAGTTTCATAGATTGAAAAATAAAGTTTTTGTATTATTCTTGTAATATGCAGATATACAGGTTTTTAAAGTGGTTTATTTACTTTTATTTCGCGATCCCCTTAGAGTAACCAAAGGGTAAAGGAAGGGTATCTAAAGGGTAACGGAAGTTACTATGAAAGTGAGGAGTGAAAATTTGTTTGGCTTAATTTTTAATAAGGGGTTGCACTGTCCCGAAAAGTGAGTAAGCTCTATTGAGGTATATTTTAGAGGATAAAACCTCTTTTATTTACATGGAGAAGAGGAGAATGAGAAGTATAAAAAAGACTACTCGAGAACCAAGTAGTCTTTATAATCTTTTTGATCGACATTAAATATGATCTGAGAAGTACTTCATGAATTGAGCCCTCTCAAAAAGTTGTTGGTCCATCTCAGGATTACTAGAAAGACGACCTCTAAACTCATTTATATTATTAAAGTTCCATTTCTCCATCCAAGAGGTAAGCGTAGACTCTATTTCACTTAGCTTTTGGGCTCCATGAATATAAAGTGTTGAACACATCTGTGTGACAGTTGCGCCAGCAAGTAGCTGCTTAATGACATCTTCACCATTATGGATACCTGTGGAAGCTGCTATATCTATTCCTTCAACATAGCCAGATACAATACCAACCCAGCGAAGTGATTTTCTCAATTCAGAAGAGTTGCTGAAAATCTCACTAGATACAATATTCATTGTTTCAATATCGATATCTGGTTCATAGAATCGGTTAAATAGGGTTACAGAAGTTGCTCCATATGCCTTCAATTGATCCACCATACGAACAATATTGGTGAAGTTAGAACCAATTTTCATTCCAATAGGTAGGTTTGTAGCACTTTTCACTGTCTTAAGTATCTCTATATAACGCTTCTCTATCTCTTCAGACGTTTGATTTCTATCTGTAGGAATAATAAACGCATTAATTTCGATTGCATCTGCTCCAGCTTCTTCTACCTTTTTTGCAACTTCTTCCCACTCTTTGTTGGTGATACAGCTAATGCTTGCAATAACAGGTATTTCTAGTGCTTCCTTTGCTTTTGAAATAATGTTTATATGTTTCTCTAAAGTATTTTTTCTTGTATACTCGTGAATATACTCTTGGGCTTCAGGATAAGAATTATTGTGTGCTTCTTTTTTGGTAATGTGATGCACTTCGTTTCGTATCTGTTCTTCAAAAAGAGATTTTACGATGATGGCAGAAGCACCGTTTGCTTCAAATTCTTTCATTTTGTCTACTGACTGTGTTAGTCCTGAGCTTGCAACGACAAAAGGGCTTTTAAGCGAAAGGCCCATGTATTCACATGATAATTTTGTCATATTATTGTATGTTTTGTTTTATATCTTATTTAGTTTCTTCTACCAAAAATAGTGCTACCTATTCGAACCATGGTGCTTCCACACGCAATCGCTTGTTGAAAGTCTGATGACATCCCCATGGATAGCGTACCAAAATAATCATTGTTTGGGAAAAATGTTCTCTTTGTCTCGTTAAAAAATGATTTTAGCTCTTTGAACTCTAATTCAAGTTTACTCGTGTCTGCAGTGTTTGTTGCCATTCCCATTAAGCCGACAATACGAATATTTTCCATGGTGTGGAATTGCTCTGATTGAAGTAGTGTGGTTAATTCACTCGGAGTCAAACCAAATTTACTCTCTTCCTCTGCAATATGTATTTGAAGCAATACGTCAATTTGTCTATTGTTTTTTATTGACTCTTTATTAATCGTATTTAGTAGCTTTAAACTATCTACTGAATGGATAAGAGAGACAAATGGTGCAATATATTTTACTTTGTTTGACTGAAGATGTCCAATCATATGCCATTCGATATCCTTAGGTAAGATCTCTTGCTTTTGACACATCTCTTGCACCTTATTCTCACCGAATATCCGAACTCCTGCATTGTAAGCCTCTTGAAGCATCTCTATGGGCTTGGTTTTTGATACAGCAACAAGGGTTACAGTGTCTGGAAGAAGTGCTTTTACTTCTGTGATGTTTGTAGTAATACTCATAACTTTCAATACCGAATATGTGGTTCTCTATTCTCCAAAGTTATAATTAATTGGGATATTCTCTTTACTCAATTTCTGTTTTGTTCCTTCGTTTCAATAGAAACCTTTCCATTTTATTATTCTGACTTGTCTTGTTTTGGTGAAAGAATATTTCGTCTTGAAAAAGTATCGCTAGGGAATATCTATTGACGGGGACTTTGAGTTTATTTCACATGGGTATTGAATCTCTTTATCGAAGGATATATATTTTAGATAAGGTTCATATTATATTGGATTATAGACTGCTTTATAAAGAAGAGCATACCTCTATTATTGTCTTTCAAATGGGAATAAAATTCATTTTTTCTTAGTTCTATCATATGTTGGATAGAGAAGTTTAGATACCATTTTTAGAAGTTGTATTTTGTAGGATAGATTTAAATATTAAAAAACATTAATAGGTATCTTGTTGAAGTAGTGTGTTTTGTGTTTCTATATATGTGATTATGATAAATGTATTGGTGTTTATTCATAATAAAACAATCTATAAATAGTTATATTTACAACAGTATAATGATGAAATAGCTGGACAATGATATTATTGAAGAAAAGATACTTGATTACCTTCACACTTTTACTCAGTTCTTTTTTTGTGTGTTTGGGGCAAAGTAAAACGGGATATTGTGACAAACAATTTCTTAAATATAAGTCTCTAAATATAGCGAATGATTATTGGGATATCCCCCCTGAGGTAAAGAAAGAAGATATGAAAAGAATTGAGTTTATCAAAAGAATTGTTGCTTTGAGGGAGTACCAATACTTGGATGTTGATATTTTACTCACTGATTCAGGTAAGCCGATCTGTTTTCATTTCAATCAAGATGTATCAAAAGAATTTGAAAAATTAGTGAGTTCTAACTTAAAGAAACTACATTTTAATGCAGCACTAAAAGATAAGAGGTATCGTGCCTCTGTGTTTACTATAAATTTATGGTAGAGAATCGATTTTCAGTATGATTATATTTTTATAGATAAAAAGAGCACTTTATCGAAAGTGCTCTTTTTATTTGTCGCTATATTTAGAAACGTTTTCCTATGGAGAATCCATAAGAGAATGCACTAAACTTAAGATCTTTGCTATACTTGTAATCATAGATTAAAGATGGAGCAATAGCCCAGCCGTTTTTAATTGGCACTTCGTACTCTACACCAATTTTAGCGACGAAAAGCGATTCTGTCTTGATATCTTTCTTAAACTCAAATTCAATACCTGGTCCAAAAAATATTCCTAATCCTTCAATTGGCTTATATTTAGCAACTGCAATAAATGCCCAAGCATTTGTTCTTTCGTAAGTTCTTGCACCCTCCTCTTCGTCTACATAGTACTCTTCTAGCTCAAGGTCGGTCATCGCACCAATATCCCATTTGTGGTTTAAAGTATAGTAGTAATCCAAACCTATTGTAGGTACCCATCTTCCAGTACTTTTCTCCTTTGTCTCTTCAGAGAAGTAGGATCCAGCATTATGTGTAAAACCAGTATAGAGCGCAAGAGAGTGACGTCCCTCTTCTTCGTGTTGGTGGCTATTGCTATGTTCTTGTGCTGTTGCCATAAAAGAGACACATAAACAAATTAACAGTACATATAGGCTTTTTCTCATAACTTAAATAAAATAATAAAACAACAATAACTTTCTTTTTAAACAAAAATAGCTTACAACAGTTCATTTTTTCCCCGATGTTGAAAACCGTGACAAAACTATTAGATAATCTATATTTTATAGTATATATGTGAATCTTTATAACAATATTTCAAATTATTTACATTTGTATGACTTTTAATTCGGTTCTTCTGTTTTGTTGTCTGCCATCTACTGTTTTGTTTGAAGCGATCGGTTTACTGTAACCATATCCTTCAAAAGTGATCCTTGATTGATCTATTCCTTTGCCTATCAAATAGTCTCTAACAACTCGGGCTCTATTGATCGATAGTTGTTTGTTTAGATCCAAAGAACCCATAGAATCTGTATGTCCTCCAATTTCCACACTTAATTTTTCATTCTCTTGAAGAAAGCTATAGACGTAATCCAATTCACAATAGCTTATGTGGTCTAGTTCGTAGGAGTTGACTTTAAAGAAGATATTATTGAGAATGGTGGTGGCCCCTTTCTTTAACTTATGCATGGCAATGGTGATCTCAAACGGTTTACCCATACTGCTTCTCTTGGTTAGATTGAAGTTTTCTGAGTAGAAGAGATATCCTTTGGTTTCAGATGTAAAGCGATAATTATTTTTTAGTGGTAGACTCACCATAAACTCACCATTATCTCTCCAAGAAGCTAGTTCTGCTTCTTTGGCCCCTTCTAACATCTCCGTGAGAACAATATTGGCTCGTAATGGTTTTTTTGTATCTGCATCAATCACTTTACCTTTTACAAATGAAACGGGATTAGGTTTGGCTGTTTTTAGAGGAAACGCATAGATGTCTTTTCCCATCATTTTATCTCTGTCACTCACAAAATAGGCAAAATTACCTGTAGCTCCCACTACAAAAGCTTCATCATTTTGAAACGTGTTGATTGGATATCCAATATTCTTGCAGGAGATTACCTCTTTTTTATCGTTTAGCTGAGCTACATAGATATCGCTCTCTCCAATACTTGGCCAACCATCCGAGGAGAAGTAGAGTGTAGTTCCATCTGGATGTATAAATGGAGAAGTCTCTTTGTAACGAGTATTGGCTTTATTATTTAATGGAGAAACTTTTCCAAAGATAGGGCGTCCATATTTATCGTATCCAGTACGTTCTGCTCTGTATATATCTGTTTTTCCTAAGCTCTCTTTTCGGTTACTCACAAAGAAAAGAAACCGTCCATCTGCACTAATGGAGGGTTGTGATTCCCATCCAGCTGTGTTTACAGGGCCTCCTAGGTTGATAGGTGATGACCATTGATTATCAGCTGTCTTTAGTGAGAGATATATGTCGCAACTACCACGCCCTCCGACTCTATTACAGGCGGTAAAGAAGAGAAGTCTTCCATCTGCTGAGATACATTGTGCTCCTTCGTTGTCTGGAGTATTAATGGGAAACCCCATATTTTGAGACTGTCCCCAATGATCTCCATCTACTTTAGATTCGTAAAAGTCTTCTTGAGGAATCGCATATCTTTGTTTTGAATTGGGGTCTGTTTTTAATAGGCGAGTAAATACCATTGTCGACTCATCCATGCTAATACTTGGCCAATATTCATCTTCTTCTGTATTGATTCCTTCGCCAATAGAAAAAGGGGAGAAGGGCACTGGATTTTTCATCGCTTCAATGGTAAATCGGCAAGACTCAAGACGTAGATGAACCTCGTCAAGAAATAATGAGTCGCTCTCTTGCGTATGCTCTAGATATCTATTGTAGTTTTCTATAGCCTTTTCAAAATGGTGTTGTGATTTATCTAAATTAGCAAGACTTAGGTATATTTTAGGATATCGATGCTCTTTATCTATTCTCGTTGCCTGAGTTAAAGCTTCTCTTTGACCAGAATCATTCTTTAAATAGTAGTACACCTCTGAGGTAAGTAGGTATGGAGAGATCCACTTCGGATCACTTTTCGTTGCTTTTTTAAGATAGAAGAGAGACTTCTTATAGTTTCTATTATAATAACTCTCAAGGGCTTGTTTGTAATGCTTCTTAGCGGACGATTTTTGGGATTTATATTGTGCCTTTGCAACAGGAGCAACAATAAAAAGAAAGGCTACAAAAAGAAATATTTGTAGCCCTCGAATATATCCTATCTTTTGGGTTCTATTCATCTATCTATTCCAAATAGTCCAAGCCTCTTCAGCTTGTAAGTGTAACATTTCCAACCCATTTTTTACCACTGCTCCTTGTGAAATACCTCGTTTCATAAATAGTGTCTCTGCGGGGTTATAAACCAGATCAAAAAGTAAGTGTTGATCTGTAATCAGATGGTAGGGAATATCAGGACACGTTTCGTCTTTTGGAAAGGTCCCTAATGGGGTCGCATTTACAATCACCGTATGCTCTTTCATAATCGATTCGCTGAGTTGCTCATAAGACAGAATGCCTTCAGATGCTTTTCGAGAAACATAAGTTGGAGCGATCCCTATCCTTTTAAGACCATAGAATACAGCCTTCGATGCTCCTCCTGTTCCTAATATCAAAGCCTTTTTATGATGTAACTGAAGTAATGGTTTAATGGATTCAGAAAAACCATGAACGTCAGTGTTATATCCTTTAAGGGAAAACTTATCTTCACCAATATGATCTACTTTTACCACATTTACTGCCCCTATTTCTTGGGCCTCCTGAGAAATGCCATCAAGAAGTGGCATGATGGATTGTTTGTGTGGAATGGTAACATTCAGTCCATGAATCGATGTGTCATTGTTCAATTCATGGATGATCTGCTCTGCCTTAGGCAATTCAAAATTTTGATAACCTGCATCAATCTTTTCTGTTTCAAACTTCTCTGTAAAGTACCCTTTTGAAAAGGAGTGCGAAAGGGGGAATCCTAACAAACCGTATTTTTTCATCTTCTTATTTAATCGTTTACACTTCCTGCTAATTTTTCTAGAATGACAATAGAGAGAATTCCTGCAATCATACATGTTGTGGCAATCATAAACTCTGTAGTCATGACATCAGGCATTAACCATTGATATCCTTCGATAACCTTTTCTCCACTCTTTTTAATTAAGACCTCTCCATTAGATCCCAATTTGTAGATATTCTCTTTCCATGGCCATAAGATACAAAGAGACCCTAAGATAAATCCAGAAAGGGTTGCAATGGTATGGTCATGATGTTTCTTAAATACCCATGATAGTAGATGGGAGAAAGCAATTAGACCGATTACAGCTCCAATGACTACAGGTAAAAGAATACCCATATCTAGATTACTAATTGAACGAATCATCACTAGTTCATAATTTCCCATCAATATAAGTACAAAAGATCCTGATAATCCCGGAAGTATCATACTACATGCAGCAATAATACCACAAAGGATAAGATATAGAAAGCCACTATTCTCACCTGCTGGGGTCATGAGAGATATGGATAGCGCGATAGCTGTTCCTATTCCAAAAGCGACTACAGTGGATAGATTATATTTGTGTATCGTTCTAGCTACGAAGAAGACACTTGCTAGTATTAATCCAAAAAAGAACGACCAAATATATATTGGATACGCAGCAAATAAGAATTTGAATAGCTTGGCGAGTGTGATCAAACTAACAAATATCCCTAAGAATACAGGAACAAGTAACTTTAAATTGACTTGTTCTGCAAACCCTTTGAAATCCCCAGTAAAGAACATTTTTAAAGTGGTTGCATTGACATTCTTTATTGCATCGATGATTGGATTAAAGATCCCTGTAAGTAGCGCAATTGTACCTCCACTTACTCCTGGGATTACATTGGCAGCTCCCATAGCCAGACCTTTAAGAAATAGTAAAATTGATTTTTTCATCTATCTTTTTGTAATCATTGTTTAATTCGAGTAGACATATAAGGCATATGTATATGAACAAATCTAAGGATATCGTATCTAAAACAAAAAAAAGTTGTCAATTAAAACCATTTTATTTGCATTTAGATTTCCCATGAGTTGAGATATTTTTATTTGTACTAATTTGCCAGGATTATGCCTCCTTATTTATTATTAAGGGGTAAAAAATGATTGTAAATTCAAATTTTGTTGCACTATGTTTTTATCGCAAATATTATCTTTTGTTGCTGCGGCATTTCTTTTGGCCATCATGCCAGGTCCTGACAATATCTTTGTTTTAACAGAGAGCCTTTCTAAAGGTGCTAAAAATGGAGCACAAATATCTATGGGGCTCTCTTTAGGAGTTTTATTTCATACCACAGCGATTGCAACGGGACTAACCCTCCTTTTAACTAGTAGCCCGTGGGCTCTGAAAGGAGTGAAGTTTGCAGGTGCTATCTATCTACTCTATTTGGCTTTTTTGGCGACCAAAGAGAAGCCTATTCAAGTGGACTCGAACCATGATGTTTCGGATGATTCTGCATGGCAAAGAGTACGAAAGGGGTTATTGATGAATATTCTAAATCCTAAAGTGTCCCTGTTTTTTATCAGTTTCCTTCCACAGTTTGTCTATCCTGATGGGATGAAGCCGATGTGTCAGCTTTTTA
Source organism: Prolixibacteraceae bacterium (assembly GCA_019720755.1). Classification (NCBI taxonomy): domain Bacteria; kingdom Pseudomonadati; phylum Bacteroidota; class Bacteroidia; order Marinilabiliales; family Prolixibacteraceae; genus Halosquirtibacter; species Halosquirtibacter laminarini. The sequence continues at coordinate 1,026,833 of CP081303.1, forward strand.
TACTTGGGGTAATTTTTATGATGGTATCTTTCATCACTTTCAGCGCTGTCTCTTTTTTATCAGGAAAGGTTACACATATCCTTGAGAGACCGAAGTTTTGGAATATAACCAAATGGGTTAAGTGTACTGTTTTTGTATTACTTGCACTATTCCTGTTTTTTGATTAGCATACGGGAGTGTAGTCCGCGAGTTTTAAATAATGGTAAGTTAACAGATGGTTAAAAGTGTTAAAAGTATTTTTTGTAGATAGTGTTCGTGTTTATATTTGTTAATATGTGTGAATATAATGTAAATCAATACCTAATTGATATGCGGTTAAAATCTAGTTTACTTGTGTTATTATTATTATTCATGTCATGTTATTCATGGGCGCAGAGCAAAACTTTTAAAGGGCAGGTAGTGGATGAGGAAGGAAATTCTATTCCTTATACTTCTATTTACGTAAAAAACCTAAAAGTTGGAACTAGTGCGAATTTGACAGGACACTTTGAATACACTTTAGATGAAGGAACTTATCAGATTGTTTTCAGTTCCTTGGGCTACAAAACGAAAAATATCGACGTAAAGGTTCCATTAAGTGAGCCTCTGAAGATTGTTCTTCCGACTCAACAACTCCAGATACAGGAAGTAAAGGTATATTCAAATGGGGAAGATCCAGCAATTCCGATTATGCGAAAGGCGATTGCCTTAGGAACCTATTATAGACGTGTTGTAAAAAGTTACGAAGCAGATGTCTATATGAATGGATCTTTCACGATTGTAAAAATACCTAAATTATTGTCAAGCACCATATCTGTAAATGATGAGAAAGGTTTTGAAGAGGGCAATGTCTATTCTCAGGAGAGTATGAGTCATGTGAAGTTTTCTCAGCCAGATCATTATGAACAGACAGTGAAGGCAGTAAAGATGGTTCTTCCAAAAAGTCTGGGTGTGGATAAAAGTATTGATCCAATCGAGTTTTTTAACTCAAGTATATACGATGATAAGGGGGACTTGATTACCCCTTTCTCTACTAGAGCTTTCTCTTTTTATAAGTTCCAATATCTTGGTTATTTTATGGTAGGGGATCGAGTAGTGAATAAAATATGTGTTACTCCACGTAATAAGAATAAGAACTGTTTTACAGGAGAGATTGGAGTGTTTGATAATACTTGGGATGTCTATTCCGTCCGTTTGGAGAATGAGCAGTTCTGGGGTAAAATGAAGATTGAAGAGACCTATAATGCAGTCGAAAAAAATGTGTTTATGCCAACACAACAGATTATTACTCTCAAAGTTTCGACTATGGGTATAAAAGTTGATTTTGATTATATCTCTTCTGTGAAATATCAGAATATTGCCTTAAATGAAGGGATCAAACAGCCTGCATTATTACAAGATTATTGGGCAAAAGTGGATGCTGAAAACAAAAAAGTGGAGGCACAAAAGCAGGAGAATGAGAAGGTTCTTGAAGCACAGAAGAAACTAGACGAACTTTTGTTGAAAGAAAAGCTTTCGCGTCGTGACCTACGAAAAATAGACAAACTTTCCGACGAGATTGAGAAGGAGACCATGATTGAAAATGGGGAACTTCCTGAAAAAGAGTCTTTAGAGGTTGTAAGCCATCATTCTATGAAAGTGGATTCTACTGCTAAGAAGAAAGATAATAGTTTTTGGGAGGTGAATCGCCCGATTCCATTGACGGAAGCACAAGTGGTTGCTATGTCCAAATTAGACTCTCTAAACACTTTGCAGTTAGAGAAGAATAAGAACAAAGAGGAAAAAGAAAAGAAAAAAGAGGAGAAGTCTAATGCCTTTACTAAAGCACTCGATGCTATCCTTTATCTAGATCTTTATTCTGCAAACGAAGGCAAACAGAGATTGTATTTCGAGGGAATATCTCCTACGGTAGAAAATTACTTTAATCCTGTGGATGGTTTTATGTTGTGGAGTGGCATAGGTTATGAAAATACGACATCTCGATTCTCTACAAGGTTAAGAGCCGGTTATGGTTTTGAATCAGAAAAAGTGCTTTTTGATTTTACAGGACAGAAAGAGTATGCATGGGAAAAAAGAGGAAAATTCTCTTGGAGTATCGGTTCTACTACTACTGACTTTAAGAAAGACAAAGGAATGTCTACCATTGTAGATGAGATCTCTTCGCTATTCTTTAAGGACAATTTCCGTCGTTTCTACGGCTCTGACCATGTTACTTTAAACAATGAAATAGATATTGCCAATGGACTGCAGTTCTCGTCTTCTATCTATTATGAAAATAGAAAAGAGTTAACCAACAATACGAACTATTCGTTCTTTAGAAAAGATGAAAATTATCAAAGTAACACCCCTGTGAATGCGCATGTGACAGACGATATGTTGAAAGAGTCTGCAGCAAGTGGTTTCTCTGTCGGTTTGCGTTATACTCCAAGACAGTACTATCGTATGGATAAAGAGGATAAGAGAAAAGAGATCTTATATTCGCATTTCCCGACTTTTGAGGTGAATTATAATCAGAATTTTGCAGTTGATTTCTTAGAAACTACAAGTAAATATAGTCATCTAAGTGCCTCGATTACTCAAAAAATCGATTTGGGATATGGGGATGAGCTTAAGTACTTTGTAAATGGAGGTCGTATGTGGAATGTCTCTCATTTCTCCGAATTTAAGAGTTTCTACACCCATCAGTCTCCTGTGACTATTGTTCCTTTTGATCAACCAGAAGGACGCTTTATGGTGGCTGATGATTATGCCTTAAATGAAAATAAATGGTATTTTAATGCCTATGCTAGAATCTCTAAACAATATATTTTGCTTAAATATCTTCCAGGTCTAAATAATACACTTATCAAAGAGGCGATATCCGTTAACTATCTGAAGAGTAGTATTTACGATAACTATGTTGAGGCCGGTTATAGCTTAAATGGCATCTTCCAAGTGGTAGACTTCGGTTTCTATACCGCATTTAATAAGGGGTCGAACCCTCAGTATAGACTGAAGTTAAGCTTGAAACTACAATAATTCGATTCTATCGTGATTCGTTATAAATAAACGATCTAGACTTTTTAATTAGTAATAAAAAAGTAATTCTTAAAGTAGCCTGCATGAACCTTCGTGTGGGCTATTTTATTATTTAACCTTCCCAATTGTTATGAACTCAGTAAATGGTAACTACTCAGGTTCTTTTTGAGTCTAATAATCACACAAAAGTTCCAAACACGTTGTTTTAGTGATGATTGTTAATAATAATAGACCGTATTGTTGATTACTTTCTGTTATAATATTTTCTAATTTGTCAAGATCGATGAATCTTTGTAGTCATGAGAACAATTGATTGTTTAGAACAAGAAAATAGAGCTTTAAAGAAGCAGGTTGAGTCCTTAAAGGAAGAGCTAGACAGAGTGATGTCACGAGTTCAAGCTTTGTCACAAGAGAATACTATGCTTCATGAAAAAGTAAAGGATCTAGAAGATAAACTATCGCGTAATCATAAAAACAGTAGTAATAGTAGTTTTCCACCTTCAAGAGATTTACATACAGTAAAGAAAAATCAATCACTTCGAAATAAATCCACTAGGAAACCCGGAGGTCAACCCAACCATAAAGGATCGACATTACAACAGAGTGATTTTCCAACAAGCATAGAGTCATATAATCCTCCATCGACATGTCAGTGTGGTAATACATTAAATCAAGAAGACGCAAGCTTGTTATGCAAACGTCAGGTTTTTGACATACCACCTGTTCTTGAACAAATCTGCACGGAGCATCGTCTTTTTGAAAATAGATGCAGTTGTGGTCAACTACACAAAGGTTCTATGCCCTCGAATATAAAAGCACCTGTCCAATACGGTTCTCATTTACGATCACTAATTGTAAGCTTGTATGTTGAACATTATATCCCTTTAAACCGTATTGGTTCACTAGTGGAAGAGATAACATCATTTAAAATTGGAGATGGGACTATTACTAATATTTTAAATAAAGCCCAAGAGGTGATGACTCCTTTATATGAATCACTTCGTGAATCGATATCCAAATCCAGTGTAGTTGGCTCAGACGAAACAGGTTGCAAGATCAATGGAGGCAAAGGGTGGATGTGGGTATGGCAAAATCATGAGGTAACATTCATTACAGCCAATAAGTCTAGAGGGTATAAAGTTGTTGTAGAAAATTTTAAAAAAGGATTTATTAATGCGACCTTAGTCAGTGACTGTTATGCTTCGCAATTAAAAACTCCAGCCAAACATTATCAACTATGTTTAGCACATTTACAACGAGAATTAATCTACATTAAACAACAAACGAATAACAGTTGGGCAGAGGATATTTTGAATATATTCTATAAAGCCATGAAATTAAAGAGAGAATCAGCCAAGAACCAATATCCTTTAAAAGAAAAATCAATATTTAAAGAACAGCTTTTATTACTGTTGAAAAATGACGAGTATGACGATCAGCTAGATGAGATCAAGACATTACGGAGTCGATTAATTAAAAGGATTGATAGTGTGTTTACTTTCTTAGAGTATTACGAAGTTCCTTTTGACAACAATGCATCCGAAAGGTCAATACGTAATATTAAAATAAAACAAAAAGTATCTGCAGGTTATCGAACAGAAGAAGGAGCCCAAAGGTATGCCATGTTACGCTCTATTGTTGATACACTTAAAAAACAAGGAAAGAGTGTCGTGAGAATGATTGCTCATTGGTTATCTCAAAACCATCTTAAGGTCAGTTGGCAATAAAATAATTTACACATTATATATTTTCTGAACCTCCATTCTTTAGCGAATGGAGGCTAAACTATAAATGAAGCTGAGTAGTTACCCTTCTCTTGCTAGTGCACTTTTATCATTTTCTATACTTTTAACAGATGCTGTAGTGTAGCAATTGGTTGCATTCTGACACTCTCCCATAAAACCTCCTGTAAATTCTCTTCTACAGTCAACTTTACCAGTAGTAAAACAGTTCTCTGCTTTTCCATTAAATAAGCCTGCCATGATCCCAGAGTAGTAGTGTCCTGTAATATTTGCATCAGTAAGGCCTAGAGCGGTGATTGAACTATTTTCTGTAGTATAACCAAAAAGAGCAACATATGATTCCCATGGTCTAAAGATGTAAAGTTTGTCAATAGTAAAACCAGCACCATTATAACTTCCTGAAAATCGAATATGTTGTCTATCTCCTGACCGACTATCTCCAATAGGGGAGAATCCCATTGGAGCTTCTTTGGTATATGGATCTTGATCCCCATCCTCTATATTCCAATTACGAGTGTCTTCTGCATCGATATCTGCAGTTTGAATAAAATGTTTATCCCAATTCCACGTGTTGATGGAAAGGTTTCTTAGTTGGACTAAGTTTTGAATCTGATAAGGAGCCTCTTTTTCACCTGTTCCTCCGTCAAATGCCTTTTTTAATGAGATATAACATACATTAGACTCTCTAGTTAGAAAAAATTGTGTCGATTGCAGTTGGTATCCACTTGCTCTTACTTCTATGGTATTGGTTGAGTTTGTGATCCCTGGGGAAGAAACATATCCGTCCTTGTTACTTTTCGTTTCAGTAGTCCCAATTTTAACAGAAGCATTCGCAACAGGTGACATGCCTCCATTTTTGTCTTGAGCTTGTACCACTATTTTACATGCTATTATAGTATATGGATGCATAACCCATACTACTTCTTTTGTTTCGTCAATGCGTCTTAAAATTGGAGGTGCTCCCTCTTTAAGTCTTTTATCTTCTAGAATAGTCCACCCTTTGTAATTCGATTTCACTCCTAAGCCCATTTTTGTGAGAGGAATCCCATAATTTAGATTGGAGTTGTGTTTAATTTTATTATAATTAAGAAAGAAGCAATTTACGTATCTTTTTTTAAATGTTTTAGATATAATATTCCCCATATAACCACCATCTCCAGTATCACTAAGTACTTTTGCAGTAGTGTAGCAGTTTTGTGCTTGGTAACATACGCCTATAAATCCTCCCACATCGCTGCTGCCTTTTACCTCTCCTGTGGTATAACAGTTTTGGACCTTTGAACTCGATTCCCCAGCCAATATACCTGCAATATTATAGCCCTTAATACTTGCATTGGTAATAGCTAAATTTTTAATGGTGCCATTGGCTGTTTCTCCAAAAAGTCCAACATAATACTCAATGGGTCTATTAATATAGAGATTTATAATGGCATGTCCATCGCCATTATAATTTCCAGTAAATAATTGTTGGTCCCTGTTTCCAGACCAACCATCTCCAATAGGAGAAAATCCCATGGGTTCATCTGGAGTATATATATCTCCATCTGCATCTCCGACATTCCAATTTTTTGTATCGGATGCATCGATATCTGCTGTTTGAATAAAATGCTTATCCCAATCCTTTGGTTTTGTTGAAAGTATTAGTAAGTCGAACAGTCTCCCTATTTGGTAGGGGTTCTCTTTTGTTCCATCTCCGCCACTATAACTCGGGGGGGGAAAGTATAGAGGCCCATAAAGAGATGGGAGATATTACTGATAGTAGTAATATAAATGATAGTAGTTTTTTTAAAATCATATAAATTCTGTTTTACACGAACGAACAATAAATTGTACTCGTGTTTTGAGTAATAGTTTGTTCTGTAAAATTAACAAATTGTGTTAAATATAATTAACATCAATCTGTTTTATGTTATAAAATAATATGGTATTTGTCAATATTTATAATATTGAGTCCCCCACGAGAACCCCTTTTATGGAATTATAGGATTATGCGTATTTTGGGACTTTTTAGTCTACAAAACTGAATCTGAATCTTAGTAACAATAACACTTTCTAATAAAGTCATTTTCGCAATAAAAAGATCACACAATTTACATTTAAGCATGTTTATGACCATCGAAATGTTTAGTTCGGAATAGTATTTTACTATTCGAACAAAATTCACCCATAATGATCTAGCTACTGCCCACATTTGATGTTTTATCAATCCTCTATAGACAGTGTTTTTTCCATTACAATGAAAACCTAATTGAAAAATACTCGCTTCTACATTATTCCTTATTTGAAGCTTTTCTATTGGGGTTTCTTTTATTCTTTGCCTTAAAAGACTTTTCTCAACCTCAGTCAATTTAAAATAGCGAAACTTGCCTTCTTCTAAATATATTTTATATCTATCTAACTCATCTTTTCCTTTGTATTTTGTATAATCAACATACCGTTGATGCTTATTATCAAACACTTTTAGAACTTGTGCCTCTAAACTAAACCGAAATCGTCCTTCTTTACCTTGTATGGCATGTAGATATAGGTGTTGGTTGTTTTCTGCACAATATTCTTGATTTTCCTCACTATTATAAGCCCCATCTGCATGAATGTTTATTACATTATATCCCAATACTTCTTGTGTCCTCTCTATTGATCCCTTAAAATGAGCAGTGTCCGAATGAGATACTTTTTCTACTTGTATAGAAGTAATGATATTAGGAAGTCCATTGTCTCCAACTACTTCTGTCAAATTAGCTGAATACCCTTTGCATTTATCACCTGCTTTATTTCTATAATCACAGTCCGTATCAAACGGAGTTTGCATGTTCTTTGCAGATAAATCTTCTCCTTTTATTGGAGTGGTAACTCCCTGATCATCTTTGAAAAACTGCTCTTTAAATAGACGTAATAGATTATCGTAATAACTATTGGCAGGTCCAGTATATTCATTAAGAATATTTGAAATGAGTATCCCAAGATCCACGATCTTTTGTTTAATTGAATCTGTTGAATTGCGATAAACAACCTTATCTCCATCTGTTGAGACCACATCTGAAATATGAGGTTTAAGATCATCAGAGAAATTAAAATTATTGCAACCTTTTGTCAGAAACAAGGACAATGTCTCATGTATTAGACTATATCGAGAAAGCCATTTTATGTTGCTATTCAGCAGTTTGCTATCCATTCTTATAGTATCACTCTTAATGCCAAGTATTTCTATATGAGAAGAAGTGATTTGTGTAAAAACATCTTCAAATAAATCAGATTCATTCTTCTCATTATATTCTTTTACTTGTTGTCTAAACTTATAATAAGTAGATTGTGCAGGAATAGAATCAGAAGCATGTAAAAGTCCTAACGCTGATCGGTAAAGTAGATTGAATTGACAGTTTTCAAACAACATTTCATCACTTATACCAGCACCTTCTTTCAAAATCATCATACCAACAAGAATACGAATAGGATAGTTGGGACATCCATTATCTTGACAATAGATCGGCGCAAAAATATCCTCACTTATCTGATAAACAACGAGCTTTCTAAATTGATTGTGCCAATGATTGTCATCATGATAGATATTTGATGCACGAGATGGTAATCCTTCAATTATTGAGGGACTATCAAACATATCTAGTTGTTTGTTGGCAGGACTACGTTTAAACATTTTGGATTATTATTGTTCTTAATACCATAAATATAACACTTTAATTAACAATATATTATATTAGGCGTAAGGTTTTCGGAGTGGACTCAATATTATGTTAATGTAGCTCTTAATGAGATTGTTTTTTAATCTGATTCAGATCATGATTAAAGTGTTTTCGTGTGAATTGAGTGCTTTCTAATTGGATACTATTATCTATTATCGGCTATTTCATTAAGGTTTCATAGGCACTTTGTCCATGGTTTGTCCATGGTTTGTCCATGGTTTGTCCATGGTTTGTCCATGGTTTGTCCATGGTTTGTCCATGGTTTGTCCATCGATTCTCCATCGATTTGATGGTTAAACCATGGTCCAAGTATGAATAAACCATGAGTAATGATACTATTAAACAGGGGTTGTTTATATTGAAAATACCATTCAATCCACCTTTTCCCTGGATCAATAGAGTGAGAAAGTAGATCTTCAGAACAAGTGTGTAAGTGCTTATATTTGACTTTAATATCAACCTTTACTTTGTCCCCAATATAAGTTTGAATAGGTTTTTGGTTATCTGTAACTTCTTTAGTTTGAAACTCTATTTTGTAGTTTTCGCACGTAGTGCAAGATTTTTCGATTTTTAAAGGGTCTTTTCGTATTGAGCTTAAAGTCTTTTTAAGTGATACATTCATTGGTTTTAATGATGAGCCTCTATCGTGTTTGTTGGATCTATTCCCTTTTTCATCGTTAACAGAATAACCCCTACTTGCAATTTATTTTCTGGTATTCATCTCTTGATTTGATACAGAATATGGAATCTTGTTGAGGAGAAGCGTGGTATCAAAATGAAGTTTTTGATGTTGATAATTTAGTATTGTCAGTATTAAAATATGTTGACATCATGTAAAATATTCAAAAATAGTGTTTCGTTATTGTGTTTTATTAACAACTATCTCGCATGAAACTATAGAGTCATCTGAATTGTTATATAATGAAATAGAAAGTTGTAGCATTAACAGAATCTTGTTTTGGAGTAAAAATTAATATCATACATTATGATTTTGGGAGTATGACATGAACGCTCGACCTTTTTATTTAGCCTAATATTCATTAACTTAGTTGATGACTTACAAACCAATGAACATTCGATAATATGAGAAGAACGCTTCTAATACAAATAATATTCTGGACGTTTCTTTTGAAGACCTCTTTAGGAATGGCTACAGTTGTGGGAATTCCTGAGACCTCTTTTTTTAGTAAAACGGACTATCAAGGTGGAACACAAAATTGGGCTATTTCTCAAGATAGTAGAGATCTCTTATGGATCGGGAACAATAAAGGAGTTATTCGTTATGATGGAGAAAATTGGGATCTAATCAGTGATTTTAAAATTCCTTTGGTTCGTGCGGTTCAATCTATTGGAGATCGGATTTATATCGCTGGTTTTGAATCATTGGGGTTCTATGAGACAAAAGATGCATCACATCAGTATCATGCATTGGAGCTACCCAAGCAAGTTGGTGCAATTGAAAACATTTGGGGAATATTTTCATTTAAGGATCAAGTGATATTTCATTCAGAGAAGGCAATACTTATATATGAGAATGACCAGTTGTCTTGTTCTATACCTGCTTTTACGCGATTTAAAAGAGCTTTTAATGTTGATGGAAAATTGTTTGTCTTTGATGAGGCGAAAGGATTGTTCTATCTTCAGGGAACGAAGTTAGTCAAACTTCCACACCAAATGTTATTAGAGGACAATAAGGTAACTTCGATGTTGGCATTTCCAAACAACCAGATATTAATAGGAACTCATAAATCTGGCTGTTTTCTATGGAGTTCCCAAGGGATTACAGCATGGAAGGGAAGTGCAAATACTCGATTAATACAAAACAATATTTTCTGTGCAACTCTATTTTCAAAGGGTTTGATTGCATTTGGAACGATACAAGGAGGTCTTATTGTAACCAACCTTGATGGGGATGTGGTCACAGTAGTGGACAAAGATAGAGGGTTAAAGAATAACACAGTTTTATCTCTGTTTGTGGATAGACAAAAGAATATTTGGTGTGGTTTAGATAATGGAATTGCTAAAGTAAACCTGAACAATCCAATTAGTTTTATTAGTAGTTACTATAATATAGGTACTGGATATGATATAACGAAGTCGGGTGATAGTTTCTATCTGGCAACGAATCAGGCTCTTTTTAAAGTAGATAGGGATCTGCTTTTAGGTGCTTCTGTCTCAAAAGAGAATTTCAAAAAGGTGAAAGGAACAGAAGGCCAAAATTGGAGTGTGTATAATGTGCAGAATGGAGTGCTTGTTGCACATGATTTGGGAGTGTTCTATGTAAATGGAAGCGGTGCAAAACTGATTACTCCCAAAGAGGTGGTAGGGGTGTGGAAGATATTGCCTATCTCAGGACATCCAAATTTGTTGCTTGGTGGCACTTACAAAGGGTTGATTGTCTTACGTAAAATTGGACGTCGATGGCGTTTCTCGCATCGTATAGAGGGACTAAATAAATCTTTAAATAATTTGGTGTGGGACAAAGATAATTGTTTGTGGGTTACAGGAGGAGAGGATGGAATCTTAAAGTTACATTTTGATTCCACCTTTACCACCTTTACTCGTATTGACACCATTCAAAATAGGCAATTTGCTAAAACAGATCATCCATTGAATCTTTTTCAAGAGAAAGGAGAGGTTAAGACATACAACCATTTGGGGATCTTTATGATTGATACGAAACATCTCACGGTGGGAAGAGATACGCATCTAGAGAGATATTTTGAGCAACGTCAGTTTCCCACCAAAATACGAAATGATAAAAGTGGTAATCTTTGGATCTTTAAAGAGAGAGGTGTTTCTGTTCTTCGAAGACTTGAGGATGGTTCAAGAAAACGAATTGTTTTTCCTTTTGTTCCCATTAACAATAGACTCGTAGATTTCTTTGGAAATGTATATACTACACCAGATGCTAAGCATACTTTTATAAATATCGTGGATGGTTTTGCCCATTATAATGCAAGTCAATCTTTTCATTTTGATTATAAATATAGGTTGAATATTACTGCTTTTGAGATGGTAGATCCTATCAATAATATTCGTACTCATAAAAAGGTAAAACAAGCAGTTTCCTGTGCATCTGATTATCCTTACCGAAAGAACAATGCTTTTCGATTGAGATATGCTGCAACGGACTTTAATGATTCTAACATTCAGTATAATGTGGTGATGCTTCGTGATGGAGATACCATTTCCAATATCTTAACAGATAAGTCTGTACGAAATTTTGAAAATTTGTCGGATGGACATTATACTGTATCTATTGGATCCGTGAATAGATATGGAGTGCAAGCAGATCAAGTGACCTTCTCTTTTAATATTGCTCCTCCATGGTATCGAAATGACATTGCTAAGGTGGTTTATCTACTTCTTTTCTTATTGCTTTTTTCAGTGATGTATATCGTACTGTCGAAGAAACAGAAACATGCTTATGGAGCGATTATGAAACAGTATGAGGAGGATATTAGGCAGAAGGAGCACGATTTTAATCAAGAGAAGTTAAGACAAGAGATGTCTTTTAAAGAGAAGGAGTTGTCTAATTTGATTAAACATATTGCACAGAAAAATGATTTTCTCCAAGAAATTCACCAACGTTTAAACCATATAGCCCATATTAAGGAGTTGTCTACTCGTAATAGAAAGATATCTCAGCTTCAAAAACAGATTGATAAGGACATGCACAACGAACTACATTGGGTAAACTTTAACAATGAGTTTGAGCAGATTCATCACTCTTTTATTGTGAAATTAACGGAGATTTACCCGGATCTTACAGAGAAAGAACAGAAACTTGCTGCCTATATTAAGCTTGGTATTGCCTCTAAAGAGATTGCGGTACTTATGAATATTACCCCACGTACCGTAGAAAATTATCGATATAAGTTAAGACAACGATTTGGACTTAAGTCTGGGGAGAGCCTCTCTAACTATATTATCCATATTTGATAACATTCTCACTCTTTGAAATAGTGTTGCAAATGTGAAAAGTTCATCAATTATTCATTCGAATAGAAATAAGTGCTATTTTATTACAAAAATATTACAATTATGTAATATCTTGATATATAGATTATTAATCTCTTTTATGTGAGGTAAAAGTGAGGTGTTTTAGGGGGGCTATTGAGGATTTTATGTATCAAATCGTACTATAAAATTTTTCACTACATCGTAATTTTATCTACTGTAATCGCTTGGCCAGTGAATCGTATTACACTAAAACTTATATGTCTAACAAATGAAAAGGATTATGAAATACAATCTTATTTTATTTATACTTCTTTGCTTTGGTTTTTCTGCATATGCCCAAGATATCAATCTGAAGGGTGTTGTAACAAGCAAAGAGGATGCTCTAACCCTACCGGGTGTCTCTATCGTGGTAAAGGGTACAAACATAGGAACTGTTACGGATTTTAATGGTAAATACTCATTGAAGGTTCCTGAAGGTAGTACAGTAGTATTCTCTTTTGTTGGGATGAAAACACAAGAGGTGGTCGCAGATCGAAACACTTTAAACGTAACTTTGAAGAATTCGATATCTGATATTGATGAGGTGGTTGTTGTAGGATATGGGGTTCAAAAAAAGGCTTTGGTGACGGGTGCCAATGTGAATGTAAAAGGAGAAGATATTGAGAAAATGAATACAGGTACTGCCATGGAAGCGCTACAAGGTGTTACTCCAGGGGTATCAATCACACGAAATAATGGTGCTCCCGGATCTGGAACCAAAGTGTCTATTCGTGGTCTTGGTACTATTGGCAACTCAAATCCATTGTATATTGTGGATGGTGTTGCCGTTGGAAATATCGATTATTTGAGTAGTTCTGATATCGAATCTATTGATGTGTTAAAAGATGCTGCTTCTGCTGCTATTTATGGTTCGAGGGCTGCCAATGGAGTGGTGCTTGTTACTACAAAAAAAGCAAAAAAGGGAAGTAAACCGTCTGTCTCTTATGATGGCTATTATGGAGTACAGAACATCTATAAAAACGTCGCACCTCTAAATGCACAGGAGTATATGTACGTGATGGATGAGGGCCGTGTAAACGATGGTTTGGCACCTCATAATTGGGAACAAGAGCTGATGGCTAACAATTGGCTAAATAGTAACTATCCGAATGAATTAGGAACACAATTAGGACAAGAAGTTTGGGATAAGCTGCAAAATGGTTGGTCTGGAACCAATTGGATTGATGAGATGACTAAGAAAGATGCACCAGTACAGAGTCATTCTATCAATATTACTGGAGCTTCCGAAGATATTACTTATGCAATGGGATTCTCGTACTTCGATCAAAGTAGTATTATCGGAGGAGATATTACGGATGCTGGATATAAAAGGATTACTGCTCGTATCAATACACAGATGATTCTCTTTAAGAATGAACGTCATAGTATTCTAACTGTTGGGGAGAATTTTACCTATACAAATACCGAGAACAGGGCCGTTTCTACTGGAAATATCTATGATAATGATCTACATAATGCCATTGTTCAGAATCCATTGATGCCTGCATATTGGAATAAATCGCCTGATAGAAAAGGTTACACTCCGACACTAGAAGGGGTTGATAATAGCCAAACCAATCCCCTTGCCGTCCTATATTATAAGAAGAACTATAATTGGGGTAAGAGCAATAATCTTGTAGGAAATGTATTTGCCGAGCTGGAACCAATTAAGAACTTAAAGTTACGCTCTTCTTTTGGTGTGAATAGTTGGTATGGACATAACCGTTCATGGGCTCCTACTTATCAGTTAGGCGTATTATATAATAACTCTCTCGATGCTGCATCTCAAAGTATGTACCAAGGAGTAGATTATACTTGGACCAATACCATCAATTATGATTTAGATTTAGATAAACATAAATTTCAGTTCCTTGTGGGTAGCGAGATGCTGAAGAATGTATTGAATATGAATGTGGGTGGTCGCAAATCAGGGACTACTTTTGGAAAACCAGATTATGCCTATCTAGACAATGTAAAGAAAGATAAGATCACTGGAATTGATACTTGGGGTAAAGATTGGGCAGCTCAAGGTGGTGGCTTGATGTCGTATATGGCAAGGGTAAGTTACAACTTCAATGAGAAGTATATCTTAGACGCAACTGTGCGTTCAGATGGTTCCTCTAATTTTTCAGAAGATAAGCGTTGGGGAGTTTTCCCTTCTGTCTCTGCTGGGTGGAACTTTTCTGAAGAGGAGTTTCTATCGAACCTTTCTATGTTAAATTATGGTAAGTTAAGAGCGAGTTGGGGACAAAATGGAAACCAGTCAATAGATAACTTTATCTATAGTTCAAATATTTCCTATATCGATCCTGGTTATTTCTTTGGGGATACCAAACCGATATCGGGCTCAACAGCAATTCCTGCAAACGTTCCCAATCCGGATGTAACATGGGAGACTTCTGAACAGTTAAACTTTGGTGTTGATACTCGTTGGTTTGATTCGAAGTTGTCATTTACTTTTGATTGGTATAAAAAGACTACCAAAGATTGGTTGGTGGTGGCTCCGATTCAAGGAACTGCAGGTGCTAGCGCTCCATTTATCAATGGTGGTAATATCGAAAATAGTGGGGTCGAGCTCTCTTTGGGATGGAACGATAATCTAGGCGATTTTTCTTATGGAGTGACTCTTAGTGGGACCTATAATAAAAACCGTGTCACGAAGTTAGACAATTCCGAAGGAATTATCACAGGACCGTCTAATGTGCTTTCTCAAGGAACATCTTATATCTCGAGAGTTGAAGTTGGAAAACCGATAGGTTATTTCTACGGATATCAGACGGATGGAATCCTTCAAAATCAAGATGAGGTAGATCAATATGTAGGGCCTGATGGAAATGCTTTCTTTGAGGATCAACGTATGGGAGATGTTCGTTTTGTCGACCAAAATAGTGATGGTGTGATTGACGAAAAAGATAAGGTGATGCTTGGTGATCCTCGTCCAGACTACGAACTAGGTATCCAATTGAATGCGGAGTACAAAGGGATCTATGCAAATATGACCATGACAGGTAAGTTTGGAATGCAGGTAATGCAGTCCTATAGATCCTTTGCCGATAAGTTTGACCAGAACTATACGACACAAATTTTTGATCGTTGGCATGGTGAAGGTACTTCGGATCGACTACCAAGACTAAGCTCTTCGTCTCACCGAAATACGAATTTTATATCGGATATATTTATGCATGATGCAGATTATCTGCGCATAAGTAATTTAACTGTTGGTTATGATTTTAGCAAAATGTTGAACGATGTGTCGTGGATGAGATCTGCAAAGGTCTATA
This sequence comes from Prolixibacteraceae bacterium, assembly GCA_019720755.1. Lineage (NCBI taxonomy): Bacteria > Pseudomonadati > Bacteroidota > Bacteroidia > Marinilabiliales > Prolixibacteraceae > Halosquirtibacter > Halosquirtibacter laminarini. The sequence goes on from CP081303.1 coordinate 1,042,556, forward strand.
TCTCTGTAAACAACCTTTACACTTTTACTAAGTATGACGGAATGGACCCAGAGGTCTCATATGGACATGATGCAAACTGGGCTTCAGGAATCGATTTAGGTCTTTACCCACTTCCTCGTACAGTGATGATGGGTGTAAACATTGCTTTTTAACTTAAAACGGATTAAAGATGAAATTTAGATATACGATATTGATCGCTGCCCTAATATTTTCCTTGGTAGGATGTAATGACTTTCTAGATACAGACAATCTATATCAAAAGAGTTTGGACAACTTTTACCAAACGCCTACCGATATTGAGGAGGCAATGGGTGGAGTCTACAATGCACTCTATGTTGGTGGCATCTCAAGTAATGAACATGTAACGGCCAACCTTCTTTCTGATTTGATGTTCTCTGGAGGGGGACCTGATGATAAATTAGCAAAAAACATTGATGGGTTTAATGATCCTGATGAAGATACCTATAAAGATCTATGGGTAGAGACTTATAATGGTATTTATCGTTGTAATGCCATTATTGAGAAGGCTAGTACAACCGACTTCACTAGTTTTTTTAAGACAGAACAAGCATCGACAGATTTTAAGAATCAATCAGTAGGAGAGGCCTATTTTATGAGAGGATTTCTTCTATTCAGAGCTGCAAAATTCTTTGGTGGAATGCCATTGATTCTCTCTACCGACGCTCCAAGAAATGTTGATAGAGCTACTTTTACAGAAACTTTTAGTCAGATCGCTAGCGACTTTAAAACCGCTTCTGATATGTTGCCTAGAGACAATGCATTGGATATTTCGATTGATCGTTATGGTCATGCGAATGTATGGGTAGCTAAAGCTTATTTGGCTAGAGTGTATATGTTCTATACTGGCTATATGACTAATATTGAGAAGAGTGCTACTGATGTGTTACCTCTTGTGTCAGAGGGGGAGTTAACCAAACAGATGACTGTAGATGCCTTGGATGATATTATTGCAAATAGTGGGTATGAGTTGGCTTCTGACTTCAGAAACCTTTGGCCATATTCGTATGTCAATGAAGCTGCAGGAAAGGATGTGCTTCCTTGGGCTGCCAATGCTGGACTCTCTTGGGTTGGACAGGATGGTCCTCACTCAAGTATTGGAACCGGAAATAAAGAGGTGATGTTTGCTCAACGTTTTGCTTTCGGTAATTGGGATTGGGATAAAGGTCAAAGCTATAATAACCGTGTTTGTCTCTATTTTGGTGTTCGTGAGAACTCAATGGTTCCTTTTGGACAAGGATGGGGTTGGGGTACTGTAAATCCGATGTTGTATGACCAATGGGATGACAGCGACACTCGTAAGAAAGGTTCAATATTGGAATTAGGGGATGCCGATCAAGGAACAGATAGTTATAAAGGGGATGTTGGAGATCAGGAAACTGGTTATTTCAATAAAAAATATACCACCCTTCAGCATGATGGAGAAGATGGTGTTAAAGGTCTCTTCTACTATCTATATGATATGGATAATGGTGATCCTCTACAGTTATGGGCTGCACAAGATTTTTACTACTTACGTTTTGCAGATATTCTTTTGATGCAATCAGAGTTGACAGAGACGAATGTTGGTTTAAATAGAGTTAGAGAAAGAGCAGGTCTTGATGCAATTGCTTACTCGTTAGATGTATTGAAAGAGGAGCGTATGCATGAATTTGCTTTTGAAGGGATTCGTTGGTTCGACCTTGTTAGATGGGGAGATGTGGAGAAAGCAGGAGCTAACTACTTTCAAAGAAACATTCCTATTTCTAATATGGGTGTGGAGAGTGTTTATAACGTGACTTATCGCCCAGAAACCAAAGGATTGTTGCCAATTCCTGAGTCGGAAATCCGCCTTTCTAATGGTGTATATAAACAAAATCCAGGATGGTAGTCGTCTGTACGAACGATTCTAATGAAACTTATAAATTGAGATCGATTATGAAAAGATTTTTTCAAACATTTATATATATCATGGCGCTTTTCTTATTGGGAACCGCTTGTGATCCAATTGTGGACAGAGATTCGCTTAGCAATAGTTTTAATCCTGATGATATCAAACTTGAGGTGATTCAGTCAACAGAGGGAGGAAATGGGTTAACACTTAAGATGAATACTCCTGGAGTGGCAGGATATTGGGACTATAATATTGATAAGAGTTTCACAGACAAGGTGGTGGTGAATTATCCTATCCCTGGAAAGGCTGTTTTTACATACCATGTGACAACTGCCTATATGGAGGGGAATGATCCTGCAAAGACCTCCTATGTCTCTAAACAGATTGAGGTTCAAATAGATCAGCTCGACCAAGAATTACCACCAAACTATTATCGGTTGGTGGGTAATGACTTAGAGGGAAAGAAATGGGTTTTTGATGGAGGACCTGGTGCTGATGATCGAATGTGGTGGTATATGTCTCCAGGGAATGACCCTACTCAATGGGCTACTGCTTGGTGGAATGCAGGGGGTACTGGAGCAGGACCCGCGGATGCCTCTGGTTATATGCAGTTTGATTTGAATGGCGCAGCCAATTATACCTATCATGATGGATCTACAAGTCAATTGGGTTCATTTAAGTTTAATAAGGATTACACAAAGCTAACTTTAATGAATGCGCCAATTTTAGGAAATGATAGTCAAAGAATCAATGCGGATGGAGAGTATCAGATCATCGAACTCACAGAGGAAAAGATGATTCTTTATAATCCTGTGAGTGCTGGTGGAACAGGATGGACTTGGATTTTTAAACCAATGAATTAAACTGTTGAGCAGTCTTACTTTTGATAAGACTGCTCTATTAAACTGAAATAGGATTGTGATATGACACCGGAGAGATTATTATAACTTAATAAATCACAGTGGTGTATCATTTTGAATTCTTTATAAGATAAATATTCATCTTTATGGTTTGATACCATACTATAAGGTGTCTATCGAGCTCAAAAGTGCGCATATTGGAAGTGGAGGTCTTTGTCTTCTAAGAGAAAATGCTCCTTATTCATAATACTGTATTATATCGCCTATAAAATCATAACATATGAAAAATATCATATTATATTTCTCAATAATTGGAGCGCTTTTCATTATGGCTTCGTGCCAGTCGTCCAATGAAGAGGATCGAGTTGCTTCATTACTTGAAAAGATGACTTTAGAAGAGAAGATTGGTCAGATGTGTCTAATAAATACTCCTGGTAATAACCTTTCGGATAAAGATATTCAACGATTGAGAAATGGAGAGATTGGTTCTGTACTTAATGAGACCAATGTAGATCTGATAAATCAATTTCAGCGAGAAGCTGTTGAAAAAAGTAGATTAGGAATCCCTCTTTTAATAGGACGAGATGTCGTTCATGGCTTTAAAACAATGTTTCCTATTCCTTTAGGTATGGCTGCTTCGTGGAATCCAAACCTTGTAAAACAGTCGGCAGTGGTGGCAGCCAAAGAGGCTAAATCTTCAGGAATAAATTGGACTTTTGCTCCGATGGTTGATCTTGCACGAGATGCTCGATGGGGACGTATAGCAGAGAGTTTTGGAGAAGATCCTCTTTTAAGTGCTAAGTTAGGAGTGGCAATGATACAAGGGTTTCAAAGTGATACACTGAATGGAAAGTATAAGATCGCAGCTTGTGCCAAACATTTTGCAGGATATGGTGCTGCCGAAGGGGGACGTGACTATAATACTGCATTGATCCCAATGCGAGAACTTTACGATCAATATTTTCCTGCTTTTGAGGAAGCGGTGGATGCAGGAGTCTTCTCTATCATGACTAGTTTTAATGAAATTGATGGCGTTCCATCTACGGGAAATAGGTTTCTCTTAAGAGATGTTTTACGAGATCAGTGGGGGTTTAAAGGTTTTGTTGTAAGTGATTGGTGTTCTACTACAGAGATGATTGTTCATGGTTTTGCAGCCAATCCGAAGGAAGCTGCAGAAAGATCAATCAATGCCGGAGTGGATATGGAGATGGTGGCGACCTCTTTTCATGATAATATTAAGACGCTTCTTAAAGAGAAGAAGATTACCATGAAAGAGATTGATCAAGCGGTATTACATATTTTGAGGGTTAAAGAGTCACTGAACCTCTTTGAAGATCCTTATGTCGATAAAAATGAGCAACATCAATATGCTGCTCCTGAAGATCTTCTGTTGGCAAAGAAGATTACATCGCAAAGTATGGTATTGCTAAAGAATAAGAATCAAATTCTTCCATTGAAGTTGCCATCGACAAAGCTTGCATTGATAGGGCCCCTTGCGGATAAACCATACGAACAGCTTGGAACATGGAATTTCGATGGGGATGTGAGTTTATCGATCACACCAAGAGATGCATTTACAAAACGATGGGGGAATAAAGTGTCGTTTACTCCAGGATTAAATTATTCAAGAGATAAAAGCAACGATGGTTTTGCTAGTGCCATTGCCAATGCCAAGAAAGCTGACGTGGTCGTATTTTGTGCTGGAGAAGAGGCTATCCTTTCTGGTGAAGCACATTCACGAGCAGGCATCACTCTTCCTGGTGCACAAGCCGCATTGATTAAAGAGCTGAAGAAGACAGGTAAACCAATTGTTTTGGTGATATATGCTGGACGTCCTTTGGTCCTAAATGATGTAGAACCTTATGTGGATGCAATCATTTATGGTTGGCATCCTGGTACTATGGGAGGAGAGGTGTTAGCCGATATTGTGGACGGTACGATGAATCCTTCGGGTAAATTGCCTGTCACTTTCCCTCGTAGTGTGGGACAGATCCCAATGCACTATAATCATAAGAACACGGGTCGTCCTGTGGATCCGAAACAGTGGATCCCTATGGATAAAATACCGATTAAAGCAATACAGACTTCCTTAGGCAATACTTCTCACTATTTGGATGATGGATATACTCCTGCTTACCCATTTGGTTATGGATTGTCTTATACAAACTTTGATTATGGTTCAATTCATCTTGATAAACAAGTTTATGATGTGTCCGATACCTTACGAGTGACTTGTGATATTCGAAATACAGGAGACCGTGATGGTACCGAAATAGTACAACTTTATGTGAGGGATTTGGTTGGGAATGTGACAAGACCTGTTCGAGAGTTGAAAGCTTTTAAAAGAGTTCCTCTAAAATCTAATCAAACGAAAAAGGTGCAGTTCTATCTTCCTGTCTCCACTCTTGCTTTTCATGATATGCAGATGAATCGTATTGTAGAACCAGGTCGTTTTCAATTATGGATTGGTGGTGATGCCATTGTTAAGACCTCTGTCTATTTTCAAGTAAAATAGATTCCCCGATAGAGGGGTTTAAAAAGCCCCTCTGTTTTTTTATAAAAACAAAACAACATGCAATGAAAATATATTTATATCGTAAACTCATTTTATCTCTTCTTCTTCTTGTCGTTTCCTCCTCTTTGGTTTCGGCACAAGAGGAACAGGATATTGAAACTAAGATAGATCAAATTCTTTCACAATTAACCTTAGAGGAGAAAGTTAAGTTGTGTCATGCACAATCTAAATTTAGTGTTCCAGGTGTCGCTCGATTAGGAATACCTGAGTTATGGATGTCTGATGGTCCTCATGGAGTTCGTGCTGAGATCTCATGGGATAGTTGGAAACATGCTGGTTGGACCAATGATTCGTGTACTGCTTTTCCTGCTTTGACTGCCTTGGCTTCTACGTTTAATCCCGCACTTTCTCGTGAGTTTGGTGTTGCTATCGGTGAGGAGGCTCGTTATCGTCATAAAGATGTCCTTTTGGGACCTGGTGTCAATATCTATCGAACTCCTCTTAATGGTCGTAACTTTGAATATATGGGAGAGGACCCTTTTCTAGCATCTACGATGGTGGTTCCTTATATTCATGGAGTGCAACAAAACAAAGTGGCTGCTTGTGTTAAGCATTATGCTTTGAATAATCAGGAGGTTCTTAGAAATGAGATTGATGTAGTAGTAGATAAAAGAGCCCTTCATGAGATATATCTACCTGCCTTCAAAGCAGCTGTGGTTCAAGGTAAGGTGTGGTCTATTATGGGAGCGTATAATAAATATGAAGGTGTTTATTGTTGTGAAAACAAGTCTTTAAATATCGATATCTTAAAGCGTAAGTGGGGCTTTGATGGGGTGGTGATCTCTGATTGGGCTGCGGCACACTCTACTAAAGGATCTGCACTCTATGGTTTAGATATTGAAATGGGAACAGGAACCAATGGTTTGACTACTAGTGTTGCCAATAGTTATGATTCCTATTATTTAGCCACTCCTCTTCTTAAGATGCTTCAGAATGGTCAGATCGAAGAATCGGTAGTGAATGATAAAGCAAGACGCGTGTTGAGATTGATGATGCGTACCACAATGGTTCCTAATAGACCATATGGAAGTAAAGGGTCTAAAGCACATTTTGATGTAGCAAGAAAAGTGGCAGAAGAGGGAATGATCTTGTTGAGAAATCAAAACAATACCCTTCCTATCGATGAAAAGAGTAATATAAAGATCGCAGTCATTGGACAAAATGCAGTGAAGAAGATGACTCTTGGTGGCGGTTCTTCTGAATTAAAGGCGATTCATGAGATATCTCCTCTTCAGGGGATAAAAGATGCTTTTCCTGAAGCAACAGTAACCCATACCTTTGGTTACACCGCAGGGGAAACTGTTTATGATGTTCTTACTTATCCAAAAGAGAATCAGGACTCTCTTGCAATGGTTGCTATAAATCAAGCTAAAGAGGCGGATATGGTAATCTTCGTTGGAGGATTAAATAAGAACTACCAGCAAGATTGTGAAAATGGGGATAGAACAGGATATAACTTACCTTACAATCAAGATCAGTTAATAGAGAATATTGCAAATGTGAATTCTAATGTGGTGGTGGTTCTTGTGAGTGGTAATGCAGTAGCGATGCCGTGGCGTTCTGATGTGAAGGCAATTGTTCAAGCATGGTATTCGGGCAGTGAAACGGGTTCGGCATTAGGAAATATTCTTTCTGGTAAGGTGAACCCTTCAGGAAAATTACCAATAACTTTTCCTAAACAGCTTGACGATAGCCCTGCACATACTTTTGGGAAACAAGGATATCCAGGAATAGCCAAAAAGGTATATTATAAAGAGGGGATCTTAGTAGGTTACCGTTGGTTTGATACAAAAAAGATTGATCCTTTATACTGTTTCGGTTATGGATTGTCTTACACAAACTTTAAGATGGATAAGATACATTCAGATCGTAAAAGTTATGACAAAGAGGATGTGATTACTGTGAAAGGAGAGATTGAGAATACTGGTAAAGTGTCCGGCTCAGAGGTGATTCAAGTTTATGTGGAGGATGTGAAGTCTTCTGTTTTAAAACCACTTCAGGAGTTAAAGGGTTTCAAAAAAATAAAGTTAAACCCATTGGAAAAAAAGACATTTCAGATAAAGATACCTGTCTCTTCTTTAAATTATTATGATGCGGATAATGAAAAATGGGTAGTAGAGTCTGGACGTTATCGTCTAAGAGTTGGCACCTCTTCTCGTGATATTATAAAAAATATTTATGTTGAAGTAAAATAATTTTGTCCTAGCATCTTATCTGCTAAGATGCGAATAAGGGTGAATTATATTTGTGTGTGTAATAGTGAATAGGTATAGCCTTTTTTTAGGTTATGCCTATTTTTTTATAAGTATATACCCTTCTCTCTCTTACTGATAAATTAGAATTTTATCGATCTTAAAGTTGATTTTATAATGAATCTATATTCGTTAATATTAATAATTATCTCTATATTTGTCGCCCCGTTCAAGTAATCCCCCCTACCGAGATGGTGACTTATGAAAACGTTTAACTAAATAAAACATGACAAACACCCTTCTGATTATTCTATCTGCCTTATCTATTTGTATTTTTATACTCTATAGAAAGAGTAATCCCCTTGTTAAAAAGTCTGTTGTTCCAGAATTGGTCAAGATGTATGAAACGACAAAAACACTCTTCGTAAACCAGAACCCAAACATTTATTCTGCGATTATCGAAAGTCAAAATGATATGTTTAGGATAAAGTTGATGAAGTGTTTAACTCCCCAAGATCATATTCTTCTTTTAAATGAAATAAGCCCAGACGATAAAATCTCAGTTGTATGTATGACCACAAGAGGAGAGATTCTGGGTTATCTAAAAGGAGATACACCCAATTATGATATTCTTTTTGAAAAGGTGAAAAATCATCAAGTATTGTTCTATGCTGAGTTTGTGCAGTTTGATAATCCTAATTCGATAATTCACTTCTCTTGTTTACAATGTGAACCTGAATAATGTATGAAATTATCTTAAAAAGATATTATAATATTGATATGGTGTAATTGTATAGAAAATTATGTGTATTATTGTGTTGGTATATAATCATTTACATTATAATTGTTGGTGTGTTATATATAGTGAACAATGATCTACTATTTTCTCCATATTATATTATCTACCTTAAAATTACCTTAAGACACTTTGTTTTCTCAGATGAGACGACTTTTGCCAAATAGTCTACAACTCTTTACATTAACTGTTGGTAGCATTGCTTTGAATATGCTTTTAGGTATCTCTCGTTTTGTTTTTTTTATAAAAGTGTGCTTTGAGTGCATAGGTCCCTTGTAATTTTGTTTACACGTTAGAAAATATAATCCCCATTAACTGTTGGATTTGATCTAATATACCTCCCATAAATAGATCTATAATGATTGAATATAGGGAAGTCCAAGTGTAATTATTTTATAGGATATAATAAAACTAAGATTGAATTCTTTGGGTTAAATGTACCCCGTCTTAGTTGTGTTGTGTCTTTTACTGAGTCCAAAATCAAGGAGTGATGCGTTTGAATAAGTTAATAAAAACCCAAAGTGATGGATCTATTGAAATGTTCGAAGATAAAATGAGGATACGCAATTTTAATAAGTATAGAGATGAAACGTTAATCCAATTTCGTAAGACTTTGGTACGTCGATTGATGAAACAGAATGGAACACAAGAGGTGTCTTTTGATATTGGAGATATTCAAGAGGAAGACAACGAAGGTAAGCCCCAATTAAATTATGACAGTTTTAGATGTAGTCTAAAATGGGGGTTCCATGTTTATAAACGTGATAGAATTGGCCGTAAGACTTTTGTGGATAAAGTGCGGTTAAGAAAACAATTGATTTCTAATTTTACTCGTCAAATAGATTTAAAATGTTTTAATCGGAATCTCTCAATTCCTTGCAATTGTAAGGAGTTAGATCTCGACTGTAAACAAAAATATTCCATACATACGGAATTTACTCGTGCAAATACTAGCATGGATATAAAGCTTGTATTAAGTGAAAATGATAAGAAGAATATTATTTCTCGTAAGCTAGAATCTGATCGAAATGTTCAATATAGGCCTGCATTTAACGATGTCTTATCTTGTAAATTTTACCATGCTCCAGAGTTAATCGAGGATGACTCAGATATAACTTCAGATACAAAGAGTAAAGAAATACGCAATATTATTGCCTACCTTTTTCATTTTGATGATGGAAGCTATATGGTCACTCGTAATCCAAAACCATTTCAAAAACCAAAATTTGTTGTTCCGATTGCCGATGAGGATAAAGATGGATATCTGCTTCAAGGTTACGACAATGGTTATGTCAACAAAGTCTATATCTATTCGATCCTCAATAAATTGTTTGGTATATTATATCGTGAAGGGATGAACAAAGACCAAAATATAATTATGATGGAGGTAATCCCGACAGAGTCTTTAATTGTGTTAAGGTCCAAAAGGGATCATAGGTCTTATGTGAAGGTGTTTGATACCTCTCTTATTTCAACTCATAAGCCTTTAAATCTTAGAGGAGATTGTCTGTTACAAGATCATTTCGACTCTCTAGAGACCGTTTCAATTATTGGTCTCGTCAATAAGAAGAGAGTGGAAAGGCTGATCTCAGTTTCTTCTATAGGATTAGGAAAATGTGTGAATAATTGTCTTTTTGTAAAAGAACTACAATTTATAAATTACCAAAATAAGGTGAATTGATTTTAATTATAGATATCAAACTAACACGGATTACATTGGGGCAACATCGTTACAATTTATTTTGGTCCTTACAGAAATAGAAGTAGCATAATGGCACAAAATAGAGACTAACAAAGGTCCCTAATGTCATACCTCCGATAATCACTAAAGCCAATGGTCTCTGTAAAATACTCCCCAGATCTTCTCCAAAAAGAAAAGGTATAAGTGCTAGAATGGTTGTAATACTAGTCATAAGTATCGGTTTCAATCTTCGACGACCTCCTTCTTCTATGGCATGTTTTATCTCATAGCCTTGGATTCGTAATTGATTGATGGTGTCTATTTTTAGAATGGAGTCATTGATTATAATTCCACACATCACTACGATACCGATCATGGACATAAGATTGATTGCTCCTCCAAAGATCCAAAGAAGAAAGAGTGCTCCTGCAATATCCATCGGTACTTCAAGAAGTACAATAATGGGTTGTACAAGACTCTCGAACTGTGCTGCCAATATAAAATATAACAGAGACAATGCAACAGACAAAACCACTAATAGCTCCTTTAAGGATGCCTCTGTATTGAAAATCTCTCCTCCGAAATTAGCCTGTCCATATCCATATTTCTCTATAAAATGTTTGGCATCATGTTGTATCTCTTTCACTTCTCCTGTTCCAATAGAGGTAAACTTAAATGGGAAGATGACACCTGTTCTATCTGCTTCAATTGTCTTAAACTGATTTTTATGAACTATCGCTACCAATGCTCTTAATGGGATCTGTTTGTTCTTGCTATTGACAACCGTCGTTTCGCCTAGAATTTGAGAGATCGAAGTCGCACGGTCGCATAACATAATAGGGAGCAAGGTGGTGCCATCTCTTAATGCTTCTACCTGTACACTTTTCAGTCGTTGCCTTAGTATGTAATAAATATTTTGTTGAGAGACATGATATCGTGCTAACTTCTTTGGCAACACATGCAGTGATACGTACGACTGGCTAGCGAAGGGCGAAATCTTAGCATAAGGAAAAGCGATATTAAATTGAGATACTAGGTCATTCAGAGAGTCCACCTGCATATATTTTAATGGTTTGTTCGCTTGAATATTCATAACAAGTGGGGCTTTATCTGCTTCAAAAAGCTGTTGAAAAGAGGATTTAGGAGTGGAGATATCCAAGTGGGCAAGGGGGTATCTCTCTTGGATTAACTCACCTACCTGTTTTTCTATATCATCTCTTTTGATTCCACTTCGAAGCTCCCAATATAGCATACACTCATTTTCTGTCAGTGATTCGCTGTTGTTTCGATAGAACTGCTGTGTTCCCACAAAATTATGACTTCGAAGAGTCGTGTTCGCAAATCTTGAAAGCAATGCTCTTACCCTCTTTTCATTCTCACGTACATGGATTCGTTCATTCCAATCGATATGTAATACCATGGTGCTTTTTTGAAGCACAGGGAAGCGCTCTTTATGCATCTGTTTGGCTAGTAATAATGCGATGAGTATCAGTCCAAAGAAAGATGTAAATATACCTTTGCGGTGGGCGAATACCCAATGCCATCCTTTTTCGTACAGATCTGTAGAAGAGAATACCCCAAACGATCTTTGGGTAACGTCGTCTCCTTTCTTCTGGTTGCCTTTTCTGAGCCAAATTAGGTGGTATAGTGTCGGAATTAAAATGATCGATACAATCAATGAGGAGGCTAGTCCTATTGACACTGCCATCGCTTGGTCATAGAAGAGGGCTCCTGAAATACCACTTAGAAAAACCAATGGAATAAATACAGCACAGGTGGTTAAAACAGACGATATAAGAGGTCGAATCACCTCATTGGTCCCATTCACACAGGAGTCGAAGAGTGTGTCGCCAGAAGCTGTTTTTTGCGTGATATTATCAATCACAATAATGGAGTTATCAATCATCATTCCAACCCCCAAAATCAATCCAGAGAGGGAGATAATATTGATGGAGATACCCAATAGATAGAAAAGGAACAGCGAGATGACCAATGATATCGGGACACTTACCCCTATGAGCCATGGTGAACGACCATCTTTTAGAAAAATAAACATCACCAAGAATGCAAGAAGACCTCCCCACCATAGACTTTGGAACAGGTTGTGTATGGCATATTTTAGTATTCCCGTCTGGTCTCTAACGATGGAGTATTCGATGTCGGGAGTATTCTCCTCAAATGATTTTAGTTGTCTGTCGACCTTTTGTGTCAGTGTCTCTAGTTGTGCATCTGACTGCTTTACAATAGCCATGGTAACAGCCTGTTTTTCGTTCCACAAAAAAAGTCCTTTCAGCTCTTTGGGCTCTTTTACCACCTCTGCGATATCTTTTAGTTGTAACAGGTGACCATTTACATTAAAGTAGATCTCCTTCACATCCTGAGTGTTCACTAGTCCATTGGCGAATTGCACTCCGTAACGATATTGTCCATCTTTTACTTCTATGGTTCCGAAATTTTGATTGTGTTGATGTAGTGCATTGGTAATGTCATCCTCTTTGATACCAAGACTCTGCAATTTCTTTTGGTTTGGATAGATCGATATTTGAGATACCCTTTTTCCTGTAATATCTACCATGGCAACCTCAGGCAGTTGTTCCAATCGTCGTCGAACTACATCTTGAACATAACGACTCATCTCTAGTTGTTTTTGGACAGAAGCATGTGGATCTTTCAGTGCGGTATTAATATAAAAGACAGGAATATCGGAGGAAGATGCTTTCAGTATCGATGGGCGTGCTACCTCTTTGGGCATATTTCGAAGGGCTAAATCTACTTTGTCGTTTACCTCATTAAAGGCATAATTAATATTCCGCCCATAGGAGAATCTTAAAGAGATCGTGGCAATGCCATCGCGTGTACTACTCTTCAATTCCTCTAGATACGAAAGCTGTTTTAGTTGTTCCCTAAAGGGTTTTACAATTTCCTGTTCTAATTCTAATGCAGTGCGATCTCCTACATGAAACTGTACGGTGATTTCAGGAATATCGACCTCAGGAATCAAAGAGATTGGTAACTGTAGAGAGGATACGAGTCCCAACATCATAAACGAGATAAATGTGATGATGACCGCAATGGGACGTTTGATTAAAAATTTTACCATAATATATTATTTCTCTATGATTCGATACGTTTTTTTCTATGATCGTCTACTCTCAAGAAGAGTGGTAAACAGACCATCACTACGACGATACTAAACAGTAGTCCTCCGATGGACCCCATGGCTAAGGCGAACCAAAAGTCAGAACTGTTACTTTCTATCAAGAATGGGATCAATCCCAAAATGGTTGAACCGATTGTTAGTAGTATAGGGATGATTTTTTTATTAAAAGAGGATAGATAGTTCTGTAAAGAAGAACGTCTATTTTTATGATTTAGATTATTGTAGCCGTAGATAATATATAGACCACTGTTTACGGTGATTCCCGATAGGAGTATTAACGATGCATAACCTCCCTGTCCAAAGGGATGGTGGGAGAGGATAAAGGTTAAAAATACCCCGATATAGGATAGTGGAATCATCAATACCACCACCAATGGTTGAATTAACGATTCCAATAGGATCGCAGATATGACATAGATAATGATAGCCACCAATAATAGGAGATAGAATTGTTTTTTGTCTTTCGAATCCCATCCATAATGATCTCTAGAAGACTGTTTTATTTTATATCCTATAGGGAGCATGATCGACACCTTCTCTACAATATTTTTCTCCATCTTTTTAGTGAGAATTTTAGGTCCTATAAAATCATAATGGAGTTGAATGACATATTGCTGATTCTCTTTCTCTATTCCTCCAAAGACCATTTCTTTTCGTACGGTTGCCACCTCTTTCAATCTCACTCCTCGATCTTTGCTTTTGATGAGAAGGTTTTGAAGTTGCCAAATATCTATTCCTTTTCCTTGACTAGGAACAATGGATATGGATCTTATATCCCCATTGACACCTACAGAAGGGATCTCTTTTGGACGATAATCATTTGCCTTCAGGTTCTGAAATATGGTAGACAAAGAGACTTTCGCCTTTGCCAACTTGTGGAGGTCAAGATAGGCGATATAGTCATATCTTCTCTTGGTAATTCTATCTCTATTGGCGTGAATAATCACGTTTCTTACTCGCTCCTCTTTCTCTAGAAGGCCTTTGGTTGTATTGGCAAACTCTTGAAGTTGATCGTAGTTATATCCTAAAAGAGTTAAACAATTCGAAGCGTCAACGTTTCTATAGACATTGCTATAACTCTTATCTTTTATCCCAAATATTTGTGTGTCGACACTGCCAGTCTGCTCTGCGAACAATGCAAGATACCCAAAAAGCCATTTAGGAAAATTCCCTTTCTGACTCTCTTTGGTAAATTGGATATGAAGGTTGGCATATTCTGGATAGACATTACTTTTAAACATCGTAATCTCATCATATTCAAGGAGCTTATTTTCTACTTGAGAGATAAATTGATTCATCTGCTCCAATGTTGTTCCATCAGGCATATAGGCATGCATGTCAATGGTTATCTCCCTGGGTGTTTGTCTTGTACTATATGTTTCGTAATAGTGGTTAAAATGGGATATGACTCCTCCGAATAGGGTTTCAAAAATAGGAAGAAAATCCTCTTGTACCCATTCGCTTCCAATACTATGATTGTATGCTTCCACATACCAAGCTTGTCTCTCTCCATGTTTCAACTCATTGGGTCGTTGTCCAACTCTATGGGGAATCAAAAAGAGAGGAATACCAAAGATAAGTAGCCATAAAAAGAGTACCTTTTTACGATGTCGCATCATGCCTTCGATAAATTGTTGATATAGATAGGTCATGCGAGTAACCTTTCTTAATCCTCCGACCTTTTTTCGGCTTTCTAAGGAAGTGAGTGGCATTTTATCCATTAATGCAGGGATAAAGAAGTAGGCGATAGCCAAAGAGACGACCAGATTGATAATCATTACCCATGCAAAATCGGTTAGATTCATTCTCTGTTGTTCCTCTAAAAAGAAGAGAATGGATAGCGCACCAATGGTGGTTAAGGTAGAGGCGAGAATTGCCCAAAATATATTGTTCTCATACTTCTTTTTACGACGCAGAAAGTCTGTTGTCACAATCGTATTGTCGATAATAATTCCTAATGATACGGTAATTCCTGCCAAAGAGTATAGATGAATTTGAACTTTAAACCCTACATATCCAATGATAGCAATAGCCAAGTTGATAATCAACGAGAACAGGATTAAGAGAAGATATCTCCAATCCCTACTGATTAGATATACAAAAGCAAGAAGGATAAGTATTGCCAGTCCCGATCTCATCAAGATATCGTTACGCTCTCTCTTCAACCTCTTTGAAGCATCATATTTTAGATCAAAAAAGATATTCGAAGGGGCACTCTCATGAAGTCTATTCATTTTGTCTCGAATCTTATCTCCGAGAAGTATCTGGTTGGCTCCCTCTACACATTCTATGTTGAGGTAAAGGCTATTTAATCCATTAATTCGGAAGTAGGATTTGGGTTCTTTCTCTTTTTCCAACACCTCTGCGATCTCTCCCAATCGAATCAGTCGACCCTCTTTTTGAGCCACGATAATCTGGTTCCAATGGATCGTATCTTGACTATCCGCTCCTCCACAAAAACAGAATGATTGCCAATGATCCTCTTTTTCGTTGAGATGGAATCTTCCCAATTCTCTCTTCTCAAAGTATTCATATATGGTTCTTTCTACGTCGGTTTCACTTAACCCGAGTCTTTGAAGTCGTCTCTCTTTTAATCGCACCAACCATTGAATAGGTCGTTCTCCAACCACTTTGACACTCTCTACTGCATCGATGGCTCCAATAACAGGAACGATATTTCGGTTTAGATAGGCAACCAATGCTTTATTGCTAGCCTTTCCATTAAACACATAGGTCATCAAGAGGTCGGAATGACCACCTCCTTTATGGGACACAATGGAAGGACGGCTTACTCCCGTAGGTAGTTTGGGGTATAGATTTTTTACAATCGAAGAGATTTCGTAACGGACCGCATCCATATCGGTCTCTTTCTTAAATTGTAGATCCACTTTACCCCTTCCATTATTGGACATAGAGTGTATTTTCTCTATTCCATGGATAGAGGCGAAAGAAGATTCTAATATGGAAGTCACCTCTTGCTCTATAACACGTTTTGTGGTGTTTGGCCAATTAAACGAAACAGAGATCTTGTCTCCCTTATAACTGGGTTTGAGTTGTATGGTCAGTTGCATCATAAGCCCCAAACCGACAATAGCCAATGCCACAAAAATAGCGTTTATTCTAAAGCTATGCTTCATTATATTATGCTTCTCATTTATCGAATAACTTGTATTGGAGTCTTATGAGCTAGATTAAAGTTATTACTTACAACGACTTCATCTCCCTCTTTTATGTCCCCTTCTATGATGGTTACCTCTTGGCTGTTCTCTTCCCCCACCTTGACATATACCCATTCGGCAGTACCATGGTGATGCACGAAGACAACCTTTTTACTTTGACGATAGAGGACTGCACTCTTTGGAACCACCAGACGTTCTCCTGCAAGAGATGAGACGATCACATCTGCTTTCATCCCATCCATTAGGCGATGCTGTGCATTCGACAAAATACCTCTTACATGTACCATCCCATTGGCATCTACAGATGGATCTATAGAAACCACCTCTCCAGTTATTGTATGAGTACGGTCTGCATCGAGGATTATTTTCACTCTTGCCCCTTTGGTAACCTTCAACACCTCCTCTTCGAGAATGGTGAAATCGATCCACACCTTTCTGTCATTTATAATATTACAACACTTCTTATAACTAGTTGTAGGGTTAAACGATTCTGCCTTTAGGTCGGAAATCACACCATGAAAAGGAGCACGAACCTCTACATTTCTGAGGTCTTCTTTCGCACTCTCCAATTCGATGCAGGCACGAGTGTATCCACTCTCTATCTTTGCCATAATGAGTTGTTCCGATCTAATTTTAGTAGTATCTTCAATCGAAGAGACTCCATAAGTTAACAATTTGTCTTTTAGATCTATCAACGACTTATCGTATGCAAGTTTTGCTTTACGGTATTGAACGTTTAACTCTCTTGACTCTAGTTGAGCCAACAGTGCACCTTTGGAAACACGATCTCCATTTGCCACATATACATTCAATATCGTGGAGGCAACTTTAAAAGGGATCGACGCTTTTCGAGTTGCCTTCACCACTCCGTTACTTAGTATCTCATTATAAAAAGGACGTTTGTCTATTTTCTTCACACGAACTTTGGTCTTCAACCTCTCTTGGGGATGCTTCTTTACCATAGAATATGTTTTATCTCTTTGTTCTTTGCATGCCCCAAGGCAGAGTATTATCAAAGAGATAGAGAGTAAAACGATTGTATGTTTTGTGAGTTTGGTACGGTTCATTTTGTAGAAGTGAGGTATGTATCTTGATTGTAATGGTCTGTTTAAACGTTTCAATATCTTATTCATTATAGAGAGCAATCTATCTACTCTCTATAGTGAATGGAGAGTACTTTTTTTGTTCTGTCCAAACCATTGCCATTGGTTTATATTTTATAAATATCCCATTGTTTCTTTATAATCAATGTTGAACAACTCTCATTACACTCTATTTCTCTGTAAATTTGATATGGCTAAAGAAGTTATCATAGTCAAATTTTAATAGTGCTTTCTCATCTTGGTTAAAATCATATTTTAGATTGCAGATCCCATTTTTTACTTTAAATCGAAACTGAAAGTTATAGCTCACTTGTCCATATGCAGTATTCTTGCATTTGCTTACTTTTCCATGAATACCTCCTCGAAGGGTATAATCTTTTGTCTCTAATACCTCCTCAAATTTCAATGGTTTATATGCATTTTTCATCAGAAGATCCACCTTCTCGCTGGTTAATCCATCTTTCGTTCTATGTGTAATCAAGATATTTTGGTGTTTATTACCTTTTCTAGTGAAGGCTTCTACATCTATATTTAGAGTGACCATCTCCCCTAGCTCTGCTTTTTCTGTATAATGGAAGAAATGCGTTTTCGATCTTGAATCAAATTTAAACTTTCCTGGAAATTCAATCTTATATCTATCACAGTCAAAAGTGGTGGTTTGAGCCATCGAGGTAAAATAACTAAGTCCTATGAGTAGTGTGAATAGTATGGTTTTCATCTGGATTAATTTTTAAGGTTATAAGAGAAAATAGTGTTGGACTCAAAAGGAGACGCACCATATAACATCGTGTCATCTTCAGAAACGGCAAAAGATAGAATCAAATGATCTAAATTCAAGCGGTACTGTGGTTTTCCATCCATATCGATGACAAGGATATATGGAAGAACAGAAGGGTTTTCGAAATCTATTGTGGATAATGTCTCTTTACTCTGTTCTAAGATCAAAGCATAGACTCTATTTTTTGTGGTATATATTTCATTCCCATAGATGTAGTTTTTGCTTGAAGGTGCATATTGATTGCCATCAAAAAAAGTTGTTTTTCTCTGTTCAGCATATCGTATCGTTCCCATTTTTTTCATCTCTTGGGTATCGATAATATCGATTTGAGGAAAATTCTGATAGCTTATGAACATCTTCTTATCTTGAGGATCTATGGCATAAGAACCCGCAAATATTTGCCATAGATTTCCTCTTCCTTTATTGGCATCTGATTTACTCAAAAGATCTGTAGGAAAAGGGTATACCTCTTTTGTTGATTTTCCATCCGTGCATTGGAATAATCTTTCAATTTTAGGACCTCTTGGTGTCGTATTTTTAAAATAATAGTTATTGTAAAGACGAAATCCACAGTTTACAGGAAAATAACTTCTATCGAATTCGAAAAGAGAAGTCAGTTTTTTATTGGGTGTCCCTTCTATATTGTATTCATAAATGTTTAACAGGTCACAAAATTCTACCTTATTCCCTTTTACACGAAAAGTATGATTATCAATTTCTCGAGCTATCTCACCCTTTCCTTTTCCTTTATGGAGTTGATTGCCACAGAATTTATAATCCTGCTTCTCATTTTCATATATAGAAAGAAACGTTCCATCTACGTTATTCAGAAAGATTAATTTATTTTCGCTAATACCAATCTTTGTTGGGTTTAATAACTTCCCCTCTACGGAATGTTTCTCTAGCTTTATATCGATGGTTTCAATCTTTGATTGATCTACGGTTTGAATATTGTTTTCTTTCACCTTATTCGTGCAAGACATACCCAATAATAGCACTATAACGAGGTATAATTTCAGGTTCATTCGTTTATGGTTTAAATTAGTTTTCAGTTTTATTGATAGACTAAATATAACTATAAAATATTGAATATTGAATATTCAATATTTTTTCTGAAATGGTAAATTTGAGTGTTCATTTTTTCTGTAATTCTTATCTCATAGAGAGATCGTTTGTATGTTTAGTTTGATCTGAATTTATGACATATTTCAGTACAATAAGCAGATGTCCAGAATGTTTATCTTCTTAATTGCTCTCTAATATCATATATGTCGTCAGTTTGGTTTACACTTAGGAAATTAATAACATATGATTATAATAGATCGTAATAGGATGATTTGTATTCTTGTATTTATTATACCTTATTATGTTTATATTAAATAGATCTTGTCTGTGATAGCTACAGCAATCGGTCTCTATTTTTTACTTATATAATGGATATATCTGTTGTTTAATAGTCGTATTTAGGTGAATATTCTCCTATTTTAATATTGTGTTTTTTTATATCAAAGCAATATATTTAATATAATATTTAATTGATTTAACTTAATTATTGTAGTTTTGTGACGTTAACATCTATTTGTTTATGAAAGTAGGATAGTAGCAACAACAACAGTGAATCCCATTTCACCCCCATTTCTACTTTCTATTTATAGAACCATTCTACCATTAGATGTCCCAACAGTGTATGTGTTGTGTAAAATGAGATTATAATAATTATTAAAGAACAATTATGAATCGACCTTTACACTTATTCAAGAGCCTAGTTTTATTTCTACTATTGGCTCCAGTCTCTTTGTTGGCTCAAAGCCATAAGTATAGCGGAGGGGATGGAACTGAGGGTAGCCCATATCAAATTGGGACTTTAGCAGATCTTAGGCTTCTTTCAGAAACTTCAGATGATTGGAGTAAGCACTTTATTCAAACAGCGAATATTGATGCCACCGAAACAAAAGATTGGAATCCTGGTGATGCCGATGGAGACACATCTACTCCAGATGTACCAATGGGATTTCATCCTATAGGGGATGATCGTTATAGTCAAAGAGGAGAACCTGCCTTTAGAGGAAGTTATAATGGAGCTGGTTATATTATTGATCATCTCTACATCAATTGTCCTTCACAAGATTACGTAGGTCTTTTTGGCTCAATTTCTGGATCTGGTATTCAAAATAAGATCCGCAACTTAGGTGTGACGAATGCACAAATTGTAGGTGCGAATTGTACAGGAACTTTAGTTGGTGTTGCTCAAAATATAACCATTGAGAATTGTTATTCATCGGGGTCTGTAAAAGGACTTCTAAACGTTGGTGGGCTAACTGGAAATACGGAATTTACAACGAAATGTTATAGCACTGCAGTCATTGATTGTACTAATAGTGTAAAAGGAAGTTTAGGTATAGATATTTCAGGGGCCCCTGAAACCAACCATCCAAGTTGTTACTATTTAAGTGAATCTGGAGACAAAGATCCTTATAGTCGAAGTTATGGGGCACCAAGAACTGCTAAAGCATTGGGAGTGATGTCGCAGTATGAGGGATGGAATATTGTTGAAGATTTTGATCTTGTAAAAGGAGCTCCCCCCGTATTGAAAAATATCCATGGTTCTGCTCAATGGGTGATGAATCCACTTGAAGCAGTAGAGCTTACGATCACGGTGACCAATAATGGTAACGCAATTGATCTTGCAAAAGTGATTTGTAATGGAGAGCAGTTTACAGACAAACAAGGAGAAGTAAAGATAAAAGCCTCTACCAATACCACCATTGAGTACCAGATCATGGCATCTGGTTATAATACCATCTCTGGTAGTGTGGAGGTACTAGAAGCATCTGTTTCTACCGAGGTTCGTTTGGATAACGCGTACACTACAGGAACTGGTACTGAGTCCGATCCTTATCAAGTAGCCACTTTTGAACAGCTATGCAACTTATCTCAAAATACCATCGACTGGGACAAACACTTTATTCAAACGGCTGATATCGAAGCATCCGCTTCATCTGAGTTGAACAAAAGCAATGGGGTAGCGAAAGGTTTTTCTCCTATTGGTGACGATCCTACAAACGGAACACGCCAGCAGGTTGCATTTACTGGCTCTTATAATGGAGGTGGTTTTAAGATCGACCAACTATATATCCAACGCCCATCTGAAAACAATGTGGGACTCTTTGGTTATGCAAGCCAATTAGGTCAAAAGATCTATAACTTGGCGATTACCAATGCCAATATCACAGGGGAAGATTATGTGGGTATTGTAGCAGGATCGGCAAAAAATACCAATATTGAGAATCTTTATACCACAGGTACCGTTCATGGAAGTTATAAAGTTGGTGGATTAGCGGGCTTTTGTGGTCGTATTATCCATACTTACAGTACAACCAATGTGGTTTCTTCTACCAATACATGGGGTTCTTTGGGCTGTTTCTATAGCCAATCGGGATCTGTCCACACCAACTGTTTCTATCTAAGTACAAATGGGAGTGCTAATCCAAACAAAAACCACTTCGGTTTGCCATTGCGTTCTAGTCAGATGCAAGACCAAAGCAACTTTACCTCTTGGGACTTCGTTGAGGAGAGTACCAATGGAGACGACAACTATTGGGCTATCTCTCCTTTGGAAAATGGAGGCTTTCCATATCTAACACATGGACGTACGGTTGTTCGTTTGGGGTTGAATGCCTACACTTCTACCTATAGCGAATCGAATGAGTTGAATCCTGCAAACATTACAGGAGCTCCTGCGGGGAAAGATATTCAAATTGCTTTCCGTCCACACACAGACGACAATTCGGCTGCTTGGAATACGAATAAACCAACTAAGGCAGGAGTATATGATGTACAATTGGGGGTTTTGACTTCCGAGACAACCCTTGCAGATCAAGTAGAGATTACCAATGGTTGGACCATCCAAAAGAAAGATGTGGCTATCGTATGGGATGCACTTCCGAATAAAACTTATTTAGATGCTGCCTTTGATCTACAAGCAACCGTTGAAGGAAACGGTTCGATTGTTTATAGCTCTAGTAATGAAGATGTGGCTACCATTTTAGGAAATACGGTAACCATTGTTGGTGCTGGAACCACACAAATTACTGCTTCTTGTGCTGCCACTGAGAACTATAACGCGCCTGCAAATGTAGTGAGATCGTTTACCGTTGATCCTGCAACCGCAACCATTACGTTTGATGCATTGCCAACCAAAACTTATGGCGACGGAGATTTCTCTCTTGATGCAACTTCCGATGGTGACACAGAGGTTACTTATAGCTCTAGCGACGAAACAGTAGCTACGATTGTCGATGGGGTGGTGACGATTCTATCTGCTGGAGAGGCAACCATAACAGCTTCTGCTTTCGCTTCTACGAATTACCTTAAACCGGTGTCTAAAACATCTGTTTTGACTGTGGAGAAGGCACAAGCTTTGATCACTTTTGATGCACTTCCTTCCAAAAGGTATAAGGATGCTGCTTTTGACTTGAAAGCTACGACCAACGGTACAGGAACAATTATTTTTGCTTCTAGTAATGAGAAGGTGGCTACCATTTCCGAAAATACGGTGACCATTGTTGGGGCTGGAACAACCAATATCACGGCCACATTGGCTGAAACCAAAAACTACAAAGTTGCAACGGCTGTGGTCAATCCTTTGGTGGTGAATAAAGCACCTGCTACCATCACTTTTGATGCGGATATGACAGCTACTTATGGGGATGCGGATGTTGTGCTTCATGCCACAGTGGATGGAGATGGAGAGATTGTATATCAATCAGGAGAAGAAAATATCGCTAGAATCGAAGAGAACCTTGTCTCTTTCTTAAATGCTGGACAAACCACCATTACTGCATCGTGCGCAGCTACAGATAACTATTTGGCTGCAATCAACCAAGTGATGATTCTAACTGTAAACAAAGCAGATGCATCGATTCATTTTGATCCATTGGCGTCTAAATCATATGGAGATGCCGTATTTGATCTTCAAGCAACCCGTGTTGGTGAGAGTGCTATTGTTTATCATTCAAGCAATCCTGCTGTCGCATCTGTTTCTGGAACTACGGTTACCATTCACACTCCAGGAGAGACGGTGATAACCGCTAGTTGTGCTGCGTCGTCTAACTATGATGCAGCAACCGATGTTCCACAGACATTGGTGGTAAATAAGGCTTCAGAACAGATCGTTTTCGATGCGATCCCAGCAAAAAAATATGGGGACAATCCTTTCAACCTTTCTGCCTCTGTTCATGGGGATGGGGAGATTACTTATACTTCCGACAACACAGATGTCGCTACGATAGTGAATAATGTGGTTACTATTCATGGTGTGGGGAATGCGACCATCACAGCATCGTGTGCAGCGACTGCTCTATATGAGGCAGCAGATGCGGTATCACATGTTCTGACGGTATCTCGTGCAGATGCTAGCATCGTTTTTAATGCACTGCCTACCAAAACATTTGGAGATGCGTCTTTCCATCTATCTGCTTCTTCGTATGCAGGGGCTGCAATCCAATATGCTTCGGATAATGAAAATGTTGCCCAAGTGCAAAACAATACCGTGACCATCGTAGGGGCTGGTCGTGCTAATATTACTGCATCGTTGCCACAGAGTGAAAACTATTTGGCTGCGGCAGATGTGGTTCGTACGCTTGTGGTGAATAAAGCGACCCCAACCATTGCATTAGATGAGATCTCTGCAAAAACTTTTGGCGACAAACCTTTTGACCTCTCTGCTACTGCTTCTAATGGATTGAAGGTCTCTTATGAGGTGCAGAATACCAATATTGCTACTGTTGCAGGGAATACTGTGACTATAAAGAATGCAGGAACAACAACTGTTGTGGCTCGTACAGAGAACAATCCAAACTTTGTCTCTGTGGAGGCAACATGTAACTTGGTTGTCAATAGAGCGGCAGCTGTGATCCAATTTAAAGAGATTGCAAATAAAACCTATGGTGATAAAATCTTTCGTTTGGAAGCCACTGCATCAGAGAACGCAGCAGTCTCTTTTGAGTCGAATAACGAATCGGTTGCTTCGGTGACTAGAGATGTGGTGACTATTAAGGGAGCTGGAATCGCAGTGATTACCGCTCGTTGTGATGCTTCATCGAATTACGTTGCTTCATCGGTTTCCAAAACACTTACGGTGGAGAAATCCAATGCATCGATCTCATTTGATGCAATTGCTGCGGTTACCTATGGTGATCCTGCTTTCAGCCTAGGTGCTACGTTGAGTCACAATCAAGGAGCATTGGTCTACAGTTCAAGTAATCCTTCTGTTGCTACGGTAATCGATGGAGAGGTAGACATCGTAGGGGCTGGAACCACCACCATTACGGTTTCCAATGAGTCCTCTGATAATTATCTTGCAGCTGCATCGGTGTCTCAAGAGTTGGTGGTAAACAAAGCGAATGCAGTGATTCAATTCGCTCCTCTTTCTAGAAAGAATTTTGGAGAGGCTCCTTTCACACTTCGTGCTACATCTACAGGTGGCGCCTTATCTTATAGCTCTTTAGACCATTCTGTAGCCACGGTTAACGAAGATCAATGTACTCTTGTCGGAGCAGGATCTACTACGATCACAGCAACCAGTGCTGAGAATGCCAATTATAACACTGCTTCGGTACAACGTACTTTAGAGGTGAGCAAAGCCGATCCTCAGTTCTCTTTCGAAGCAATTCCTGTGAAGACTTTCGGTGATGCAGCTTTCGAATTACAGACTTCTACGCTTGCCGATGTTGTTCAGTTTGTTTCAAGTAATCCAGATGTCGCAACAGTCTCTGGTAATGAGGTTACGATTCACAAAGTGGGAGAAACCACCATCACTGCAACTTCTCAAGAGAACGAGAATTATGCAGAAGTTGCAGTATCACACCTGTTAAAGGTGGAGCAGTTTAGTTCAGAGATCTCATTTGATGCCCTAGATGCAAAAACATTTGGAGATGACGCTTTCGAATTGACCGCTATGTCTAATGATAGTAGAGCGATTACTTATGTAAGCAATAATCCATATGTGGCTACCATTCAGAACAATATAGTGACTATTATAGGTGCTGGTTCTACCTTTATTACTGCCTCGTGCGAAGCGACACAAAATGCTTCTAGTGCGTCCGTGACTCGTATGTTGGAAGTGAAGAAAGCCAATACGGTGATCACTTTTGATGCCCTTGCCGATAAAACATTTGGTGATGCTTCCTTTGCATTACATGGTTCGGTGAATGGAGATGGGGAAGTTTTATATACCTCAAGCAACCCAGCCATTGCCTCTATCGACCATAACGAAGTGACCATTCATGGTGCAGGTAGTGTGACGATTACGGCTTCTTGTGATGAGACAAATAACTACCTTGCAGCAACTGCTGTGAGCCATGAGTTGGTCATTGGTAAAGCCCTTGCCACGACCACTTTCGAAGAGATCGCGAACAAAACTTATGGGGATGATGATTTTTCAGTGGTAGCAAACAACAACGGCGATGGAACGATCTTGATGGCTTCAAGTGACCCATCGGTAGCAACCATTCACAATGGTATTATTACAATACAAGGTGCTGGTACTGCTACCATTACCGCTTCTTGTGGTGCCACTGCAAACTACTTAGAGGCCACTATTGTAAGTCGTGACTTGGTAGTAGCAAAAGCATCCCGTGAGATTACTTTTGAAGCACTCGAGGCCAAAGAGTTTGGCGATTCTCAGTTCTATCTACAAGCTTCTACATCAGAGAATGGCGCAATTGCTTATATCTCTAGTAATTCATCGGTGGCAACTGTTGTGGATAATGTCGTGACCATTCACGGTGCGGGTACTACGACTATCACTGCTTCATGTGCAGCCACAGCAAACTATACGAAAGCCGTTTCTGTGGATCAAGAGCTTGTGGTAAACAAAGCGAAGTCTGATATTATCTTTGCTTCTTTGGATGCCAAAGTGTATGGTGATGGTTCTTTTGCTTTAGATGCCAAAGTTACTGGAGATGGAGCAATTGTTTATAGTTCAAGCAATCCAGATGTTGCTTCGATAGAGAATGGAGAGGTTACCATCCTAAAAGCGGGTACTACCACGATTACTGCTTCTTGCGTAGCCACAGCAAACTGTGAAGCGGCAACTCCTGTAAGCCATGAACTAAACGTGGAGAAAGCGACACGCAACATCACTTTTGAGAATATCGAATCCAAACAGTTTGGCGATGCAGCTTTCCCATTGCAAGCAACGGTATCTGATGCATCAGAACTACAATATACTTCAAGCAACCAGAATGTAGCTACTCTGGATCATGGCTTGGTAAGTATTGTTGGTGTGGGTTCTGCTACGATTACGGCTGCATGTGAGGAGACCGAAAACTATAAGGCGATCTCTGCAATCCAAGTGTTGGAGATAGCGGAAGGCGATGGCAATATCACTTGGACGCTTGAGGGACTGTCGTTGGAGATGAAAATAGAGGATCTCTCTTTTGAATTAGAGAAAGCAACCTCTTCGGTTGAGGGAGCAACGATCACTTACACCTCTTCGAATGACGAAGTGTTGACTGTAGAGGATAATCTAGTTACCTTCCATAAGCTTGGAGAAGCAGATATTGTGGCTACCGTAACTGCCCGAAATTATACGGAGGTAGAATCGACAGTTCATGTGAAGGTAGTCTCTAAAACAGGGGTACACGATAGCCCAGTTTATGTAGAGACTATAAAGGTTTATCCAAATCCTGCATCTGAGTTTATCATGGTAGACGGAGCTCAAATGAATGAGATCTCTATCTTCTCAATATTGGGTGCAAAAGTTAATTTTGAACAACAAGAGAACCGAATTGATGTATCGAATTTTGCACGTGGCGTATATATCTTGAAATACCGAAACCAAGTGAAACGATTTATTGTTCAGTAATCTTAAGATATTTTGGATTGTAAAATTCAATCTATTTGATTTCTATTTATTACTACTTTAGTTTAGAAGGAGCCCTGGAAAGGACTCCTTCTTTCTTTTTTATAACAAAATGTAATTTGCCAACTGGTGCATTTGCTTTACTTTTTCGATGAATATCTCCCTTAAGTTTAGATAATCTGATTAACGATGTCATATAGTAAATATGCTGAATATCTATATTTATGATCTATAGTGTGGTATTGTATAATTTAAATATTATTATATTTACTATTTGTTCGCCTTTTATTAGAGAGCCGATTGGGGATATGTCTATCGAGGTTCTAGCTCATCTTGTTTGTTGTTGTTCTGGTTTTTATTGTTTTGATAGATTCAATTGTTTTGTACAATGGTATCTTTTGATTTAGTCTTTTGTCATATCCTACAGGGCTTGTTCATGAAATTTAAGCGGCGAAGAAATCGTGTATTTTATCAGTATTGCGCACAAGCTCTTCTCTTAAAATATTCAAGTTATTGTAGCTATTTATTTTCATTAATCCACTACAAATAAACAACATAACAGAGGATATTGATTTTTGTAATCCATGATCTAATGACTTTAATTTGTCTTCTCCAAAATTAACATCACGAATACGGTTCATTATTTCTATTTTCCAATGACCTCTAATAGCACCAGCAATTTCACCTATTTCCCCATTATAATTGGTGATATAATATCGTGTTTCTGTACTCCTTCTACCTCTCTTTACATTGTGACTCTCTCTTGTCACTTTAATCATATTACATATACCACTATTACTCCATCTAGGCTCTAACATCTCTGTATTGATTGGGAATATTTCGTACCTTCTAATGTCTATTCTTCCATGCGATTTGTCTGTTTCTGTCATCACATCACCTACTTTTATATGATTGGATGTATGCACTAAGTCATCCTTTAATTTCTTCTGATTTGACTTTATTTGAGTCAAATAGAATCGACTATTTTGGTGAATATTAGACAACAGATTTTCTGAATTGTGCATTGCGTCGAGTGTTATCTTTGCCTGCTCTGGCAACTCAAGAATATGATCATAAACAATACTCTTTTCACTCTCTTTTGTCCCATCATAAAAACCTAATAACTGTTGTACATTTGTGTTATGACCAATAGAGTAAACAATACTTAACCCTCTCTTTTTATTGCTTTTAGAATCGATACTTCCTCGAAGTTCTTTACCATCAATAGATATCCATTCTGTAGAAGAGTATACTTCATCACAAATTGTCAAAAAGGACTCATAATCAAACTCAGACAGAATTCTTGTCAACTGAACTCGACTTATACAATGATCAACATCTTTATGTAAACAGATACATAACTTCTCATAATAACGAACCATATTACGATGAATCTTATTTATGCTAAGATGATCGGAACTTGTTAGAATTGAGATAATAAAAAGCGTAATCACAAATGCCAATTCATGCTTTCGTCCTACATGACTCCGATTATCGACTAATTTAACTTGTAATTTCTCATAGAATCTTCTAATTTCGGCACTTGAAAGGTCGTTATTCATAATTTATATCTGTTTTTAGCAATCCAAATATAATATGAATAGTCGACCTTTTATCATTTCAGCAATTCATGAACAAGCCCTGTCATATCCTATAAGTTTGGTCTTAACAATGTGGGTTTTTCGAAGTGCTATTTTTAACTATGATCGTAGCGATATAAAATTTGAAATTGCAAAGAATAAATATTGAAATCCCATCCAGTCATGGTTCCAGACTCTATCTTTAATATGCTTTACGTTGCCAAGACTGTATTAAAGAATGAAATGAAAACTCCGAATCTTTTATGTGATCTCTTCTAAAATGTTGAGCGAAAAACCAAATTCAATCATTATTGAACCATATAGTCCTTACCAAGAAGAGGATCTATGTTTTTTCCGAATTGAGTCGACTGCAATGAATGGTTTTGGAGGTGTGAATAGAGAGCTACACGATATGTATGTGTGTAAAAATACTATCCAATATTTGGGATTTTCTGATTGGATTTGGACTATTGTGGATATTGACTAAACCATCGTTATATACGACAATAATCGGTTGTAATATTCATAAAAGGAGTGCCACAATCGTCTTTTTCTGTATTTATGGCAATCTTATAGCCTACTTTTTAATTACTTTTAATACTCTCTAAGCTTGAGTAAAATATGGATTCAATCCTGACTTTAGATACGTTTTCCTTAGACTTTAGTTACCCTTTGGTTACTCCTAGAGTAACTGAAGGGTAACCAAAGGGTATGGGAACCTAGGGTGAAAGTAGTTATGACCACGGCAAAAATATTGGTAAATAGTACTTGATTTTCATGAAACAAGTGTTATGGATTATTTTTATATGTAAATGTTTATATCTTGCTTTAGATGTAATTCTATAGCATCATTTACAAATATTAATCTATCGATCTATGAAAAAGAGTGTTCTAATAGGATACATTTTATGTGCTATATTATGTGTAGCATATATTATGATGGTTTTGTCTCATGCTCAAGGTATGTTATTCACTGTCGTTCAGTGTTCTGTTGTTCTTGCAATGGTTTTTATGCTTGGAGTACATTTCAATTTATTTGTTAAATTGGTCAAGCTATTAAGCAAGAAATAGAAACATAAAAAAAAGAGCAGATGGAGTGTCTGCTCTTTTTTTTATTGAACTAATAAACTTTTATTCATCCTTTACGACAAATTCAAATACCTTTACACGGCTGTTTTTAAGTTTGTCTGTAGCTCGGACCTTCACGACATAATGCTTTTTGTCTTTGAAAAGATCAAGTTCTGAAAGGTCTAATGTTTTAGGACTTGAGTAGTCGTTGTATGGTGCCCCATTGATGGAGTATTGAATCTGATCTGTACCACTCAATTTATCTGTTGCACCAACATACATCCTCGTATAGTTTGGATACACAGGAATATCCTTTCCATCTTTCTTCTCCGTACCAATCTGTTTGATACTGAAATTTACATATATTTCTGGTGCCGTTCCATCTACATAAACTTCGGATACTTTTGCTGTCTCCTCGTTATTTACGTTATCGATAGAGTGGAAAGTCACTTTGTAAAATCCTTCTTTATCTAGCTTTTGAGACTTTTTATACTCTTTTGCCTCTCCATCATTAATGGTTACAAATGTTTTGGCTACACCGGACCCTTTGTCTCCAGGATAGAGCGTGAATTTGGTGTCTAGACCAATAAAAAGAGTGTCTCTAGTGAAGAACTGTGGTCGATTGTAGTTTATTTGGGTGATGGGACTTTTGTTGTCTAGAAATAGTGTGGTAGAGTGTATTTTTTCCACATTCTCTACTTTATCTCTAGACCAATATGCTACAATATGTTTACCAAACTTTCCCTCTATGGTGAAAGGTTCTTTATAGATATCCTGAGAGGTATGGTCTAGATTTTTATAGGTCTCTTTTACTCCAGCCTTGTTATCCGTCGCTTCAAGAACAAATTTTGAACGCTCCGAAATGTATTGAATCTTACCACTCTTGAAGAAGTCTCCATCCATCTTATAGGTGGTTACAGGAGCGACCTTGTCTAGATATATCTCAATAGAGCTCTCTTTCTCCATGTTCTCCACATTGTCTTTGGCTTGCCAATAGATTTTGTGAACTCCATCTTTTAGGTCTCCTAGTGGTGTACACGTTAGATATTGTTTCATTTTTCTGTTATCTAAACGATAAAATATTCTACGTACTCCTGAAAGAGAGTCGTGGCTTGTAAGTTCGAAACAACATTTAGGAGAGATGATATCATTAAATTGGGGTCCATTGATTTTGTGTTTTGTGGTAGGTGCTTGAGTGTCATAAATAAAATGACGCTCTTTTGCCTTCTCCACATGACCTACTTGGTCCATAGAAAAGTATTTGATGGTATTTTCTCCTTCTATCCACTTGTCAAGAGAGGTCTTGTTCTTTTCGTATGGTGCTCCATTTACCGAGAAATGAGTGGATTCAACTCCTGAAAATCGATCCTTTGCTGTAATGGTCATTTTGGTTTCGGGACCATAGTAGTCAACTCCTGAAGTGCGATATGCATGGACTGCATCGATATGTTGATAGGAGATTGGTGCGGAACCATCTACATATACATCAAATACTACATCAAATCGTGGTTCTACTCGTACATGATTTTTGGGGTCTACAGCCCAGGGGGTGTGAACTGTATTTCTTCCTTCTGAGTCAAAATAGAATGGATTGGCATATTTCGTTGTAGTTTCACTCTTCAATCTCTGCATATCCTTCTTCTCGATCGTGTCGGATGTTAAGTATAGAAACATCGGAAGTTTCTTTGGTACGTATAGTTTTCCCTTCTTATTCGTATAGAAATGAACCTTCTCCTTTGGCTGTTCTTGTGCGATAGATTGGATAGAGATGCATGAAAGTAAAATAAGTACTAGTCTATTCATGGTGTTTAAAAAAATTAAATGTTAAATTGAATGTGTAATATTATGTTATATTTTGGTATAAACAAATGTTATCAATAATAAATATATGTTAATTGTGATATTTGTTCATATTATGATTCTATATTCGTATTGATCCTTATTTGTTTTGAGGGGATTCAGATTATTTTTTGTTTTATAGAAGAGAAGGGGATTGTTTTATAATACGTTTTAGTTAGAGGTTAATGAATTGCTTTTGTATTTATTGTAATTCTATATTCGATAACTCTATCAATGGTTTCTTTTTTGATATGAAGTTGCTATTCCTATTTTAGTTGGTGTACGTGAATATATATCATGAATTAAAAATGGAATAATTTTAGCGTTATCATTTACAATTGATTTTTTTTATAGAGTCTAAATTTAAATATAATGTACAAGGGTACGTAGATCGTCATGATATTGAAATGAAGTATATAAAAGGTTTGAGTTTTATACTGATCAACATAAAGATCTTGTCAATTAGAGTTAGCGGATGAAGTGTTCTGTTTTCACACCAAGACATAATGGAGTGTGTGATAACCTTTTTCTAAGTGAAAAGCCTTTAATTTGATTCTTGCAACCTTTTTATTAAGTGTCTAATTGCTAATAATATTCCTTGGGTTGAATAAATATATCATGACTATCGTGTGTAAAGTTTAATAATAAGCTGTATCGAGTTCGTGTAGCTTCTGAATCTATTACTTAGTGAAAATTTGTTATTAGTCCTAGTATCTTTTCTTATAAGAATGTCTGGAATAAAAACCCTTTTTGAAAAAGGGAGAGCGTGTTATAAGAATAAAGAGTATTATAAAGTTTTTGTGATACTTCGACTAACTGCTGAAAGAGGGAATGCTGATGCACAACGAATGTTAGGCGATTATGAAAGAGACGAGAAACAAAAGAATCCGATGAGAAAGTATTTGACATTGAAGTAATTGTTCCTCCGATTATGAACTTCCACCATGGATTAAAAATTATAGTTTGATCTACGTTCTATTGTTAGGGAGATGTTTATGACTGGATATTATCACTTTCATGTAAAGATTTTTATACAGTGAAGGGAATAATCGTGGTTGTTTGTTGAACGAATAAGTGAATGAGAGGTTGTTGACCCAAAATAGAAAAGCCGTACTCTATGTGAATGGAGTACGGCTTTTGAAATTTAATATTTATTCAATCAAAACTGTTTCATAATCAATGAAATGGTACGAGACAGATGAGTGATAAAAATAATCAAACTATCGTTATCATTGATATTATGAGCAATCAGTTACTTTGTAACAAATTCCCAAGAGATATGTTTTGGTTGCCACTTGCCATTATTTATGATTTCAGTACTAGTTGAAGTTCCATCTCTCTTAAGTTTGATTAAACTATAGTCTCCCTTTTCATAATTTAAAGAAGAGCCATCATCGTTATATAGTTCGAAAGAACCTGATTTGTTACCATATACACGAACTGTGATAGGGGTTTCTAATGTCCATTCAGATGTTTGTCTAATTTTAGGGATCATCGGAATGATTGCCCCGTCTTTTATGAAAAGAGGGATCTTATCTAATCCACATTGCACTGTTATCTTTCCACCTTCTCCAACAAGCTTTCCTGTGTAAAAGTCAAACCAACGCCCTTTAGGAAGAAGGACTTCACGCTTCTTTTGTCCTTCAAACATGGGTGCTACCAATATATAATCTCCCATCATATATTGATCTTTAAGATCTTTGCTCGCTGTTTCTGCATATGGATTCTCCGTATCGTCTAACTTCTTGGATACCTTTATACCCCCTTTTATCTGATGGTCTACTAGTTCCATTGCTCTAAATGGAGGAGTTCCTTTCAAATAGTATTGCGCAAAAGTGGAATAAATATATGGTAGCAGTTGCATGCGAAGAAATGCAACCTCTTGACAAGCCTCGTACACTTCAGGATAGCTCCATGGTTTGGTTCCATTGGCCCATGCATTTAACATCGCAATGGGAGCAAAACAGACAGACTGCATTCTACGAACCCACTCTTCAGATGTTTTGCTCGCACGAACTTCGGGTGTCCATAGCACCCCTGAAAAACTAGAATTGATAAGTGCAGTGATAAAATCTTTATGATTGTAGTAGTCATTGTAGATTACATAAGGATAAGATACGGAGCCTGCGTTGGCTGCACGAATCAGTCCGTAAGTACGTTCATTTTTTGAACGGTATGCATCATTCGTTGTTTTCATTAAGAGAGTGCCATACGTTTGGCGCATCTGCTCTCCGTCTAACCCTGAAGGGAAAGTAGCATAATCGGGCCATAACCAACGATCTAAACCATCCACTTCATCGATCTTAAACCCACTAATTCCTAAATCAAGTTGGTGTTTCTTAATGTGATTCTGAAATACTTTTTGTGCTTCAGGGATGGTATAGTCAGGAATGGTCCCATTCCATACTGTGTGTGATCCGGTATATGGCTCCATCTTTTTGTCTAGATCCGATCCTGGCCATAGATATGGATTACACCAAAGGTTGAGTCGTATGTGATCCTTCTTTAATAATTTCTGGGTAAACTGTTTTGGTGTAGGAAAACGAGTAGAATCCCACTCAAAAGTACATGGATAGGCTTTGCTATGCCAGCCTGGCTCTAGACCAATTACGTCAAGAGGAAATTTCTTCTTTTTGAAATTGTTGATCTCCTCAGTTACCTTTTTCTGGTTATACATAGTAGGAGTTCGGTGCCAAAATCCCAATCCCCATTTAGGAGGTATGAATCCACCACCACAATAGAGGTTAAATTTTTGAACTACTTCCATCATGTTGTCACCTGCAAAAAGGATTACATCGACTCCCGATTCTGGAACAATAATCTCGATATTGTCGGAATATGGCATAGGCTCCCATGTTGGGTCCATATTTCGATCTTTCACTACAGCAGGATTCTTTGCATTTTTGCGTACTCCTGTACCAACATAAACATCAATATATCGTGCTGCATTAATTAATACTCCGTATCCTTTGCTGGATACAAAAAATGGAACAGGTGCATGGTTTCTCCCATTATCTACCCCATTGTAGTGGTCTACATGTAGACGAAATATTTGCCCTCTTCTTTTTACGGTTTTGAAGTTTAATCCTAAACCATAAATTTGCTCTTTGCGTTCTAAGGGAAAACTTAGATAGGTCTTTCCATTCTTTTGAGATATTTCAATCTCATTCTTTGAAAGAGGAAAAGCACTGTTTTTGAATGTTTTTAGTATCTCTGTCTTTGGAGAAGAACCGGAACTAGATAGAAGATCGTATGTTGGACTCTTTCGACTATCGTTTTTCCATACTCCGGGATAGACCTTTTTCCATTTTTTTGAGAGGTTCGATTGGTCTGCGTTTGTGCATCCCATAGCCAAAAAGAGTATCAATAATGGTAATATTATTGACTGGATTCTTTGTTTCATAAGTTTGTTTTATCGTTTATTGTTCAATTTGATCCTTAAAAAACGTGATTTATATCCATATATACAATTTTTATATTGATTTAATTATAAATAAGTTGGATGTTTTGATTGTCGAAAATATCGCAAATGAGTTGTGTCGGTCCTCTGTATAGATCTGTCTGTGTACTAGATAATAGGAGATAATAACGATCTCTTACGATATGGTTTGTTGTCGAGAATTTGATATCTTGTTTTATACAAGAGGTTTGTGTGAGTTTAAAGGTCTGTAATCTTATTCTATATGTATGGGAGTCTCTTTTTTGAGAATATCGTGTTTTATTGATTTTACAAATTGATTGATCAACTGTTTATAGAAAAGATAGAATCTTAAAATTCCAGCAGGTGATAGAACATCTAAAAGAGGTATTGCATGAACGACAAGTAAAGCGAAACGATTTTCTTTTGAATAAGTAATCAAATAGCCCTTCGAGAAGCTCAGGGTCCCTCTTTGATATAAAGGATGTTGGGACTGTTGAAGGATATGGATCTCTTTTGATGGCAAGAATACTGTAAACCAATATTTTGGGGAATCAATTCAAATGCTAATTGGACTAATCTCAATAACATTCAACAACATTCAATATATTGAGATATCAAACGGAAAATAGGAGTTTCTTTTAGCCCAAGTGTTGACGCATCGTTTTGTTGTCATAACCCATTGTTGCTCTCTCCCCGAGAACCTTTGTTTCAGTTAGATCCCTGAGCTTTGACAAGGGCTCCATGATTGCACGATACCTCGAGCAGTACTTGTCGTATTCAAGTTATTGATATGTCGAACGGAAGCAGTAGCTTTCCTTTCGTCTACCAGAGCACACAGGTCTATAATGGATATGATACAAAAACAGCCACCTAAAAATTAGGTGGCTGAAAATCAAAAAATATCAACATATATGAATTTTGAGATTTAGAAGTTCTTTAGTAGTGTTGCTAAGCTACTATCGATCTTCTTTTCTGTAAGCGCGATGGCTTCAGAAGTTTTAAGCGTACTATTTGCGTTTCTAAAGGCAGCAACAAATTTCTTTAATCCGTCGATTTTCTTGTCGTTATAGAACTTCTTAGAAATGACATGAAGTTTATTTTGATACCATGCATAGTTGACTCCTGCAATACTTGAATAGTTAGCATCTAGCTCTTTTAATGTGGTATAGGCATTTGCATCATAAAGTAATGTCTCATTCAGAGAAGGGGCATACTCTAGTGTTTCTAATAGTTTAGGCTCTTTTGTTGCCACATAACAGTGAAGGAATAGGTTGGCGAAAAGTTCATTAAAACTATTAGGGGTAATTTGTACATGGTCTGCAGCAGAAAGAACATGTCCTAACTCATGTACAACCAAAAGAGAGAAGAATTTTGACATATCTACCTCTTTATTGGCATTGTCGTAGATGAGATGTAACTCATTGTTCTGTTCTGGAGTCAACTTCGATTGATTTGGGATGGTACTTTTCCAAAAGTCATTATTGTCAAGAGTCATCACCACCTTGTTTTTGGATGGGATAGCATATGGCATTCCATAGAGCGTTTGTGTCTCTTTCTTCCAATCGTCTTTGTTTAGAACCAATACTGAGATACTTTGAGTCACAGGCTGAATATTTTCTCCATAGAAGGTGATGGCTTGTTTCATTCTGGTTGCTACCTCTTGGATCTGAGATTCTGTGTAGCTGTTACTATATCTTATCTCTATATTTTTCTGCTTATGGCTCTTTAGGCTCGAAAGATTATCTTGATAGGTGGTTTTACTACATGAAAATGTGATGCAAAGAAGCAGTAAGATTGCAATGTTTAAAATATTCTTCATATAATTATTCTTAGACTTTTTTATAATACTCCTTTACCTTGTAAGTATTCAAAAGAGACAAATAATTACAGTGACTAATAAATATTATCATAATATTTGTTGGGATTGATCTTTTTTGTTGTAATATGTTTGTGTTTAGTGTGGTATGGGTCTTTTTTCGTCATTGTTTTATCTGTTTTTATTGCTATGGTTCCATATGATATTGCGATAAATAATATCCTAGCATAGCAAAAAAGTAAGCATCGTTCAATTAAGTTGATCCTAGTTAGAGGTGTTATTGACGAATTATCTTTATTTTTGAATTACAACCTAGCCTAAGAGGGTATATGGAAACTGCTTTAACTTATAAAATATCGATATTGTTACTCCTTGTGCCTTTTTTTGGGGTAGCTAAGCGTAATGATTGGAATAGAGACAATCTAAAAGGAAAGGTAGTATCCTTTACTGAGGTTGCTTATCGTTTAGAAAAACAAAACAATCGCTTTATTAAATCGATTAAAGCGTGGCAATATATGGAGTATGACACGAAATCAATTTATGATTTTCAAGGAAATAAGGTAGAGGAGTTATTCTTTGGCTATGATGGAGGTGTGGAGAAGAGATGTGTCTACTCTTTCAATAAAGATAATCTACCTACTACAAACTTGTGTTACGATAGACAAGGAACTATTCGTCATAAAACATGTTACGACTATAACGAACAAAATTGTCTTGTATCAAAAACCTGTTGGAGAGAAGATACACTGTTTTCTAAATCCGATTATCGATACAATACGGAGTTTCAATTGAAAGAGGTGAAAGTTCGGTATTATTATTCCCAAAAGATGAATCACACAATGCCAGAATGGAGTGATAAAGGAGCTTCTGTTTCATTCTATTATTACGATGAAAAGGCAACGCTGTATGAACGAATTGAATATAAAAGAAAAGATAGTCTTACGATAGAAGTACGATACAATGGTAATGGAAAGATTATAGGACGCAATTTCTGTACCTATGACGACCATGGTCATGAATTGGATTACTCTTCCTATGACTATGATGAACAAACACAGGAACAACACCTATCTGAATATGATCCGTATGGTAATATTATGGAATCCTACTGGTTTACGGATGATGGAGATATCATGAACTATCATAGTTATTCGTATGAATATGATGCATATGGAAACTGGACTAAACAATACATTACAAATGATGATCAATTTTACTATCTTGTGGAGAGAGAGTATTCGTATGAAGAATAAACTTTCCGTGAGATCTCTTCTTCTTGTAATGAACTCTTTTAACGTTTTTGATTTAATGCCTAAATGAACATGCATCATTGATTTACCATGTAAGGCTATTTTTCTTATATCTTGGCCTTGTTCGAAGTGAGGTATCGGTCTATTATTGTAATTGTTTATCCCCATTTTTGTCGTTTTATGATGAGTTAATGGGGTGAAAATCCATACAAATAGGTATTCTGTTGAAATTGTAATCTAGATACATTTGTTTCCTTAAATTAATAATGTTTCTTGATTATGAAATCTATTTTAAAAAGTGATCAGTTTCGTGAGAAGGTTCGGGTGAAATATCATAAAGATGGATTTGATAAACCAACCTTTGAGGATACAGAGATTGTTTATTCAGAAGACCACTACCATACTAAGTTAAGAGGTGTGTCTTTTAATGGATTGAAGATGACAATGCGTGAAGACTCTTTTGAGATTCCACTCAAGATGGAGGTGGAACATGATTTCCATTTTCTAAAGTTGCATTTTGAGATGGAGGGCTCAAGCCTCTATATTCCAAAGAATAGTGGAAGTACCATGGTGGATATTCCTGGGGGACACTACAATTTCTTCTTTCTTCCAAAGGTGAAAGGGGAGCTGCATTATAAACCGAAGTATCGTAGAACATTAGAAATTATATTCTCTGAGAACTATATCAATAACTATTTCCAACCGATACTAAACAAACAATTTAAAGAGTTTGCAAGGAAGATGAAGGATAGGGAACCGGTGCTTCTCTTTGAGAAGAGTCGTATCATTCCCAATCATATGAAAGATATTATAGAGCAGATCATTCGTTGCGATTTTCCAAATGAACTAAAAGAGGTCTATTTTATATCGAAGATTAATGAGCTAATATCTAATTTCTTGTATGAGGCGGCTCATTCTGTTGAATCAGAAGTTCCAAATGAGATTATTAATGCAAAGGAGATATTGAAGAAAGAGTATGATAATCCCCCAACAATTCTTTTGTTATCTCGAAGAATCGGGATCAATCAGAGTAAGTTGAAAAAAGATTTTAAATACCATTTTAATAAAACGATATATGCTTTTATTACCGAGACAAGGATGCAGATAGCATTGTTGTTGATAAAGAGAAATCAATCTTCAATTGCAGAGATATCGCATCATGTGGGATATAAGAATCCCCAACATTTTACTGTTGCTTTCAAAAAGTACTTTGGGTATCTGCCAAGCGAACAGAAGAGAAGGAATCTCTTGGATTCCTCCTCTTGAATTGGTTGCTCTTAAAATTTATAAGAGACTGTAACAATGAAGTTTCTGTTCTTTTGTGGTTGAATATAGGTGCCCATGTTTGCCCAATAGTTTTGATTTGTAAGATTGTTGCCTTTCAGCCCAATGCGCATACTGTTTGTGTCGTAGAATAGACTTGCATTTAGTACGGAGTATCCAGGAACGGTGATACTATTTCTGTCGTCGAGGTATGAGTCGCTAATATAGTTTCCTCCAAATCCAAATCCCAAATGATGTAGGATGCCTCGAGGTGCTTTATAGGAGAGCCAATAGTTGTAGGAATTTTCAGGGGTTGCATATGGAGCATTTCCTATGATGGACTTGTCTCCTTCGATAAATCTACTTTTATTATAAGCATATCCTGCCATCACATTCATCCCTTGGAAAGGAGCCGCATTTAGTTCTACTTCGAATCCTTTGCTTGACTTTTTTCCATCTTGTACCTGCGTGTATTGGTTCTTTTCTCGAACCCAACGCACCACATCATTTACGGTGATATTGTAGTAGCTTATGGTACTGTTTAGTTTTTTGTTAAACAATGAGATTTTTAATCCTCCTTCGTATTGTAATGCCTCTTCTGGTTTTAGAGGGACCTCTCTTTGAGAGGTGATAGAAGGCGTGATATTCTTAAAACCACTCATATAGTTCCCAAAAAGAGTTAGATGATTTTTACACAGTTTTAATACCGCACCAAATTTCGGAGACACTTGGTTTTGTGTATAGTCTTGTTCTATATCTACATAATGGTCGTATCGAATACTTGCCATCACCGATAGATATTTTGTGAGATCGATGATATCGGAACCATAGAGAGCCATGTTCTGTTGCTTGCGTTGACCAATACGGAATGCTTGGATTTCAGAAAGCATTTGGTTGTATTTATTCACATTGAAGTCTTTTACTGGGGCAGTATACCCAATGGTGTCATAAATAACTTGTGACCTGCGAAAGGGAGTTCTAAGGTATGTATAATCTGCCCCAATCAAGACCCTATTCTTTAATCCTGCCATTCGAAATGATCCCGTAATATTTTGTTGAATTTCTGTGTTGATAAATTGACTGGTTATCTTCATAATTCGTCTCTTGCTGTCTGCATCATTAAAGAAGTCAAGAAAGAGATAGTTGGTGGTATTATCGGTTTGAGAACTTGAGATAAGGGTCTCTGATTTCCAATTGTCACTTAACTTATAGGTAAGCTTACCAAAAACGGTGAATGCTTTATTTTCACTGTTTAGATAATCGCTACCATATGACTTTTTGAAGTCATATTTTAACTCATCGAGATGGTTTATCTTCGCGCGCCCAACATTAAAGAATGTTGCAGGACCAGTGCGGTTGTATATCTCTGTTTCAAGATCTAGTTGCAATCTGTCATTGGGTTTGTAGGTAAGACTAGGGTTCACAAAAAATGAATTGGTTCTTCCATAATCTTGAAAACTATGTTCTGCATGTTTTGCAGAGGTAATACGAAACAACACCTTCTGTGCTTTGTCGAGAGGTGTGTTATAGTCTAATGTCAAGCGTGAGAGTTCGTATGAACCTGTACTGTACGACACCTCTCCCTTTCTTTTTGCATGAGGCTTCTTGGTTACTCTATTTACCAATCCCCCATAAGAGGTTACCACACTTGTTCCAAAAAGTGTTCCTGTTGGTCCTTTGACGACCTCAATTCGTTCGAGGTTGATGGGATCGGTTCCTGTTTTAAATGCTGTAGACATACCGTTCCTCATTGCAATGTCGGCACTAAAACCTCTAATATTAAGTGTCATACCAAGTCCACCAGACCCGATGCCTTGCATGGCATTGGTGACACCCGCAGTGTTTTGTAGCGACGACTGTATATTGGTAGCCTGTATGTCTTCTAGAAATTGAGACGTAACCACAGAGTATACCTGCGGATTTTCTAAGTTTTTGAGAGGCATCTTGGATACATATTCTGTTTTTTCCCGCATATAGGGTCTTTTATCGGATTGTATCTTTACCTCATCAAGCTCTTCTATGCTAGGTTGCATGGTGATGGTTCCGAGGTCTATCTTTTGATCGAATAGATTTAGAGGGATCACCTTCTTCTTAAACCCTACTGATGTTAGTTTCACCTGATAGTTACCATAAGGAATCCCTTTGATTTGAAACTGCCCTTCTTGATCTGTTACCGAGACAATCTTATTGCGTTTTACTTCAATATAGACATCGTTTAGTTTATCCCCATTGGTGGAGCGCACTGTACCACTTATTTCTCCTATCCTTGTTTGGCTATGTGCTGTAAGGTTTGATAGGACAAAAAAGATGAAAAATAGATATAGATAATTTTTTGTATTCATTGTCTTTATTTAAAATAATTAAAAATAATAGACAAAAGTATTGTTTCGATCATTCCATTATTAACGGGAAAAGAACAAAAAATGACGTAAAAGGAAATTGTTGATATTGACCGTATTGCGTTGTTTTTACTTCGGATATCGTTATATATTGGTTTTGTTGTTTCTCTATTTTAGTTGCGACAAAAGATATCCTTTATCTGTCAAGATGGATACACACCCCTTACTTGTTGAGGAGAAACGATGGTTGTGTACCGGACGAAATGTGTAACATAATAAACGAATGTATGAAGTCATTTAATTGGAGAAAAATAAACAGAAAACTACATCTATGGATCGGACTCTCTTCCGGGCTTATATTATTCATTGTATCGCTGTCAGGTACCATGTTTGTGTTTGCTGATGAGGTGATTGACTGGTGTGCAGGAGATGCTAAATATGTTCAAGTGGAGGAAGGGCAAAAGAAGCTTCCCCCCTCTGTATTGATTGCCTCTTTCCATGAAAGATATCCAGAACGTGGCATATTCTATTTCGATACCTATAAAAAGAGAGAACGCTCTTTTCGTGTTGCATCCAATAGAGACAAGAAAGATTTTGCTTATACCTATATCAATCCTTATACTGGAGACGTAATAAAGACCTCTCGATCATATTGGTTCTTTTATACGGTGGCTGCTCGAATCCATGCCCATTTTATGGTTCC
The DNA here is from genome assembly GCA_019720755.1 of Prolixibacteraceae bacterium. Lineage (NCBI taxonomy): Bacteria > Pseudomonadati > Bacteroidota > Bacteroidia > Marinilabiliales > Prolixibacteraceae > Halosquirtibacter > Halosquirtibacter laminarini. Next base: position 1,084,916 of record CP081303.1, read on the forward strand.
TAAATATGGCCATTATATCGTATCGTATGCCACCTTGTTATTCTTTTTTGAACTATTAGGTGGTTTGATCCTTTGGTATCCTAGAAGATGGAATCGCTCTTCTCGCAAATCATCATTTACAGTGAAATTAGGAGGTAAATTGCAACGAAAGTTCTACGATATTCATAAGGTTATCGGGTTTTATGTACTTGTCCCTTCATTGATAATCTGCATCACTGGTTTGTGTATGGGATTCCCGAGTTGGAATAAGATCGCTCAATCTTCTTTTGACGGAACTACAGGGGTTTGGAAAAAGTCGAGGGAGTATATGCCTAAATATGAGGAGAATCGAAAGAGATTGGATCTGGATAATATTGTTAGCAAATTGCAAGATGATAACTCTACGGCGGAAGTCTTGCGAGTAGGATTACCGTTTATGAATCCAAATCAGACATATTATATGATAATTCAAGGGGCATGGATTGGGATTAAATGCTTCGATGATGCGGAGTTGTTCTATGTGAATCGCTATAATGGCAAACGGATCGTGTTTCCAGAAAGACTAATCCGTGCGTTTGAGGTGGATCAGGTAATTTTTAATTTTCATGTAGGTCACTGGATGGGACTATGGGGAAAGATTTTCACGTTTATTATTGGTCTTATTATGACCTCAATGCCTGTAACAGGTTTTGTGATATGGCTCAATAGAAGAAGAGATTAGAACGTAGCGGTATAAGTGGGGCAGGAGGTTGTTCAGTACACCTCTCGTCATTGGAATATATCTCTCGAAGAGATATATTCCGTGTCTAAGTCGTTTATATCAATACTCTTTATTGAAAGATTGCCTTGGGTTGGTCAAGAGATAGTTTACTGGTGTATCTGTTTTCCATTGAATGTTAACAAAAAAAAACATATATTGTGTATGTAAACTGTTCTGTTGACAAAACCGTGGACTAAATAGGGTCGTCATTTGAATCTATTTTTATGGTTTCTTCCTGATAAGGTTTCTGGGAATGTGGTTTTTTTTTGATCTTCTGTTTATCTCTTAATGTTTACGAAAAGATCGTTTTATCTTAGAAAAGTATAATTTTAATAAATTCTTATAAGTGTTTAATATGAGCGAATTAGAAGAGGATTTGTCTGTCCCCAAAGAAGAGAAGGTAGAGCATAGGCTCTATACCAAATGGCGACCAAGAATGGAGTATGTAAAAATCACATTACAGATGCTAATCGGTGTGTTTATTATGATTTTTACTTTTTATCATCTTTATCTATTTGTTTTTAGGTATAATGATATCCGCTCCATGGTGCATACACCGACGCTCCTACATGGAATCTCTTACGGATTGTTTGCTTATGCAGGTATAGAAATAGGATATAGTTTCTTTGTTAATGGTGTTGGTGAGGCTGTGAAACCCTTGATTACTACAATCTCCGCTATAATGTTAATTGTTCTAGACGGAACGACAAACAAGGAAAGTATATCCTGTGTATTTATGTTATTGATCGCATTATGGTTTGTATTTTTCTTAAATAGAAAATATATTGAAAATAGATCTAGTGGTTGTAGTATGAAGAATATAAAGGATCTTTTTTCTAAAGATTCTGACAAGAAATAGTGCATTAATACGAAATGATTTTTTTGAATAAACCTTTTGTTCTAAGAGGTTTATTTTGTGTTTATTGATCTGTTTGTTCGGGTGTTGTGACGAAATATGAATCGTGTAGTACTATTGCTTTTGTCTCTGTATAATCCTCAATATATTCTCTTTTTATCAGGGTCTTATCTGTTCAAATAATGCGTTATGCCAAGATAATATAGGCTACCATTTTTAATCTAATCAGGCTTGTTTCTCCTTTAAAAAAACTTATAAATAGATATAATGCGTTGTATGATTTATTCAGAAGCAGAATCTTTTATATCTTGGTTTTCTTTCAAATAAAACTATAGATATGGCCTTTAAAACACTCTTTTTAGTACTCTCTTTCTTGTGCCTTTATGTGCAAGCACAACCAAAACAAGATAAAGAGATTCGTATCATGACCTACAACATCCACCACGGAGCTGATAGTGATGGAAAGTTAAACCTGTCGAATATTGGGTCTATTATCCAAGAAAATAACTTAGATATCGTTTTTCTTCAAGAGGTGGACTACAATGTCTCTAGATCGGGCAATAAAAACCAATCTCTATTATTGGGTGCACAGACCCAATTAATGCCCCTCTTTGGGAAAGCAATCTCGCTAAATCGTGGGGCTTATGGTGTTGCTCTCCTCTCCAAATATAATGTATTGAAGTCAGAGGTTCACAAGTTGCCACATACTTCCTCTACAGAGCAGAGAGTGGCTTTGGAATCGATCCTAGCACTCCCTTGTGGAAAGAGAATACGTGTGATCAATGCCCATCTTACGCATGTTTCAGAGACACTCAGATCCAAACAATTGGCCTATATTCAAAAGCTTGTGCATGATGAAATACCAACTATTCTGTCTGGTGACTTGAATGCGTTGCCTCAGGAGGTTCGAAAGAATATGCCCCAATGGAAGTTTACAAATAAAGCGAAAGATACCACTTATCCAGCTTTAAACCCTCAAGATAAGATTGACTATATACTTATCGATTCTCCTCATAATTGGCACGTTATCAGTTCTAAGGTAGTGGATCGACCCGAAGCTTCAGACCATCTTCCACTGATCTCTGTATTAAAGTTAAACTAAGTTTATGTTTTAGGGAGCTTTATGAAGTATGTTGTGCTTGCTGTAAAAAAAAAGATCAAGATTCTGTTTCTAAGAACACTATTTAGATTCGAATGTCAAGAGCAATTCTACGAAAGTATTTAGCCTTAACATGCTTTTCATTTTGTAATTGATGAGATAAAATTATACGAGGGTTTTACAACCATAAGTCTTTTAGTGAGCATTCGTTGTATCATTGCTTAGCCATATGGTTGTGTGATGTTTTTTTTAGTCTTTCGAGTTATAAATATTCTTTTTTTGATGATCTGAATGACTATAACGTATTTCCACCAAATCTATTACTCGTGTAATCTTAGGTGTTGTTACCTTTAGCGATGATCCCATCAGTTATGGGTCGTTGTATGATATTTTTTGTTTAAAAATATGTAATTTAAAAAGAAAAATCATTGCATTGTCAAATCAATGAACTTTCTCGTTGGAGATAACATTTATAGGGTATGTACTTTTTTAAAGACTGTACCGAACGGATAATATTAAAATAGATATGGAGACAATAAAAAGCATCTTAGACTTTAGCCTGCTACACATCGGAACCTTTCAAATAACGGTGTCAAGTATTCTCGTAGTTATATTGGTGGCTATGCTAACCAAGCTGTTGTTGAGGCTGCTTGAAAAAGCACTAATCCAAAAAAGACTCTTTACCACACTGGATGATGGCACTGCTTATGCATTGCTCCAAATTATTAAATACTTCATATGGATCATATCTATTGCTTTTATACTTGAGACCCTTGGTGTGAAAGTGACGATTCTGATTGCTGGTTCTGCTGCACTGTTGGTTGGGGTTGGTTTGGGACTACAACAGACTTTTAATGATATTATTTCGGGGTTGATATTGCTTTCAGAACGCTCCATTAAGATGGGAGATATCTTGGAAATTGATGGGGATGTGGTGAAAGTCGAAGAGATTGGACTTCGTACTTCTAAAGGTCTCAATAGAGACGATATTGCGGTGATTATCCCAAATTCATTAATCACGACAAACAAAGTGATCAACTGGAGTCACCAATCGAAGAATACTCGCTTTCAGATCAATGTAGGGGTGAGTTATGGGAGTGATATACCATTAGTTTGTGATACACTTGAAAAAAGTGTGAGAGAACATCCTGATATCCATCACGATGACTCTATTGAGGTACGACTAGTCGATTTTGGGGCCTCTTCTCTCGACTTTGAAGTGTTCTTCTATTCTGAAAATATCTTTAAGATAGAGAAGGTGAAAAGTGATATTCGTAAAATTATATACCAACGACTCAATGAAAACCATATTAATATCCCATTCCCTCAAATGGATGTGCATATGATTCCGAATAAATAAGTGACTATGTCATGTGGTTCCTGTGCTTCGACAAGGGATTTCCGAGTTTGTCAAAGGGGTCTGTAAATTAGATTCGGCTCCGTAGATATCATATATATCAGGGATTAAGTGGATCTAGAGCTTGTCGAAGGGGGCAGTAAACGTAACTGCTCAGAGACTAGTGAAAATCAAACACAATTGGTGTCCAACTACAATGTTGACTTTATTGGTGGTTTAAGAATTTAGTTATGCATGTTCAAACACTGAGACTCGAATATTTGATCGATTTTCAAAAATATAATGATGCCGATTATTGGAATAATGTTCCTAGTCACTCAATGGAACCATAGTTAATAACGTAGGTAATATCGTATTCAAAGAAATAAAAATGAGACAAGCTTTCTTACTATTCGGTAAAGTATAAGGTATCGTTACAAGTAAACATCGAACTATTAAATCAATAACAGCTTCATAAAACAAAAATTGTTTTAAATTAGTGCCTACAAATAAAAGTCCAGAATATCAGCCACAAGATATTCCAGTCTCTACCATTTCAAAGATCTTTAGAGTTCTAGGATGTGTAAAGAAATTCTAAATTATAGTAACTTGCTGAAATAAAAAGGTTATGTCGAAAATATTTATCTCACAACTTCATATAAACAAACTCTTATCAATCAATGATACTTCCATTGATGTGTCAAATAGTCAATTAAAGCATCTGATTATTACAGGGAAAAATGGATCTGGTAAAACAATGCTTTTAAATTCAATAATGGATTTTTTTCGTTTTGATTGTTACGAAGCTCCTCATGTACAAAAAAATTTAGATGATAGATTGTATCTAAGAGATAAATTAAATATTGGCAAATTAGATCATAAGGAGCAAAAAAAAATTAAATCAAAATATGACGAAGTTTTTAGTCGGACGAGTGATGTTTTTAGAACTTTGGAAGTACATATGATTCCTTCTATGGATGAATCTTTTACCCTAGTTGAATCAGGGAAAGCCATATTTACAATGTTCTCTGCCAATAGAAGAGTTGATATGTTAATCCCAAAGAATCCTATTAAACCTAGTTTTGTACATGGATCTTCATTTATAAAAGATCATAAACAATCGAAAGAATTTGTTAAGTTTCTTGTTGATTTAAAGGTTCAAGAAGCTCTTGCACGTAATGAAGGTGAAATTAAAGAGGCCGATAAGATTAGAGATTGGTTTACTTCATTCACTGATTTATTAAAACGTCTATTTGAAGATCAATATCTCAAATTAAATTTTGATTTTAGAACTTATCAGTTTACGATTCATTCTGAAGATAAAGTGTTTGGTTTTAATGAACTATCGGATGGATATTCTGCTGTAATAGATATTATTGCAGACTTGATTTTAGCTATGCAAAACGAAGATGGTTCTTTGAATGGTATTTATGATAAGCCTGGTATTGTTTTAATTGATGAAGTCGAGACTCATCTTCACTTAAAACTTCAAAAGGAGATTATGCCATTTCTAACAACCGTATTTCCGAATATTCAATTTATTGTAACCACACACTCTCCATTCGTTCTTTCTTCATTGGATAATGCTGTAGCTTATGATCTGGAGAAGAAACAAAAACTTACAGATTTACAAGAGTATTCTTATGAGTCATTAACAGAAGGGTATTTTAAAGTAAAAACCGAATCATCTTATCTAGGTCTAAAATTGAAGAGAGTGGAAGAGCTTCTTAAACTAGAAACAAAAGATAAAGCTCAAGATCGAGAGTTGAAAGAATTGATTGAATTATTTGACAATTTAAATCATGCTGTTACACCGGACAATGTGATTGCAAAGTATAATAAACTTCTTTTACGTTATCTATAGGCCATGATTAAAACCAATAAAAGTAAAGAAATACCAATTAGCCTTTTAAAAAAGAAGAAATATGATGATGAAGATGTTCGAAAATTACTAAATAAAGATCATCATAATAAATGCTATTAATGTGAGAGTAAGGTGAACCATGTCTTTGAGATTGAACATCTACTTCCAAAAGCCAAATATCCAGATTTAAAATATGATTGGAAAAACCTGTTTCTAGTTTGCCCATACTGTAATGGACGAAAATCTAATAACCTTGAGATTCTTAATCCTGCAGAATATGATTTAAAGAATATTCTAGAACAGCGAATTGATGATGATATAAACTGCATAGAATTAAAAGGGTTGATCCAGGATCCACGCATGGAGGATACGATATCACTTTTAAAACATCTAGTAAATGGAAAGGATGGATTAAGGGATTTGAAAACACAGATTCTATTTGATAACATTCAATATGAAGTAAAAAGTTTTCTTGGCAATCTTGTAAGGTATAAAAGAGATAGATCCACTGAAAACAGAAAAGTAATAGAAGATTCTATTCATGTCAAAAAAGAGTTCTTAGGCCTTAAGTATTGGATACTTAGTGATTTTAATCTTTTATCTGAATTTGAAAATATCATTAATTGGTAAGATATTATATCAACAAAAGAAACTTTTATTCCCCTTTGTGTAGATTTCTCTATTTTTTACCCATAGGTTTTGATACCCTTGCCGTTTCAATAATACCTGCAAAAGATAATTTTATCCATTGATTGAGATCATCATTACTTCTTATTCTTGTTTAGTTCTTGACATACTGCACACGATTATTTTCAAAATATACCGAATCAAAGAATTAAGGCCCGTTTGTAGTTTGAGAAGTTTATTCGAGCAAAACCTTTATGTCTTTTGTATTACATGTTATTTCTTACACGAAATAGCTTGTTTTATTCGTTTGAAATGTGGTCAACTAAAAAAAAGCTGATATTTTTAGTTTGAAATGTAGTGAATAAAAAAATGGCTGAAGTTTTATTAAACCAAAGTATTCGATTATCTTCTTTACCGTTCCTTCCTCTATTCCGATATGAGAAGCAAAGATTACACAAATAAGAATGATGAGGATTATTAACTCATGGGGTTTTCTATTGAGTTATTTTCCCCCCCTTCACTAAAATTTCACGAACCTTGATAGTTTCCTGTATCACTATATTTTATGATCTCAGATTATGGGGTATTTGTATCTTAATATTGTAAGAACGGTTCTCTTTTTTGTCTTTTTCGCGAATTACAATCTTGAAAGTTGCCATTATATAGAGGTTTAGGGTGATTTCTTAGGGTCAAACATAGGTCAAATATTTGTTTCAATATTTGCAAAAAAAACATGCGAAATGGGTGTTTTTTTGATGAAAATTAAGATGTAGAGCATCAAAAATTGGCATAAAAAAAGCGATTAAGATCGTTTCTTAACTCTCCTAATCGCTTTAATGTTAGATGTTTATCATGTAAAATACTTGTCGTGAAACAAGCAATGTAGAAAAACGTCTAATTAGGTATTCATTGCACCATAGATGTTTTGGTAATTTCTGTATGTTGTTGATATATAATGTTTTGTGATATTTTGTTTAAGTCAGGGTACAATATTGATCAAACATTCTGCAAAAAAAGTAAAATAATACTCATTTTGTAGTCTTAATGTACTAATATCTATTGAATTGTGGAGTAATTATTCAAATAGAGATAGATACTCATCGAAGCGATATAATTTACTTTTTCCATTATTCTCAAGTTCTTTTATAATCCCAGCTCCTATAAGATCTTTAATTATCTTGTATGCTGTAGGGGCTGAAACCCCACTGATTTCTGAAATCATTTCGAAATTGACTACTGGGTTACTAAATAGCTTATTTGTTATTTTGTATATCACTTTTGATCTTGGTAATGACAACACCTTCTCATCAATTCTATTTTTAAGCTTAATGATCTTGTCAAATGTAGTGGAACTATTTTTTGCTGTTTCAATAATTCCGACCAAAAAGAATTTTAACCATTGATTGAGATCATTATCTCTTCTAACTCTTGTCAAATTATCGTAATACAGCATACGATGCTTTTCAAAATAATCTGAAAGATAAAGTACCGGTCTTTTTAAAAGTCCTTTTTCAACTAAGTAAAGTGTAATTAAAAGTCTTCCCACTCTTCCATTTCCATCTAGAAAAGGATGGATTGTTTCAAATTGATAATGTATTATTGCAATCTTTATAAGATCTGGACACGGTATCATATCGTTATGAGCAAATTTTTCAATGTCACTCATTAGTTCATTCACTGTATCAAATGAAGGAGATATAAATGTAGCATCTTTTAAAGAGGCACCACCAATCCAATTTTGACTTGTACGAAATTTCCCTGGTAATTTATGTTTTCCTCTTACTCCTTGTAATAAGGTTTCATGAGTTTCTTTTATTAGTCGAGTTGAAAAGGGAAGTGTATCCAATCTATCAATTGCTTGATTCAGAGCTGTTACATAATTCTGTACTTCCTCCCAATCATGACGTCTCTCGTCATTTATCTCATCGATCTCTTTAAATGCTTCTTCAATATTGGTTCTAGTTCCTTCAATTCTACTCGATTGAGTTGCCTCTTTAACAACATGCATACGTATAAATAGATCTATGTCTGGAATAAAGTCAGAGAAAGAATCCAGTTTACCAAGCTCTCTATCTGCTTCGCTTAATAACTGAATAAGTTGCATGTCATCCAATATCCATTCTTTATCAATTTTTTCAGGCTGGAAACTATTATATGTTCCTTGGTTGAGAAGTTTTCCAGAGATAAAATTCTTCATATTTTTTGTATTACATGTGATTTGTAGTACAAAAATACCTTATTTTTTTAGTTAGAGTTTTAGTCAACTAAAAAAAACTCACTTTTTTTTAGTTGAAAACAATCTCAACTAAAAAATTCTTCATTTTTTTTAGTTGAAAGTGATTATTGCTAAAAAAAATCGTGTTTTTTTTAGTCGAAGTCGTATATAACTAAAAAAAGAGAGAATGTTTACTTCTCTCTTTTTTATTACTATCTCTTGGGCCTTCCAAATAAGAAGGCAATAATTAAACCTAAGTATTCGATCAACTTCTTTACCGTTCCTTCCTCTATTCCGATATGAGAAGCGAAGATCACGCAAATAAGAATGATGAGGAAAACTTGTATCATCCTTTTAGATAATATATTACTTTATTTTTGTTTTAATGATTTATTTTTACAAAAAAAACTGGTGTATGTTTCAGAAAAAATACAATATAATAATAAATATTAGTGGTATCTTTATAATAGGATGGGTGATATTTTATAAATCTATCTTCTTAGATATTTATGAATGGTTCTCATGGATGAGTGAAGTTGGAGAAGAATTTTATCCAATTGCATTATCCTTGATTGCATCATGGATTTTCTATCTTATCAATGTTTACTTGCCTTATTATGATAATAAGAGATCAATTAAATTGATTTTAAATAATCAAGTAGATAAAGTCAAGAAAGAGCTCTCTTATTTTCATTTTACGCTTGAATTAATTTCAACGGGACAAACAACTAATAAGATATTCAATGATCCTCCAACTCCTTTACTCGAACCTTATAATACTAAAACAAATCAATATAATAAATGGAGTGAATGTTTTCAAAATAGGTTATCTCCTCTAATAAAAGAATTGGTTGAAATCATTAGAAACAATAGAGATATATTTACTTTTGATTTTGTTGATGTAGTGTCAACGTTAGAAGTCAATGTGGACAATCTTGTAAATCGAATGAAGAATTTTGAAGAACAAGATAATATTAAGTCTTATGGGGTTCTAACTACATGTAGAAAAGAGATTATTAGTTCTGTTTTGGATTATAATCAAGATCTTATTATTGAAAAATTGAGAATATCAGATGACATTTTCATAAATCTTAAAAAGATTATTCTTGATCATATTGTTGGAGCTAAAACCAGTCAACTCAATGAAATGAAATTGACTAGTTTTATTGATCCAATGATTATTATAAAATTTTCAAATTATTTAAAAGATATCAAAGATTCAGAAAACTCCCCATTTTTAAAACATAGCCAAGAATTATCAAAAAGAATACTTTCTATTAATATTAATAAAATGGATTTGGAGAAAACGGAAATAGATGTAATAGAAATAATCAAGAAAATTGGTGAATCTATCGAATGGATTGAAAAAGAACTGATTTAATAAAAATGAGAAACTATCTTCATTGAAGATAGTTTCTCATTTTTTACCCTTCAATATGCCCACTCTTCACAAATGCGGCATTATTACGGATACCCATATTTGCCAAGCGGTTTACTGTGATTTCGATTTGTCCCTCCTTTTGATATGTGAAAGGGTTGATTAGGATCTCTAGTCCAGACCATAGTCCGATCCACATCTCACTCCAGGCTCCATAAACCATTCGTGTATCTTTGGCAGTATCTTTAAACAAAGAGCTATAGAAGGTTTGAATCTCCTCCCAGGTATTACCAATACCATTTTGTTTGGTGAGCTCTAATAGTCGTCTTCCAGAGCCTTCATCATACTTAACATCTTTCCCTTTGAAGAAAAGAGATCTACTCATGGCAAAAGAACCAGAGAGTTCCACTTCTGCCATCAACTTGTTAAATCCTGCTTCATCAAATGTGGTAGCGATTTCTCTTGCCTCCTCTTTTGATTTTTTGAAAACATCCTCGGTAATCTTTCGATCACAAGCTGCATACATATCCGCTAATAGGGCAGCATGGACGGCAGGGTTTTCTTGTGCCAAAAGCTCTTTGCTCCATTTATCACTCACCCCATATCTCAATGGCTCCAATTTGATTGAACTTGGACTGTTGATCCCCTGGGTGATTTGTTCCCCTTCTGCTTTGACTTCTGCAGTCGCAGGGTTGGCTTTCGATAGATTCAGTGTTCCAGTGATACCATCTAACACAGTACACCCCATAGAGCGATAAAGCGAAGGAGGTGTAATAATGCTTAATCCTGTTTGCTTCTGGTCGATGGTCCCAGAGTGATCTCAATGAGTAAAATTTCACTTGCTAGTAATTCTTTTGCCCTTTTTCTAATTCTTTGTGAATTTTTGGAGTTGCTTCGGAATGCAAATGCATTGTAGATCGTTTGTCGAGTCATATAGGGTAAAAACTCGTTTCTAAGTGCTTCGTGGTGCTTTCGACCTATACTTATTGGTGTGGGTTTAGACATGTGAAATATTTTATAAGTAATAAATAAACAGGGCATTTTCATAAAAATGTTAAATGACAAAAAGAGAAGCCATCTTTCTAATATCAGATAAGAACTTTTCTCTCTGAGCCTTAATGTTTTTAGGTTTATTTCGTTGTATTAAATTAACTACCGTTGTAATTAATATTGCCATTCAGGGCTTGTTCATGAAATTTAAGCAGCGAAGACATCGTGTATTTTATCAGTATTGTGCACAAGTTCTTCTCTTAAAATATTTAAGTTGTTGTAACGTAAGCGTTCGGTTATTCACATCTTGTGCATTATTTTAAAGCCTTCTATTTTTGAGACGTAATCAAAAAAAGAAATAGATGAGTAAAAAAGCACATATGTTTGATCTCATAGAAGCACAACACAATAGTGGACTAAGCAATATCGATTACTGTAAACAGAACAATATAAAACTATCAGTATATAGTTATTGGAAGGCAAAATATAAGAAGGAGTATTCTAAAGAAACTCAAGGTTTTTTTGTCACATTAGACAATGAAACCTCACAAATAAAAGAAGAGATCGTTATCACTTATCCCAATGGTGTAACCCTTCAACTTTCTTCAGCAACGACAATATCGACGCTTCGATCATTAATCCAAATTCAAGGCTGATGTTATCAATATCTTCAAATGATCGTTTTCACCTCTATTCTGAAGCAACAGATATGAGGAAAAGTTTTGATGGATTATCCGGATTGGTGCAGAATAAGATTGATGCCAATATTACTTCGGGTGATGTATTTATCTTTCTGAACAAACGTCGTACCATGATGAAATTACTTAAATGGGAAAGAGGTGGTTTTGTTCTTTTTGTGAAACGACTAGAGAGAGGAACCTTTAGACCTCCTGAAATAAAAGACTTAACATCAATTCATCTTGAGTACACTGATCTTGTCCTTCTTATAGAAGGTGTTCTTGTCAAAGAATATAAAAGACAAAAACGTTATGTTATTTAAATAAATATGTGTATCCTTAAACCATGAATAAGAGCGATATCATAGAGGATGTAAGTAAAGAAGATCTTTTGGACCAACTCCAGAAGATGATGACTGAATACTCTAATGTCGACTCTGAAGTTACTAGTTTAAAACAAGAAAACGAATCCTTAAAGGCACAGATTGCCTATCTTAAGAGACGTATCTTTGGCTCAACCAAAGAAACCTATAAAGATCCGAACCAATTAGAGTTAGCTCTTGAAGTCGAAGAGAAAAATCTAGAAGACTTACAGATATCTTCTCCAGAAGAGGAGGTTATTGAGGTTGTTAAGAAGAAAAAAAAGGCAAAAAGAAAAAGTATCCCTTCTGACCTTCCTCGTCAAGTAGAAGTGATTGAACCTGATGATGTCCCAGAGGGAGCAACTCGTATTGGAGAAGAGATATCTGAGAGGATTGAATTTAGTCCAGGTAAGCTTTATGTAAGACAAATTGTTCGTCCAAAATATCGTTTACCCGAAGAGGATAACATTATCATCTCCGAACTTCCGTCGGATCTTATCCCCAAATGTATGGCGGGAAACTCATTAATAAGTCAATTTATTGTTGGTAAATTCTACGACCATATACCTCTTTATAGAGCCCAAGGGATCTTTAAAAGATCAGGAATTGATTTTCCTAAAGCAACCATCAATGGATGGATAAGGAAGGCTGCTGAACTACTTTCTCCACTATACAAACATATCGAGAAAAAAGTAATCCAGTCAGACTATATTCAAGCCGATGAGACAAGTATCAAGGTTCTAACAGATAAGAAACAAGGAGCCACTCATCTTGGTTACTTCTGGATCTATTATGCTCCAAATATAAAGAGTTGTTTATTTACTTACGATAACTCCCGAAAAGGTTCTGTACCAGAATCGATTTTAAAAAAGTTTAAAGGAGTTCTACAGACAGATGGATATCAAGGTTATCATAAACTTGGAAATCAAAAAGAAATTATAAAGTTAGCATGTATGGCACATGCTCGACGGAAATTTTTTGAGGCAAAAGAAAATGATCGAACTCGTGCCGAATATGCTTTAAAAAAGATCCAAGAACTATATAAGATAGAGAGAACAAGTCAGGAAAAAGAGTTGTCTATCGAAGAAACCTATCTTCTTCGACAAGAACTTGCTGTGCCTATACTAAAGGAACTCGAAAAATGGTTAAAAAAAGAGTCCCTTACAGCATTACCTAAAAGCCCTATTGGGAAAGCAATCAACTATAGCCTAAACCTATGGGATGAACTGTGCCAATATACAGAAGATGGAAGCTACATTATCGACAATAATAATGTGGAGAATAAAGTACGTCCAGTAGCCATTGGACGTAAAAACTATCTCTTTGCAGGATCAGAAGAGGGAGCTAAAAGAGCAGCAATGTTCTATACTTTATCTTCAATGTGCAAAATGGCAGACGTTGAACCTCATGCATGGTATACAGATATCTTAAATCGTATATCCGACACCAAGCCATCGAAATACGATGACTTACTTCCTCAAAACTGGAAATAATCTTTATAGTAAAAAAGATCAATCTTCATATACGTGAGTAGCCGAACGGATACGTTGTAACTATTTATTTCCATTAACTTACTGCATATAAATAACATAATAGAGGATATCGATTTTTGCAATCCATGATCTAAAGACTTTAATTTGTCTTCTCCAAAATTAACATCACGAATACGATTCATTATTTCGATTTTCCAATGACCTCTAATAGCTCCAGCAATTTCATCGATTTTCCCATTATAATTTGTGATATAATATCGTGTTTCTGTACTCCTTTTATCTCTCTTTACATTATAACTCTCTCTTGTCACTTTAATCATATTACATATGCCACTATTACACCATCTAGGATCTAACATTTCTGTATTTATTGGGTATATTTCGTACTTCCTAGAGTCTATTCTTCCATGTGACTTGTCTATTTCTGTCATCACATCATCTACTTTTATATGATTGGATGTATGTACTAAGTCATCCTTTAATTTCTGCTGATTGGACTTTATTTGAGTTAAATAGAATCGACTATTTTGGTGAATATTAGACAACAGATTTTCTGAATTATGCATTGCATCTAGTGTTACCTTTGCCTTCTCTGGCAACTCAAGAATATGATCATAAACAATGTTCTTTTCACTCTCTTTTGTTCCATCATAAAAGCCTAATAACTGCTGTATATTTGTGTTATGACCAATAGAATAAACAATACTTAACCCTCTCTTTTTATTGCTTTTAGAATCTATACTTCCTCGAAGTTCCTTCCCATCAATAGATATCCATTCTGTAGAAGAGTATACTTCATCACAAATTGTCAAAAAGGAATCATAATCAAATTCAGATAGGATTCTTGTTAACTGAACTCGACTTATACAACTGTCGATATCTTTATGCAAACAGATACATAGTTTCTCGTAATGACGAACCATATTGCGATGAATTTTATTCATACTTAGATGACCATAACTTGTCAGAATTGAGATAATAAAAAGAGTGATAACAAAAGCCAATTCGTGCTTAAGTCCTATATGACTCCTATTATCTACCAATTTGACTTGTAATTTCTCATAAAATCTTCTAATTTCGGCACTTGAAAGGTCGTTATCCATAATTTATATCTGTTTTTACAAATCCAAATATAATATGAATAGTCGACCTTTTCTCATATAAATAATTCATGAACAAGCCCTGTATTGCCATTCCTTTTGCTTGATTTCTATTGGAGCATCGTATATTATCTTCAGAGAATAGAACATCTCTTATATAATTACTCATTTCTATCGTCCAGTGTCCCCTAATAGCTTTCGCATATTTATGTGGATGTATTTCATTACAATCTCGGTTACTAATATAATATGAGGTTTCTATCGACCTTTTATTCGAGTTTACTATTAGGCGATCTCTATCGACTTTAATTAAACTCTTGATTCCACAATGAACCCACTTTTCATCAAGTGTAACCTTTCTGATGTCATAAAAAGAGTAAGTTCTTGTTTCTTTTCTTCCATGTCCTTTATTATCAATTGAAAGGCTCATAAACTCAACACTTGACTGTTCATGATTCCGTAATTCTACATTCAAATTCTTTTGGTTATTCTTTACTTGTGCAATGTAGATTCCTTTGGCACTTTCACATTTCTCAAGAGTCTCAAACTGTGTATGAAGCGCATCAAATGTTAAGTTCGAAGATGCCAAAGATAGATCATTTAAGAGCTCTCTTACCGTCGTTATTTCACTTTCTTTAGCTCCTTCATAAAATGTTGCGGCTGTAGATATTTTATCCTTTTGACTTATGCCGTATACAAT
This sequence comes from Prolixibacteraceae bacterium, assembly GCA_019720755.1. Classification (NCBI taxonomy): domain Bacteria; kingdom Pseudomonadati; phylum Bacteroidota; class Bacteroidia; order Marinilabiliales; family Prolixibacteraceae; genus Halosquirtibacter; species Halosquirtibacter laminarini. The sequence goes on from CP081303.1 coordinate 1,100,352, forward strand.
ATTTAGACCTCGTTTTTGCCCTAGACTCTTAGCTATTGTTCCTCGTAGCTCTTTGCCATCTAAAGAAATCCAGTCATCATCATCTTTTGTGTTCTGCCATCCAAAATAGCTTGATTGAACCTCTTGATAATTAGTTGAAGCTAAAAAGGATATTATACGACGTAATTGACTATATGATATAGGTTTACATTTTGGCAGTCCAACGATCTTGCGTAATATAGAATGATAATTCTCTAGAAAACGAGAAATCTCAGACAGCAAGGTATTTCCAGTAATAATTGATAGAGTGATACCTACAAGGACAAACTCTAAATCATGCTTCTTCCCTCGTGTATCTCTAGGATCTACTAAATTTTCTTTCAAATATTCATAGTATTCCTTAACTTCGTTTTTTTAGTCATCTTAAAGGTTTTATATGTTTGTCGTTATTCAAATAAAACACTTTTTGATGACTTTTTTAGTTTTTATGGAAAAGCCCTGAATAAATAAAACAAGATTCTTTTTTTTCTATCTTTACGTAAGCGTTCGGTTATTCACATCTTGTGCATTATTTTAAAGCCTTCTATTTTTGAGACATAATCAAAAAAAGAAATTGATGAGTAAAAAAGCACATATGTTTGATCTCATAGAAGCACAACACAATAGTGGACTAAGCAATATCGATTACTGTAAACAGAACAATATAAAACTATCAGTATATAGTTATTGGAAGGCAAAATATAAGAAGGAGTATTCTAAAGAAACTCAAGGTTTTTTTGTCACATTAGACAATGAAACCTCACAAATAAAAGAAGAGATCGTTATCACTTATCCCAATGGTGTAACCCTTCAACTTTCTTCAGCAACGACAATATCGACGCTTCGATCATTAATCCAAATTCAAGGCTGATGTTATCAATATCTTCAAATGATCGTTTTCACCTCTATTCTGAAGCAACAGATATGAGGAAAAGTTTTGATGGATTATCCGGATTGGTGCAGAATAAGATTGATGCCAATATTACTTCGGGAGATGTATTTATCTTTCTGAACAAACGTCGTACCATGATGAAATTACTTAAATGGGAAAGAGGTGGTTTTGTTCTTTTTGTGAAACGACTAGAGAGAGGAACCTTTAGACCTCCTGAAATAAAAGACTTAACATCAATGCATCTTGAGTACACTGATCTTGTCCTTCTTATAGAAGGTGTTCTTGTCAAAGAATATAAAAGACAAAAACGTTATGTTATTTAAATAAATATGTGTATCCTTAAACCATGAAAAAGAGCGATATCATAGAGGATGTAAGTAAAGAAGATCTTTTGGACCAACTCCAAAAGATGATGACTAAATACTCTAATGTCGACTCTGAAAACACCAACTTAAAACAAGAGATAGAATCCTTAAAGGCACAGATTGCCTATCTTAAGAGACGTATCTTTGGCTCAACCAAAGAAACCTATAAAGATCCGAACCAATTAGAGTTAGCTCTTGAAGTCGAAGAGAAAAATCTAGAAGACTTACAGATATCTTCTCCAGAAGAGGAGGTTATTGAGGTTGTTAAGAAGAAAAAAAAGGCAAAAAGAAAAAGTATCCCTTCTGACCTTCCTCGTCAAGTAGAAGTGATTGAACCTGATGATGTCCCAGAGGGAGCAACTCGTATTGGAGAAGAGATATCTGAGAGGATTGAATTTAGTCCAGGTAAGCTTTATGTAAGACAAATTGTTCGTCCAAAATATCGTTTACCCGAAGAGGATAACATTATCATCTCCGAACTTCCGTCGGATCTTATCCCCAAATGTATGGCGGGAAACTCATTAATAAGTCAATTTATTGTTGGTAAATTCTACGACCATATACCTCTTTATAGAGCCCAAGGGATCTTTAAAAGATCAGGAATTGATTTTCCTAAAGCAACCATCAATGGATGGATAAGGAAGGCTGCTGAACTACTTTCTCCACTATACAAACATATCGAGAAAAAAGTAATCCAGTCAGACTATATTCAAGCCGATGAGACAAGTATCAAGGTTCTAACAGATAAGAAACAAGGAGCCACTCATCTTGGTTACTTCTGGATCTATTATGCTCCAAATATAAAGAGTTGTTTATTTACTTACGATAACTCCCGAAAAGGTTCTGTACCAGAATCGATTTTAAAAAAGTTTAAAGGAGTTCTACAGACAGATGGATATCAAGGTTATCATAAACTTGGAAATCAAAAAGAAATTATAAAGTTAGCATGTATGGCACATGCTCGACGGAAATTTTTTGAGGCAAAAGAAAATGATCGAACTCGTGCCGAATATGCTTTAAAAAAGATCCAAGAACTATATAAGATAGAGAGAACAAGTCAGGAAAAAGAGTTGTCTATCGAAGAAACCTATCTTCTTCGACAAGAACTTGCTGTGCCTATACTAAAGGAACTCGAAAAATGGTTAAAAAAAGAGTCCCTTACAGCATTACCTAAAAGCCCTATTGGGAAAGCAATCAACTATAGCCTAAACCTATGGGATGAACTGTGCCAATATACAGAAGATGGAAGCTACATTATCGACAATAATAATGTGGAGAATAAAGTACGTCCAGTAGCCATTGGACGTAAAAACTATCTCTTTGCAGGATCAGAAGAGGGAGCTAAAAGAGCAGCAATGTTCTATACTTTATCTTCAATGTGCAAAATGGCAGACGTTGAACCTCATGCATGGTATACAGATATCTTAAATCGTATATCCGACACCAAGCCATCGAAATACGATGACTTACTTCCTCAAAACTGGAAATAATCTTTATAGTAAAAAAGATCAATCTTCATATACGTGAGTAGCCGAACGGATACATCTTTACTATTGTAAATTATGATATCACAAATACAGGTATAAATTATACCTAGTTTTATGCTATATGAATAAAAATACACCTACAATAAAAGAGCGTGTTTTGTTATTTGCTGATTATAAAGAGAATAGCAAACAAGAATTTTTTTTTAAAAACGAGATTGAATTATAGTAATTACACGGGTAAATCGAAGGATGGTAACCTAAATTCGGATGCTATAGGTAAAATTATACTTAATTATCCCGACATAAACTTAGAGTGGTTGATTACTGGGGTGGGAACTATGACTAGAGATAAGAATTGTAAAAGTAATGAATATTGTGGGGAGCCTTTGGGGAAAAGCATTCCACTACTGCCAGTAAACGAACAAGGGGGATATCTGGATGATTTCGTTGCCCAGGTAACAAGGATTGATTGTGAGAGTATTTTGTCACCTATAAAAGATGTGGATTTTGGAATCACTGTTGTAGGGGATAGTATGGAACCACGTTATCCTAATGGATCAATTGTATTGATCAAAAAGATTAATGAAAGAGCTTTTATCGAATGGGGTAAAGTGTTTGTCCTGGATACAATCAACGGTATCGTGGTAAAACAACTAAAGCCCTCAACAAATGATGGCTTTGTCTCTTGTTGCTCCTATAACGAAGACTATCCACCGTTTGAAGTTGCTATGGAAGATCTGAACGGTATCTATAAAGTGATGATGGTGCTTAGTATGGTGTAAATTAATTGTATTTATGAATAAAATATCGACTAAAGATAAACGAGAAGATATCACTTTGTATAATTTGATAGAACCGAAAATGGCATGTGTTAAAGTTGTCATTCAAATGTTAATAGGGGCTGCAATTATACTTTTTGTTATCTGCAAATTTGTTTTCATTTTTATAGAATGTGACTTTGTGCAAAAATGTGGTTTTCTGCAAAAGGTGTGTTCATTTTCTTTAATTCAGGGTATCTCGAAAGGATTAATGGCAGCAACTGGGGTGGACCTAGGATACATGTTATTTACTGAAGGACCAGATGAGGCTGTGCAGCCATTAATGACTGCTATAGCTGCTGCTGTATTATTAGTTTTAGGAGGTGATATTACTATACAGGGCTTGTTCATGAAATTTAAGCAGCGAAGACATCGTGTATTTTATCAGTATTGTGCACAAGTTCTTCTCTTAAAATATTTAAGTTGTTGTAACTATTTATTTCCATTAACTTACTGCATATAAATAACATAATAGAGGATATCGATTTTTGCAATCCATGATCTAAAGACTTTAATTTGTCTTCTCCAAAATTAACATCACGAATACGATTCATTATTTCTATTTTCCAATGACCTCTAATAGCTCCAGCAATTTCATCGATTTTCCCATTATAATTTGTGATATAATATCGTGTTTCTGTACTCCTTTTATCTCTCTTTACATTATAACTCTCTCTTGTCACTTTAATCATATTACATATGCCACTATTACACCATCTAGGATCTAACATTTCTGTATTTATTGGGTATATTTCGTACTTCCTAGAGTCTATTCTTCCATGTGACTTGTCTATTTCTGTCATCACATCATCTACTTTTATATGATTGGATGTATGTACTAAGTCATCCTTTAATTTCTGCTGATTGGACTTTATTTGAGTTAAATAGAATCGACTATTTTGGTGAATATTAGACAACAGATTTTCTGAATTATGCATTGCATCTAGTGTTACCTTTGCCTTCTCTGGCAACTCAAGAATATGATCATAAACAATGTTCTTTTCACTCTCTTTTGTTCCATCATAAAAGCCTAATAACTGCTGTATATTTGTGTTATGACCAATAGAATAAACAATACTTAACCCTCTCTTTTTATTGCTTTTAGAATCTATACTTCCTCGAAGTTCCTTCCCATCAATAGATATCCATTCTGTAGAAGAGTATACTTCATCACAAATTGTCAAAAAGGAATCATAATCAAATTCAGATAGGATTCTTGTTAACTGAACTCGACTTATACAACTGTCGGTATCTTTATGCAAACAGATACATAGTTTCTCGTAATGACGAACCATATTGCGATGAATTTTATTCATACTTAGATGACCATAACTTGTCAGAATTGAGATAATAAAAAGAGTGATAACAAAAGCCAATTCGTGCTTAAGTCCTACATGACTCCTATTATCTACCAATTTGACTTGTAATTTCTCATAAAATCTTCTAATTTCGGCACTTGAAAGGTCGTTATCCATAATTTATATCTGTTTTTACAAATCCAAATATAATATGAATAGTCGACCTTTTCTCATATAAATAATTCATGAACAAGCCCTGTATTACTATAAGTAGTGCTTTAATTGTATTTCTTCTTATAATTTCTCTCTTTCTAATATTTTTTATAAACAATCGATATATTGAAACTAATAAGTCATCTTCAAGTATTGGAAGTTCGTTTTGTGGTTTTATCGGAAAGCTTTTCAAAAAGAAATGACGAATATCTTAACCTATTAAATAAATAAAGCCTCTCAATGATTGAGAGGCTTTATTTATTTAATAGATTGCCCTTGGAAATTTCTTTTTTACATACTTCCAGTTTATTCTTAATTGCTCTAGAGGTACACGGAACCTTGTTCCTCCTGGAGAAGAAGATGCTTTTCTAACTTCTATGGATGTGTCATCTGAATAGGAGTAGAATACAAGCTTTGTTCCATCCTTAATCCTGTCGTCCATATTAATCTTTTCATTCTTGGGATTGTTTAATACTATCAGATCATCTTTCTGTTTCTTAGAATTGATCCTGTAAGATAATGCTTCTAGTGCATCCCATTTTGTAAAAGGTTTAGCATTGCAGCCATCAAAAAATATCGTGCCAAAAACTGTATTGTATCTAGTGTAAATTGTATCTCCTTTATACAATACCTTTTGAAACTCCTCCTCTGTTTCTCCTCCAAGAATGGTAAGAGTATCATTAATCTGCATCCCTTTTATTTCACTACCATAAGGTTTGTCGCAAAAGGCATAGCGATTATGAACATACCCTTTGTATGGTCCATCTTTGGGACCGGAAACAAACCAGACTATCCCACCAATTATAATTAATACTAATAATATTCTTCGCCCAATTTTAGTAAATAATAGTCCAAAGATAATGGACCATAGAAAAGCCGCAGTCATTCGCTCCCCTTGTCTCTTAAATTGTTTTTGTACTGACATTTATAAGTTAGAATTTCATGTTATGTAATATAGAGTGTAAAAATATTATGTTTTGTTAAATTAATCAGTTTTTTTGTATTTTTATATCGTAATTATAAAGTTTTTATAGCCGTGAAAGTCAATCGTCATGGTATGGTTACAGGTATTTAATAATTTTATGTAATTTATTTATGGATAAAAGAAAAATTGCTTCATCACAAAAAACGAGAAAATTAACTTTAGACGATGATTATACTTTGTTCGAAGATGGAACTGTACTACATGAGTATGATAACAGTCAATTTGATTTTAATAAAGAAGATTGGATTGAATTGAAAGATGTTCCTAAAGAAAGACTTTCTGATTTTAGAAAGTCTGTAAAGCCTGAAGATGCTGATTTATTAGAGAAGTTATTAGCTAACTTGAATTGATTACTGAGAGAAAAGAAAAGACCTCAACTCGTGAGGTCTTTTTTTTCATATATAGTCAACATCTATTCTTTAGGTCATATTCATAAAACTTCAGTCTTTCTTTAATTATTCTTTTTGCCATTGTTTACTACATGGCTCCAAAACAAAACTATATTATACAAAATGGATTATTTTGTATCTTGTATTGTCGTTTTATTTATTGTTGCTTTAATGGAAGAAATTAAGAAAAAGTTAGATCTCATTCTCGAGACAATTGCAAAAGAGAAGACGTCTAATCAATATGATCATATTGAGCAATTAAAGTCTCATATGGAAAAATCTCAGGAACTTTTTGAGAAAAAACAGACGTATATTTCTGCTGGAGCTTTGGCAATTTCTTTAACACTTACAGATAAAATTCTAAAGTTCTCAACTTGTGATTTTAAGTGGATTATTATTGCAGGTTGGGTAATGTTGGCTTTGTCACTAGTTTTGAATCTAGTTTCTCATTTTGTTGTAGGTGAAATCTCCTCTTCATTGTTAAAAATGAAATCAGATGAGATAAATCTATTATCAAGATTTGATGATGAAAATGATATCTACAAAGTAAGCGTTCGGTTATTCACATCTTGTGCATTATTTTAAAGCCTTCTATTTTTGAGACGTAATCAAAAAAAGAAATAGATGAGTAAAAAAGCACATATGTTTGATCTCATAGAAGCACAACACAATAGTGGACTAAGCAATATCGATTACTGTAAACAGAACAATATAAAACTATCAGTATATAGTTATTGGAAGGCAAAATATAAGAAGGAGTATTCTAAAGAAACTCAAGGTTTTTTTGTCACATTAGACAATGAAACCTCACAAATAAAAGAAGAGATCGTTATCACTTATCCCAATGGTGTAACCCTTCAACTTTCTTCAGCAACGACAATATCGACGCTTCGATCATTAATCCAAATTCAAGGCTGATGTTATCAATATCTTCAAATGATCGTTTTCACCTCTATTCTGAAGCAACAGATATGAGGAAAAGTTTTGATGGATTATCCGGATTGGTGCAGAATAAGATTGATGCCAATATTACTTCGGGTGATGTATTTATCTTTCTGAACAAACGTCGTACCATGATGAAATTACTTAAATGGGAAAGAGGTGGTTTTGTTCTTTTTGTGAAACGACTAGAGAGAGGAACCTTTAGACCTCCTGAAATAAAAGACTTAACATCAATTCATCTTGAGTACACTGATCTTGTCCTTCTTATAGAAGGTGTTCTTGTCAAAGAATATAAAAGACAAAAACGTTATGTTATTTAAATAAATATGTGTATCCTTAAACCATGAATAAGAGCGATATCATAGAGGATGTAAGTAAAGAAGATCTTTTGGACCAACTCCAGAAGATGATGACTGAATACTCTAATGTCGACTCTGAAGTTACTAGTTTAAAACAAGAAAACGAATCCTTAAAGGCACAGATTGCCTATCTTAAGAGACGTATCTTTGGCTCAACCAAAGAAACCTATAAAGATCCGAACCAATTAGAGTTAGCTCTTGAAGTCGAAGAGAAAAATCTAGAAGACTTACAGATATCTTCTCCAGAAGAGGAGGTTATTGAGGTTGTTAAGAAGAAAAAAAAGGCAAAAAGAAAAAGTATCCCTTCTGACCTTCCTCGTCAAGTAGAAGTGATTGAACCTGATGATGTCCCAGAGGGAGCAACTCGTATTGGAGAAGAGATATCTGAGAGGATTGAATTTAGTCCAGGTAAGCTTTATGTAAGACAAATTGTTCGTCCAAAATATCGTTTACCCGAAGAGGATAACATTATCATCTCCGAACTTCCGTCGGATCTTATCCCCAAATGTATGGCGGGAAACTCATTAATAAGTCAATTTATTGTTGGTAAATTCTACGACCATATACCTCTTTATAGAGCCCAAGGGATCTTTAAAAGATCAGGAATTGATTTTCCTAAAGCAACCATCAATGGATGGATAAGGAAGGCTGCTGAACTACTTTCTCCACTATACAAACATATCGAGAAAAAAGTAATCCAGTCAGACTATATTCAAGCCGATGAGACAAGTATCAAGGTTCTAACAGATAAGAAACAAGGAGCCACTCATCTTGGTTACTTCTGGATCTATTATGCTCCAAATATAAAGAGTTGTTTATTTACTTACGATAACTCCCGAAAAGGTTCTGTACCAGAATCGATTTTAAAAAAGTTTAAAGGAGTTCTACAGACAGATGGATATCAAGGTTATCATAAACTTGGAAATCAAAAAGAAATTATAAAGTTAGCATGTATGGCACATGCTCGACGGAAATTTTTTGAGGCAAAAGAAAATGATCGAACTCGTGCCGAATATGCTTTAAAAAAGATCCAAGAACTATATAAGATAGAGAGAACAAGTCAGGAAAAAGAGTTGTCTATCGAAGAAACCTATCTTCTTCGACAAGAACTTGCTGTGCCTATACTAAAGGAACTCGAAAAATGGTTAAAAAAAGAGTCCCTTACAGCATTACCTAAAAGCCCTATTGGGAAAGCAATCAACTATAGCCTAAACCTATGGGATGAACTGTGCCAATATACAGAAGATGGAAGCTACATTATCGACAATAATAATGTGGAGAATAAAGTACGTCCAGTAGCCATTGGACGTAAAAACTATCTCTTTGCAGGATCAGAAGAGGGAGCTAAAAGAGCAGCAATGTTCTATACTTTATCTTCAATGTGCAAAATGGCAGACGTTGAACCTCATGCATGGTATACAGATATCTTAAATCGTATATCCGACACCAAGCCATCGAAATACGATGACTTACTTCCTCAAAACTGGAAATAATCTTTATAGTAAAAAAGATCAATCTTCATATACGTGAGTAGCCGAACGGATACTCTACAAAATTAAAAAGAAATATTATTACAGAACAAGAAAGAAACAGCTTAGGCAAAATGCAAAAAGTAAATGCTTCAATATAATGACTTTAATTTTATTATCTTTAGGTATAATTAGTTGTGTAATTTTTGTATCACTAAATATCTAATTTATGCCAAAAAATAGAGCTATTAAACCAAATCCAAATCAGAACTCAGAAACTTCAATGGAAAGAAGAAGTTTAAACACAAGCATTAACTTTAATCCTCCACCGAAACCACCAAGTAATAACGGTGGTTCTAAGAAATAATATTTAAAGACCTCAACTCATGAGGTCTTTTGTCTTTTCATGTAGTCAATAACTTTTCGGTTCGCTTTATCCAGTATACTCCAGTCTTTCTTGATATAGATATCGGTGACACGCATCATGGGGTCTACGTGGTTTAGAGCTACGTGGACATGATACTTGTCGACTCCTGCTTCGTTGGCTGCGATGGTGGCCCAGGAGTGACGTGCGGAATAGAAGGTTAAACCTGGAATCCCCAACATATCCCCAATTTTACGCATGTTTCTATTAATAGCCACATTAAAGTTTGTCATCTGGGCATAGCGTTCCTGGAACATGAAATAATATTCGCTTTCTATGCATATTTGAAATCTTCTCTGTTTAACGGAGTGAGTAGATTTCTCTATTTTTTACCCATAGGTTTAAAAGAGTGAGTAGATTTCTCTGTTTTTTACCCATAGGTTTAATGGAGTGGGTAGATTTCTCTATTTTTTACCTATAGGTTTCATTATCCCTACCGGTTCAATAATGGCTAATATTTTTAGTTTGAACTGTAGTCAACTAAAAAAACGGCTGATATTTTTAGTCTGAACTGTAGTCAACTAAAAAAAGCGACGGATTTTTTAATTTTGTGTCATTTTTAATTCTTAGATGTTTATCAAAATTTCTTTTTCCATTCAGAAATATACTTATTAAACAATTTATGAGGTAACCTTGCATTTGTTCTTAATAATGCTTCTAGTTTGGAGATAGCAGTATTATAGTCGATTAATCTTTCATCTAGTAACAATGTAAAAACATATAATATGCCTCTTACATCAACTCCATCTTCTTGTGCATCTCTTCTAAGATTACCATCACCAGTTAGTAGGACATAGTTATTGTTTTTTGCATAACTCCAAACAGAACAGTCTGGAATTGATACATTCGATTTTTGTTGACTGTGAAAATAAAATAAGTCAGAAAGTTCTTTCGCATCAAAGCTTTTGACCTGTAGATTATTATTTGATATATTACGAGTTAAAATATCTTTTTGTTCATTTTCTGTAACTTCATTAACAATGAAATCAGTAGTATGAATTTCAATAGATAATTGAAAGAATAATTCAAGTAGTCCTATTGAATGTAAATCAATAAGTATATTCGTGTCATTAACTGTAACAGTCACAAAATCGTTCATATTGTTAGATGTAAGTGAGTGACTCTTTTAATTCATTGACATTACTCATACTTAAAGCTGCTGCTTTTGATATTGTGATTAGTTCTTCAGTTATGGCATGATTAATTAAACTATTGAAACGATTAGATTCTTCAAGAGCCATATATCTAGATTTATCAACATATTGTTTAAATACTGATTCTGAATTTCTTTTGATAAAGAATTTTTTTACTTTATAAGTAGGAAGAATATTCAATTCTTGTAACTTATATACAATGGCAGTAAAGGAGATACCATATTGTTCCTGAATTTTACTTATTTCAGAGGAAACGATATTATGTCTTTTATTTGATAATAAATCTATAATAACACTTCCTGGAAGAAGTAGTTCACTAGAAAATTCGTTGCAATATTTTTCAATAGAATTTTGTTCAAGATATTTATTGAAATTTAAAACGATATGCCCTAATTCATGTAAAATAGTAAATCGTTTTCTTTCAACATTAAAATTCTTATTGATCACAATAAAGGGGATTTCATCATTGATATATCCACTTAGTCCATCGAACTTTGCAACTGCATTTATCTCAATTATTTTGATATGATTTTTTTCCAAAAGATCAATAACCGAAGGAATTGGTGCTTTACCAAGTTCCCATTCTCTTCTAATTATATTCGCAGAATCAATTACATCATCACTACCTAATACATGTATTTTTTCGGCTGGATTTTTAAATATTCCTTGTTTGTTTGTAATATTCTCAAGTTCAATATATCTTTCAATATAATCCTTAACAGTTTCTACTATTCTTTTTTTATCACTTACAGGTAGATTACTCTTTTTTCGGAATTCAAGTTGATCTATTACGATTTCAAAAGGTCTGAAAAAGTAATCGATTGAGACTTCTAATATATTTGAGAGTTTAATAAGAACATTACTATTAGGAAGCATTTCGCCTTTTTCATATTTGCTCAAAGCATTTTTTGAGACAATTTTGTCCATTGAATCAGATAGTTTGTCTAATGACAGGTTCTGTTTGATTCTAGCATTTTTAAGTCTTTTAGAAAAAATATCTTTCATAACATCTCTTTGTTGGTTTACAAAAGTATATAATTAACAACAAGGTGTCAACTAAAATGTTCTCTTTGTATACTACAATCAAATAAATATTTTTATCTTTTAAGCCTTCCAAACAGATAGGCAATAATTAAACTTAAGTATTCGATTAACTTCTTTACGGTGCCGTCGGCTATGCCAATAAGAGAAGCAAAGATTACACAAATAAGAATGATGAGGATTATTAACTCATGGGGTTTTCTATTGAGTTATTTTCCCCCCCTTCACTAAAATTTCACGAACCTTGATAGTTTCCTGTATCACTATATTTTATGATCTCAGATTATGGGGTATTTGTATCTTAATATTGTAAGAACGGTTCTCTTTTTTGTCTTTTTCGCGAATTACAATCTTGAAAGTTGCCATTATATAGAGGTTTAGGGTGATTTCTCAGGGTCAAACATTTGTTTCAACATTTGCAAAATAAACCTATAAAATAGGTGTTTTTTTACTTATAACGAAGGTGTAAAAACATTCTATATCGACATAAAAAAAGCGATTAAGATCGTTTCTCAACGCTCTTAATCGCTTTAATGTTAGATGTTTATCATGTAGAATGCTTGTCATGAAACAAGCAGTGTAGAAAAACGTCTAATTAGGTATTCATTGCACCACAGATATTAATAACCTGTCCACTAACGTATGATGAAAGGTCAGATCCTAAGAAAGTAACTACTTTTGCTACTTCGTCTGGAGTACCACCACGACGCATAGGGATTGAAGCTTCCCATGCTTTACGAGCATCTTCTGGAATTGCACCTGTCATCTCTGTGATGATGAAACCTGGAGCGATTGCGTTACAACGGATGTTACGGCTACCAAGCTCTTTCGCGATCGATTTAGTAAATCCGATGATACCTGCTTTAGAAGCACTGTAGTTTGCTTGTCCTGCGTTACCACTAACACCTACTACCGAACTCACGTTCACGATAGATCCTGAACGCTGCTTCAACATCGTACGTTGACATGCTTTGGTAAAGTTAAATACCGACTTAAGGTTCACTTCGATTACTTTGTCGAATTGAGTTTCAGTCATACGCATAAGAAGTGTGTCCATGGTGATACCTGCATTGTTTACCAATACATCGATACGTCCGAACTCTTTTACAACTGCTGCTACTACCTCTTCTGTTTGTGCGAAGTTAGAAGCATCTGATCCATATCCTTGAGCTTTTACACCTAAAGCTTTGATCTCTTCTTCTGTCTGTTTTGCGTTGTCATCATAGAAAAGGTCTGTAAATGCGATATTACATCCTTGTGATGCCAATTGTAAGGCAATGGCTTTACCGATACCTCTTGATGCACCAGTAACGATAGCTGTTTTTCCTTCTAATAGCTTCATAATAAAATGTTATATTTTTTGAACCCAGACTCTGTGACTAAATGATATGTAACAGAGCTGTTTTCATCGTTATATTCAATTTTTTTATCCTTTGAACTCCTCTCAAAAAGAAGACTATTCTTTAGTGGGTAATCCCCTTTTATGAGATAAGAACTGTTGCAAATGTAAAAAAAGTTAATGCTTTGCCCCTATTGTGATGATGGAAATCAAGTTATAGTGAGGGTTTTTATAGGATTTTATCATCTTACTGATAATTATTCGACTATTTGTTTTGAAGATTCGATCTCTTCTCCCTTCTGTATGAAAACGGATGTAGGGCTATAAAAGTTCTAATCTTCAGTGGTTTCCTAGCTTATTTTGTTGAATAATTGGCTTGTTTTATTTATCAAACATATATCTATGTACATGGAATAGAACTCTTCTATCTCTTTATGCTTTCTACTTGAGTCAAGCTGTTTGATAGGGGGGGATTCTATTTCTTCATTTGAATTGTATGCCCTATCTATCGGCTTACCGTCTATTCTTATTGGATTGTTTTTTATTGCGTGATAATTTACTGTCGATATAATTGTGATCCAAGATAAGCGAACCCTACAAGTAGGTTATCAATATGTTCTGACGAAATGGACGCAGATACAGAACTATGGACTCCGACGTATCTATCTTTTGGGGGATTGGGACGATCGAAATATGCTTACCGTCAGTCTTCGCCATAGTTTGTCGACTCCCAAGAAATGTTTTAATTCGAAGAGTTTGAAAGCATCGGAGTTGAGACGTCTTTAGTTGATTCGAATAGTGTCTTTATTATATTCTTTCCACGATTAGGGAATGAAACCGCTTGCGCTTCCATGTTCTCTTTGATTGGAATAGGGTTATAAATCTTGTTCTGATCTAATGGACAATGAGGACCTATCATGATAGCCCCATTGGAATTAAAATCTTTTTAGCCCTTATTCTAAGTTTTGTTTCGATAGTACTAGTAAAAGATGAGTTCGAAAGACCAACGCAAATACGCTTTTATCTTATCGATATTAAGTGTGAAAAAAAGGGCGTTAATGGGAGATAAACGCCCTCTTTTTTTTATGTCATTTGAGAATTATCTCTCCACAATAGGTGCGATATCTTGATCATGATAATAGATGATCCATTTCCCGAACTGTTTCTGTTTGTTATAGGCTCTTGTTAAGAAACGAGCTTCCTCAGGAACTCTCTTTTTGAATATTAGTACCGATGGATCATTTACTAGTTGGATAATTTGACTTTTCTGTGTGCCAAAATGGAGTAGATATCGTTTCCAATCTTTATTCTTTTGGAATGAAGTATTGCGTTGAAGAAGATAACTGCCATTCTCTATAGCATAGGTCTGTTTTTGTAACTGAAAGTCAAACGAGGCCACCCTCTCATCAAAGACTATTACGGCTGTTTTATCTAACCCCCTTTGTTGTAGAAATTCTGTGACGGGAGTGGTGCCATTAATCTCTAACTCCATCGAATTTAAGATGGTTGGGCTATAAGGTACCAACATCATAGGGATGGTGAGAGAGCTGACTAATAACGCATTGATTCGCTTCTCTTGAAGGCATGCCATGCTCGCAATAAGAGTGAAGTCGAGTATTAAGAGGACATACCACCAAATAGAGATATTCGGAATATTCTGTGCTGTATAGATTCCCATTCCTACTGGCAAAAGAAGAAAGAAACTGATATATAGAAATACCCTGCTGTTTTTCTTTAACTTCTCTAATTGGTGAAGTGAATACCCAAACCACAATGCAAAACCGAAGGCCGTTGGTAGTGGATATAATATTAATTTTGAACTTGAAATAGAGAAAAAGAGTAGGGGTATTGCCACCAAAAAGAGTATTGCCTTTTTGATATCTGAGTTATATTCTACCTTAAACGTGAATGGCAGGAATACCCAAGGCAATAAGCTTGGGATAAATGTATAAAGATAGTAGTAGAATGGCTCTGATCGCTTCATCGCCTTGGCATTGGCAAAACGGTCTACCAACTGCTCTTTTGTGAAGAAATCCCATAATCCTGGATTACTTTTCATTAGCTGAACATACCATATCCCTCCTAGAAAGATCGCAAGTAGGGCAGTAACCCATGGTGTGACCATCTTCAGCCTCTTTTGCCTTGGACATATCTTATTGGTTGGATAGATGGCTAATAGAGGTATTAACCATGCGACTGGCCCTTTGATCATAAAGAGCGTTGCCAAACTAATTCCCCATAATATATGGTAGCGATTGGGGTGATTGCTCTTTCTCGAAAGGGTATAGAGTAGAATTGCCAATAATGAGAAGGTGTTCAGATATGCATCCGTTGTAAGATTGCGCACCGACATGATAATCACTGGTAATGAAGCATATATTAGGGTCGTGATCTCTGAGAGTCGCTTCTTTTGAAACCACTTTAAAGAGATCGTATATACCAAAATGAGTTGTAAAAGATAGGCTATTGAGAGAAAAAAACGACTTCCAAACGGATTGCTTCCAAAGAGATTTTGTCCTAAAGCAGTGATCCAGTATGTCACTGGAGGTTTGTCGAAGTGGTAGATCCCCTGTAACTGTGGTTGAAGGTAGTCTCCACTCGCGACCATCTCTCTTGCAATCTCTGCATATCGAGCTTCGCTGCTTTCTAATAGCCCCCACTGTCCTAGCTGTAGGAGAGAGCAGAAGGTGATGATAAGGAAAAAAATTAAGTAGATCGTTCTTCTGTTCATGTTCTGTTTGTATATCTAATTTAGGGTAATGAACTAAAGGTACAAAAAATTAATTAGTTTTTAGGGGTTGTGGGTAGGGCTATTTAAGGGGGTAAGGAACCTTTGTTTTTTTACATTCTATGGTTTGATAAAATAAATTGTCATCGTTCTTTGTTTTATATGTAGTTTGGTTCGAGGAGAATAGAAATTATTTTAATCGTTCTTTTCGGATCCGTCTAGTTATTCGGATGACGAAGCATATCTCCTCGTTGATTGGTATATGATTGCAGTGACAACTATCACTAAATGAGTAGCACTGTCCAGAAAAGTGGCACTGGGCAATGTTAGAAAAAGAGTGTAAGTTTATTTTAGTGCTTCCAGAGGATAACTTTGAAACTACTTTCATCCTACCTTTGGATACCCTTCAGTTACCCTTCAGTTACTCCTAGGGTAACCAAAGGGTATCTAAAGGGTATGTGAAATGTAATCGAAGTAAGGATCAATATGCTCTTTTTCTCGATCTATGGCACTGTCCCGTAAGGTGTGTAAGTTGTCTTGAAGTCTATTTCAAATTATATTTTCTCGATCTCAAATATAATCTTTGATTGTCTTCTAGTTGTTTACGCTGTATTTTTTGGAAATGAATCGTTTTGAATAATTATAGGGTGCTTTATGCACCATATGTTTCATGAATGTATTTGAGAAGAGGAGGGGGGTATCGTTGTATATCCTTCACTGTTTTCTAGCGAAGGATATACGGACTTGGTTTTTTCTTATTTGAACTTAAGTATGTTAGTCTACTTTTTGGAAGTCTAGAACCACTTTTCCTTCTTTAGTAAGGGTAAGGTGATTGTTTGCAATAGCGTATCCATCACACTTCTCTAAAGTGGAAGTAAATTCAGTTTCTAAATTGGCATTCATACATAGCATTTTAGTAGATGCGATACGGATAAAATCCACCTTTTTCTCACCTAAAAGCATAAATTGACTATGATATCTATTGCAGCCTGTCGAGCCATAGGCAGTCTCTTTACGAAGGTTAATGGTTAGTGTAGGAGCATTCTTTGCGATTTTTTTATCGTTGATCTTCTTTAGTACCCACATGTCATTCAGGCGTATAGATGCGCTATCCATCACAGTCTGTTTCACTTGCTTTACATGATAGATATTTTTCTGCTTATCTTTCTCCATGGATACTGTTTGCTGATAGCCCATCTGCATTTCTGTTCCTTCGATCTCTTCAGGAGAGATGAAAAGTGTATTTCCATGATGGTCGATCAGAACAATCTGTTTTTTCCCCTCTTCATTACGATGGTAATAAGATGCGATTTTAACATCTTTTTTTAATGAAAACTTCGAGGTTGCACAGCTAGATAATAGAAAAGTAGAAAGTATAGAAATTAAAAGTGTGTAGTTAAAATATTTCATCTCAATTGTTTAATAGGTTATTTGCACATAACTATTGTGCTATTTCTATCACAAGGTAGAGATAAATATTACAGAATGGTATAGTTGTTAACGTCTATTAGATTTTTTTTGATCCATTACTCGATAGAAAAGTGTATTCACTTATATTTTTAATTTTTTTTACCCATAAGACACCGCTATCATAACCAGTGATTTCTACTGTCTCCCCAATCTTAATTGCCTCTTTGCTTCGGATAGACCATATTTTAAGGTCTAAGTTTCCTTTGCCGATACTGTATGGTAAAATATCCTCTTCTGCAATGACGATCTGTCCATTAAGTCGAGAGTGTATGCCATCTGATTTCCTTACCTCTTCGTTATAATATCTCATCTTTTCGGTCTTTTTGTAGAGCATGCTGATTGCTATAACCCCTAATGCAAGAAAGAAAATGAGTTGAAATTTTAAGCCTATTTGTGGGAAGAGAAGCCCGAGTATCCCGCATGCAAATGAGTCAACAGAGATGGCTAGAAAATAGAAGTTGTAGTTGGAAAATTCGAGTACTAAAAATAGTGCTGTAATAAAAAACCATATGATGATAGAAGTATACACGATATTAAAAGGTTTAAGAACTGGGTTGGTAGGTGCTTATTATAAAGATCAGTTTTGTATATTAAATGTATTACTTATTCAATGATTTTTGTTTATTTTTTACACGAAATAGCCCTTTTTGTTGATGAAATAGACTTAAATATTGTTAAATATAAAACTGTAAAAGATCTTGATGTCCATAGTAGGTAAATTCAATAGAATAGATTAAACTTGCAGTGGTCTTTGATGACTCATATTTGGATGTTGGGTATAGTTTACTACCTACGGATTAATGTTTTATTGTTCATGTTTGATATTGAGAATATTGTGGGGAAGTCGCATCGACTTCTGAAAGAATATTTTGGTTACGATACTTTTAGACCTCTACAAGAGGAGATTGTTACACACGTCATGCAGAAGCGTGATAGTTTGGTCTTAATGCCTACTGGAGGAGGAAAATCCCTATGCTTTCAAATTCCTGCTTTGATGATGGATGGGGTGACTGTAGTAGTGTCTCCATTAATTTCCTTGATGAAAGACCAAGTGGATGGGCTCAACTCTAATGGTATTGCTGCGGCATTCCTTAATAGTACATTGACCGAAGAGGAGGAGTCGAAGATTATGCAACAGTGTAGAGAAGGCAAGATCTCTCTTCTTTATGTCTCTCCTGAAAGAATTACACGTAGTTTCGAAACAATCTTTGGAATGCTCAATGTATCTCTCTTAGCTGTGGACGAAGCCCATTGTATCTCTAGTTGGGGACATGATTTTCGCCCTGAATATCAACAGTTGAAATGGATTAAGCATACTTTCCCAGACCTTCCTGTCATTGCGCTTACTGCAACAGCGGATAAAACGACACGAAATGATATCATTACCCAGCTTGGTATTCGTGAACCTAAAATATTCTTAGGCTCTTTTAATCGTCCAAACTTGAGTCTTGAAGTACGTGTTGGAGTAGGAGCTAAAGATAAGGATAGAGAGATTCTCGACTATATCCGTTCGCGCCCTAATGATGCTGGTATTATCTACTGTATGAGCCGTAAAAGTTGTGAGCGTCTCTCTGCAAAACTAAATAGTAAAGGGCTACATACCGATTTTTATCATGCGGGATTGTCTGCCGAACAAAGAGGGCGTGTTCAAGATAGTTTTATTAACGACGATACTTTAGTAATCTGTGCTACAGTGGCTTTTGGAATGGGTATTGATAAGTCGAATGTTCGATGGGTGATGCACTATAACCTTCCTAAAAATGTAGAAGGTTACTATCAAGAGATTGGTCGTGCGGGTCGTGATGGACTTCCCTCTGATACTTTCCTATATTTCAATTTAGGCGACATTATTACCCTTCGTAAATTTGCGGAGGAGAGTGGTCAAGTGGCATTAAACCTAGAGAAATTGGCTCAGATGCAAGCCTTCTCTGAATCAGATATCTGTAGACGAAAGATATTACTATCCTACTTTGGAGAATATTTAGATAAAGATTGTGGTAATTGTGATGTGTGCAAAAACCCACCCAAGAAGTTTGACGGAACGATTATTGCCCAAAAGGCCCTCTCTGCAATGATGCGTACCAAAGAGAATGCCTCTACCCAGATGGTGGTGGATATCCTTCGAGGATCGCAGAAGAAAGAGCTGATAGATCATGGTTTCCATCGTATTAAGACCTATGGCAAAGGAGCGGATATCGTGGAGGACGATTGGAAACAGTATATTCGTCAGATGATGCACCTTGGTTTGGTGGAGGTGGCTTACGATCGTAACAATGCATTGCGAACGACTGAATTGGCACGAAAAGTGCTTTTTGAAGACAAAAAGGTGGGACTTGTTAAACTGGTTGCTCCAGAGATTCGAAAGAAACGTTTTAAGGTAACTTATACCAAAGAGCAAGCCCAAAAAAGCCAACCTTGGAACCAACTGTTTGAATATCTTCGTAAGTGGCGTGTTGAAATGGCTCGAAACAAAGGAATTCCTCCATACTTGGTGTTTAATGATGCGACGCTAAGAGAAATTGCGGTGTCGAGACCAGAGAGTATGATTGACTTACTCTCTATCTCCGGGGTCGGAAAGGTGAAATATGATGCCTATGGAGAGGAGATCTTAGAGGAGATCTCTAAGTTTAAGCAGGCACAACGCAAAACAACCTCTACCTATCAATTGACCTTCGATATGTATCAAAAAGGGTATGATGTGGCGATGATTGGACAGCTGAGAGGCATGAATGTGATGACTGTATATTCTCACTTGGCCTTTTTGTATCAGCAAGGATTTGCTGTCGATCCTTTTCGTTATATCGACAAAGAGGATGTGGTACAAGTGCTCAAAGCGGTGCAGGTTACCGGAGAGAAGTTGCAAACCAAACCTCTATATGATTTCTTGAGAGGCGAGGTCGACTATTATCGTATCCGTTTGTCTTTGGCTTATCTAAGTAAAGAGGGCAAGATTTAATTATCCACAGATATCTATTCTTGAAGAATATCTGCGATGTTTGATGTAATCTGATGACAGAAATAATTATCCACAGATTACACAGATTTCCACAGATATCTATTCTTGATGAATATCTGTGATGTTTGATGTAATCTGATGACAGAAATAATTATCCACAGATTACACAGATTTCTATTCTTGAAGAATATCTGTGATGTTTGATGTAATCTGATGACAGAAATAATTATCCATAGATTACACAGATTTCCACAGATATCTATTCTTGAAGAACATCTGCGATGTTTAATGTAATCTGATGACAGAAATAATTATCCACAGATTACACAGATTACACAGATTACACAGATTACACAGATTACACAGATTACACAGATTACACAGATTTCTATTCTTGAAGAACATCTGCGATGTTTGATGTAATCTGATGACAGAAATAATTATCCACAGATTACACAGATTTCTATTCTTGAAGAACATCTGCGATGTTTGATGTAATCTGATGACAGAAATAATTATCCACAGATTACACAGATTTCTATTCTTGAAGAATATCTGTGATGTTTAATGTAATCTGATGACAGAAATAATTATCCACAGATTACACAGATTACACAGATTTCCACAGATTTCCACAGATATCTATTCTTGAAGAATATCTGTGATGTTTGATGTAATCTGATGATAGAAATAATTATCCACAGACTACTCAAAAGAGTTGATAAATCTGTGAGTGTGCAATAATATTTATGTAATTAATAATCTGCGGATAATTATAAATAAGCATTTTGTCATTGTATATAGGAATATTGTAGCTTTTAGTAGTTCTATATTAACATAATTCTTTATACAAAGAGTGAGATTGAGGCTTATCATGTGGTTATTCCAAAGGATTCACAGAAGCCTCTTTCGATCTCTGATAAATTGAATATTGTTCTTAAGGGAACGGATCTTTCCTTCAAAATAAAAGGAGAAGTGGTGGTTATCTCTAAAAAGAGACAGAGAAGACATGCAACACTTGGTTATTTGACTCCTCTCGAATTTGGGAAACAGAAATATTTTAATGTGGCTTAATTAATTGTCCGATATTTTGTTGCATATCCAATATGTCTCTTTGAAAGACGCAATGTTAAGCGAAACCGCTTTCTCTATGTTGATGTTCTCTAATGACTATAGTGAAGAAAATAGTAGTGGGGTGTTGGTCGACTATGATATGGGATTCCTTTTTTATAGTGGGGATGGTATTGTAGTAAAACATTACTCTATTGATGAGTTTGAGACTTCTAAAATTCGATTCGTCGAAGGGGATTATGAGGCTTTTGTGGATGACCCTTCATTAACAAAAGCAGCGGTTGAAGCCCAAAAGAAACAACTTATTGACAAAGTGAGGAATAGCAAAGCATCTCAGAACTTTATGGAGATGATGTTTGATTCTAAAGGATATTATATCTTTAATTTCTCAGGAACAGCATCTACACGTCAAGAGATGGTGCGCATTTCTGATCCGAAATACTATATCTCATTCTAGGTAGATGATCTTGATCCATAGATGTCGCGGTGTTCGCATCTCCAATTATGGATAGAGTCATTTTTTATGAACAACCATCTTTTTCTCTTAAATGTTGCACATTCTTGATTTTATAGAAAAAGAAAATAATAGGATAACTCCTTCATTTAGAATGAGGAGTTATCCTAGGTTGTCTTCATAAATCTTTTTTTAAAAACTACTTAATATCATATCGGTCGGAATCCATTACCTTACACCATGCATGAACAAAATCCTTAACAAACCGATTTTGGTTGTCATCTTGTGCATAAAGTTCAGCATAAGCACGCAAAACAGAGTTGGATCCAAAGACCAAATCAACTCTTGTCGCGGTCCATTTTACTTTTTCTGTCTTTCTATCAATAATTTCATAATGATCTTTTGAAATAGGGACCCATCTATTATTCATGTCTGTTAGGTTGACAAAGAAATCATTAGATAAGACTCCAACTCTCTCAGTAAAAACTCCGTGGTTTGTTTCAGAATGGTTTGTCCCTAGAACACGCATTCCTCCAATTAGAACAGTCATCTCTGGTGCTGTTAGACCCATCAATTGAGCTCTATCAAGAAGCATCTCTTCTGCTTTGACTGCGTAGTCATTTTTTTGCCAATTTCTAAAACCATCATGTAGTGGCTCAAGGACATAGAAAGAGTCTGCATCGGTCATCTCAGCTGTGGCATCTCCTCGTCCAGGAGTAAATGGAACTTTAATATTTACACCTGCTTGGTTTGCTGCTCTTTCTACAGCAGCAGATCCACCTAAAATAATAAGATCGGCAATGCTTATTTCGAAGTCTAGTTCTGATTGTATTTCCGTAAGTTTTTTTAATACTCTTTGAAGACGAGCTGGTTCATTACCCTCCCAATTGCACTGAGGAGAGAGACGAATCCTAGAGCCGTTAGCACCCCCTCTGTAGTCTGAGCCTCTAAAGGTCCTTGCACTATCCCATGCCGTATTGATTAGGTCCGTTGAAGATAGTCCACAATGTAGTAATTTCTCTTTTAGTACCTCAATCTCTTGTTCTCCGAGATTGTATTGAACAGAAGGAATTGGATCCTGCCAAATAAGATCCTCTTTAGGCACATCTGTTCCCAAATATCTACTTTTTGGACCTAAATCACGATGAGTAAGCTTAAACCATGCTTTGGCAAAGACTTCTTCAAAATATTGAGGGTCTTTATAGAAACGTTCTGATATCTTTCTATATTGAGGATCGAATTTTAGAGCCATGTCTGCATCGGTCATCATCGGATTTTGTCTTTTGTTTGGAATGTGGGCATCCCAAGGTTTATCCTCTTCCTTTATGTTAATAGGCTCCCACTGACTGGCACCTGCTGGGCTCTTTGTCATCCACCAATCATAATGAAGTAGTAGGTAGAAGTATGTGTTGTTCCATTGGTTTGGAGTGGTTGTCCATGCGCCTTCTAATCCACTTGTTACTGTGTTTTCTGCATTTCCATTGGGATTAATCCACCCTAATCCTTGTTCTTGTACTTCAGCAGATTCAGGCTCAACACCGAGTGTTGAAGCATCTCCATTCCCATGTGCTTTTCCCACGGTATGTCCTCCTGCAGTAAGTGCCACAGTCTCTTCGTCATTCATTGCCATCCTTTGGAAAGTGACTCTCATTGCCTGTGCTGTTTTTAGAGGATCTGGTTTCCCATCTACCCCTTCTGGGTTGACATATATCAATCCCATTTGTACAGCAGCCAAAGGGTTCTCAAGTGTTGTCTCTTTCGATTTGTCTGTATATCTATCTTTTGCTAACCATTCTTTTTCAGCCCCCCAGTATATATCTTTTTCAGGGTGCCAAATGTCTTTTCTACCACCTGCAAAACCGTATGTTTTGAATCCCATCGATTCGTAGGCCATATTCCCTGCTAGAATAATCAAGTCGGCCCAAGACAGATTGTTACCATATTTTTTTTTGATAGGCCATAGAAGACGTCGTGCTTTATCTAAGTTCGCATTGTCAGGCCAACTATTTAAAGGCGCAAAACGTTGATTGCCAGTGTTACTTCCTCCTCTACCGTCGGCTACTCTATAGGTTCCTGCACTATGCCATGCCATACGTATCATCAATCCACCATAATGCCCCCAATCTGCAGGCCACCATTCTTGACTTTCTGACATTAATGCCTTGAGATCTTCTTTGACTGCATCAAGGTCCAATCGATTAAATGCCTCTTTATAGTCAAAATCTTCTCCAAGTGGATCTGTTTTACAGTCATGTTGATGAAGAATGTCTAAATTTAATGCTTTGGGCCACCAGCTCATTACAGAGTCATTTGCCTCTGTATTTGCACCATGCGTTACAGGACACTTCCCTTTTTTAGAATGATTATCCATTAATTAATTATTTAAATATGTATATATTAATTACGTGTATTTTATTCATTTTGAGATGTTTCATATCACTTGCTTTAATAGAGGAAAGAGGTCCTCTAAAATGAATGATCCCAGTAAAAAGAACTCTCTTTCGTACGTCTCTCTGTCAAATATAGGGGATATAGATATCTAAAGCCCAAGAATCGTATTCGATATAATTTATAGATAGATCATTAAAATTTATGATACTAAAGGGTGTAATTATTACAACCTATAATTTATATATTACAAGTAGATCTACAATTTTGTTTTGTAGGGTGCTCTTTAATATTTCGTTTTATGGTTGATATGGGTATCCGTGTGAATGCTAATAATTACTGCATTATAAATGAAGAAAGCCCGATTGCTCATGCTTTATCTTCATATAAATATTCAAAGGAAATACTTAAAAGTTGGTAGGGTGTATTGCTCATACGACTTAGTAAAATCATGAATTAAGGGTTGCATTTCCGAAAAGGGGATCATGCTAGGTAAGTACTTTCACTATTTAAGCTTTTAAGCAACTTGTCACAAGATATCATTTATCAGAAAAGGGTCTCATGCCTAAATATGCAAGAATGGATTGTGTATCCTACATCAAAGAGGATTATGTATAGATGGCTCGTTGCACTATTTAGTAGCGTTGTGTAAGGTGTTGACAAAGAGTCTAGAATTAAGAAATTTATCTTTAGGGTCATCAGTGTCATTGCTAAATTCATGACAAGTGGAAGGCAACAAATTATGCATTTATCTACATCCAATTTAGGAATTCTCCATCTTTCTTATCAAATTGGCTACCTCCCGTTTTTTAGTCAGAAATCTAGATTGAGTCTCATTTGTCCGACGTCTACTTGTGTCTGTTTACTCTGTATTATATGTTTTGTGTAAGCATTTGCCAATAAAATTTTAATTATCGTACTTATCTTATAATAGATAAAATTTCTGAGTTCAGATACCTTGTTTTTATCAAGTATCTTAATTTTGCTATCTAGCAACAACCTTAGATGCATGGACTCTAATGTGTTATAAAGGATTCCCATTGCAATGGTTAAAATTGCCAACATGCATTGCAGTCCATCAAACTTCTTTATTTGTATATTCTCTAAATCATAGCTTGATTTGATATGTCTATGGTATTCTTCTATTTTCCAACGAAAGCCATATGCTTGAAAAGCTTCACTAATAACTTCTGTTATTGTATGCTTAGGTGAGTTGGTTAATAACCAACATTTCCCTCCTGATTTGCGTTTTGTAGCAACAAGCCATAGCTCAAATTCCCTCTGCTTTATTCTATATTTAACCTTAACAGCACCACACTCAAAGTTTATCTTTTTACTTTTGTTTTTGCCTCTTTTATTGGCAGTTAATTCCATGAAGAATGGAATCTTTTTCCCAATTGTAGATACAGTAGTTTCTTTGCCTTTGTATATTAATTTGGTATTCTTTTTCAATCTGATTATGAAGTTATTTTGTTGACTAACAACATAATCCTTAATAATCTGACGATCAAATCCTCGATCAAACACACAAGTTACATTCTTTGAAATAGCATTATCTACTTCTTTTAATGCTTCGATTGCTTCATTATTTTCACTCTTGGCTCCATGATCGAAACTGTACAGCTTATTATACAAAGGTGTCATCTTATTGGCCTTATCAATATGTACAACATTCATAAGCCAATAACCTAATCCAACCTTATTTTTCTCATCTCCATCTTTTACAAAATCCAGACCTTCCATGGTCTTAGCATATTTCTTTTGAATATCTGATCCATCAAATAGAATGTAGTCTCCTTCATGAATTGTATCTGACACACAATCCATATGGCCTCTAAGAAGTTTTAAAAAGAAACCTTTTTTATTGTAATGATTTCGAAGCCTTTTGGTCGTTTGTTGTTTGTCTATAGAATCCCCTATAGCTGTTGCTATTTGATTGATAATAACAGACCCTGTCTTAAGAATACCTGTTGTTATCTCACGTGTACAACGTAATTCTGGTTTGGTTAAATGACTATTTAATTTACAAAAATATAGACTTAGCTTGTTCTGTATTTGTTTTGTAAGTATCTTGTTCATGAGCTAGGTTTTAAATGATTATGTTTTCACACTTAAAATAACATTTTTAATCTAGCTTTCCTCGTTTTTACACATATATTATATTGTGAATGTCAGATACTTGCAGTAATAATACAACTTTTTTCGGGAGGTAGTCAATCTTATCAAACTTACACTTTATATTTTACGGAGATTGCAACAGGTGACTGATCAATAGCCTGAATATATAGATGGGTAGGGGAAAGTATGTTCTTTTTATTATGATTGATAAACAAATAGTCCTTAAGGTAATAGGAGTGCGTACCAAATCAGAAAATGTCACGTAATTATTTTAAATTGTACTTCAAAGTGAAGAAGTTGCGGAATTACGGTATAAAGTAAAAGGCCTCAGAGTGACCTGAGGCTTTTTACTTTATTCATCTGTATTCAGTTTTTCTATACGTCTTTGTTCAAACTCCTTTACATATTTTTAAAAATCGGTGCTGTCTTTTATAGGATAATTAAACTTTACTATGTTTGTTTTAATGTTGTCCTTACGTATTATAAGTAAATACTTTCCCCCTTTTTTTATAGTTCTATTCAAACCAGAGGTATTAGTGTTACTACTATAACTTTTTCCATTAAATTGAAAAACGAAATCAACAGATGGCTGAGACCCACCAGTCGATCCAATGCTCTTAGATTGTTCTCCATATTTATAATGTTCTGTTATATGAGCAATAGAATAATAACAGTTTTGCATTGTTCTTTCATCTTTTTTTTCAAATGCATATTTTATTATAACCAATGCAATAGCCCCCACAATTGGAGCTATAACCAATGGATGTGTAAAGAATGCGATGATAAATTTCTTCATATATTATTTAAAGATTTTTTTTTAATAAAAAGAGCTATTGGATTCATTTGTGTAAAAATATGTAAATATTAAGGGTTGACAATGTAGCATGGTGAACATCTTTATTTGTGTTGCGCTCCATTTTCTTCTGATCTGTATGTTGGTGGGAATGAGTAAAATAAACATGGAATATGGAAAGCTATTTTAGTTTCCTCTTTGCACTTAGAGATGCTGAATTGTTGTGGATCCACTCAGCCTTTTGCCAATCGCCATGTACGTCAAAATCACTGTATTTAAGATGTTTTTCCGTCTTCTGTTCTCCTGGGGTAACGAAGTCATTGGTGAATATTAAGTCGGTCAGAAATCCCAAATGATTATATTTGAAAAGAGTAATGGAGGTGACATCACGTTCATTGATCCTGATGTTTTTAGTTTTCTTGATTGTTTGATTGTCCTTGTTATAGGTCAGAAGAACCGTGTCAAACCCAATTTTTCCCCCACCTCTCTTATAGGATACCAATCGATTATTTTTGTATCGAAACTCTTTCCCTTGTAGTATGACTTTATCGTTTTGTAAGATCTCGAAACCGATTAGTTCTTGCCTATGGTTAAAATAGATTTTGTGTAAAAATGCCTGGCTCTCTTTAGGAGCGTTATATGTTTCATGAACCTCAAGGGTGTGGTTATTGGGAAAGTGATAGCTATAGGTTTTAGTGGTCTTGTATCCCCTATAGTTATACGCGATTTTGGTCGCCAAATCGTCTTGGTTTAGTTGGACGACTTTTTTTGATTTTTCTTCTCCTCTCTCCTTTATCTGATGAACGCCTTGGGTTCCTAAATAGAAGGAGAATTCATTTATTTCTAAGGCAACCTTTTTGAGATGTTCTATCTGTTTTTTGTTCTCTTTCGAGATCGGTTGAGCATGGATTGAGACGGTCAGGGATAACAGGATTGAGAGGGTTGAAATCGTCTTGTTCATTATGCATATATTAAAATGTAATTTGGAAAGAGGCCTACCTATCATCAAGAGGGATTTCTTTCTTTTTCTCTACTAGAAAAAAAAAGGCTGTATTAAATGCAAGTAACTCTTTCCAAATGATTGGGTTATTATAATGATCTAATGTACCTATTTCTAGATATTTATGCAATAAGTTTTTTGTCATGTTTTTTATATCTGTTCTATTTGTCAAGTTTGAGTTCTATCTTCTTTAGGAACATTGAATCGTAATGATGTAATATACCTCTTTGGAAGCTTTATCCTGTTGATATTTATTGCCGAATAAGCCCTCTTCATTCATCGCATACACTTTGAAAAGATACCGTATAATACCTTTTTTTGACAGTGTTACACACTTTTCGGGACAGTGCCCGAATGCAAATAGGTCATTGTTTCATGGTTGATTGATCCGTACATTACTTATATATGGTTCGAATTTTGTGCATGGTATCTCCATCGATTTTCCATCAAATCGATGAAGAATCGATGAACAAACCATGAACAAACCATGAACAAACCATGGACAAAGTAGCCGACAAATAGGGTAGAAGTATTTGTGTTTTTCTGTTTTTGTGTTGAAGGGTCCAATGTTTGTGAGGTAATTGTGCTTCAATATAAATGAGTTGTAAACTAGGTGTTTGGCTGTTTTGTGTGATAAAGTCTTCTATTCGAATGATTATGTTATCGTTCATGGTAGAGTGTAAATTGTGAACTCTTTAATCACTATATTGGATGAAAAATGAATATGCCTTTTTCATTAGAAAAAGTGCGAGTCATGATTTTTGGGTTCTTTAATCTGCTATATAATCCAAATTTTAGGGCATTTTGTTTTATTAACTTTTGTGTTTTATAGTCAATTCTTAGATGAGAATTCATCTTGTTTTCTTCGATTATATGGTGATCTTTTGTTTGACGATGGTTGTGAAATATCATTAAAATAGAATGTTTTATGGCTTTAACCGTTTATTTGTTGAAAACAATTAAACGCTTTGAGGTGTTCCCTAAATACATAGAATCAGTAAGATTTATGAGCGATAAAAATAAAGTATATCCAAAGACGTTTTCTCACATTGGGATTACAGTTCCAAATATTGAGAAGGCCGTGAAGTTTTATACAGAGGTGATGGGTTTCTATGTTTTGATGGAGCCTACCTTAGTTGTTGAAGAGACAGAGACTGCAATAGGAAAGATGTGTATTGACGTGTTTAACGGTGGTTGGGGGACCTTTAAGATTGCACATCTGTCTACAGGGGATCGTATTGGTATCGAGCTTTTTGAATTTAAGGAAAGCAAAGATCGTAAACCAGAATTTGATCCTTTTAGAAGTGGCCTATTTCATTTCTGCATACAAGATCCTGATGTGGAGGGATTGGTTCAGAAAGTGGTGGAAGCGGGAGGAAAACAAAGAATGCCTATAAGGGAATATTACCCTGGTGAGAAGCCTTACCGTATGTGTTATGTGGAAGATCCTTTTGGAACAGTGTTTGAGATATATTCACACTCTTATGAACTACACTATTCCGCTGGAGCTTATAAGTAGTTGTTTTATTTGTGTTTTAATTTTGGTTTAATTGTTCGGCCCCAACTTTTGTTGTTTGTTGAGTATGTTAATTAGTTTTTTAATTGCAAACATGGACTGCTATAGTTCGATAGTTTTGTTAGAATGTTGTTAATGTTGTGTTGGGGCTATTAATGGAGAGAGGTGTTGATTTTGTAACGCTTCTCTCTTATTATGTAGAATTATGAAGTTGCATGATTTCGTGTTTCTATCTCATTGTTTTTTATTAAAATGAGATGGTAATAAATAGGGTTATAGTTATCGTATGATGAATAGACTGTTTGGTCGGATAAAGACGAGTTTATTCTTAGAAATGTTTGTTCACGATGTCGTGTGGTGATTTGGTGGTTTTGATTAAAATATAAAAGGGCAGACCTGTTATAGATTTGCCCTTTACACTATAGAATAGAGATGGTTATTCTTTGTGATTATGGTGTCCAAAATGTTTTTCACCAATAATTGCATCTGCTTCTGCAAGCATCTGCTTTTCTGTTTCATGATTGTCTTCATTGAGGATTGCAATCACTAACTCCTTAAGATCTTTGTGGTGTTCTATCATATATTTATGGAAAGATTCGGCTTCATTACTTTTTCCTTTGCCGTGTCCCACTAAGATAATCGATTTGCAATCTCTTATTTCCGAAATAATCTCTTTGAAGAATTTATGGTCTTCAGGATTGTTCTGTCCTTTTAATTTGAGGCTTTTTTTGTGGTGCATATGCCATCTTCTAAGCCTTGGGTCTGATGGAATATCTTTCCATGTTTTACCTTCTTCTAGTCCTCCCAATATATAAAATAGGGCCTCGTGATGGTCTATCTTCAGTAGTCCAATATGATCTTTCATATGCTTTGCTTTTAAATTTTACTTGTAAACAACTAAAAGAAATAAAGTGTTCATTGACAGGATTATTTCTAAGTATAGTTCTAGCTTTGTATCAATTCTTATGATCTTTCACTTTTGTAGATTTTTTTAATTCTCTTTTCTATGATTGGATTGCCAAACTTTATTTCTAATACGTAGTATGATATAGACACAGAGGTTGACGGTGTAGGTGATCCCGATTGCATAGAACGTGTATAATATTCTTTCGTATTCTATCATCTCTACTTGATTTGGTTGTCTTAAAGTAATGCTCCCAATGACAATAATGGTCATGAAAATGATTGCAATAAAATAGTCGCTACTTAAATATAGGATGATCATGATAAAACTTACAGCCATGAGTAGATCTACCATCATGTGAGAATAGGGGAGGTGATGCGCAAAATTGAAAAGAATAACACCTATTATCGTTCCTACAAAACGATGAATGGTTTTAGGTAGATATTTATGTATCTCTGGTGCTGGATTAAAGAGTACGACAACAGTGATCGGTATCCAACATGCATAGTAGATATCGTAAAACTCCATAACAATAAAAGAGATGGTAAGAGCGATCCAGAATCTAAATATTGATAGTCGATTCCATAAATGTTTGGTATTTGAACAGATGTCTTTGATGGATAGACACTCTTTGTATTTAGGGTTGCTGCATTGGTATCCAACATCTGTTGAGGGTATCTTCTTTAGATGATTGCTACCCCATGAAAAGATGAAAAAGAGAGTGGTGGTAAAGATATATAGGACATATCCAATGGAAGTCCCGAAAATTAGAGATGGAGTGTGGTCGATGATCTCAAATCTGCTTAAAAAGGTGAAACCTATGATGACTGCATAATGAAATCGATTTTTAAAAGTGAATGATTTGGATATTCCGATTGATATGATAATAATGATAAAGATAAGGGTCGAGTTAAAAAAGGCTGTATTTGGTATATAGGTACGAGTAATGGATAATGATAGAAACGATAGAAAGAGATAACTAAAATATTTTAGCCGGAAACGAAGTGGTGCAATTGGGTCGGAAGCAAATATATAAAATAGGATGGTGTAAAAGATCGATATTTTAGTGACTTTATCTAATGCAAGAGCATTTCCTACATACAAAGAAACAACCAATAATATAATCTTTTGTGTCAATCCAAAGATGACAGGAATAGAATTGATATTTTGAATGTTCGGATAGAGGTCTCCCCATTTTTTACTGCTCATACTTTCGTATATGTTTTTTGTATCGTCTTTAAATACTAATAACATAAAGCAGTTTTATTTTGTTTGAATTCATTCAACTTTATTGGGGTGAATATTATTTGATATGCTGAAATTTTAGTGTGTGATTTCCTCTTATTAATTGCGTCTATATCTATTTTTGATAGGGGTTGTTTTACGTTGAGATATAAAATGAAATGTTAATTCTGCCTTTTTTATGATCTTTTCAGTCTTCAAGTTGTTATACCTATTAAAATCTAATATTGTTAGTCATATGAAGGTAGAAGATATTTTTGCACAGGAGGTTTTAGATAGTCGTGGTAATCCTACCGTTGAAGCTTGGGTTACTTTGGATAATGGAATACACGCAAGTGCCATTGTTCCTTCTGGAGCTTCTACAGGAGAGAGAGAAGCTTGTGAGTTGAGAGATGAAGATCCTAAACGATATTTAGGAAAAGGGGTTCTAAAGGCCGTTGAAAATGTAAATACTGTGATAGCGGATGCCCTTGTTGGAAAGGATATTGCTAGTCAGGAAGAGGTAGATAAGTTAATGATCGATTTGGATGGTACTCCAAATAAATCAAAATTGGGTGCCAATGCAATACTATCAGTATCGTTGGCTTTTGCTAAGGCACTATCTCATAGTTATGATCAACATCTGTTTGAGTATTTCGCTTTTGGGGAAGAGTTTATTCTTCCAGTGCCTTGTATGAATGTGATAAATGGTGGTGTTCATGCGGATAACAATGTAGACTTTCAGGAGTTTATGATTGCACCTCATCATGCGGATAGCTTTGAAGAGGCTATTCGAATGGGGATTGAGACTTTCCATCATTTAAAGAAGGTGTTAAAATCGAAAGGATATAATACAGCCGTTGGAGATGAAGGAGGTTTCGCTCCGAATCTAAAATCCAATGAAGAGGCTGTGGAGGTGATTATCGAAGCAATAAAAGATGCTGGTTATACTCCAGGAGAGGACATCTCAATCTGTATTGATCCTGCTTCTAGTGAGATGTGGAAAGATGGAAAGTATCACTTTTTTAAGTCGGATGGATCTTACAAAACATCTGAAGAGATGGTGGACCTTTGGGAGTCATGGGTAGATAAATATCCTATTGTTCTTCTAGAGGATGGAATGGCTGAAAACGATTGGGATGGCTGGAAGCTAATAACAGACCGAATTGGAGAGAAAGTGGAACTCGTGGGAGACGATATTTTCTGTACCAATCCTAAGATATTGAAAGAGGGAATTGATAAAGGCATTGCGAACTCTATTTTGATTAAGGTAAATCAAATTGGAACGCTTACTGAAACCTTTGAGACCATTAAGTTGGCTTACGAAAATGGTTATAATTGTTTTATCTCTCATCGTTCTGGAGAGACTGAAGATACCACTATTGCTGACTTGACTATAGCTGTTGGAGCTGGTCACTTAAAGACAGGTTCAGGATGTCGTAGTGAAAGAATTGCAAAATTTAATCAATTGTTACGTATTGAACGCTATTTAGGAGAAGCAGCAAAATTTGCAGGGCTTTCTACTTTTAAGAATCGATAACAGTTAAGGTTTTGTATTATTTAATTTAAAGAGCATTGCATGGATAGCGTTGGCGCATATTGTTAGGAGTATGGTTATATTTCAATGATATGATTAGAGTCAATTTAAATGATAGGGGTGTCGTGATTTGATTCTTTTTATTTCGTGTTTGCGTGACGCTATTTTCTAAAATGAAGGGGTTTTCTTTTTTTAAAGATGCCCTTTCATTTTGTTTATATGTTGAAACGAATAATGACTTTTTTACTTTTTTGTGGGGTCTAAAAATGTGCATAATTATTCATTTATAAATCTGCAAAGATGGTTATTGGGAAGGGATTGTTTTAAGGGGGGGACATATAATATTAATATTAAATAATTTTTTTATTATTAATATTACATTAAACCCTCTTTTTTTTGTGAGATTGTCTTATTGGTTATAAATCTGAATGTTGGGTGTTTATTATGTTTTTTTTACTCTAATAAGGTACCTGTAAATACGACTCTATCGGACTCAAATATTATCGTGTTTCAAAAATATGTTTAGTAAAATAAAAAAGATGTGTATATTTGAATTATACACAACACAACACTGTTTGGGCATGATTGGTACTTATTAGTGACAATCATGCCTTTTTTATTTTTTATATAAATGTTAATACTGTTTTATGTGAGCTCGTTACCTTTGATCTCAATAATACCTCTCTGAACTTGCTTTAGATTAGAAATGATTCTATTAGAAAAAGCAATGGGACATACTGGTTGATAATTTTGCATAAGAGGGATGTATTTACATATGAATAAGAAAGGATATGGAAGCCATTCTCTCCATCGTTTTTTTACTCTTTGAGATGGGGAAAATAGTGCAGGCTTATAAAATGTAATAGAGTCAAAAGATAGCTTTCGGATGCTTCTTTCCATCTGTCCTTTCATTTTAAGGTAATAGCTTGTGGAGAATCTGTCTGCCCCTATTGAGCTAATGATAGAAATGTGGGGGATATGCATTGTCTGGGCCCATTTTGCAATCTTATTTACTAATAATAGATCGACCTTTTTAAGATTGGATATAGGTTCTCTTTTTTCAAGTCTTGCACCAATGCATATCACTACATGGTCTGCTTTTAAACAAATTTGTTGTATACAGTCTATCGTGTATTGTTGAATATATGAGGGAAGCAGTGGGTCTTGTTTTCTTTGTATGGAAGTGATATTAAAAGAGGCATCTTGGATTAATTTTTGTGTTACCAAATTACCAATCATTCCAGACTGTCCAAATATTACGATATGCTTTCTATCCATCCAATGGTTCTTTTTAGTCATTGGTAGCAATGTAGGGAATATTAATGGTGTTTTGTATGACACTGCTCATTCGTTTTTTAGATCGTCGTGTATGAACTTTTTCTACTAATGCCCTGTTCATAATACATATACGTTGAACTTAATATTTATAAGATCCTATGTCTATTTTAAATAATCTTCAATGGCGTTATGCTACGAAACGCTTTGCACCAGAAATGAAATTGACCGATTCTGAACTTCTTACAATAAAGGAATCTATTCGTCTTGCTCCAACCTCTTTTGGTTTGCAACCTTTTAAAGTGTATGTGGTGGAAGAGATTGCTCTTCGAAAAAAACTTCAAGCATATGCTTGGAATCAACCCCAAATTGTAGAAGCATCACATTTGATGGTTTTTGCTAGAAAAGAGAACGTATCGATCGAGGATGTTCGTGAGTTTATAGACAATATATCGAATGTTCGCGAAGTGGATATGGCACACTTAAAGGGGTATCAGGATATGATGAACCAATGGGTGACTTCAATGGAAGACGAGGCAATGAAAGAGTGGACTTCTAGACAAACTTATTTGGCTTTGGGTACTGCTATCACCACTTGTGCGAGTATTGGTGTGGATGCTTGTCCTATGGAAGGATTCGATCCTGTTGCATTTGATGAAATCTTAGAACTACAAGATTCAGGCTACTCTTCAAAAGTGATTTTAACCTTGGGATTTAGAGATGAAAAAGATCAAACACAATATGATAAAAAAGTAAGAAAGGGACTAGATCAGCTTTTTGAAGCTAGATAAGCTAAATTGTTTTTTGGTTTTTGCAAAGGAAGTAGAGTGGTTCTTTAAACGATGGCTTCAATGAATACTTTACTTCCTTGAGTTATCATAAAAATGAAATACTTCCTTTTCTGTTAGCCTATAATTTAGGCTCTTCTTAAATTTAGGTTTATCTCTTATTATTGAAACGAGATGATCAATCTATGTCGTTAGCCTCTCTTAGATAATTTATGGATTTCTAATATGAATATGTTTCAGAGTCTATTTTATGTCTTTACCTTAGTCTTTTAGACCATAGCGGTACATATTTAAAATTTGATAAATATAGGCTATACTATTCTTTTGATGCGTGTTATTTGAATTAATCTATATCCCTCTGTGGTTTATGTGTTCAGATGAATGGCTTGAAATACGATTATAAATTAGAGAACTGTTAAAATAATGATAATGATATCGATTTTTTGTGATAATGTTTTGTGGTGGATTTAGATTGTTAGTTATTAGTGTTTTGTGGTGAATTTAGTTCGTAGATTGTTAATGTAATTTTAGTATCTTTTATTTAAAATATGTTATTATAGTCTATGGTCTAGTTGTAATGATAATTATATTTGATTACTTTGCATGAAGAAACGTAATGTTATGTTGTTTTGTGTAAGTCAGTATGTGTTTGGTTGAGCTTCCTGAAAGGATTTCTCATCCTCGATTTGTTATACCCTTAAATTACAAAAAATATGAGCACTTTAGAACTTTTACATTGGAAATATGCGAAGAAAAGCTTTGATCCAAATAAAAAAATAGATAGTAACGTCTTACACCAATTTAAAGAACTAATTGAATCTAGCCCTACTTCTAGCTCTATACAACCATTCAAAATATTCATAGTAAATGATGATGTTTTACGTGAAGAGATCAAATCTTATACGTGGAATAGAGAAGAGGTATCACAATGTTCTAACTTATTAATTTTTGCGTGCAAAAATAGTATCTCTGATAATGATATTGAAGAGTATATTTCGAACCTCTCTACAGTACAAAACTTGACTATTGATATTTCGACTAACTATAAGAATATGATGGAAGGATGGCTACATCGTATGTCTAATACTGAGATGCAACAATGGACTACGAACCAAACGTATCTAACTTTAGGTGTTGCTCTTACTGCTGCCGAAAAAGTAAATATTGATGCTTGTCCTATCGAAGGCTTTGATCCATGTGCTGTGGACGAATTGCTTGGACTTCGTAAGAAGGGATATAGCTGCAAAGTAATGTTAGCTTTAGGATATTATTCTGACACACAAAGTGTCAATGAAGCTTCAATTAATATCGGTAGTAATATCTTTCAGGCTGCAGAATTTTAATCACCAATCTTGTTTGTTCAGTGTGAGAGGAGTTATTCTACCAACGAACTCTTTGACTTTAGATATATTGATTTGAATAGATACACTACGATATAAGAAAACGATTATATCGTAGTGTTTTTAACTACCAGTTTACTTTTTTTCTTTTTATCTCCATGCTATAAAGTTTGATCCATTGTAAGGGTTATTCTTGTATTTAATATAATTCTATATTTTTTATTATATTTGACAATAGTTGCTATACTTTATTAAAGTTGCATAAAAACTATGCTAGATTGATAGAGGATTGTTACTATTGTTGTGTTAAATAATAAATGATTATAGATGGAGTTTCTAAAGCTTTTGCATTGGAAGTATATTGATAATGAGCTGGATAAATTGGAATATATTCCTGAGCCTTTAATGGTTGAATTTAAATATAAGGTCTTAAATTCAAGGATAAATTATTCTTTACAGCCTTTCCGAATATTGGAAATCTCTACGAATGAAATAAAGAATCAGATTAAAGCATTTGTGTATAATGCGCTCCCGATGGAGTACTCACACGTTTTTGTGGTTACGATTCCTGAGTCTATTACTAGAGATAATATTAGAGATTATATTCAACATTTCTCAGAGACAAATAATGTGTTTGACACCACATTAAAGCAATTTGAGGAGTCTTTAACTCATTGGGTTGAGGGGATGTCTTCAGATGAGTTAGAGAGATGGATACAACAACAAATCTATATCACATTAGGTGTGGTGTTGGAGTCTGCTAGAGAACTTGGATTGGTCGTTCATCCTGTAGAAGAGTATGACAACTCAGCATTAGATGAGATATTGGGGTTAAGAGCACATGCTGAATGTTCGAAATTAATGTTGGTTGTTTGTGGTAAAAAGACAGATGACGATAATTTTGCTGCTTCTCCATTTCTGAATCCTATTATTGAGGAATTATAAGTACTGTAATAGTAAATATTGCTATAGGCGAACTGTTTAGAGCTCTTGGTCGAAATAGAGTTTATAGTAATATTTACCTCTTTTCGCATCGTATCCTTTTTCAATTAATTTTTGTGATCCATGAATGTAAACATGGAAATTCGTATCTAATTTAAGTACGTGTTTGAATCTCTGCTTGGCTTTCTCTAATGCACTGTCTGTAATTTCAAATTGATCTTTGAGCTCTACCTTTTTATTTTTCTCCCACTCTTTTTGGTATTCATCAAACAGCTCTCTTTTCCCTGGATAAGGTTTGAGTACTTTGTCTTTAAATTCTTTCTTGTCGAAAGTCTCCGCATTGTTGAAATAGTCTAATGTTTCGGAGACAATCTCCACTTGTTGAACTGGTTCTATCTCATTTTGTGCATGGCATACATCATTAATAAAATTACGTGTGAGATCCATGTACTGTTTGGTTAAACCATAATCGTCACAAAGTAGTTTGGCATTTAAGAAGGTCTCTTTCCAGAACTTTGCAGTATCACTTTTCTTAACTTTGTCAATGAGTAAGATACGGTAACCATCCTCTGCATCCGTATTTATAATCAATGCTCCTTTATCGATCTTTTGTGGATTGATACCTTCTTCTCTGTTCAGTTCAAATCCATCTGTTGTCTCTTTAAGTTTTAGATAGGTCTCCTTGTGTTCCGATTTAAAGATTCCAACCGCATTGACTTCCTGATCTCCATAGCGAAGGTGTTCAATATAGGTTACATATAGTTCCCCCTTTTTGATGTTAGGTTGGTTGCAAGAGTCGTATAGAAACTGTGCTATATCTTGTGAGTCTCTTTCAAATTCGGCTTGAGACTCAAATATCTTTGCTATTTTCTTAGGAAGTACTTTTGTACTACTTATCACATCTGAAAAATGGAATGTGTCGTCTGTAGAGAAGGAAGAGAGAAAGAAGTTTAGCAGTGTCTCAGAGAAATCAGGGGATAGTGAGGTACAGCTTTGGGATAGCTTTAAAGGTTCCTCTTTCTGTTTGTTCCCGACAATATGAACAATTAATTTCTTAAATTGAGTCTCTTTGGTTATCTGCATTCTTTGTGGATCTGTATATTTTAGTGACAAAGATATGTGATTTTGTAGGGGCTTGCAATAAAACTACCCCATGCACTCGAAAAAAATGAACATTTATGATCGGTGTATGGAGTAGTATATTTTTAATGAAGTTGATTATTTTCTCAATTCAAGAACTTTTACAATATCGTCAGGAGTGAAAGTTCCTCTCTCTCCAATACCAGTAAGTCCACGACGAACAAAACGATTCTTAATATCTTGGAATCGGCTTCCGTCGATACCATAGTCAGAAAGTCTTGTCTTCACTTGTAGTGATTCAAAGAAGTCAATAGTTTTCTGAATTGCTGCATCGATTTTTTCGTCTTCAGTACCTTCTGTAATACCCCAAACTCTCTCTGCATATTGAATGATCTTACCAGCCTTTTCTACTCTTTTTAGTTCGAGAACTCCTGGAAGAACGATAGCTAGAGACTGGCCATGATCTACCCCATAGTAAGCTGTAAGCTCGTGTCCAATCATATGAGTTACCCAATCTTGAGGAACTCCCACACCAATAAGTCCATTCAATGCATTGGTAGCACACCACATAAAGTTTGAGGCTAGATCATAATCTGTTTTATTCTCTAAATATTTAGGTCCAATCTCAACTAATGTCTGAAGGATTCCTTCTGCTTGTCTATCTTGAAGATATCCTGCATCAGGGTAGGTTAAATATTGCTCTGTTGTATGGATAAATGTATCTACGATACCGTTACTTATCTGTCTTTCTGGAAGAGAGAACATCGCTTGTGGGTCCAAGATAGAGAATTGAGGAAGTACCTCTGGTTTGTTCATGCCAAGTTTCTCTTGAGTGTCTTTGTTTGTAACCACAAAGTTTGCATTCATTTCCGATCCTGTCGCAGGCAATGTTAACACAGTACCGATAGGAAGTGTTGGCTCTGTTAAAGGAGCATTCTTAGCCATGATATCCCAAGTATATCCTTTAAAGTTCACTGCAGCAGAGATAAATTTAGTTCCGTCTAATACAGATCCTCCCCCAACAGCTAATAGAAAATCCACTTTCTCGTTGCGGATGATCTCTACGGCTCTCATTAATGTTTCGTAAACAGGGTTTGGTTCGATGCCTGAAAACTCGATTACCTCATAGTTCTTAAGGCTATCCATCACTTGGTCGTATATACCATTACGCTTAATACTACCACCACCATACAATACCATTACTTTCTTTCCCTCTTCGATAAGGGTAGGAAGTTGTGAGATCTGATTCTTTCCAAAAACAATCTTTACACTATTTTGAAAACTAAAATTTTTCATCTGTTTGATCCTTTGATTTATTTTAGTCCTCAAGTTACTAATAAAAAAATAAAACTAAGAGATGAGTTTTTAAAATGCGATTACGGTAGTCCTAATATTGAATAGTTTTATGGGTCAAGGTGTTGAAAATGTGAAAAATGGGCGAGTTGTGAATGGGTGTGAAATAGAATGAAAAAATGCATCACTTCTAAAAACTATCCATTGCGTATCATCTTATGTTATAAGTATCTCTCTCTTTTGTTTATTCTATTTACATGATTAGAGGATCTTAAGTATAGATTGGGATGAAACAAACCACGTATTTAAATGTTTTTTTAATAGATTGACTAAAATTTCTACTTATGAGCTCTTTTTGCCGTGTTTTATTTGTTTTTGATAGAAATCTACGTTTAGATAACCATACTCTTCTGAAGAGATGTCTAGAAAATTGTAAAGATAGATGTTGTGAGGTTCTCTTTTTATATGTTTGGGACGAGGATTACTTATGGCCTCATGGTGTTAATGAGAAACAGGCTGCGTTTCTCCGTGAAGCCCTATTCTCTCTTCGTGACGACTTAAATCGTTTTGATTCTACTTTGCATTGTGTCGAAGGCGATCGACTACATGTGATAAGAAGACTTGTAGATGAAGGCGATTTCCGAACTGTATTTCTAGAACAGACGCTCTCTCCTCATGAGAGTGGTGACTTTTTGAAAATAAAAAATGCAGTACTCGAAAAGGGAGGACAATTTATTTCCGATAGAGGTAATTGGCTTTATGAACCAGGAGAGATACTCTCCAAAAAGAGAGAAGTATTGAAGAAGTATACCCCTTTTATGAAACAGTGTGCTGCACGTTTTGAGCAAGATATTCTAGAGATGTCTACACGCTGTTTTGATGCAACTAATTTGTCTTGGGGTGAGATGCAGACTGTTCATGAAGTCGGATTAGGATTGGTTCCTACTGTATTAGATGGAAAATTCCTTTCAAATGATTATGATTGGAGTGATGCCATGATGGAAAATTATCAAGAGAATAGAGATTTTCCTGCTCGTGATCCCGGGGTGTCTAAAGTGAGTGCCTATCTTCGTTTTGGTGTATTGTCTATCGATCAACTGGCTATTTCTGCATGGACTGGATCAAGAACTCTGTGGAATGAGTTGATATGGAGAGAGTTTTATGCTCATTGGTATTATCACTTTCCGAATACTGCAGTGGATAACTTCGATGTACGTTTTGATAAGATGTCATGGGTCCATGATTCTGTGTTATTTCAGAGGTGGGCTGAAGGAAAGACTGGATATGCTCTCGTCGATGCAGGAATGGTCTCTTTAATCGAGAGTGGTTATATCCATAATAGAGTTCGTATGGTGACTGCTAGTTTCTTATGCAAAGACCTTCATATGGATTGGCGAGAAGGGGAGAAGCTCTTTGCACAGCATCTTATCGATTATGATCCTGCTTCGAATGTAGGAAATTGGCAATGGGTTGCAGGATGTGGAGTCGATGCTGCTCCTTACTTTAGAATATTCAATCCAGAGCTCCAGAGAGAGAAGTTTGATCCTCACAAAATCTATACCTCCAGGTGGCTTTCAGATTCATATTCTATAGATAAGATAATAGATCATCAGATAGAGAAGGAGACTGCGATGGCACTTTATCGAGAGATAAAAAAAGATTAATTTTTTTTTAGAAAAGTGTGTTATATAGTCAAAACGATTGTTAAATGTGATGATTGGAAGGATATGTATGTCAGATGTATCACTTCATGCAATCCGAAAGAGGAGAGGATCTATTTAAAGTAAGATAAACTTGAAAATAGGATAAAAAGGCGATCATTAGAGTGATCGCCTTTTTCATTATGGTATAGTTCGAGGTTATTTTTTGATCTTGATGATCTCTGCTGGATATCCAGTAGTATTGATTATAGGTTTCTTACTACATGCTTCTGTCTTCGTGTCATAAGTGTAGAATCCATTTCCTGTTTCAGTAGACAGCCCGAAGAATACTTTGTCTCCAATGATGTTTACAGAAGCTCCAAAGTTATTGCTCTGTGGCAAATCTAATTTGGTAATTGTTTTGTTATACAAATCTACTTTGTAAGACCCTACTGTTTTGTCTTTGGTATAGCTAGGAGGATTACTATAGTATTGATCTACATTACCTGTGGCATATAGTACCCCATCTTTATGGTATTGAATGTGAATAAGATAAGATGGAGAGTGTTTCCCATTTTTAATATTGGTTGTAGTAACATCTAAAGCATAGCTATTGTCAAATTCGGTCTCTCCGGCCTGAATCCTTAAGAATCCTGATTTTTGATTTAAGCCCCCAAATCCTGAGATACAGTTGATATATATATCCTTTTTCTCGTCCATAAAGATAGACTTTTCATCTGCCTCCGGTTTGGTAGGCATCGAAAAATGTGCATCCTCTTGAGTGATCATCTTAAGGATTTTATCTGTTTTAGTGTCGATAATGGCGATATCGGCTTTGGCTCTCTCTGCGGTAGGAGTATAACCACCTACCATTTGGTTTAATCCCACATATAGTAGGTTGTCTCGTATCAACATGATTGCGGGGTCCGGATTTTTATCCCCTATACCATATTGTGACATATCAATCTCTCCAATTTTCTCCATCTTTTGATGATCAAGGATTAATATCTTGCCAAGAAAGATAAGAGAGACATAGAGTTTATTATTATGTTTTAGAATAGATACCGCTCCCGATTTGGCCGGAAGAAGGAAAGATTGCTCTTTAGAAAAATAATCTCCTTCTATTGTGTTTCGGGTCAATAGGTCTGTCTGCATACCAAAACCTGGAAGTTGATATATCTCGTTTCCAATCACAACTGGTGGTACTGAATATGATGCCGGTAGAGAGGTCTTGTTTGTCGTAGTTCTAGGCTCTGTATTCGGAAGTAATTGCATATATGCACTCCCTGAAGTACCATCACTATTCGCAATACGGGTAACTAATAATATGTCTCCTTTTACAGGAGCAGCGTCATTATTATTCTCTTTTGAACAAGAGAATAATGCAAGCAGCATGGCTGCGAATAATATTTCCTTCATTACTTTTATTTTTGCTTTTATAAAATAGGGGTTCAATATTTTTATTTAAATATGTAGTTGTCTCTGTCTCGTTATTTAAAGACATATCTAACTTTAAATCCATAATTTCTCAAGGGCAGAGGTTTGTTGTATTCTGACATGATTCTTTGATTGGTAAGGTTGTTCACTTGGAATACGAAGAATATCTTCTCTGAACCAAAACTTTGTTCTAATCCAGCATTGATTTTACATGATCTTGGAATCTTGCGCTCTTGAAATGAACTCTGTTCGAAATCGTAATAGTACTCTTCTGTTAGAGTGGCATCTGCATAAAGACGGGTGTTTTGCCCTCTTCCTCCCCAAAGGTTGTATTGATGTAGTTCTAGTCCAATATTCCCTATGAGGTATGGTATATTTGGCATTCTAGAATCGTAGGTAGGGTTTACTACCACAGAGTTTGGAAGGTTTTTTCTTTTATCTCTTAGGTCTTGATAGGTAATATTCCCCCATAGGTATAGAAAGTTGGTCACATCACTTTTTACTTCGAGCTCTACCCCTTTCGTTTCAATGGTTCCAAAATTCTCATATTTACTAAGAAGCGGTCCTCCTTTGAATCGAATCATATTATCTAAGTGATTGTAGAAGGCATTAAATTCTAATTCGATTAACTTTCTTGTCCCCCTCTCTTTGGTATACATCCATCCCGCATTGAGAGCAAAGTTCTTTTCTGGCATTAAATCTCCTGATGGGGTAATAATATATCCATCTCCTAATAGCTCTTGGTTCGTAGGAATACGCACATCGTATACAACGGACGATTTGAAAAGAAAGTCTGGAGTGAATCTCAAACGTATTGCTTCGCTGACGCCATAATCTGACTTATTCATCTGGATATCTTTCACACGACTCATTCCATATTGTGCAATGGCACGTGTGTCTATATCATAATAGTGATATTTCAATGTGGCCGAGTTTGTGAAAAATTGACCTAAAGTGTGATATTCATGATTAACGCCAATCGTAATGCTATGCATCTTACTGTTGAAATTAGTTTGATATCCAATGGCTTTATCTTTTAACTCGTCTTTGGGTTTTCCGTTAGCATACTGAAAATGCCAATTGAAATTGATACTTTGCTTTTTGTTAATGATATAATTTAAGTTGAGGCGCTGTAATAAGGATTGATTTACATTGTTCGAATTGTTCGGATTCTTTCCAATCTCTCCACCATATTCACTTATTGCTGGACGTCTATTCATCTCCCAATCATAACTGTATTGTGCTGTGTCGACAAATTGATAGATGGAGTGTGTGAATGTATTCTCAAAGTTTAAATCCA
The DNA here is from genome assembly GCA_019720755.1 of Prolixibacteraceae bacterium. NCBI lineage: Bacteria > Pseudomonadati > Bacteroidota > Bacteroidia > Marinilabiliales > Prolixibacteraceae > Halosquirtibacter > Halosquirtibacter laminarini. The sequence goes on from CP081303.1 coordinate 1,144,796, forward strand.
TTCCTTCCCATAAGAAATCTTCTTTCTCTAATATTGCTTTTGCTATCAAAGCAGTCGATTTGCTATGTGCATTCAAAATAGGGTAGTTTATTCCTTGAACTTGCTTTGAACTTACTACTACCGTAGGCTCAATCTTTAATTTATCAAAATACCCAGCCTTATAGTTAAACCCTCCTCCAATACCTATCTTTTCATAGTTGTCATGATTTCTCGTAACCTCTGTAATTTGATTGGTGTTTTGTGTGTTTAGACCCTTTCTTAAAGGTAGTTGCATCTTATAATTGTTATCCGAATAGGTGTAGAATCCTCCTATGCCCATCTCGAATCCATTCTTATTGGTCTTTAAAGCTGTTGATACTTGGTGTGTGTTATATGATCGGATTGTATAACTAAAATCCATGTATTTGGGAGGGTACTCTTTTAGTACAATATTGACAGCTCCACCTATAGAGGAACCTCCGAATTTAGCAGGGACAATCCCTTTATATATCTCGATGCGATCTATCAGATCTACAGGGATGTCATTGATACTTACAAAATCTAAGTTATCATTCATCGAATTACCATCAATATAGAAACCTACCCTTTTCCCCTCTAATCCTCGAACGGAGATCTTTGAAGCACTCCCTACTCCTCCAGTAGATCGAATATTTACCCCTGCTGTTTTTGATAAGACCTCATTGATGTCGCTCACTGTTCCTTGGAGTGCATTCATAGAGATAACCGAAACAGGAAGAGCTGTCTCCCTAATCTTACGAGCTTCTGACTTAGCGGTAATGACCACATCACCCAACTGCTCTGAAGAGGGGACTAGTGCCATATCTTGAATCACTCTTTTTTTTGAGAGTGTAGATATAACTTCCTCTGTCTTATAGCCAATAAAGGAGTATGTGATTTGAAAAGATTGCTTGTTGGTGGTGATACTATAGTGACCATTGGCATCCGTCGTGGTTCCTTTGTGGAGTGCTTTTATATAGACCGAACATCCTGCCAATGGTTTCCCGTCTGTTTTGTCTGTTATCACTCCATAAACGGTGTATCTCTTGGTTCTTACTTGTGCTTCACTATGATTTATAGTGAAGGTCATCCATATTAATAATATAAATAATGAGTTTTTCATCGTTGGATTGTTGTAGTAAAATATCCCTATTTTATGGGATGTATAATCTATTATACCTGTTGTATTTTTGATAGTGTATTATTTATGTTCAAATTGTTTAAGCAAAGGAATAGCTCTTTTATTTATAATTATTTTATATAAGGGACTATTAATTATATATGAGGGTATGATGAGGTATAAAATTGTCTGCAATGTTGATGAATTGATAGAGAGCGATAAGGTCAAGTTATTACATGTAAACCGAGAGAAACAATATTATCACTATAATGGAGAGGTGGATTATGGGAATATCTCTTTTTCGATAAAAAACACACCGCAATGTTCTGTGATGCAGTGTGATTGTATGTTTAAAGAAGAGGTGACCATGTTAGAGGAGGTCGACTCTTCTATCTTTGCAATTCATTTCATGATAGAAGGAGATCCTGTCTATCATCATGCCAATGGAGATACTCTAGTCAAAAGTAATAGTCAGAACATATGGACAATGAACGATAAAAAAAACAATCGTACAACATTTAAACCCAATCACTTCTGCTCTTCATTTTGTGCGATATTGAATGAGCCCTTATTAAACCGTATTATTGATCAAACGACAGGTTCGTTTCGGATGCTATATCAGAAATATCTCTATGGGGAAGAAGCCATGTTATGGGATCGGCACAATAGCATTACGCCTCAGATGAGAATGTTAATAAGTCAAATACGTAATGGTTTCTTTATGGGAAATAGTGAGACCGAATATATTGAAGAGAAGGTGACTAATCTAGTGAATGAACAGATCTATCACTCATTGGAGTGTGAGGCGAAAGGGGGATGTAAACTAGACCGCTTTGATGTGATCAAGCTACAAGAGGCAAAAGAGATGGTGATGAGTCGTTATGATGCTCCTTTATCTCTCGCTGAATTATCAAAGGAGATTGGACTTAATCAGAAGAAACTGAAAGAGGGATTTAAAGAGTTGTTCGGAAACACTGTCTTTGGATTCTTGTTCGAATATCGTATGTCTGAAGCAAAGAGATTGTTACAAGAAAGCTCACTTTCTATTTCAGATATTGGATACCAATGTGGCTACTCCTTTCCTTCTCATTTTACCACTGCTTTTCGACGTAAATTCGATTGTACTCCCAAGACATTCCGTAATCTATCTTGGAGTTCCTCTCACTAATCAATATTTATTGTAATAATTATATATACAACTGTAATGTTTTTATTCGTATGGTTACTAATTAAGAAAACGTGTTAATGATCTACATATTACTGAAAAATATCTGTTGAATGTTTGTTTAATTGTTAAATTCAATGAGTATGAAGAAGAGTATCGTGATTTTATTTATCTATGTAGTAATGATGAGTGTCTCTTGTAAAAAGCAGGATTCGTCTGTCGTTCCCAAACTTACCCCTATTCCGACAGGTATTGATGTCAGTGTGAATTCAAATGGTATTGTCGAGTTGCCGTCCAATATGCCAGATGTATTTAAAAAGGTATTTACTAAATATACAAAAGTGATGGCTCCTAATGGAAAACCTATTCATATTCTTATACAGAACGGGTGGTCCGATGCACAGGCTGTGAAAGGAAGAAAGGTTTTAGAACATTATTTGACTAATTTTCCTGGATCCGAATATGGAAATGACAAATCTGCTGTTGCAAATAGTATTGCCAACTTAGGGGGAGTACTGTTTTTTGCTAATGATTGGAATTCAATGGAAACGCCTCAGATGCAGGCGGCGATGAATGCACTTGGAGGAAAAGTCCAAAATCAACATGCCAATGAAATTACAGTGGAAGGTTCCGAGGATTACTTGAATCATAAAACTAGAGATGCATCATGGGAAGAGATATTCCATTTTGTTCATGACTACGGAATTAAAAAAGTATTGCCAGAGTATCAAAAAGAGATTGTGGCTGCAGAAAAGGCTGCTGCTGCTCGAGGTTTTAAGGGATGGCCTAAAAATGAACCATCTAATTTCCCAAATGAATATTATATATGTGTTTATGATAACTACTTAAATTTATGGAAGGTAAAACCGAAGATATATGAAGGGAAATCTCTTACCCCAGAGGAAGTGCCAGCGGGAAAAAGTCATTTCGGCGCTTATCCATTTGCTGATTCAAGAGAAGGGGTGAGATCGAATGATGCTTTAGGTTATGCAATGGTTGAAAAATTCTTGCCTCCCTATATTACTTTTACCCCAGAATTGCCGTCGAGCTTTAATGATGTTTTTTGGATTAGAGAAAATGCAGATAAGGTATACACAAGCAAATCGATGTTTCTTAAAAATGTAACTCTTACTGGAAATAATAATTCTGGCATAATGGGAAATGAATTAGATAATATCTTTAAAGGAAATTCGGGTAATAATACTTTTGATGGATATACTGGAGATGATATTGTAGTCTTCATTGGTCCTAGAAGTGAATATGTTATTACAAAATCACAAGGAAGCACCACTGTTCAAGACACTCACTCCGGTCGCGATGGTGTTGATGTTTTAACCAATATCGAGAAAGTAAAGTTTTCTGATACAACCATCTCATTATAATCTAATACCTCTCGAATCATTATGGATGATTCGAGAGGGATACCTTTTCGTGAATTCTAGATTGAGGTGCAACACATTTCGTCATTATTTACATTATCGTTAATAAATTCAATAGGAGTATGGAATCTAAATTTCTTTCGAGGTCTTCTATTGAGTTTGTTTTCGTTATCTAACAGCTTCTAAACAGATGCTCATTCAAGGCTTTCTCCTTTAGGGTAATATTGTTTTAGAAGCCAATTTGTGTTCTCATTTAGACCTCTTTACCAACTAGAATATGGATCAGCAAAATAGGCCAGTGTGTTACACTCTTGCTCCACATTCTTGTGACAAGCAACCTCTTTCTTATTATCAAAAGTTGTTGAAATACAGGAAAATGAAGAGCGTTCATACATATGCATAATCGCCTTGAAAACATCCTTTAATATTTTTGCTTCTAGCAATATAAACATAAGTACAACTATATATTCTGCCTACTAAGGTTATTAACACTAGTGATTTCGCTCCAATAACAATATCAGCATCCCAATGATCTATGACACTTTTATTGTCATCCTCTAAGGGGCGTTCTCTTATATTCTTTCGATCAACTAATACTCCTCTGTTATCTATTGCGTATTTAGGTTTCCTTATCCTTGGTTTCTGTCTTAAATATTGGTATTCAATCTAGAATCTAAGGAAATTTAAAATATATATTACCATGTTTTTTTTCATACTTAATCCCTGAAAGAAAAAAACTCCACAGAAATCTTTCTTCAAGATATCTGTGGAGTTTCTGTATTAAGTAAGGGTAAAGGATTACTACAATCCTGGGTATCCTGGGTTTTGAGTAAGGTTAGGATTTTTTACAATTTGATCTTGAGGTACAGGCATCAAATAGTCTTTGCTCTCATCAAATTGGTATCCTCCATTGGAAGATATGGTCTCATGGTAAGGGTCAATAAAACCATTGCTATCCACACGATTTAGGTCTTCGATATTATTTTCCGAATCATCCATATATTTACCATCATAATCACTTCCAGTATACTGAGTTCCTTTAGGAATATATCCTTTAATGATTCTTCCTGCTCTCCAACGCATTAAGTCATTAAATCTAAACCCTTCCAATGCTAGCTCTACAGTACGTTCTCTACGTACAGCACCTACAGCAGCTGTTACTCCTAATTCATCCTTTAGGTACCAGCTGCTAGAAGAGATCGTCATATTTGGCATTCCTACACGATTTCTAAGAAGGTTTACAGACTTAGCCATTGCTGTAGCATCTAATTGCCCCAATTCAGCCTTAGCTTCAGCATAGTTCAATAAAGCCTCTGCATAACGGTAACATATTGTGGCTGTAGTTCCTGAGTTATGTGAGTTATCACTCCCTTGGTATCTGTCGGTATCCAATCCTTTCATCGTATTGAATCCTGTTGCAGATGCCATTTCTGCATTGTCTCCAAATAGGGTTGGCATTTTAAATATGGTATTTTCTTCTCTCTCTACCAGAACAACACCTTCGTGAGCCACTGTTTGTGACAAACGAGGATCTCTATTCTTAAGAATGCTTGTCATAGAAGTATAATCCACAAACTTACTTCCACCATTAGGCATATCACTTGTCGGAACATCTAGACGGCTATCGATAGGTTTCCCATCAATGTCCAAATATGTGTCAATCATACGTTTAGAGATACCGTTAAAATTGACTCCTTCAGATTGTAAATATCTTTGAATATTGTGAGTAATTCCCAACTCGACATCATATTTCTTCCACATTAACACTTCAGAAACTCCATCATAGCTAGTTCCATGAGAAAATAAGTTATGGTAATCAGATTCTGGATTTCCTGTATTTAATAAGGCACATGTTCCCAGGTTCATCAAAGCTTCTCCAGTTTCCACAACTTGGTTGAAGTATTTTTCAGGGTTTGCGTCTTTAACTCCATAAGGTGTCCCTTCGTGATACTTCTCCCAAGTCCCTTCATATAGCGCAACACGAGTCTTATACAACATAGCAACCTCCTTTGTTAGGCGATGTGATGGAGCATTGCTTCTATCCTTCATTTTTGAAATTGCAAGATCAAGGTCTTCTATGATAGAATCTGCAAGGTCGTTACGAGCAGTTCGAGGATCATAAAGTTCTGGGGAATCAAGATTTAAAACTTTTCCTATAAATGGAACTTCACCAAAACGCTGCATGAGTTCGAAATAGAACTTTGCTCTGAAAAAGTATGCTTCTCCGACGAAGTGATCAATATCATTCTGTTGCCCTGTAGCTTTTGTGTAATTCTCTATAAAGTAGTTTACTTTTCGAATGTTACCATAATTCCATCCACTTGCATCATATACTGTAACCTCTCCATTTAGACGAGAATTGTAACCTCTTCCAGGAATGTAACTATCGCTATTAAGGTCCCAACTTGCCGTTCCCTCATTATATCCGCTAATACCTGGAAGTGTTGGGTAAAATTGATTTACATAAAGCTCTAAATCTCTTGCTGAAGTCCAATAATCACTAGATGAAATAGAATCAATTGGGTCTTTATCCAATACACTCTCACAAGCTGTTATTCCAGTCAATAAAAGTGCTAGGAATATATATAATAATTGTTTCATTATTGTATTATTTTCAATTTTCGTTAAAATGACAAGCTAACTCCTCCTGATAGAACCATCTGTAGGGGGTACATCTTTCCTGCACCATAACCACCACTGATCGCTTCAGGATCATAAACACTACTCAATTTGGTAAATGTTAATAAATTTTCTCCAGAGAAATAAATACGTGCCTTTTTAATATCTACCCTTTCAGTCCATGACGTTGGGAATGTATATCCCACTTGAAGATTCTTCAATCTTAGATATCCCGCATCTTGTAAATATTTGTCTGACACTTGTTGGTTTTTTCCAGATCTATTGCTTAATGGTCGAGCATAGTATGCATTGGGATTTTCTGGTGTCCAGTAATCCATATGCTCTTCAAACGCTGTTGCTTGCCAAACACTTCCAGACATTCCAAAGAAGGTATTTCCTCCAAGCCAAACCTCTTTCCCTGCGACTCCCTGAAGGAAGATAGAAAAGTCTACACCTCTCCATGATGCACCTAGATTAATACCAAATTGGACATCAGGAATACTATTTCCTATTATCTCCATATCCCCATGATCATCTAGCGTGTTCTTACCCTTATTGATAATTCCATCTCCATTCTGGTCAACATATTTCACGTCTCCTGCACCCCATACTGAATTAATTTGAGACTGGTCATACCATCCTTCAGAAGATCCGTTGTAGTCTGAAGACATATTTGAAGCTTCTCCTTCTGTTAAGAAGCCATCCGTTGCACGATATCCCCAAATATCTCCGATACGTTTCCCTTCAAAATTTGAGTTTAGTAGTTTCGTTTCATTATTATATTTGGTAAATACCTTATTGTACCCAAACAAATTAAGGTTCGCAAAATAATGAAACTCATTGATATCATCAGACCATCCAAGATTGATCTCCCATCCCTTCGTTTCAATTGCTGCATTGTTCTCTTTAGGAGGATTGGTTCCTAATACACCAGGGATATCAGCACTAGCAGTTCCTAGTAGGTCATCTACAGTGCGCTTGTACCAATCCGCAGAAAGAGTGAAGCGATTATTCAACATGGCAATATCTAAACCATAACCAATTGTAGTAACCGTCTCCCACGTTAAATTTGTATTGATCATTCCTGGTATAGAAGTGTAGATTGGGCGCTCATCTCCCATAATCCAACCTAGATTCGTATTGATTGGAAGGATCTCAGCATCTGTATAGTTTCCTAGTCCATTCTGGTTTCCTAGTGATCCATAGTTGAATCGAGGTTTGAATTGGCTTACAACATCTGCTACCATTGGAATATTCTGCCAATATTCCTCTTTTGCCATATCATATCCTAACGATAGCGATGGGAAAGCTCCTAGTTGATTGTCTTTAGAAAATTTAGACGTTGCATCCGCACGGAAATTTACATTAAGTAAGTATTTGTTCTTATAGTTATAGTTGAAACGTCCAAAGACACTCTGCGTTCCCCAGCTATACTTAGAATCATTCCCATTTAGTGTGCCAGTACCTGTACTGATTGAAGGAACCTGGTCTGTAACCAACTGGTTTTTTGATAGATATTTGTACTCATATCTATAGTTTTCAAACTCATAACCTGCCATGATAGAAAAATCATGACCATTAATATCCTTAGAGTATGTCGAATAGAAAGAGGGCTTTATATAAGTTGAAGTATAAGCATTGGTGTAATAACCATTGGTTGATCTTACTGCGACTGTAGCTCCACTAGGAGTATAGGTGTTCACAAGCGCATTGTGACGCTCTCTAGAGCTAACATCTCCTCTATAGTTTAGCTCTGCTTTGGTTACCCATCCCTTGATTGGTTCAATGCTAAAACCAGAAGTTATCTGAGTAGAACCAAAGTTGGTAATATCATCACCAGAACCATTTAATACTGCTACAATAGCTGAATGTTCACTCTCTCCGATATATTGCCCTTGTGCGTTTACTGGAGAGTTCGTTGGATATAAGCGAGCTGTATTGTGAAATAATAGGCTCGTATTATATGATGTAGTCTTCTGATAGATTTTATTATATCGTACGTTTGTATATGAAGATAACCAATCATTTACCTTAATATTCAATCTAGAATTAAAGTTGTAACGCTGATATTTATCATCAATATACTGGATCTGTCCCTCTTGATCATAAAATCCTAACGAAGTATAATAGCTCACTCGATCATTTGCCCCACTTACCGAAAGATTATGCTGTTGACGCATAGACCAATCTTTGTATAGAACATCATACCAATCCGTGTTTGCATGTCCCATAGTATAGAAACCGTATTGATCTGCCTTATTCGGATCTTTGGTTGCTGGAGGTGTATTCACCGGATCTGCCATATATTCATCGATCTTGGCTAAGATGTCGTCAGAAAATATTGGAGCTCTTCCATCATTCGTTGAGGCTAAGTTAAAATATTCTGCCCATCTTTTAGAGTCTACCATATTTGGAGTATTGGTATTATGAGCAATTTGAATATTGTTAGAGTATTTTACAGTGATACCATCTTTACCACTCTTCGTTGTCACTAATACAACACCATAGGCTGCTCTAGCTCCATATATCGCTGAAGATGCAGCATCTTTCAGAACGGTGAAAGTTTCAATGTCATCTGGGTTAATATCATCCATGTTTCCCTCGATTCCATCAATAAGGACTAAAGGTGTTCCACTCCCTCGGATAGATAACGATTTTGATGCTCCTGGTGCCCCACCACTAGATGATGTCGAAACCTGAAGACCTGGAGTCAAACCTTGAAGTGCAGTTGATGCATTAGCTACAGGTCTATTTTCAATCTCTTTTGCAGTAGTTACAGCCACAGATCCTGTAATATCACTTTTCTTGACAGATCCATATCCTATAACAACCAATTCATCTAGATTTTCAGTAGATGAAGATAGGACAACATCTATTTTAGATTTTCCTTTGGTTTCAATAATTTTTGTTTCATATCCAATGAAAGATATAGATATAGAAGTATTAGGGGCTAATTTTAATTTAAAGTTTCCATCAAAATCACTAATGGTACCATTTGTAGTCCCTACTTCTAAAACTGAAGCTCCTGGTAATGGTCCCCCGGTATTTGCATCTTTAATTGTACCAATTATGGCTACTTGTTGTCCCATGACAAAATTACTGCATAGCAATAAAATTATTGTCAAGACTCGGCAATAATTTAGTTTCATTAGTCTTATTGTTTTAGTTGTGAATTACAGTTTGTTAAAGATTTATTTTAATAACAAACACTTAAATTGAATCTTTGATTTCAGTTCAAATAATGTTTCAAAACTATACATAAGCTTTTATATATATTACTATAAAGTGTTAACGATATTAAAACTATTTCAACCAATATTTATGGAATTGTGATGGCCTTTAGTATGGGAATAATTTTTTTTAAATAAGACTATATTTATCTAAATATTGTTACTGTTAGAGCTTCTATAGATTATGTAAAGCGAATAAAATTAATAAAGTGAACTAAGCCTGATTTAGTTGTTGTCACAGTGGCGTGTTGAGGGATAGAAGAGATGAAAAAAGAATTCGATGGCGAAATGTATTTCTGTGATTAATTACTCTTTTTCGATGTCATCGATTGTACTTTTAGCTCTTAAGAAATAATATAAAGATGGTGTCAGAGCGCATGGCGTTGATGTATGATCTCAAAAACATGTGTTGAAATCATGCATCTCATTTAATCGTTGTGATTTACTCTTAAATGTGTATCCTTATTTAATATTACAAAGTTGTTAAATCAACTATAAATGAGGAACAGAATCTAGTAAGGCTAGTGAATCGTGTTGAGCATTCGGCATGTTTTTGTCAAATGACTATGAGGATATTCTTGTTGTGTTTGCACATCTCCTGAAATATTTTTTGTTTCACATATTTTCTTGTCATAGTTGATATAAGTGATACATGAGGCTTCTTAAGTATGTATATGCAATCATTATACACCTCGACTTGTAACATTGTGAATTAAGAATAAGGATTGTACAGTCTGTGCTAATGGATAAACAAGTACTATAATAATACAAATATTTATTATTAGAGAAAACGTCGATATTACACCTCATTTCTAGGTATATTGGTTGTTTATGATCAAATATCTGGATTATCTTATTTTAAGTGTATTGGGTTGTAATGATTTGATTATTATGTTATTGTGTGATAATTTTTAAGAAGCCTTGTTTATAATATTTAAAAAATATGTTTATACTGTGATAATTATTTACATTTGTCCACTCTTATAATCCAAATCCATAACATACTAACATGAGGAAAATATTAATTTGGTTCCTGAAGACATTTCTCTTCTGGACTCTAGTATTTCAAATTGGTAGATTGGTCTTCTCTTTATATGAATGGCCACAAACATCAGCATATGGTATCACGACAATCATGAAATCGTTTTATCATGGGATACACCAAGATTTTTCTGCCAGTGGCTATATCACAATGTTAAATGGATTATTCTTATGGGTTATATTGATCTTAGGGATGAAACGAAACCGAATCTTTTTCAAGGTGTTGAACTCCTTTTTAATGGTGGTGGTTACTATCGTTACGGTGGTCGATAGCGAACTTTATAGAAATTGGGGAGTTCATATGGATGCTACCCCACTACTCTTCTTAAAGACCCCGAAAGATGCATTGGCATCTACTACTCTGTTTCAAATGTTTTTCATTTTGGTGATCATGATCTGCATGTTTATTAGTATCTTTTGGATTTATCGCAAACTATTTAAAACGGATATTGTCTATGTAAAGAGAAAAAAGTCACAGCGTTATAGTATGATAGTCTCTGTGTTGCTTGTCTGTGCTGTTATGATTATTCCTATCCGTGGTGGTTTTGGGATTGCACCGATGAACACCGGAACTGTATATTTTAGCAAAGACCTATATCCAAACCATCTTGCGGTGAACTCATCGTGGAACTTCCTCTATTCCGTCTCTAAGATGAATAAGTTTGCTAAACCATACAATTTTATGCCGAATGAGAAGGCTAAGGCAATTCGTGAGGATATCTTTAGGAAGTCAGCGCCTCGTCATGTGGTACTAAAAGAGGGACAGAAACCCAATGTACTGTTGATCCTTATGGAGAGTTTTACAGGTAAAATGGTTGGAGCTCTTGGATACAAAGAGTATACACCAAACCTTACACGTATCTCAAAAGAGGGGGTGTTATTTAATCATATCTACTCTACTGGCGACCGTTCTGATAGAGGTATTGTAGGAGTTATCAGTGGATACCCTTCGGAACCTACTGCATCGATTATGAAATACCCAGAGAAGTCGCAGAAACTTCCTTTTGTTACCAAAGTATTGAAGGACGAAGGATATAGTGCCGACTACTATTATGGAGGGGATACCGATTTTGCCAATATGCATAGTTATCTGACCAATGCAGGCTTTGATCGAGTGATTGATATGACCTATTTTGATCCCAAAGACTATAATTCCAAATGGGGGGTTCACGATGGCATTATGCTTGATTACTTCTTAAAGGATATCAACAAAGCGGCAGAAGATCCTTCGAAGCCATTCTTTAAAATGTTATTTACATTGAGTAGCCATGAGCCGTTCGAAGTGCCTATGGAGACCGTAATTTCTGGCAATTCAGAACAAAACAAGTTTCTTAATTCGGTGACTTACTCCGACAGATGTTTGGGAAAATTCTATGACGAAGCGAAGAAACAACCCTGGTTTAAAAACACCTTGATTGTTTTTGTTGCCGACCATGGTCACCGTCTCCCATACAATACCAAAGCAAACGATCCAAAGAAATATCATATACCACTTATTTTGGCAGGAGGGCTTGTCAAACAAGACTCTATTGTTACCAAATGTGGAAGTAATACCGATGTGCCAGCAACTATCCTTGGACAGTTGGGACTTCCAAACAATGAATTTAATTATAGTAAAGACTTAATGGATCCAAACTCATCTAGTTTCGGCTATTTTGTCTACAATGGAGGGGTAGGAGCGTGTGTGGATAGCTCCAAAATCGTATTTGATTTGAACACCCAAAAGGTGAGTTACAAAGAGAATTATGACCAAAAGAATCTTGAGAAGATACAAGCCGTACTTCAGAGTGCATGGAACACTTTCCTGGGAAATGAGGAGTAAGATATTGGGTATTCTAGTAGATTAATTTAGAGAAGATGAACATTACAAAGATATTTAGATTTGAAGGAGCCCATATTGTAAGAGGGTGTTCTTCTGTGCGTTGTAGAGAAAATATTCATGGACACTCTTATCGTGTCGAAGTGAGCTTGGAGTCCGACAGACTAGACAATGGTTTTATGGTGATGGACTTCAGTCTTCTTTCTAAAGTGAAGGTGCTGATCGACTCTTTCGATCACTCATACTCCGTATGGGACAAAGAGTCTGAAGAGTTTATGCAAATGGTAGACACCTTCAATAAGCGACACGTTACCATGCCTATATCTCCTTCAGCCGAAGGTTATTCACTACTTTTATTCTATGTAATTGATCGCATCATTAAAAACACCTCTTTTGCAAACAATGAAGGCCACGTACAGCTTTTTTCTGTGAAAGTGCACGAAACAGAAACAGGTTCTGCTACCTGCTTTGCTAAAGATATGGAGATGGTGTTTTTCGATTTGAACGACCTGAAATTCTCCGAGGGAATACAGAAGGAGTGGAAGACCCCTACATGGTGGCATGATCTTCTTCAAAACAAGGTCTTTGAGAATGAAAAACCTATATAATTAAATTATGAATCAGATAATATTGGCCAAAGATGGGATATTTCCTATTACTAGAGATATCGAAGGAAAGGCCATGACTCCTAAGACAGGTTTTTCTGTTGCAGGAACTATCCAAGGGGAGGGAAAACTTGCGGGAGTACCTTCTCTATTTATTCGTCTATATGGATGCAACCTAAGCTGTGCTTGGAAAGACGAAAATAATGCAGTGGTTCGTTGCGATACTCCACACGCCATCGATGCAGGAGTCGAGACAGAAAAGTGGTCGGTAGAAGATCTTGTACAAATGGTACAACTTAACATTGGGAATATGCGTCATCTAGTGGTTACTGGTGGAGAGCCAATGTTGCAAAGCAAATCACTATTGCCTTTTTTTGAAGCCTTAAAGAGATGGCGCGATGATCTTCATATAACGGTCGAGACCAACGGAACGCGTTTCTCTAATTCACTGAAAAAATATGTGGATCTATTTAGTGTCTCTCCAAAGCTAAGCTCTTCTACTGTAAATGCCTCTCCGCAGATATTAGAAAGCCTAGAGTTTCATGTGGAGAAATTTGCGTTGGCACGTCTTCGCAATAAGATCGACCTACAACTTAAGTTTGTTGTCTCTTCTAAGGAAGATATTGTGGAAATAGAGGAACGTTTTAGTGAAGTCCTAAAACATGTTACCACAGATGATATTCTATTGATGCCGATGGGTATTGGTGGAGAGAACTACGAACAACTTCAGATGGATGTTTGCCAATGGGCTATCGAGAGAGGTTGGCGTTTTGCTCCACGTCTTCACCTGATGTTATTTGGACACAAAGAGAACACTTAAAGTTCGATTCATTCAACCCTTGTGTTGAAGAAGTACGCATACGTCTCTAGATAGAGATATTGGATAATAAAGCATTGAGATCGGAACTCTTTCCGTAACTCAATGCTTTTTTTATTTAATCTAGTGTGCTATAATTTTATAAAAAGACTACTGTTTTTTGTGTGTATAGTCGTATGAAGATTGGCATGTTTGACTATTTTTATGGTCTGAGATAATTTTAATAGTTTGTTGCGCATGAATACTTTGTCTTAAGAGTCGTGTCTGTTTTTATAAACTTTTGATTTACAATAAAAAAAATAACATTATGTCTTTAATTAATATAAATGGCAATGAGTATACAATAGAGTTATATAAATGTGCCTGCCAATTTTTGGAGCGGATGGAAAACGTAAAAGAGTTTCTTTTAGTTCGATCTATATGGTGTTTAAAATTGAAGCGTGAAAAAAACAAGAATTATTCAGTTCAGCAGGTTGAACAATTTATTGCCGATCTTTTATCGATTAGAGTTATCACTGATATCGGATTTGATTCTGTCTCATTTAAATATACCGATTGGGAGACATATCTTGGCGAAAAGTTATATAATGATAAAACATTTGGAGATAAGGTATTTAAAGGTATAAAAGAGGATCAGAAGTTAAAATTAAGTGATAAAGTATTGATTGCTTCGAAATTCTGTACTCTTGATTTTTCTGCAGCTTACTTTTTGTCATCTGTAAAACGAGAAAAAAATTATTGGATGAACTGGGACCAAAGGGATATGTTCGAGGAGTTATTTGTCTATGACCATATTACAACGAATGAACCTTTCCTTCAGATAGTATTATCTGAGATAGCAGAAGATAAGTTTAAGTATGAACATATTTTGTACCTTCTTATAGACAATATTATTAATACAGTCCCTTGGAATATCATCTTTCGTTTGATTGAGAATGTCCCTAAGTTAAAAGAGTTAAAGGTTCAAGCCTTGGATGAGTTTTTTGGAGCTTCTGTTCTGGTTGGAAATAAAACATTTATTCAAGAAATTAAAAATTTCCATCCATTATGGTTCGATGAATATGCACTACCTTGGTTTGATGATCTGAGTGAATTAAAATCTATCCCTATTTTAGAACTGAATAGATGGACCAATACTCATATGGTTCATAACTCAAAGAAGTTGTTTGTTCCAGGGTATCGAGGTCTATTTATTGCTTTTGTATTGGTGAGAACCAATGATGACTCCACGATGAAAGCCCTTCTCACTTTAGCGAATGATGGAATTAAGGAGTATAAAGATGGCACCACTCCTTTGGAAGATTCCTTTTTAAATAGTTATAAATTTCTTCGTTTTTATGCACGAACTTCCTTAGGTAAAGAACTTGGAGGGAAGAATGTATGGCGTACTATTTTATCGAATTTAGATACTTTATCTAGCTCCGCTGGAGTGATTGGGATATTGGTGGCCAAATGGCTTGGCTATCATGAGTTAATAAAATCTGTGATAGAGAGTCAATTAGAAAATATATATAGTATTCTTGATGAAGAGTATGTTCCACGAATTCTTGTCGAATATGATCAAGCTTGTGCAGCAATAAATAAAAAGAAGAAGTTCTTGGAGATATTTTCTTCCTTTAATAAGCACGATTACTACGACTATCAGTTTTTGCAACAGACTGAGCCATGGAATAAAGCGCTTAAGTTAATCCTAAAATTAAGTGAGGATGAGAACAAGCATAACAATGCCTGTTTGATGTGGGTTATTCGTAATTATCACTATTATGGTGAGTTGGCTGTATATGAACGTACGCAAGGGAAGATAGGGTTAAATAAAGGACGTAAATTGTCTTTTAGTAAGCTAAAAAGTTCCCCTCCTGCCTCTGCCACACCTTTAGATCTTGAAGCCGTAAGTTGTTACGAAGAGGCCTCTTACCGTTATGGTAATGAATCTATTGATCGGATGCTTTATGCACTTCGTCGACATCCTCATGTTTATGCAGATAATGACTATGCAAATAGGGTGGATATTGTGGAGTATCCTTTCATTTTGGAGATCCTGAAAAAAGGGAACTCCTATCGTATTTCTGCAAATCAAGAGGTTCTTGAAAACTACTCGTACCACTTTATCAATAATACGAAAATAAGTGTTACGAAAGCTTCAGAGTTGGAGATAAAATTCTCTAAGATATTGGTAGAGTCTGGCGGTTCTATTCTAGTACCAGAAGGGGAGTGGGACGTTTTCCAGCAAGTACTAAAAGGTCTTTCAACAAAACTTTTTATTGATGGTGATCCTAACGAATCTACTGTGACAGTCCAAGAGAGTATTTCCGCTCCTATTGTACAAATGAGGCCTGTTGGTAAAAATCTTAGGGTAGATTTCCTCCTAAAACATCACGATAGTCAAACCTATTATAGTAAAATTGGAGGCAAATCCAATGATATTGTTATTGATGGGGATGACCGATCCTTTTTAGTTCGAACAGACATCAAGAAAGAAGACAAGATAAAAAAGAAGATTCTTAATACTTTCAAAGAGGAAGCGTTTCATGTAGATAAGAAAGAGCTCTCTGTCGTTTCTAATGATGTGCTAGAGTCTTTAGAACTTCTATCTTTTGTAAAAGAGAACTTTCAGAAGTGGCCTATCTTGTGGCCAGAGGGAGAGTCCTTTAAACTATCAGATACGATAACTGAAAAAGAGTTAAATATTGATATCGTTTCTAATGGAGGTTGGTTTGAAGTGAGTGGACAGTGGAAGGTCGATAACGAGAAAGTATACTCCCTATTAGAGTTGATGCAACGCTCTAATGGAGGACATCAGCGCTTTATCAAACTGGATGAGGATCACTATGTCACCATGAATGAAGCGTTACAAAAGAAGATTCAACAGATCTCTGCGTTGGGAGACAGGTCTATGGATGATCAAGGTGCCATTCGTATTCATCCTATGCTTATGCAGTTGTTCGACGATTGGATTGAAGGAGATGCTGTGAGTGTTCCGAACGATTGTAAAGAGATGCATGCAAAAATACAAAATTTACAAAAAAAGAAATTTGCTCTCACCAAAGATTTTGTAGCCAACCTAAGAAGTTATCAAGAAGACGGATTTCAGTGGATGTGTAGGTTATATGAACTAGGATTAGGAGCTTGTCTAGCTGATGATATGGGGCTTGGTAAGACGATTCAGATATTGGCTATTTTAGACAAGTATAAATCCAAAGGCCCTTCTGTTGTTGTGGCTCCCTCTTCTGTCTGTCTGAATTGGGAAAAAGAGATCGCTCGTTTTGCTCCTACTTTAGATTGTAAGCTGTTGCCTTTAAAAGGGCGAAAGAAATTCATTGAATCTCTTTCTAAAGGAGATGTGTTGATTGTCAGTTATGGAGTATTACAATCAAATACAAAGTTACTAGAAAAAACGCCGTGGAATGTGATGGTTTTAGATGAAGCACATGCCATCAAGAACAATCAAACTTCACGATCTAAGGCAGTAATGGATTTGGATGCTAAATTTCGAATTGCTGCCACCGGTACTCCTGTACAGAATCACTTAGGGGAGCTATGGAACCTCTTTCAGTTTCTGATTCCTGGATTGCTTGGCAACTACAAATCTTTTCAGTCGAAGTATATGAATGGAGAGAATGCCAATCGCAATAAAGAAGTCTTAAAGAAACTATTAACTCCTTTCATGCTTAGAAGAACCAAAGGAGAGGTGTTAAAGGAGCTTCCTGAAAAGACTGAGGTGGTACGCGAAATCGAGTTTTCTAGTGAAGAGAAGGTTCACTATGAAGCATGTCGTATCGCTGCCCAACAGAATATCGACAACAGCGATCCTGCCAAGGTTCGATTCCAAATCTTATCAGAGATCACAAGACTACGTCAAGCCTGTTTGTCTGGCTCATTAGTTAATAGCGAATTGACAATAGATAGTTCTAAATTGGCCGCTTTAGAATCGATCTTATACTCCATTGTGGATGGAGATCATAAAGTGCTTGTCTTTAGTCAATTTACAAGTTATCTGAAGATTATTGAAGAGAAAATTAGTGCGTTAGGATACGACTATTGTTATCTAGATGGACGTACAACCAAGGCTAAAAGAGCCAAACAGATTCAGTTATTCCAAGAGGGATCTCCAAAAATATTCCTTATTAGTCTGAAGGCGGGTGGCTTAGGATTGAACCTTACTGCTGCGGATTATGTCATTCATATGGACCCATGGTGGAATCCAGCTATAGAAGATCAGGCTACTGATAGAGCCCACCGTATGGGACAAGAGAAACCAGTGACTGTTTATCGTTTGATCACCAAAGGTACTATTGAAGAGAAGATCATAGCACTTCATGAGACCAAACGAGAGTTAGCAGATCATATTTTAGAAGGAAATAACACTTCGAGTCCTCTAGACTTAGATGAATTGAAGTCTTTGTTGCAATAGTTTTGATAGAGTGTTTCCAATAATGAATATTATATTCTCATTATTGGAAACTCTTTTTCTTCTTTTTTCTCCATGGTATTCTCGCTGTATTTATTGTCACTTTTTCTCTCTGTTTCTTTTCATTGATCCTTTATATCGCTTCTTATCTAATACATGATGACGAGATATTCGCGTCATATTTAAATTACATAACTCTTCTTTTTTTTCCTATTATCCCTTAACAGGGAGCTCCTTGTCAACTCTCTTCTTCATTATATTAAAAAGAGCCATTTGTCGCTTGAATTCATGTAACATGTTAGAATCTCCAAAGGTTTGATTATATTTAAACTGAAGAGGTGAGACAACTTTGTCATCCGAATGGTTTCAGTCTATTGGGGTTGGATCTTACAGTGCGAGGGATTTTTGGACTTAGGAGTTGAAGCCGATTATGAACTAAACTAAATAAAGAACTACATGAATGTGAATAAAATTAAGTTAATACTACTACTCTTTTGCTCCCTATTTTTATACTCTTTCGGGAGAACTAAGGGTAAAGAGATTCAGGTAATCTACAAACAAATTGGCGATGTCCAGTTAGAGATGAATGTTTTCTATCCAGAGAATTTTGATCAGAGTAAAAGTTATCCAGCGATTGTGTTTTTTAGTGGAGGAGGTTGGCTCGGGATGAATATTAATCAATTCCGTCCTCAAGCACAACATTTTGCAAAAAAAGGTTTTATCTGTTTTACTCCCAAATACAGAACTGCTAAGCACCATGGAACAGGACCTACTGCCTCTTTAAAAGATGCAAAGAGTGCGATGCGTTATATTAAGGGGAATGCCGATTCTCTTCATGTAAACACCGACCATATTATTGCTTCTGGAGGTTCGGCCGGAGGACATCTTGCAGCAGCATGTGCTTTGATCGAAGGCCATAACGAAGAGACAGACGATCTATCTATCTCTACGATTCCTTCTGCCTTGGTGTTGTTTAACCCCGTCATAGACAACAGTTCTGATGGCTATGGTTACAAACGTCTTGGCTGTGACTATAAGACCTTCTCTCCACTTCATAATATAAAAAAAGGAGCTCCACCAACACTCTTTTTGCTCGGAACCAAAGATCATCTTATCCCCGTTCAGACTGCTGAATTGTATCAGAAAAAGATGACTGATGTTGGAGCCAAATGTAAGGTGGTGTTATATAAAGATCAAGAACATGGTTTCTTTAATTACAAATTCAAAGAGAACTATCTTAAGACCATAAACGAAATGGAAGAGTTCTTGCTCGAACTTGGCTATAAACAGTTTGAACCTAGTAATTTGGCTATAGATACAATGGTTTATATTTAAAATAGAGTCTTTTATGGAGTTATAGGGGGCTTCAATATTTTGGTTGCTGAGCCCTTCGACAAGCTCAGGGACCGTTTGTTGCATCATATCCCTTCGACAAGCTCAGGGACCGTTTGTTGCATCATATCCCTTCGACAGGCTCAGGGGCCGTCTGACTATTTGGATCCCTTCGTGAAGTGGTCCCTGAGCTTGTCGAAGGGCTCACTGCCCCTTATGGTATTTACGAACAACCTTTCAACGTTAGTTGTCTTTCTACAAGCACAACTACCGTTTGTTGAAGTCCTAATAGTAGTCATGTGTCGTTGCATTTTTAATCGCACATTCATAACTGACTTCTTATTAGGAGAAGTCGGCTTGTTGTAAAACACATTTTAACTACAAAAATAAATTGACTTAAGAGATGATATATGTCTAATATGTTGTATATGCATCAAATTTGATTTAATTTTACACCATAATAAGATTCTATAAATATTTTATCGTAATTAATTAAAAGTATCATGACAAAAAGTCCTTTGCAGATAGCTAGAGCACAATATGCTCCTAAGCTTCCTAAGTCTTTGAGAAACAATTCTGTTGTTATTGTGGATGGTGAGAAAACTCAGTCAGTTGCTGACCAAGCAGACATCGAGAAGTTATTTCCTCACACATATGGAATGCCATTGTTGAGCTTTGAAGGATCAGATGCATCTGTTGAGCTACCTGTAGCAAACGTAGGTGTGATTCTTTCAGGTGGACAAGCACCAGGTGGACACAACGTAATTTCAGGTATTTTTGATGGTTTGAAAAAGTTGAACCCAAACAATAAACTTTATGGATTCCTAGGTGGTCCTGGTGGTTTGGTTGATCACAAATATATGGAACTAACTGCTGATGTTATCGATGAGTATCGTAACACTGGTGGTTTTGATATCATTGGTTCAGGTCGTACAAAATTAGAAGAGACTTGGCAATTTGACAAAGGGGTTGAGATCTGTAAGGAATTAGATATCAACGCTGTTGTTATTATTGGTGGAGACGATTCAAACACAAATGCTTGTGTTCTTGCTGAGTACTATCTTGAGCAAAATACAGGGGTTCAGGTTATTGGTTGTCCTAAGACAATTGATGGTGACCTTAAAAACGACATGATCGAAACTTCTTTCGGTTTCGATACTGCATGTAAAGTATACTCAGAGTTGATTGGTAACATCATGCGTGATGCGAACTCAGCAAAGAAATACTGGCACTTCATCAAGCTTATGGGACGTTCTGCTTCTCATATCGGACTAGAGTGTGCACTTCAAACTCAACCAAACATCTGTTTGATCTCAGAAGAGGTTGCTGAGAAAAAACAAACTCTTGGTGCAGTAGTTACAGAGATGGCTAATGTTATCGCTAAGCGTGCTGCAAACGGTGAGAACTTTGGTGTGGCATTGATTCCTGAAGGATTGATTGAGTTCATCCCAGAGATGAAGACTTTGATCTCAGAGCTTAACGATCTACTGGCTGAAGGACATGATTCAGCAAACGAATTTAAAGCGACTCCTAAAGCAGATCGTTTAGAGTGGGTTGCAAACCACCTTTCTGATGCTTCTTCTGTTGTTTTCCGTTCTCTTCCTGCTGGTATTGCTACCCAGTTGACTTTGGATCGTGATCCACACGGAAACGTTCAAGTATCTAAGATCGAGACTGAGAAGTTGTTGATCGAAATGGTTGAGGTGAAGTTGGCTGAGATGAAAGAGGCTGGATCTTATGCTGGGTCTTTCTCTTCACAGAACCACTTCTTCGGTTATGAAGGACGTTGTGCTGCTCCATCGAACTTCGATGCTGACTACTGTTATTCTATTGGTTTCACTGCTTCTGTATTGATTGCACAAGGAAAAACTGGTTATATGTCTTCAGTAAGAAACACTACTGCTCCTGCAGAAGAGTGGATTGCTGGTGGTGTTCCTGTAACAATGATGATGAACATGGAACGTCGTCATGGTCATATGAAGCCTGTTATTCAGAAAGCATTGGTTGAATTGGATGGTAAGCCATTCCTTGCTTTTGCTGCAAAACGTGATGAGTGGGCAGAGATGACAAGCTTCGTTTATCCTGGTCCTATCCAATATTGGGGACCATCAGAGGTTTGTGATTTGACTACAAAAACTTTGATCGAAGAGCGTAAGTAATTCCTACGCTTTTAAGATATCATAAAAGGGACTTCCTACGGGTTGTCCCTTTTTTTAGTGTCTAAAGGGACGGGTTCTGCCCCTTTGTGTAAGTTTATACTTTTGCATTTACATGGCTATTTTAATGTTTTTTGTTGGGTGAGGATAGTCGGGGTGTCTTATATTTTTTTTAATATTATCATCTATAAACAACGCTCATGCTGAAATAACATAACATGAAAAGAAGAGATTTTTTACGCAATAGTGCCCTTGTTGGGGCTGGCGTCGCTGCCATGCCTTCTCTTAAGGCAGGAGAGAGAACAAAATATAACTCATTACGTCCTTCCAAATCCGAACGTAACTTCCAAAGTGATGCGGTAGATACTCTTATTGGAGAGTTGAAACAGAAGATTTCTGATCCCAAACTGTCTTGGCTTTTTGAAAACTGTTTTCCAAATACATTAGACACTACTGTTGAATATCGTGAAGTGCAAGGCAAACCTGATACTTTTGTGATCACTGGGGATATTCATGCGATGTGGTTGAGAGACTCTACAGCACAAGTGTGGCCATACCTCCCTTTGTTAGAGATAGACGAGAAGCTACGTAAAATGGTGTTGGGTCTTGTGCATCGTCAGTCAGCTTGTGTTCAGATTGATCCTTATGCAAATGCCTTTAATTTTGACGATAGCGAAAAAAGTCATTGGGCTTCTGATCACACTAAGATGAGCAATTCACTTCATGAACGAAAATGGGAGATCGACTCTCTATGTTATGTGGTTCGTTTGGCTTATGGTTATTGGAAGCAGACCAATCGTAAAGATGCTTTCGATAAGTCCTGGCACAAGACGGCAGAGTTGATCTATAGAACCTTTGTGGAGCAGCAACGAAAAGAGGATGCTGGTCCCTACTCTTTTACACGAACAACGGATCGTCAGACTGATACGATGCCTGGGTTTGGATGGGGTAACCCAATAAAACCTAATGGTTTGATCTGTTCTGCATTTCGCCCATCCGACGATGCAACTTCCTATCTTTATCTCATCCCTTCAAACCATTTTGCTGTCGTCTCTTTGGGACAGATGGCTGAAATATTGCGCGAAATATATGGGGATAACGACCTTGCATCGAAGTGTGAGGTATTAAAAGAGGAGGTGGAACATGCTCTACAACAGTATGCAGAGCTAAAACATCTTAAATATGGTAAAATTATTCCATTCGAAGTGGATGGTTTCGGTAATGAATTGTTTATGGATGATTCAAACATTCCAAGTCTTCTTTCGTTGCCTTATTTAGGTGCTTTATCAGAGAAAGATAAATTATATCAACGTACTCGTAAGTTCGTGTTGAGTGAAGACAATCCTTACTTCTGGAGAGGTGAGGTGTGTGAAGGGGTTGGAGGCCCTCATGTGGGAATGTATTACGTGTGGCCGATGTCAGTTATTATGCGTGCTCTTACTAGTAGTGACGAAAAGGAGATAGAGTCGTGTCTAAAGATGTTATGTAACATGGACGGAGATACTGGTTTTATGCATGAAGGGGTACATAAAGATGACGCAACGAAGTTCACTCGATCATGGTTTGCATGGGTCAATACGCTTTTTGGTGAGTTAGTTGTGAAGGTTTCAAATCATTATCCTGAGCTACTTCAAAAGAGTTACTTCGAGCCTAAATAGACATAATCTTTTTAAATAATAATTGCCTTATGCTATTTTGATGTTCGTTGAAAAGTTCTATTTTTGAATCTGAATACTATGAAAACGAAATTGAATAATTAAAATTTAGTGTTTTATGAAGAGATTATTAGCTGTATTTTGTCTTTTAGTAAGTGCGATGACCTTGCATGCTCAAGAGGCTGCCAAACTTAAGAATAGTGGTAATGATGCTTTAAGAGCTAAGAATTATCCTTTGGCTTTAGAGAGTTACGAAAAAGCATACGCTGCCGATGCTAAATTTATCGGAGAAGACTTGAAGACGGTTTATAACATGGGTATTTGTGGTTATAAGACCAAGAACTATAACAAGTCAATAAAATACTTTACTATGTGCTTCGACCAAGGTTACAAAGGGGAGAAAGCATGTCGTTATATGTCGTACTGTTACAAGAAACAGAAAGATATGGATAACTATGTATCCATTCTTGAAAAAGGATTGGCAAAGTATCCTAATAGTCTTTCAATTAAGAAGTCTTTGTCAAAACACTATTTGATTCAGGCAAATGGTTCTTATTCACAGGCTATTAAAGTGCTTACAAAAGCAAACGAAGCGGTAGCTGCTGGTACATTCAAAACAAATGAGCCTCAGTACAAGAAGGCAGAGCAAGAAGCTAAAAAGCTTTACGAAGTTGCACTTCCTATCTGTGAGAAGTCTTTGTCTATCTATCCAGATAGCCCACAGGCAAAGAATATGAAGACGCAAATCGAAAAAGGAGTTTCTGATCTTACAAAGTAATTAGAATCTTTTGAAAATTTGTCGAAGAGCGGTTATTCTACATTCGTAGAATAACCGCTCTTTTTATTTCACTACAAGCATTTTAGCTATCTTTAGCTATTTTTCTCTCTATTAATGGTAAGAGACTCTTCATTTTACCTCTATATTCTACTTAAATTATATTAAATTTTCTTGTGATTGATATCATAATTTCACAATTTGAATGACTATTTTCATGGAGTCTCTTCATCCTCCATGAAAATAGATCAAAAACTATCTCTAATATTTTGCCCCTTTTGTCTCATTGACTAATCCAATAGGAGAGATATATTGTAGTTCACCTGGTTGTACTTTCATTCGTACTTCCGATACCCTTTGGTTACCCTTCCTTTACCCTTTGGTTACCCCTAGAGTAACCAAAGGGTAAAGGAAATGTAACTGAAACGTAGTGTAAGGGACTCTCAACCATATGGAATCTTGATGTCATTTAGGATCGGAGAAAGTTTTATTGAGAGACAGTCCCGATGAAGTGTATCTCAAAATCATTACATGATACTATTGTTGTTTGATCCAGATAGGGGATGGTTGTAGTCGATTGGTCTGATTTTATGTTATCGAATGACTATTGGTAGTTTTTTTTGTATACTGCTTCTTTTGGGCTGTTTAATGATCGTATTTGAATGCCTTTTGCTTCTTTAAAATCATTCTATATTTATGGTTCCGTTCATCGCTTTGATCACCTCCTCCTCTCTCTCTCTTTTAATATATTTTGTGTTTGAAATTGCCTCTTTTGTGGTTTTATTTATTGTGACAAGAGTACTCTTTTTATATGATCCTTAAATATTTGGTCGGAGGTTTAATCTGATTATCATATAGTATAGGTTTTTGTTTTAAGTGTTATGAAATATATTTTTTTAATTGATTGCTAGTGGTTTGTGTTGATGTTTTAAAGAGAGAAACTGTGTTGTGTAACATAATCTTTGGCTTGTGTTGTTGATAAGGGTTTGCTTATTTTGTATTGGCTGCGAATAGGGTGAGTTTGTAAATGATGTGGGGGCATCTAAGCTTATCAATAGCCTTTATTTTAATTAAACAAGAAGTAAATTAGGGGAATTGAAACGAGACTTTTTTTGATATTATATTCATTATTCCGTGTCCTTTCTTTCTAATTTTGTTACATTTGTTCCTCGGTACGAAACCTAGTTAACAATAACATTTAACCATTGTTCTGGGGAACAGTTTAAAACATAAGATTGAGAAATCTCATGTTTTAAGATTAATTTTTTTCATTGTTTAGACGGTGAAAAAGTGATAAATAAAATTAGTATTCATCAAAGCTTGTTTTTCTGATAAGTGAGAAGCAGACAACTTAATCTCTGAGACATGAAAGTTGTTGAGAAAATTGAGTTATTAAAAGAAAGAAGAGAGAAAGTACGTGCAATGGGTGGCGAAGCTCGCATTGCAAAACAACATGAAAAAGGTAAAATGAGTGCTCGTGAAAGAGTCGATTACTTTTTTGATGAAGGTACTTTCCGTGAGTTGGACATGTTTGTTCAACATAGATCTACAAATTTCGGTATCGATAAAGTAGAAATCCCATCTGATGGTGTAATTACAGGTCATGGTCTTGTTAATGGACGTCCTGTATTTGTTTTTTCTCAAGACTTCACTTCTCGTGGAGGATCTTTGGGGGAAATGCACGCAGCTAAGATCTGTAAGGTAATGGATCTAGCAATGAAATCAGGAGTTCCTGTAGTTGGATTATGTGACTCGGGTGGAGCTCGTGTAGAAGAGAGTGTGGATGCATTGAAAGGATATGGAGATATCTTTTTCCGTAATTCACGTGCTTCTGGGGTAATTCCTCAGATTTCTGCTATTATGGGGCCTTGTGCTGGTGGAGCCGTTTATTCTCCTGCAATGACCGACTTTATCTTTATGGTAAAGAAGCAAAGTCACATGTTTATTACTTCTCCTTACGTGATTAAGACCGTAACAGGAGAGGAGTCTACATTTGAAGAACTTGGTGGTGCAATGGTACACAACGAGAAGAGTGGTAACGCTCACTTCGCTTGTGATTCTGAAGAGGAGACATTGGATCAAGTAAAAGAGTTGCTTGAGTATCTACCAAATAACAACATGGAGGATGCTCCTGTCGTTGAAATGGGTGATGATCCAGCACGTCTATGTCCTTCATTGGATACTATCATTCCTGATGATGCTCGTATGGCTTACGACATGAAGGATGTAGTGGAAGAGGTTGTAGATAATGGAGAGTTCTTCGAGGTACAGAAGTACTATGCTACAAATGCTATTGTAGGTTTTGCTCGATTGAATAATCGTTCTGTAGGTATTATCGCAAACCAACCTGCTGTTTCTGCAGGATGTTTGGATATCAATGCTTCAGATAAGATTAGTCGTTTCGTTCGTACTTGTGATGCGTACAATCTTCCTATCATTACTTTCGTTGATGTTCCTGGTTATCTTCCTGGAGTACAGCAAGAGTGGGATGGTATTATCCGTCATGGCGCGAAGTTGTTATGGAGTTATGCTGAGGCTACTGTGCCTAAGTTGACTGTAGTAACACGTAAAGACTACGGTGGTTCATATATTGCAATGAGTTCGAAACACCTAGGAACAGATATGGTATTGGCTTGGCCAACTGCTGAGATTGCAGTGATGGGTGCTAAAGGTGCTGTAGAGGTTATCTCTACTTACCGTAAAGCGATCGCTGGTGCAGAGGATCAAGATGCAATGCGTGCAGAGAAGATCAAACAGTATGAGGATAAATTTAATACACCATTTGAGGCTGCTAAACGTGGTTATATCGATGATGTTATCCTTCCATCAGAGACGCGTATGCGCCTTGTTGATGCTCTAGAGATTCTTTCAACTAAGAGCGAAGCGTTGCCTCCTAAGAAGCACGGTAACATTCCTCACTAATATATTTTACTTGAAATGGCAGATAAAGCAAAAAAGTTAAAAGCTGCTATGGCTGCAGTCTCTTTTATTTTGCAAGAGGAGGCAGAAAATAGCCAAGTGAAAAAGGATAATCTTTGGGTTAATTCAAGTAAGAGAGCGATAATTAACGGTAGAGAGTTGACACAACGTCGTGGTCGCCTATTGCGTCCAGGTCGTGTTTCGTAACCTTCCACCATTTTAGTTTTAATTTACGTAGTCGGGGCAACTCGATTCCTAAGATAAAAAATTGATATGCAATTCGATAAACATGGGGTTCTAGAAATGGCCCAAATGAATTACGATGCAGATCGTCCAAAAGCATCGAATCCCATCAAAGTAAATGATGTTTCTTTGAGAGATGGACACCAATCACTATTTGCAACTCGTGGTCGTACAGAAGACATGATTCCAGTCGCTGAGATGTTGGATGAAGTTGGTTTTAACGCTATCGAAACATGGGGTGGTGCTACTTTTGATACGATGCACCGTTTCTTGGGTGAAGATCCATGGGAGCGTCTGCGTGTCTTGAAGAAGCACATTACTAAAACGCCATTCTCAATGTTGCTACGTGGTCAAAAC
This sequence comes from Prolixibacteraceae bacterium, assembly GCA_019720755.1. Lineage (NCBI taxonomy): Bacteria > Pseudomonadati > Bacteroidota > Bacteroidia > Marinilabiliales > Prolixibacteraceae > Halosquirtibacter > Halosquirtibacter laminarini. The sequence goes on from CP081303.1 coordinate 1,172,433, forward strand.
GTAGTAGGATATCGTAACTATGCGGATGATGTAGTGAGAGCTTTCGTTCAGCGTGCTATTGATAACGGAATGGATATTTTCCGTTGTTTTGATGCATTGAACGATTACCGTAACTTCGAGACTGCTGCTCAAGTAATCAAAGACAATGGTAAGCACTTCCAAGGAACTGTTTGTTATACTTTGAACGAGAAGCGTCTAGGTGGTGATGTTTATAACATGGACTACTACCTAGGAAAAGTAAGAGAGTTGGATGCATTTGGTGTGGATTCAATCTGTTTGAAAGATATGGCAGGTTTGATGGCTCCTTATGATGCTTATAACTTGATTACTGAAATCAAAAAGATCTCTGAAACTCCTATCAGTCTTCACACTCACTTTACTTCAGGTATGGGTGATCTTACTATCTTCAAAGCAATTGAAGCTGGTGTAGATATCGTGGATACTTGTATGGCACCTTATGCGTACCGTACTTCTCACGCTGCTGTGGAGCCTCTAGTTGTATCTCTTTACGGAACAAGCCGTGATACAGGATTCGATCTTTCTCACCTTTCTAAGATTGGTAAGAAGATGGAAGAGTATATCCCTAAATATCGTCACTTGGATAACAGTCCTAAGTATGCTATCATCGATACTGATGTTATCATGCACCAGACTCCAGGTGGAATGCTTTCTAACTTGGTGAACCAGTTGAAAGCAATGGATGCACTAGAGAAGTTGGATGATGTATTCGAACAACTACCTAAAGTACGTAAGGATCTTGGAGACATTCCATTGGTAACTCCAACAAGCCAGATCGTAGGTATCCAAACTGTAAACAACGTATTGTTCGACAAAGAGCAAGGCGAGTATGCATCGATCACTGAGCAGGTGAAAGACCTTTGTTTCGGTCTTTATGGTAAAACTACCAAGCCTATCAACCCAGAAGTACAGAAGAAAGCATTGGCTGGATACCCACGTGGAGAAGAGCCTATCACTGTACGTCCAGGTTCGATCCTTGAGGATGAGATGCCAGGTGTGAAAGATAAGTTCAAAGATCTTGCAAAAGATATCGATGACGAAGTATTGTGTGCTCTTTACCCTGTAACTGGAAAACGCTTCTTGAAGTGGAAGTACGGTTTGGAAGAGATGCCAGAGGAAGTGAAGCCTCGCACAATGGAGCAAGTGAAGCATGATGCAGAGCTTGTTGAGAAAGCATTGGGTGGAAAACTTACTGACAAAGGTAGCGATGATAAGCCTGAGAATATGCGCGAGTTGGAAGTTTACGTGGATGGCGAGAAATTCGTTGTTGAGGTAGCTGACAAAAACGCTAAAGGTGGACAGCGTAAAAAGAAAGAGAAGAAAGAGGATGTTGTTGAATTGTCTGCTGACGGCGCAATGACTGCTCCAATTCCTGGACTTATCACAGAAGTGAAAAAATCAGTAGGTGATACTGTGGAAGCTGGTGAGACTGTTCTTGTATTGGAAGCGATGAAAATGATGAACAACATCGCAGCTCCTGCTGCAGGTACTATCGAAGAGATCAAAGTTGAGTCTGGAGATAGCGTATCTAAAGGAGACGTAATGTTCGTAATCAAGTAATCCTACTTCTTTACAATCATACTAAAAAGGGGAATCTCTCAGAGATTTCCCTTTTTTCGTGTCTATACTTTCGTGTCATGAATATTTATGATAACTCCTCTTTATCCTTTGTCAGGTGGTCCCTGAGCTTGTCGAAGGGCTTTTAAATTATACGAAACTTTGTGAAATATAGACTGTATCCCATATATAGAAGAAACAGACGGAAGCAGGAGCTTCCTATCTCCCAGGTGTTGATGCATCGATTATTAATACCCTATTTGTAGTCGTAGTAATTCGTTGTTTTCTTCAAATTCGTATTATCGACATAATTCAAGTTTTTGTACATGAGATAAATCTATAAGTGTTCAGTATATATAGGTGTTCATTGTCAATGAACACCTATATATACTGAACACTTGTGGGAAAAACAACTGATTTGGGATTAAATGTCCGTTCTGTGTCCTTGCAAAACAACGTTTTATAGAGTTGTTATGAATGCCGTTTCATTTGAGGGGGATGTTTCTGTTTTCTTATTTATAAGTAATGCTTTTGTGAGATCTGTTTAGTGAAAGTAAACATTCTTTATGTTATATTTGAAATTATAATTACCTCTATAATATGGGGTGTTTGTCTAATTTCATAGAATAGTGATTAACATATTGCTATCTTATAAATAAAAAATGTTTTTTTCCCTTAGCTTATGAGTGCCTTTATTGAAGTCGAAGAGATTGCCATTTGTAAAAAAATACACCTAAATCTATATGTTGAAGAGCTATCTGAAGAGGATGAAGAGTTGTCTTTTGTGTCGCAAATCCTTTTAGGTTTTTCTCGAGAATTGCCCATCGATGATCCGGATAAGATCTGTGTGGTAGATGTCAATGAAAAGAAAATCTTGATGGAAGTATCGGATATCTCTGAACTTTCTCTCTCGCATTATCATTGCGAGAGTCTTGATATCATAGATATGGATCTGGACTGTATCGATCTAGATCGGATGCCCCAAGGTTTTAGTGCTCTTTTATTAGAGAGTGGTTTTTTTAATCAGCAGATTATGAGTCGTTGTCCTGAGGTCTCTATGTTATATGATCGGATTCAGGATAGTGCACTTATGGCACGATATTTAGAGAATTTAGAAGATGGACAACATCTTAATAGAAGTATGTTAGCTTCATTAACAGAATATGAAAAACTTACGTTTGATACTGGCATTACCTCTTTTTTAAGACGATTACAACCGATGACGAATTTAAAGGAGTTGAATGTGAGCAAATATGCATTCTCTGATGAGGATGTGGTCCTTCTTGGACAGCTTGACTCTTTAGAGTCGTTGTCTCTATCATATCCTATTCGGATTCATTTTGATACGCTTCCCAAGAATCTTAAAGTGCTATCTTTGAGTGGCTATTTTGCAAACTCCATCCTTGATCTCCACTTAGATAGTCTCTCTTTAGAAAATTTGTATTTTGATACTTGTTATCTAGAGTCTATTGAAGGACTTTCTTCGTTAGAAACCTTAGAGTCTCTATTAATTGAGGAGACGTATGTTCCTTCTTTGGATCTCACTTCTCTACCGACCAATTTGATCAATCTACTTTATAGGAGTTGTGGAACAGAGGAGATGATCATCCCTGAAAAGGATATGAAAAGAGAAGTTCCCCATATGGAGCGTTTGGATATGTGTAATAACAAAATCACTTTTGATCATAAAACTTTATACAACCTAACAAACTATTATCCTATGTTGGAAGTGCTTTCCCTTTATGGAAACTGTATGGATTCGTTGCCTGATCCTCTGTTTGGGGAGAGCGAAGAGGAGAATTGTTTAGGATTGGTTCAAGGCTATTTTGATCTTTGTTATTATGAGCAAGAGAAACAGTTTGAGGAGGTGTCTGAAACGTTATCTTGCGCTGAACAAACGGAGCGTTTGATGGTTTGTTGGGACTTAAAAGATGCTCCTTGGGAGTCTATTATATATGACATTCAGTATACTTTCCATGATTTTTGGGCTCGTCTTGATGGGGTGGTGTTGTTCAAAGAGGGGATTGCCTGTAAGTTGCCTCACTATAAGATGACGATAAAGATCTACTGTCAGGATGATGGTAAGCTTTATTATGATGTGAGTGCTGAGGATGGTCCTTATACCTCTGTGATATTTTTTAACTATTTGAATGAGCTACACGCTCTATTTCAATTTCAGATGAACCAGTGGATTCTTCCTTCTTACCAATTTACAGAGAGGTATTCTGAATTGCCAGCGAGAATCGATCGTATCATTGGGCTTCGTAGATATGTCAAGAAAGATATGGTGCTGTGTAACAACCAAGGGGTGGCTCATTTGCTTGTTAATAATGTAAAGCGTAGTTATACCAAGCTATCTGAGGGTTTAGACCAGGAGGAGTATAGTTCTGAGAGGTTGGGTCGTCGTGTCTTGAAAGACAAATACTATGATGCTTCGCAGGTGGCTTTTATTCTTTTTAATGGGAAGAATGGATATCCTTTTTTAGTGCAGGAAGATAGGGAGGTCTCCAATAGTTATGATGGAGGCTATTTCAGCTTGGTGTTGCGTACAGCAGAAGAGAAGGAGAACTATATCTTTTCTTTGTGTAATAAGTTTTTGAATGGGGGACGTTTTGAGAAGTTTGTGACCAAAGAGAAGGGACTTCAGGTTTATTATAATCCGATGGTTCTCTCTTTAGAGGATGAGTCGTTATACTTTCGAAGGAAGTTCTCTTTGGGAGAGGTGCATTCATTGAAAACAAGTAGTGCCAACAAATGGCTTCATATTACCTCTAAAGAGGGAGAGTTACTCTTAGATTATAAAGCCAAAGCGTAAGGGAAACTTACGATACTCCATATTCTAAATCCTGATTTATCGGGATAAGGGAGATAGATTTTTTGAAATCTATCTCCCTTTTTTTGTGCTTTTTTTTCTGTGAAAATAGGGCTTCCTGCTCGCCAAAATATCTGAGTTATACCAATTTGTTCAGCCCTGAACAAGATCTTTATTCTTTTGTTAATCAGCGACTTTTGTGATCGAGTTTAACAAATAAATGATTTCTCATGACTCTAGAAGAGATGGTGAAAATCGTATTTGAAACATCCCAAGGAGCTGACTATCCTAAAGATATTCAACAGTTGATTGGAGCGATAAATATCTACTGCAATCCTCCTCTGAAAAGAGATGGAAAAGCCATTTATACCATCGTTCGTATTGCTTATGAATATTACATGGAGCGGGGCCAAAGAGATTGCGCAATGTCTATTGTTCACTCTTTCCCATCGGAAGCTTATCTGTGGAAGATGCAATGATAATACGAAAACCTCGGATGGGTACATAAAGAGATCTTTCGAAAATCACGATTGATATGACAAGGTTCGCGTACTTTTTAAACAAGACAGTAGAAGAGTTTATCTCAACCATTTTAGGGTTGCAATCCTATGAAATTGCAGGGTGTGGTGCTGTAGAGAGTTCACAATATTACCATGCTTTTAGATCTGCTGCTGCAGGTGCTGGGCTTGGGAGTTGTGTAGGGACTTTAGCCAAGGGGTCTAAAGGTAAAGAGGGAGGAAAGAAAAAGAAATAGTCATGATTCTATGGAGTCGTGAGGTGTAACAATAAGCGTAATAATTAAAACAAAAAAGATCAAATGATGAATTTGAAAAACGGAATCTTAGTAGGGGTGACATTGCTTGGTAGCCTGTCTGTGTCGGCAAAGAATAAAGAGGTTACTGGTAAGTATGAGAGAAGTTCATTGGCTGTGATGTTGCTAGAGACATCGAATTTTAAGAACAAAGCCTTGGTGGTAAAGGATTTTTCTGAAGCACCATTTCCCGAGAAGTATAACAATCACAATATCGGGATCTCTTCTATCGATCCTACACAATTTAACGTGGCTAAAGGGGATAAGGGGGTGTCGAAGGAACCAGTGGATTTGGTATTCCCTGATAGAAAGAACGATATTCCTACTATTGAAGCTTTCTTAAAGAAAGAGGATGTGGCGAAGAAGATGGTGGCTAAATGGTTTGATCGACAGGCTAATGGTGCTTTCGATGTGAATTTGGTGTCAGAGAGAGGTCTTTATAATGCAACGATACTAGAGAAGGCTGTGGCTGAAAATAGTGCTAGAGGAGTGGCAGCATTGCAAGATGCAGGGGAGAACCTGATTCCAAAAACATTCCTTGTGGTTTCGAAGATGAATTTTGTGGAGAATAGTACCATTGCTGCCGTTGCTTATGCTGCTGCAAAGACGAAGGCTGCGAAGATTACGAATCCTATCGCTAAGAAGAGTGCATTGATGGCTGCAGAAGCTGCTTTCAATAAGATGAAGGAGGGCTACAGTGTGTGGACTGTTTCTTATCTGTATCAGTTGAATTGGAATGAAGAGGTTGCCCAGACTTTCTATTCAAAATATTGGATGGATGGATCGAATCTTTCTGCAGAGAAAAAGGCTGCTTTTGATCACTCAAATCTATTCTCGATGAAGTATGTTGGAAATACTTATGTAAGTAGTTTGGTGACTTTTTCGTTGAAAGATCGCTCTAAAGAGGAGACAATCCAGTTGGCTACGGTGCGTAATATTGACAAGATTTATGCGAAATTACAGAAAGAGTATGATGCATTCCAAGTGATGACACCACTGTTGACTGTAAAACCTTGTACTGCAAAGATTGGAATGAAAGAGGGTTTGACAGGAAAAGAGAAGTTTCAAGTACTAGAGCAGATTGTGGATGAGGCGACAGGTAAGGTGCACTATAAAGTGAAAGGAACCATTTCTTTGAACAAGAGTAAGATATGGGATAACAGATACCAGTTGGCAGAGAATAAAGAAGAACTAGATGCAACTTACTTCAAAGGAGGAAAGAAATTTTATCCTGGAATGCTATTGAAGCAGATTAAGTAGGGTCAAATATTGTATTGTACAGGGCCATCTTATTTTCTAGATAGGGAGTGGATGGTTCCCTGTATCTATAATTTCAAAATAGATGAGACAACGATTCTTACTAATGGGAATGATTCTTCTTTCGATATCTATCACGACAGGGGTGTGTCAATCGAAAAGAAGAGCTAGAAAGAGAGCCGCGAAAGAGAGAACTGCGTATGTGTATGAATTAAATGCTGTGGCAGAAGGGGTGGTAGGAAACTATCTTGTGGAGGTGTGGAGCTACTCTAACCACCCTGATATTGCGATAGAGCAATCGAAAAAGAATGCAGTTCATGGAATCCTTTTCAAGGGGTATCCTGGAAAGAATGATAAAGGGCTACGTATTACCCCACAAGAACCTATTATCCGAGAGATGCCTTCAGAGAAGAATAAAAAAAAGTTTTTAGACAACTTCTTTAAGGATGAAGGGGACTATATGCAGTTTGTGACGAGGAGCAATGATGGAAGTGTGGCACCTCCAAAGGTTATGAAGTTAGGACGGAAGAGATATAAAGTGGGAGTGGTCGTTTCGGTTCGTAAAGATGCCTTACGTAAATATATGGAGGCCCATGGTGTGGTGAAGTCTTTAACGGATGGTTTTTAATGTAATGTGTTTGATATGAGATATTTATTTTGTTTGTGTGTCGCTCTCTGTAGTATGGGAAGTGTGGTGTTGGGGCAAGCGAAGAAACCTACTATTATGGTGGTCCCAAGCGATGCATGGTGTGCACAGCATGGGTTTATGTTGAATTTTGATAATCAGGGAAGCGAGATGCGTATTCCTGATTATGAACGAGCCTTTCAAGAGAGCCCAAACCTACTACTGGTGGTTAGTACTCTTAATGGTTTGATGGCCGATAGAGGTTTTCCTTTAAAAAATATGGAGAGTGTTCTGAAGAGCTTGAAACAACAGCATGCTGAGGAGATGATGATACAGTCGAAAGAGACAGGAGCTGAGATGATGGAGAGCCCTATTGATGCATTAAAGAAGGTGGCCAAGGCGGATATCTTGATGCAGGTGACTTGGACAGTGAATACTACAGGACCAAAGAAGTCTGTGACGTTTAATATACAAGGGTTGAACTCTTATACGAACAAACAGGTGGCTACGGCTACAGGTACAGGTGCTCCCTCTATGAACTCCTCTCTACCTATACTTATAGAGGAGGCGGTAAATTCGAAGATTGATGGTTACTGCCACCGTTTACAAGACTATTTTGGGGATCTCTTTGAAAATGGTCGTGAAGTGAATATTCATGTACGCACCTGGAGTGATTGGGGGCAAGATTTAGAGTCTGAGTTTGGAGACGATGAGCTCTCTTTTGTTATTGAGGATTGGATGCAACAGCATAGTGTGAAAGGTCGATTCAACACTACGGATGTTACGGAATCGATGATGACATTTGAGCAGGTTCGAATCCCTATGTATTATGAAAGAAAAGGTCGTAAAGTAGCCATGGATACACGACGTTTTGTTAGAGGGTTAACCAAGTTTTTGAAGAACGCCCCCTATCATATCCCCTCTAAGGTGGTGACCAAAGGTTTGGGTGAGGTAACGATCTATTTGGGAGGTAAATAGGATGGATAGAAGCGTTCGTTATTTGGGTGTGATGTTGGTGGCACTGTTTGGAGTGTCTGCAATCTATGCCCAGACAAAAGAGGATCAAGATAGAGTCGTGGTGACCCCCGTGGTTTCGCAATATATGAAAGGATATAATCGCTCGGTGGCTAGACTTTTAAGGAGTAAGCTAAATGGTATTGTTACTGCCCAAGGGGTTGGAGGAGGTGGTCTCTTTTCTCGTTTTGTGTTGACTGCCAATGTTCATGTTTTGGATAAAGAGGTGTTGCCTACAGCTCCACCACGTATTGCCCAGAAAGTAGAAGTTACGTTTCTTTTGGGGGATGGGGTGGATGGAAATCTTTATGCTACTACCTCAAAGGTATACAAGGGAATTGGTCGTAATGAGACCAAGGCTTATACCCAAGCATTGAAATATATACAAGGACATGATGAAATATTTACACGTTTTTTGGCGGAAGGAAAACAGAAGATTATCATTTTCTATAAAGAACATAGCGATTTGGTTTTTAAGGAGGTGGATCAGTTGGTTGCCCGTAAGAGGTATGAGGCCGCGGTTGCAAGACTTGAAGAGATACCGAAGGTGTGTAGTGCAGTGTATGAGAAAGCACAAGAGCGTATTGTGTTCATTGATAAGCAGCAGAAGAATGAGGTTGCCGAGCAATGTTTGTCGAAAGCACAAATGGCAGTATCTCAGCATCGATGGCAGGAGGCGAATGGGTTGCTCTATGGTATCCCTAAAGAGGCTGACTGTTATGAACAGAGCCGAAAGCTATTAGACGAGATCGAAGACGAGATCGATGGAGAGGCACTGCAGAATGCGAAACAAGCAATGGCAACAGGATCATGGGATAGTGCTTCGAAGTGGATCTATAGTATTCTACCCTCTTCGAAATATTATGCTGAAGCATTGACCCTTGCTAAAACAGCCAAAGAGGGAATGAGTAGTAGTGCTTTGAAGTGTGCTGAAGCAGCTTTGGCTTCTGAGGATTTTGAGAAGGTGCAGTTTTGGATTGCCAAAATAATGTCAGGAACAGTTGCTGCCAATGAGTCTAAACACTTGATAGAAGAGATGAAACAGCAGAAGGGAGAGATTGCCGAAAGAGATGCAAAAGCGGAAGCAGGCGCTTTAGAACGCCAACAGATAGAGCTGAAAAAGATGCTCTATGCATCGAAGCATGATATCTCAAATAGTGACCCTTTGAATCGACAAGACGCATCTAAAATAAAGGATTTGAAGTATCAACTAGAGAAATGGTTTGATCAATAGGTCGATGAGAATCCTACAAGTTGAGGAGAGATGCAAGGAGTGTGTTTTTGTTCTAAGTGTAGTTTGTATGTTTTTTTTGTGAAATAATGTAAAATTATTTTTTGTGGTGTGTTTTGAATGCACAGTTGCTCTCTTCCTTTGGGGGATTATTTCGTTTTTCCCTGATCCGTTAAGACTGAAAATAATGAAACAAAATGCCTTGTTGCAGGATGTGAATGAAGTTTTTTTTGATGAATTAAATAAAGATAATAAGATATGAAAAAAAAAGTAGAAATGTCTAGATTTTTTGTGGCTGCCGTGGCTCTATTTCTGTTTGGAATCGTTGCAAAGGTAACGTATGCAAGTGATAATGATAATGTGTCAAAAAAGATTGGCTGTGAATGGAGTACTCCTGGAAGAACTGAGACTTATGACAAGGCAAATATGAAATACAGCAGATATTACAATGCGCGATTTAAGTTTCAGTTAGAGCTCCCTTCTTCTTGGCATTTTGATGGATTGCCTCCTGCAAATAAAGATGGTCGTAAGTTTACCAATGGCAAGGATATACATCTAAGTGTATACGCTTCACACTATATGCCAGACTTTTCGCTATCTGTAAGATATGATGAAGATATTAATGATCCCAACAATGAGATTACCTACATGAGACCAGAGGATACATACTATATTTTGAGTGGAACACTGAAGGGAACAGATCTTATTTTCTACAAAAAAATGGTGCTATCTAAAAAAGGAGATGTGGTTAGAACTTTATATGTTACTTATCCGAAGGCACAATTGGAGCCACTACGTAGTGTGGTGGAGCATATGTGTAAGAGTTTTATAGAAAAGAGCGATCGCTCAGCGACCAACGACCAGTTGATTCCTCTCGCCTCTTCAAGTCTATAGGGCGTTGATAGAGGCTCGTCTGTTCTCATTTTGTTCAAGAGAAAGAGTTCACTCGGTGATTTTTCTATAAGATGAGTGTTGGGAATTTGGTCTCAAAAGAGAGATGTGAAGAAATATTTAATGAAACTAAATGTAGATTTATGAAAACAAGAAATGTCGTTGATTTTAGAACCGTAAGGTTTATCTCATGTTTTGGACTTAATACGGATTGTCCTAAGTGTCAGTCAGAAGATGCATTCTATAATGGGGCTTGCTACGAATGCCCATCTTGTGGTTACGAATGGTCTTAGAATAAGCAATGGATGCATGGAATACCATCTTATGGGATTCAAGAAACGCCATTATACTTATCTCGTTAAGATGTTATTGCCCGTATAAAAACAGAAGAATCCCAAATAATATAAACCAATTAAATAACAAAATATGAACGCCGATCAACAACGTAAAGCCAATAGCCAATTCAATAAGTATAGTAAAAAGGCATCTCCTGAGGATGTAAAAAAGATAAATGCCAAGCTTGGTGGAATGAATAGAGGTCCATTGAAAGCAATATGGGATGATATTCAGAAACTTTGGAAGATGGTGAAAGATCCAAATGCGGCATGGGCAGCAAAGGCTGTAGCTATTGGCGCACTGCTTTATACGATTTCCCCTATAGATGCTGTCCCTGACTTCTTGCCTGGTGTTGGTCTTCTGGATGATGCGGGGGTCATCGCTGCTGCTGTAGCCTCACTGAAATCCGCATTGAACAAGTATTAGTTGTTGAATTAATTTGAATTTGATAATAGTAGGAATCCCTGTTGTGCATTATATTGGACAATAGGGATTCTTTTTTATTTGTTTCAAGATGAATATTGGAGAGGTTATAGAAGTATGGTCCTTCGTAAAATATTTGTGATTCTGCACAATCTGCGGATATATCCTTCGTGTGATTGTGCTTATTTCTGTTTGATCGGTATTTCTATTACTTATCTTTGCAAACTTTATGATAATAGGAGTGTAGTCGTAAGGTTTATAGATTTAGACTAAATAATTGGGTTGTGTTCGTATGAAGAGAGTATTGCTTGTTTTATTGTTTTGTTTGAAGTGTTTTGTGGGGAGCTCACATGGGTTTTCGGATGAGATGTATCATCGTATTTTTCACGAGATATCTTCTAATAATCCCCAGGAGAGCTCTTTTAAGCAGCTAGATAGTCTGTTGTTGACTTCTTCTTTAAATAATTTTGATCGTGCTAGAATCTATAACTTAAAGGGGTTGTATCACGATTTGCTTCATGAACCTAAGGTGGCAGTGGATCAATTTAATCGTTCTTTGAAACTTTTGGGAGATAATGATAGCTGGCGTTGTAAGGTGGCTTTAAACTTGTCGGTGACCTATGTGGCAGACCATCAGTTTACAAAAGCAGCTACTTTTTTGATGCAGGTGGAGAAGCGTGCGGAGGAGATGCAGGATATTGCGTTGCAGACGAAAGTGAAGGAGTATTATGCAAACCTATATTTCAGACAAGGGGATATTAAAAAAGCTTTGTCTCAGTTGGAACGAGTGGTTCACTCTTACGAGTCGATGAAAGATACGGTGAAGATGTCACGTCTGTATAATAATTTGGCGGTGTTGTATCGTAATAATAGTTTTTACCAACAGGCGATAAAGTTTAATATGAAATCGCTTGAGTTAAGTAGTACTAAAGGGGATCGTCTTTCGGTTTCGCAATCTTATAATAATATTGGGTTGAATTATGAAGATTTGTATTATGAATCGAATAATATGGACTATTTGCAGCAAGCTGTAGACTTTTATAAAGAGGCTACTAAGATAAAAAGAGCGTTTCCTAAGGTGTGGAATAGTGCTCTTTCTAACTTGATTCGTGTTTGTCGTTTGATGGAGGATTATGAAGATTCGGACCGCTATTTTGAGGAGTTGAGTGAGAGTAAGCGAGGAAGTTATATGGAAGTGGAGCGTGTTCTTCGCGAGAAGATGCTTTTTGATTTGAATTGTGGTCACTCTATAGATGCATATCGTAGCCTTTTTCGTTTGGACTCTATTCAACGTCTTATACGAGACCAACAGACTGCTGATTTCGAGCAGATGCTAAAGAATCAAAGAGATCTCTTTGTTTCTAAGAAAAAGGAGAAAGAGAAGGCTTTGGCTTTAACCAAAGAGCATAACTTGCGTTTGATGGCTGAAAATAGACACAACCGTTTAAAGATTTTATTTCTGTTGATCTTGATTGTGTTATTGGTAGGCGGGCTGTTGTTTGTTCACTATCATAAAAGTATTATGCACAAAAAAGAGCAAGAGAAGAAAGACTTGAAACTGACGATACTAAGATCGCAGATGAACCCTCATTTTATCTTTAATGTTCTCACCGCAATTCAGAATAGCCTTTTGGATGATGACCCGCTAAGAAGTGCAGGATATATTGCACGTTTTTCTAATTTAATTCGTAAAAACTTCGACTTTACCGATAAAGAGAGTATCTCTTTATCGGATGACTTGGATGCATTGGTTAATTATATCGAGACACAAAAGATTCGTTTTGGTGACCTTTTTGATTATCATATTCATGTGGGGGACGAGGTGAAGAGTGATTCGGTAATGGTTCCTCCTATGCTATTGCAACCTCTTGTGGAGAATGCCATTGAGCATGGTTTGAAAAAACGGAAGGAGAAGGGTCTTTTACGTGTCGAGGTAGATAAGAAGGGTTCGAAGCTTTTGTTTGTCGTAGTAGATAATGGGATAGGGTATCGTCCCTCTTCATCGGATGGAAAGAAGCATGCCTTGGATGTCTTGAAGTCTCGACTTACGTTACCCGGTTATGGAGATGAAAAGAGCTTCTATATTGGACTAGGAGAAGCGGGCATCGGCACAGAGATACGGTTTTTATTAACATTAAATAGTGATGTATAAAGGAATAATTGTAGAGGATGAGTTCAATGCGCAACAGGCTCTGACTAAGATGTTGCGCTTGTTGTTTCCCCAACTAGAGATTGTAAAGATTGTCTCCTCTTTCGAAACATGTAAGCCTTATCTAGGTAAGCAGGATATTGACTTGGTTTTTCTTGATATTGAGTTGGAGGACGGGACGAGTGTGGAGAAGCTAAAAGAGGTAGACGTGGGCTCTTCTCAGATCATTTTTACTACTGGTTATAGTCAATATGCTATTGAGGCAATTAAGTTGAATGCTCTCGATTATTTGTTGAAGCCTATTGAACCTAGTGAGTTGAAAGGTGCTGTCGAGAAGGCTTTTGCGAAGATAGATCAGGAGAAGGAGACTAGGAAGAGGATTAAAGCAGCAAACAGAGTCCTGGATGAAGAGGCTAAGGAGTTGGTTGTGAAAACCATTGATCAGATATATTATATTCAGATAAAGGATATTGTGATGTTGCAGTCAGAAGGTGCTTATACTCGTATCTCTACTAAAGATACCACGATCTTGGCTTCGAAACATTTAAAGTATTATGAGCAATTGGTTTCCCCTTATGGTTTTATTAGAACGCATCAATCTTTTGTGGTGAATAAGAGGTTTGTACGAAAAGTTCAGAAGAGCCATATTCAATTGGAAGAGGGAATGGTTGCTAGTATCTCAGTTCGTAAGTATTCGGAGGTGATGGCGCTTCTTGCACAATCCGAGAGTGTGGTTTCGTAACTCTCTTTTGCTGAGAAATTGCTATCTTAAGAGGGATTTTATATCATGTAATTGGGTATTCTATTTTTGGAGGAAACATTTTTATGAGAGGTATATTCGAAAGAGTATCCCTCTTTTTTTACGAATATCAAATGAGATCCGACGCTTTTCAATTGCTTTTGGTGGTGTGGTGTTGGTAGCGCAACTTTGTAATGTCATTAAGAAATAAGGCACATGGGAAGAGAGAAAATAACGCTTTTGATCCATAGTGTGAATCTTTAGAAACACCTAACATTATAAATATATCACATCATGATTTACGGAATTACATTGTTGTTATTAGGAGTGCTGGCGGCTCCATCATTAATTTTATCAAAGAAACCAAATGCACAAGAACTTTTGGATAAAATCACTCCTTATCAAGGATGGATTGGTTTGGTGTCGTGTGTTTGGGGTGTTTGGGGTATCATTCAGGCCGTATTAAGTATGAGTCTTTTGGGTTCTTATCCAATCTGGTGGGCAAGCTGGATGACAGGAAATGTCCTTGAAGCAGGATTGGGATTCTTATTAGGTTATGGAATGATCAGCCAGTTGGTTCTGTCTAAGAATGAAGCAGCCAAAGAGAAAGGGGCTAAATTGTTAGCCAAACTAACTCCAGTACAAGGAAAATTGGGATTATTCGCAATTGCTTTTGGAGCTTGGACTATCGTAGCATCTATTTTATTTTCTTAATAGTAAGCAGTGGGTTTTGTTTTTAATTGCTACAGTTTAGATTGCTATAGATTCCCTGTTTGTAGTAGCCTGATTGTTTTCGATATGGAACTTAGAGCCCTTACACAGTAATAATTTATTTTTATTAAAGTACATATACTGCGATACTGACATAGAATACTTTTCGATTTGAAGGTTACTGTTTTCCATATGATGTTGGAGACAGTAACCTTTTTTATTATAGAGGGATGCTTTATCTTGATAGCGGGTTGATATTTACCTTTTGATTGGAAGAAATATGGTTTGAAAGGATGTTTGTCGGGGATGTTTCATATATCTTTGTGTATATTTATGATAGACTTAAATCGTCTGTATTTTTCATCTTCTATATGATAGATGATTGGCTTAAAAGTAAATAAACATTTATTATGGGACTATTTTCTACATTGTTGGGTACTGCCGATGAGATGGATCAGGATGATCTAATTGAGGAGTACCAAGAGCTTATGGCTTATCAAGAGGAGTTGGTTGCTGGTTATAGCTTCATCCGTGATACCATCATTTTTACTAATAAAAGGTTGTTGATTATCGATAAACAGGGGTTGACAGGGAAGAAAAAGGAGATGATGACAGTCGCTTATAAGGCTATTAGTCGTTTCTGTATTGAGACTTCTGGACACCTTGATTTTGATGGGGAGTTGCGTATTTGGATTGGTAGTGAAAAAGAACCTAGTATTATTGAGGAATTTGATAGTAGTGTGAATCTAATTGATATGCAGCGCATTTTGGCTCGTTATGCTCTTTAGATTTTTAAGCTAATATGACAAAAGCACCATGGGATGTGGTGCTTTTGTTGTGATATTTGTCGTGTGGATTTTATTTCCAACACTCTGTTTCGTTTTCAAGTCCTACCTCTTTGGCTTTAAAGACAGGGTCTTTGCCTTCGGCACGCTGTTGGGTATAGTTCTTCAGAACCTTTACTGCAATAGGTGCAAGTTGAATGATGGCATATAGGTTTAGTAGTGCCATGAACACCATAAAAATATCTGCAAGGTTCCATACCAAACTAGAGCTAGCTAGTGCTCCAAAGATTACCATCCCTAATACTAAAAGGCGATAGAGTTGTAGGTATTTTTTCTTCTCTGAAATAAATTTGATGTTGGACTCTCCGTAGTAGTAGTTTCCGATAATAGAGCTGAAAGCAAATAGGAATATACATACAGAGATAAAGGTCCCTCCCCAAGGGCCTATCATCTTAATCATGGCCTCTTGTGTGAGTTGTATCCCATTGTTACTACTGGTGGTGTAGGTGTCTGAAATCAATATCATAAAGGCTGTGGCACTACAGATGACGATGGTGTCGGTGAATACTCCCAAGGCTTGGATTAATCCTTGTTTGGCTGGATGGCTTACTGTGGCTGCTGCAGCAGCATTTGGTGCCGATCCCATACCCGCCTCATTAGAGAATAGTCCACGTTTGATTCCTTGTGTTACTGCTGCTCCTAATGCGCCTGCTGCTGCTTGATGTATTCCAAATGCTCCTTCGAAGATGATTTTGAAGATATTTGGTATCAGAGAGAGGTTGGTCAGAATGATGTATAGGACTACTAAGATGTAGGAGATGGCCATGACTGGAACGATGGCATTGGTTGCTTTTGCAATTCGTTTTACTCCTCCAAAGATGATGACTGCTGTTAGTACCACCAAGATGATTCCTATTAGTAATGGGTTGGTATCAAATGATTGGTGAAATGCTGCCGAGATGGTATCAGACTGTACTGCATTGAATACAAAACCGTAGCATACAGTGATAAGGAAGGCAAAGGCGATACCTAAATTTCTGTTTTTTAGAGCATATTGCATATAGTATGCTGGTCCTCCTTTGAATGCTCCCGACTCTTTGTCTTTCACTTTGTAGACCTGAGCGAGGGTACTCTCTATGAAGGCAGATGCCGATCCGAGTAGTGCAATAAGCCACATCCAGAATACGGCTCCTGGACCACCTGCTGCTACAGCCAATGCTACTCCAGCTAGGTTTCCTGTTCCAACACGACTGGCAAGGCTAATGGTGAATGCTTGAAATGATGATATTCCCCCTTTTTCTTTGTTTCCTTCAGTAAGAAGTTTGAACATTTCACGGAAATTAGTGAATTGTACAAATCGTGTTTTGAAGGAGAAGTAGAGTCCTGCAAAAAGAAGTACAGGGATTAATAGGTACAAGGTAATAAAGCCATCAAATTGGCTAATAAACGTCTCTATCGTATCTAACATATAGTGTATAAATTAATAAATGTTGCTTAATCTTCTTCTATTCCCAACTAACAAATATATAAAATGATGGGAATATTGTAGTTGTGTTTTAAGGAGAGAGTGGAATATTGGATGTTGTTTGTAAGGAAATAATGAGTAATCGTATGAAATTGTTAATAATGGATATATAGGTCTTTATGTTGTTAAATAGTTTATATATAGCGTCTTGTGTTTGTTTTGTTTTTGATGAGGATTGTTTTCTGTTGTCCTTATTAAATTGTATCTAAAAAAAAGTTATTTTTATTCTTTTCCTCTTGTTAATAGTGGTTTATCACGTGTTGTTTTAAGAAACTTGTATATAGGTAGGAGTATATTTACAAGTTTATTTGTGGTTCGAGTATAACTCAGGATCTCTCTATTTATATACGATTGTTTGTATTTTAATGTTGTGTTTGCTTTTTCCTTTTGAGGTCCCTATTTTTTTCTGCTTGAGAATTATTCTACCTGTCTTTATGAAGATGCTCTGTCTTTACCGAAAATGAAAGGAGATGTTTAAATGTTTCAGTTTTCTATTTAATAGGAATATTATTGTTGAATAGGTTTAACTGGGATAAGCAATGAGGCTATTACAGAACAAGGTCTCTTTAAGTGAAGTTTGTAAAGCGTATTGCTTTGGTTCTTTTTATAAATTATTGTAAATTTAGATATGTTTGCATATAATTGTTTTGGGCTTTTGGATTGTGTCGTCCATGACAAGCTATTGGGGTATTGAAATCACATTTGATTGAGAGATCATTAATTTTCATGCTTTGATGGTCCTTTCTTCTAGAGCCCGTTATTACAAAATGTTTGAGTTAAATATATTATTATGAAGATAAAATTAAACAATTTAGGAGGGATTGTTCTGCTACTATCCCTTATTGTAGGAATCCTAATAAATGATGGGAGTTTTGTAAATAATTTATTGATGCCTTTTGGAATGTCTGTAGGGTTTTCATTGGTTGTCTTGGGATGGAATCAAGACTATAAAATTTCGAAGATAAACTTAGTTGTTCTTTGTGTCAGTCTGTCGCTATTCCTTGGCATACGTCTCTTTTCCTATGAAATAGGAAGTAGATATATTGCCCAAATGATAACTATTGTCTATATGATATATCTAGTCATTCATACTTCAATACTTTATTTTACAAGGAAACCTGTAGAGCAATAAGTGTGTGTGTCATGGTTTCGATTGCGGTTGTCTTTAAAGAAATAGCATAATGGCCGATAGAAAAGTGATTGCTAAAATGAATGTTCTGTAAACTTTCTCTGGGATGAGCTGTATAATAAATTTTCCAACAAAGGCTCCTAAGAGTAGGAATGGTAACAGGACAAAGTTTAGCTGTAAAGTTTTCCACGAAAGGGTATGCCAATAGTATACGTGTAATGGAATTTTTAGTGTATTTAATGTGAGATAGAAACAAGCACCTGTAAATACAAAGGTCTTTTTGGGTAGTTTTAAAGTGATCAAATAGAGGTTGAATATCGGTCCCGCTGCGTTGCCTATCATGGTGGCAAAACCACCTGAGAGTCCTACTGCATAAGAGAATAGTCCTTTCCCTAATTCTAGCTTGTTGTTGGGATGCAACTCTTTCCATACCACAAGGGATAAGCATACCAATACTGCTATTCCCATGGTGTATTTAAATTGAATATCGTTGATCTGGTTCCCGAATATTGCTGCTAACATAATACCTGCTATTGCCCAAGGGAAGAAGTTCTTGATATGTTGCCAAGGGACTTTTTGGCGATAGGAGATAATGGCAAATAGGTCGCCAAAGATAAGAAAAGGCATCAGTATTCCAACCGAAGCCTTGGCTCCATATAGAAAAGCGAGTATGGGGATGGTGACCATCGCAAAACCTTTAAGTCCGCTTTTGCTTAGTCCAGTGATAAAGGCACAAAGGGCTGTTAAGGCCCAGACGCTCCAAGATGTTTGTAGTGGGTTAATGATATGTTCCATTGGAATGCAAAAGAACATAAATTATTGACTACTACAAAAAAATAGGTTCTAATTTGTGATCATTAGAACCTATTCGGTATTTCGTTTTTTCTTTTAAGAAAGACTATAAATCTTGTTTCTTCAGTGTGTATAGTCGATTAGAATAGAGATACCATGGTAGAAGTGAATAGGCAAGGCCATCTCTCTCCATCTCTTTATTCGAGTCGATTAGTATAAGCTCCCCTTCTTTGTAGCTGTATGTCTTGGCAGGAAGATTTGGTTGGTGTATTACCACTTTGTCTCCTACGCGATATGCGTGGTTCTGTCCATACTGCATGATTGCTCGACCTTTATCTTCTGGTAGCGTGGTTAGATCGTTTCCAATCATTGGATTGTTGTTCTCTACCCCTGCTAGAGACAATATAGTAGGTGCAATATCTATCTGACTTGCTAAAGTGTTTATCCTTTGTGCAGGTACATTTGGTCCTATGAAAAGAGCAGGAATATGAAATTTATTTACTGGCACAATGGCATCTCCATAGGTTCGAGTGTTATGGTCTGCAATGACTACAAAAATGGTGTTTTTATAATACTCTTCTTTTTTTGCTAATTCGAACAGTTTGCCTATCGCATAATCGGCATATTTCATGGCATTGTGTACTGTCGCAGGGTTTCCTTTGTCGTAAAGTTCAATACTTTCGCTTGGATACTCAAATGGTGCATGGTTAGAGGTGCTAAGCATCAATGCAAAGAATGGTTTGTCGCCTTTCGATTTGAATACTTCGTTTGCTTTGACTACCAAGTCCTCGTCGCAGACGCCCCAAGTACCTTTGAATTTAGGATTCTTGAATGAATCTTCATCATAGACATTTTGAATACCGTTGCCTTTGAAGAAAGTTTTCATGTCGTCGAAATTGCTCATTCCTCCATAGACAAAGTTCGTATCGTAGCCTAAACTTTCAAGAAGTGCCGCGATGGTAAAGAAATTGTTTCTAGACTTTCCTAACTTTACGACACTACGACCAGGTGTTGGTAAAAAACCAGCAACGGTACCTTCGATACCTCTAACTGTTCGTGTTCCTGTCGAATATAGGTTGGTTAGAAGAGTTCCTTCTTTGCTTAATCTGTCGATATTGGGAGTCAATGGCAATCCACCCAAACATCCTACATATTCAGCACCAAGACTCTCTTGAAGAAAGATGACGATGTTTTGAGGTTTTTGGCTCTTGGTTGTAGGTTGTTGCTTATGGAAGAATGGAATTTTGCTATTTATATTCTTGTCCCACTTTGCTTGACTTGTTTTTTCTATGCGCTGTACGATCTCTGAGAATTCCATCTTACCATATTTGCGTGATGGATCTTTTTCGTCTTTCATCTTAAGGCAAGCACAAAAAACAGAGAAGGTAGAGTTTAAACTTAACTCGTTGGCCATTTTACTGACATTACTAAAATATGCCGTACTAATATTGGCTGGACGTGGTGAGAAGCTTGATCGTGCTCCCATAAATACCAATCCTCCTACCAAAGGAAATGCAATAATACTATTTCTACACGTAAAAGGTTCGTAGTTGTTGATTACTCTACTAAAAAGTTTATATGATAGGATAGCCACTGCGGAGGTGATGATCACGGTAAGGGTAACACTTATAGGATTGTTCCCTATAACTGTTTGTGAAACTTCCTTCATGTGGTCTAGGTACTCGATGAAAATTCTGTCGGGACGAAGATCGTATTGCTCTATAAATGCATAAGTAGCTAACTCCATCATCGTTACAATGGTGATAAAGAATGCTAGATAGGTGTTCCAAATGACTTTGGTCGTTAATATCCAACGTTTTGGAATACATAGAAAGATCAATGTAGGAAGTATGGAGAAGTAACATATAGGTATTAGATCGATTCTTAGACCTAAGATAAGGATCTTCCATAATTGTGGTTCCATGACGATTCGGTCCCAATAGATTCCCATATATGCAAGGCGAAAGATGGTGGTGATCGCTAATGCAAGGAGAGCCATGGTTAGAATGGGAGCCAAGGACTTTGTCTTTAAGATTGATTTTTCAATACGTGTTAACATATATCTGCTTATTTGTTAATTTCTGTCTGTAAATATCTTGATTATTATTGAATTTTATATCGTACTATTTAATAATTGTATCAAGCATAAATGTTAAAGTTACTGATTTAAGTTATGTTTTTATATTGACCAGTTGGTCAATATAAAAAAAATAGTACTTTTGACTGAATGTTTGGTCAAAATATAATTGTATGCCGAGAACAGAAGAACAAAATGAAAAGATAAAAAATGAAAGAAAACAGCAGATCCTAAATGCCGCGATGCTGTTGTTCTCAAAACAGAATCCTGCGGAAGTCTCGATTGCTAAAATTGCAAAAGAGGCAGGTGTTTCAAAAGGATTGATGTACTCGTATTACGAGAGTAAAGAACATCTTCAAAAAGAGATTGTATTTCAATGTATGGATGAGATCATGTCTATTTTTCAAATGGATAAAGGGGCTTTTGTCGATGCCCAAGACTTTAGAGAGAGGATAGATCGTCTATTCGATCATGTGCAGAATAATATAACCACTTGGAGTATTTATACGCAATTGCTTATGCAACCTTCAATGAAGGAAGTTTTTATGAGTCCTAAAGTGTTGGAAATGATGGAGGATTATCAACGACAGCTATACCAATATATGACTAATCAAGGTTTTGAAGATCCAGAGAAAGAGATTGTTATTATGGGGGCCTTGATTGATGGAATCAGTGTTCAGTATGTTTCGGCACCAGAGTTTATAGATTTAAATGTTGTAAGAAACCATATAAAAGATGTTTATGGAAAAGAAAATTAGTGTCGTATTACTTTTGTGTCTCTTAGGAACGGTAAATGTTTTTGGACAAGATGCAAAAGCAATAGTGAAACGATCTTATGATCTGATGAGAGGAGCTTCCAGCTATAATGAGGCTACGATGTCGATTGTAAGACCTAAGTATACTAGGGTCTTGAAATTTAAATCATGGGCTAAGGGGACTGATTACTCT
This sequence comes from Prolixibacteraceae bacterium, assembly GCA_019720755.1. Taxonomy (NCBI): domain Bacteria; kingdom Pseudomonadati; phylum Bacteroidota; class Bacteroidia; order Marinilabiliales; family Prolixibacteraceae; genus Halosquirtibacter; species Halosquirtibacter laminarini. The sequence goes on from CP081303.1 coordinate 1,194,263, forward strand.
TTGGTGTATGTGCTTTCGCCAGCCAAAGATAAGGGACAGGTTTCGTTGAAGAGAGAGAGTGAAATGTGGAACTGGATGCCATCAATACGTAGAATGATAAAGATACCACCAAGTATGATGAATCAATCATGGATGGGATCGGATCTTACGAATGATGATATTGTGAAGGAGTCGTCTATTGTGGATGATTACGACCATAAGGTTCTTGGTGAGGTTGCATTCGAAGGAGAATCCTGTTATAGGATTGAGCTTATACCTCATGAAGATGCCGCTGTGGTATGGGGAAAGATCATCTCTTTGATTAGTAAAGAGCATGGATATACGCTCCAAAATAAGTATTACGATGAAGATGACGAGTTGGTCAATACGGAGACCATGTCGAAGGTGAAGAAGGTTGGTGACCGTACTATTCCTACATTTTATGAAGTGGTGCCTGCAGATAAGCCAGGTCATAAGACTACTATGAGCATGGATGTGATTCGTTTTGGTGTGAAGGTTCAAGATAGTTTCTTTAGTATTCAAAATGCCAAAAGAGTGAGGTAATATGAGAAATGAGATAGTAATGGCATGGCGCAACTTGTGGCGCAACAAAAGAAGAACATGGACGATGATCTCCTCTATCTTCTTCGGAGTGTTGGTTTGTAGTTTCATGAGTGGGATGCAGGAAGGGATGTACTCCGGAATGATTCGAAATACCGTTGAGAAGTATTTAGGTTATTATCAGATCCAAGATAAAAGTTACTGGGAGGATAAGAAGATCAATAATACCATGGAGTGTACCCCAGAATTGATGAAGAAGTGGAGCAATGAAGAGGTCAACTTGGTGCCTAAACTAGACTCTTATGCTTTGGTCTCTTATGAGAAGAAGTCTCGCCCTGTAGTTGTTAGAGGGGTGGATATTCCTAATGAGATTCAGATGAGTCATTTCGATAAACAACTGCAAGAGGGGGAGATGATTGCTCCGAATGATTATGCTGTTTTGATTGGTTCCACTTTAGCGAGTTATTTGAATGTCTCCCTTGGCGATTCTTTAGTACTGTTGAGTCAGGGATATCATGGACAAACTGCTGCGGCACTTATCCCTGTGAAGGGGATTGTGAAAGACCCAATTCCTAATATGAATAAACGTTTGGTATATATGCCTTTGGCTACTGCCCAGTCTTTTTATAGTGCCCCCAATAGGGTTACTTCGGTGGCTGTGTTGAAAAACGATAAGTTAGACATGCCTCAATATAGAGCTTCTTTATCTTCACGACTAGACGCTTCTTTGGTGGCCAAACGTTGGGATGAGTTACAACCAGAATTGATACAACAGATCGAAGGCGATCGAGTAGGTGGGGATTTAATTAAAGTGATTCTTTTTCTCGTAATCGGCTTTGGGCTTCTAGGTACTGTTACGATGATGGTGGCTGAGAGAAAACGGGAGCTTGGTATTATGATTTCAGTTGGAATGCGACGACAAAAATTGGCACGTATACTGATCTATGAGAGTTTTATCATGACATGGATTGGGGTGATTATCGGAGCTCTCTCTTCTTATTTGATTCTCTCTTATTATGCTCAAAATCCGATTCCTATGACGGGGGATATGCGTAAGATGATTTTAGAGATGGGATGGGACCCTGTGATGTCTTTCTCTAATGATCCTATGATTATCTTTAATCAGAGTATTGTGTTGGTTGTGATGATGATATTTATTGCCATCTATCCATGGATTAATGTGATGAAGCTTAAAGAGCATCTGGCTGTACGTGAACAATAATGAACTCGATAATGAAAAAAAATATATTACAATTGATCTCCATCTCGTGGAGAAATATATGGAGAAATAAGGTTCGTAGTGCTGTGGTTATCTCTGCGATGGCTATCGGTATGTTTGCTGCAATATTTGCCTCTTCGTTGGCTACTGGTTTGATTGTAGATAAGGTTAAGGAGGGAATTGAAGTGGAGACCTCTTATATACAAGTGCATGCACCTAAGTTTAGAGAAGATCTAGACCTTCATCTATCCATGCCTTGGAGTGAAAAGAGACAACAAGAGATCATGGATATCCCTGGTGTTGATGCCGTTTCACCTCGTTATAAAATGAGTGCGATGGCTTCTACTACTGAAGCAGGCCGTGGTGTGGAGATGTTGGCTGTAGATCCAACATTAGAAAAAGAGACTAGTACTGTAGCTTCGATGGTAACCGATGGCGTTTGGCTCGATCAAAGCAAACGTCGTAATAGAATTGTTATAGGAAAGAAGTTGGCTGAAAAACTAAAGGTAAAACTGAAGTCTAAAGTGGTGCTCTCGTTTCAAGATATTCATGGCGATATTGTAGGGGCAGCTTTCCGTGTGGTTGGAATTTATAATACCACAGACTCTCGTTTTGAAGAGCAGTTTGTATATGTCAAGAATAAGGATATCCAACGTATCGCTTCACTGGATAAAAATAAGATACAAGAGATTGCTATTCATATTAGTGATGGCGATCAGTTAGATGCCATCAAGAGCGAAGTAGTGAAGAAATTCCCAAATCAAGAGGTGATGGATTGGAAAGAGATATCTCCTGAACTTGGATACTCTATGGAGATGTCTTCATTCTATATGTTCATCTTTGTGATGATTATTCTCTTTGCTTTAGGTTTCGGTATTGTAAATACCATGATGATGGTGGTTCTTGAAAGAGTACGTGAGTTTGGTATACTAATGGCTATTGGTATGCAAAGAGCGAAGGTATTCTGGATGGTGATATTTGAGTCCGTATGGCTCTGTTTGACTGGAGGTGTTGTCGGGATTATCCTCTCTATGATTGCTATTGGTTTGACTCGAGATGGAATCCATGTAGCTTCTACAGCCGAAGGGTTTGAAGCGATGGGCTATAGCTCAGTGATACGACCTTATGTAGAAATGCATGAGATACTTTTAACCGTATTGATGGTCGTAGTTGCAGGTATATTGGCAGCCATTATCCCAGCAAGAAAAGCACTAAAAAATAATCCTTGTGAATCTATTCGTACTATTTAATTTATTATCATGGCAGTAATTGAAACAAAAGATCTATATAAAATATATCATGACGGAGAGAACGAAATCCGTGCAGTCGATGGCGTGAATATCTCGATCAATAAAGGTGAGTTTACGGCAATTGTAGGCCCTTCAGGGTCAGGTAAAACAACCTTGCTTAATCTATTAGGAGGACTTGATTATGCCACCAAAGGAGAGGTCTTTGTAGAAAATAGTGACCTTGGAACAATGACCGACAAGGAGCGCATTGATTTTCGCTTAAATAATATTGGATTTGTTTTTCAGGCCTATAATCTAATCCCTGTGTTGAGTGCAGAGGAGAATGTTGGATTTGTAATGGAACTCCAGGGTTGTCCTGCTAATGAACGACATGATCGTGCGGTTGCATTGCTTAAAGAGGTTGGACTTGAGGGAAGAGAAAATCAAAGACCTAGTAAACTATCTGGTGGACAACAACAACGTGTTGCTGTTGCGAGAGCTTTGGCTTCTAAGCCAGCTTTTGTGTTGGCTGATGAGCCTACTGCCAACCTCGATTCTCATGCTACTGCTTCGTTGTTGTCAACAATGGAGAAGTTAAACGAAAAGGAGGGAATTACTTTTGTCTTCTCAACCCACGATCCTCGTGTAATGAAACGTGCTCGTCGTATTATTGAGATTGAAGATGGTAAGATCATCCATGACTATGTCAAAGAGCCAGAAGCGTAATAAATAGCCTCTTTGTTATGAAAAGATTACATACATTATCCACGATGATAATGATTATCTTGTGCCTTACGAGAGTAAGTGCACAGGATAAGAATTATCAAATATCTGGATATATAAAGAATATGGAGGGACTATTTTTTATGGACCCTGCCTCGCAACAGTTGATGGGCATGTCCTCTAGTGTAATGGACTATAATTTAACCCACCAACGTTTTAATTTCGACTATTTTGTCTCTTCGGACCTTGTATTTACCATGCAAATGCGAACGCGTCTCTATGCAGGAAGTATGGTGCGTTATGTTCCTCAGTTTGCGGAACTTACTGCCGTAGACAATGGAAAGGTTGATATGTCATGGAACCTTGCTACTGGAGACAGTTGGTTTCTGAATACCAATATAGATCGACTTTATCTTGACTACACTTATGGAGAGTGGAATGTTACTGTTGGTCGACAGCGTATCAATTGGGGGATCAACTTTATATGGAATCCCAACGACCTATTTAATACCTACAACTATCTTGATTTTGATTATGAGGAGAGACCCGGTACTGATGCTGTTAAGTTGACTAGATACTTCGGTTATACATCTTCATTTGAGGTGGCCTATAAGATGGCTGACAACATGATAGATAGGACTTTGGCAGCTTCTTATCGTTTCAACTATAAGAACTATGATATCCAGTTAATTGGAGGATGGAAAGGGTACGATATGGTAATCGGAACTGGTTGGACAGGAGATATATCTGGTGCCGGTTTTCGAGGAGAAGTCTCCTATTTTCAACCAATGACGGGTTATAAAGATAAGTCTGAAGAGGCTTTGGTCGCTTCTTTATCTCTAGATTATACATTCCCTAAAGGACTCTATCTACAATCTAGTTTTTTATACAATAGTTTAGGAACAACTGGGGATATTAATCAAATGAGTTTGCAATATGTAGATACGAACCTATCTGCAAAGAACCTATCATTAGGAAAATATGAGGGATTTATGCAAGCGAGTTATCAGCTCTCACCAATTGTTTATCTTTCGGGATCTACCATCATAAATCTATCAGATTGGTCAGGATATATAGGACCTAGTGTAACCTTCTCTCTAATGGATGATTTGGAGTTGATGGCTATGGGGCAGGTGTTCTGGGGGAAAGATCTAACAGAGTATGGTACCCAGCCTAATAGTGTCTATCTACGATTAAAATATAGCTTCTAAGTCCTTTCTTAGAATAGAATGATAAGAGACATTTCCTTTTTATAGGATTGTCTCTTTTTTTCTTATATCGAAGCGTACAATCGATGATGACAACTTCTCTCTCTTGCTCTTCTATGTATATAGAAAAAAAGAGGCCATTACTTTCGTAATAGCCTCTTATGATAAGAATCCCTACGGGAAATTTCTTACTCAGCTGAGATAGCTTCAACTGGACAAACCTCTGCACAAGAACCACAGTCAGTACATAGATCTGAATCAATTTTATAGATATCACCCTCAGCAATAGCTTCTACTGGACACTCATCAATACAAGTTCCACAAGCAATACATTCGTCAGAAATAACGTAAGCCATAATTTTAAATTATTAGATTTTCTCAATAAAACGTGAAACAAATTTATGAAACATTTAGCTTTCGTCCATCCAATAATGGGTATGAAATTACCTTATATGGCTTATTTGTATTCATTCAATTTTAGATAAACACCTTGGTGTCTTTATTTGGGTGTTCTATATTTCTGTATATGAGAAAGGTATCAATAAGAGACTTAAAACAAGAAGTTGTTCTCCAACAAATCGTTTTGTAGTAAGAATACTACAGAATGTATTTAACATCTCTATTATTCATGATTTCTTAGGAGTTTTGAGCAAGATTAAACTCTCATTTTTCTATCCATGAAGAGGTGTTTCATCATCAATAACTTATCTATTTAAAATTAAATCTATAGGTGATACTTGGGATAATACTAAAAAGAGAGTATTCTGTAATAGAGATAGTGGATGGACTTCCATCTGTTGGTTTTGTAATTGACGTTGTGTAATTATATGGATTCTTTCTAGCGTAAACATTGTATGCGCCAAATGTCCATGTTCGTCGTCCTCTTTTGCGATCTTTGTGGAATGATATGGAGCAGTCAAGTCGATGGTATAACTTCATTCTTTTATTGTTCATTTTAGGAACAATCAATCCTACGGAACCTTCTGTTGTTGTATAGTAGGACGTTGGGATTGTAATAGGATATCCTGAAGATAGAATATAGTTTGCTCCAAATTCTATATTCTTAGAGAATTTATGTTGTAATACCAAAGAGAAGTCGTGAGTTCTATCGTAACGATATGGAAACCAATTTCCATTGTTTAGAGCTGCAAAGTTGCGTTCATTACGACTCAGTGTATAGGCAATCCATCCAGTGGTTTTTCCCATATCTTTTTTTAGAAGTACATCCATTCCATAGGCACGACCATCTCCTCTAGTTACTTCATCCTCCCAATGTTCTGAGCTTTCGAAAACTCCATACTTAAAATCGATTTGATTGGTCATCTTCTTGGCCCAACCTTCTATCGAAAAGCTTACACTTGGAGAGAGTTGAACTAAAGCTCCAACGGTGAATTGTTGGCAATTACTAGGCGGTATTTTAACTGTAGCAGGAACCCATATGCTCGTTCCCAATGCAAAGTTATTTTGTGAAAGTAGATGTATCGGTTGATTCATCAGAGAGTAGGATGCCTTCAGTGAAACAAAATCAGATGCCAGGTATCTTATTGCCACTCTTGGTTCATAATATTGAAACAATTTATCTTTTGCTTGGTATATTGCATAACGTAATCCCATCTTAAGTTTCCAACGATAATTTGGGTCTGTTTCCCACTCAATGAATGCTGCTCCCTCCTTGGTATTGGTATCCAATGTCCCTTGTATATTTGACTTTGTGCCACTCTCATCTGTAGTGGTGGTAACATTCTTCCCTGGAGTAAATTGATGATATACGCCAGACATTCCCCATTTGATTTTGTTTGAAGCTGAAAGAAGGAGCCTACTGTCGTATTTCAACCCCCAATCGGTTACCTTCGAAGTATAATTGTTTTTGAAGTTGCTTTTATATTCGATCTTGTTATTCTCTATTGTTGTATTAATATCCTCTTCTGAACTCATTTTTGTCAAATATTCATACATAGAGGAGTATACCGTTAGGTTCGAATACCAACGAGATGAATGAATTTGGTTCAGTCGCAATGAAGAGGTGAGATTTCCCCAATTAATATTCATGTCAAGTGAAGATTTCTCCTCCCCGAACTCATTACTTTTAGTGGACTTATTGTTTACACCAAACTGATCCGTTCCTTTATATATACTAAAATATGCTTTGGTGTTTGGAGCGATGCTATAAGTAATCTTCCCTGTCATATCGTAGAAATAAGAGGTGAATTTAGTATCCTCTTTGGTTCCTGAATTTGCATTTTTATTATTGTAATTTTTAATAAAAGGTTGCATCAAGAGATCAATATAGGTCCTTCTTCCTGTAAACATAAATGCCCCTTTCCCTCCATTTATAGGCCCTTCAATTAATCCTTTACTAGAGATGGTGCCGATGGATATGTCTCCTGTGATATGGTCTCTATTTCCCTCTTTCATCGAAATATCCACTACAGAGGATAGACGCCCGCCGTATTCTGCAGAGAATCCCCCTTTATAAAAGTCCACATTTCTTATTGCCTCTGGAGTGAAGATAGAGAATAGTCCAAGTACATGGGATGCATTATAGACTGGAACATTGTCTATCAAGAACAAGTTTTGGTCTGGGCTTCCTCCCCTTACGATCAATGAGCTACTTCCTTCGCTACCACCACTTACTCCAGGAAGCATCTGTATTGCTTTAATAATATCTTTTTCTCCGGCAAGAGATGGCAGGTTTTCGATCTGTTTGGGACTGATGGTATGGGCGCTTACTTGTGCATTCCGAAGAGTCATTGTTCGCTGGGCTCCTGTTACTTTCACCTCTCCAATTTCTTGTGTGGAGGGGGATAATTCCACTTGAATCGAACCATTTTTTATTTGATTGAATGGAATTGTTTTTGAGTCATATCCCATACATTGTACCCTTATCTCTTTGTGGTCCTGTTCTTTTGTAATAAAGGAGAAATATCCTTCGGTATTGGTAACGCCTCCACTTTTTGAAGGGTACAGAACTACCACTGCTCCGATAATAGACTCTCCATTGCTTTTATCCAATACTTTTCCTTGAATTGTCTGATTCTGTCCAACTCCTCTTGTCGTGACAAAGAACATGCATAGCATGAATAGGATTAGCTCTTTTATATTAGGTGATATCATGTCTATTCTTTTTCTTCGTTTTCTTGTTCAATCGTATTCGAGTAGTAGAGTGTTTTGGTTGTGCTATTTATTCCACCAAATATGCCTGTCCCATTTTTTATGTTGGATTGAATAGGAATGATAGGGGAGAAGCTCCCATTGCTATTTTGTTGAATGGTTAGGTCTCTAATATAGCGATTACTGTGTTCTGACATACGTATGATATGAGCTTTATACTCGTAGATAACATCCTCTTTCATCTTCATAACCTCCTCTTTTTGGAGGGAAGTATTCTTCTGTTCGGGAGTATATATAGAGAGCTCTTTTTCATTATAATCTTTATAGTTCCCAACCAAAATCTCGTTGAAACTACTGTTTTTAGAGTAATAGTAGTCATTTGCGTTTACAGCTACTTGGGTTATTTCAGATTGTTTATAAACCACCTTTATAGCCTCGTGTAAAGAGTATATATATGGTTTAATCGTTCCGTCATACTTCTCTTTCCATAGGTTTAATGTTTCGGTGGGTACATTGCCATAATTGTTCGGATTTTGTTCGAACCACTCTTTTATTTCTGTGAATGGCATCTCTAATGATGCATGACTTTGGATAAAAGATACAAATAGAGAAGAAGCTCCCATCGCTTTTAGTCTCTCGATAGCATCTGTAGTAATTACTACTGTCTCAGGGAAAGAACTTGTTCTTTCTACTTGGATTTTGACATAACAGTTCTCTTCCCAATCTTTTTCTAGTAAAAAACTCGTTTTAAAGTAACGGTCACCAATCGTATTGGCTCCAAGAAGAACTCTAGATTCTAACGATGTTTCAAAACTTTTAAAGACAAATGCTTTCGGGGCAAAATCTTCCGCTTCTATTACTTTATTATCTAATGTTGTTATTTCAAGTCGATATGAATTTTCATCTTTTGGAGTCGCTTTCGATAGATACTTCTGAAGGTCACTGTTGTAAGTTAGAGGTGTCTCAATACCATCTTGATCTACTATCTTTACCTCCTTTAAATCCAGCGTTTTGGGGGGTGTCTTGTCATTCAGTTTTTTAGAGAGGTGAATACTCACTTCCCAAGGAGAATTTGAAGAGAAGGTACATTGAACCACTAACTGTGGCTTGATCTCTTGTAGGTAATCATTAGTGACATCTTTCTTACATCCTCCTACAAGTAGGAGGATTAATAGAATGCCTATCAGATTCGCTTTGTCTTTCATATATATATGATTATATTTAATGTAAATATATGTTATATGTGTAAATAGATGCGCGCTTATTACGTTTTCTTGTAATAATGTTCATGATAGTAATCAAGGACATAGAGAGGTGTTATCCTTTTGATAGAGAAAGTAATGTAGAAGGATATAAAATTTGGTCTATAGGGGATTTTTCAAAAGCTTTAAATTGAATGGAAAAGAGTAGTAAACCTAATTGATTTAGGTCCAAAACTCTCTTCTATTCAAATAACATTCTATATTATATTATTTCTAATAAGAAAAAACAACGTGATGGTAATAGCACTAATATAGATCGCACTTCTACCGTATAATATATTTCGGATACGGTTGCATTTACCATGTTTAATAGATTGATACTCTACAAACCAACCTAATAGAATATAGGGAATGGCAATAATTACGAAGGTGTTATATCGGCATGCTTCCATTATATTTCCATGCAATAGTTGGTGTATTGCTCTTTGTGATCCACAACCAGGACATTGTAGTCCCGTAAGTTGCAAAAAGGTGCACTTTGGAAACATATTTGAGCGTTGAGGATCTATATAAAAATATAGAGATACTGCTGCAATGAGTAGCAGTATCCCCATTATCCCTATGGATATTACTATTTTTTTATTTTTTGCTATTCCAAACATTCCTTTTAACGTGCTTTTGTAGCCTCTTCAAACCCTTGTTTATATGCAGCTACAAATTCATCATAATTTGAAGTTACATTATAAATAATATATAGAAGCGATATCAACATTCCAACAATAATTATTGTTTTAGCCAATTTAGAGTATTTGTTTGCTTTTTCATAATCTCCACGATTGTACAATGATTCAATGCTTGAAGCATAAACAATCGCCACAATCGCCAAAGGCTGACAACAACATATGGTGACTAGGATAGACTCCACCAAGAATGTCTTTGGTTTGCGAGGGACTTCTCTCTTCTGTGTCTCATCGCTCTTTGCCTCTTTGGGCATCTGGGGTGGAAGCTCTTGAAGCAGTTCCTGAAGCTCAGGTAGCTCTCTTGCAAGTGTCCAATCATCTAATTCGCTATGGTGAACTAGTGTGTCGTGAGATAATCCACTCGCTATAAGTTGGTCATACGCTATAGGACCTACTTTTTCTCCGTCGATGATGATAAAGTATGTATTCATTCTTTCTGCTTTATGGTTTAAATTATCAATTTTTTAGATAAATAATTATTGTATTTTAAGTTACAGCTATATGTATAATAAAGGGATGAAATTCCATTATAGATGTTTCACAATTTCAGTAAAAAATCCAAGCATAAAATTTAGAATTATAAGAATAACTCCTATACAGATAGAGACGATAAACCATGTTTTAGCATGTTGGGATGCTTGTTCTGCTCTTTCATATTCCCCCTTGTAATACAGTGAGTCAATTTTGCTAGAGTACACGATGCTGACAATTCCAGTAATCATACAGCAACATATCGTAGATAGAATCGCTTCAACAAGCCATGTCTTTGGCTTGGGTGGTTTATTTTCAATGTCTATATTTTTAGATCTATCCGATGACTTCTGGGTTGTTGATGAGAATGGTGGAGGCAAATCTCCTAGTAATGATTGAAGCTCAGGAACTTCGTTTGCTAGAGTCCAATTGCTTAATCCTTTATGATAAACTAAAGTGTCGGATTGAAGTCCATTTTTCACTAGTTCTTCTAGTTGTAATGGGCCTTTTTTTTCTCCATTAACGATAATAAAATACGATTTCATGATAAGTTATTATATAGTGGTCGATTGAAGTATTAATATTTATAACTCACCTTGTAATGCCAATAAAAAAACGCTAAAAAACCCGCATGCAAATATTGCGATGAGTATAACAAGAGGAATAAACGATATTAAGAATAATATCTTCGCATTTTGGGATGCTTTGGCTGCTTCATCGTAACGTTTGTGGTAGTAGTAGTTCTCTACTTTATTTGAAAAAACAATGCCGATTATACCTAAAGGAAGACATAAAAAGATGGTGGATATTATCGATTCAATCAACCAAGTTTTAGGCATAGGTGGTGGCAATTTCTCTTCCTTAGAAGGAGATGTTTTAGGCATTTCTGGTGGTAATTCTGAAATGAGTTCTTTAAGCAAATCTACTTCATCTGCTCTTGTCCAATCAGACATGTCTGTACAAAAAACTAAAGTGTCTCTTTTTATCTCTTGCGACATAAGTTCGTCGATGGTAAAAGGTCCTTGTCTTTCCCCTTGTTTCAAAATAAAGAATTTCTTCATATTCTTTTTTTTTGTTAAAATTAATAAAAAAACATGAAAGGTATATGGTGTGCTATTGATTTATGTTTATACGCAATTATCTTCTTCGAATTATTTTTTTTAGAGGAAGAGCTCTTTCATGAATTACTTCGTGGTTTTTTATAATAAGTAGTGTTAACTAGTTAATTCAATAAGAGTAAAGCAGTCTATTGTTTTGGGAGTGATTCCCCTGATGAATAGGGTTCTGATACAAACCATTTCACGAATCTTCTTTCAAACAGTACAAATAAGATGTCTAGGTTCAAATTCAAATAAAGATTGTTCTCTCGGTAAATATAAAAAAAGGGATATCCTGTTTAGGATATCCCTTGATCATATTATTTCATTCCAATCTTCGATACTCCTTTGTCTTGCATAAAGCTTTCATGAACTTTATGTCGAAGTCTTAGAAAAAAATGACAATCTAAAGAATAAGATTCTTGTGAAAGATCTTTAACTATAGATAATTTTCATACTAAAGAGAATCTTTTTTAGAACCAAGTAGCACCTGTCTCAAGTTTCGTTAATGGTTTTCCAACCACCCCTTGAGAAGCGAGTACAGAAAGATCTAAATGAATCCCTTTGATGCTCTTATAAACCAAAGGAGCTGGAGTATAACCTGAAGGTGCCACATATATTCCTCGTGTAGCATCATACGTTGGAGTCTCTGTTTTAGACACAGACATTCCTGTCCTTGGAGTTACCCCTAAAGCAGCCGTTCCATAAAGTAGATCTCCATGAAATGACCCAAATGAACTAGAAGGAGTATCTGTATGGAAGAAACTATAAGTTTTACTATTGTGATAGAATATATTCCCTGAGAACGACAGGTTATATGGGTCTCTATACTTCAGTGAATTCTTTATGCACCATGGCTGACGACGCGACTTGAACGCTTGTAGATCCACAGCATAACCACCATTGTTAACAAAGAAGTTATTTGCAATCGTTAAACTATATGCCAAAGCATGAGTGGAAGCTTTCGCTCCTGAGTTCAGGTAAAGTGCCGCATTTCCTCTTGATGCCAATGTCTTATTCAAATCGAAATAGTTTCCAGCAATAAGATGACCACTGCCCCAAATAAAGGCACCACCAGCTTCTACCGTACTGCTACCGGTAAAGAAATTTTGTAAAAGAACTTGGTTGTCTCCATGACGAAGATTCATGGTTCCATCACAATCTTCAAAAGTATTCGCATAGTATACATTCTCTTTTGATTTGCTCGTGATAATTTCAGGCTCGGAGTTTTGACGTACAAACAGGTTAGAATCCACCAGGCATCTACCAAAATCTTTTCTCCAAAAACCAATACGAATACCGCCACCAGCATTCCCTTTTTTCTTATATGGGTTTTCAAAATAACAGTGATCTACTCTATGATACATTGCAGGTCCTGATGGTCCGGTCTTAGTCGTTTTGAATGTATTATTTAAATTTATTACTTGATCTCTTGATGTTTTGTTTAGAAAAGAACAGTGATCAATACGGCAATATTGTGGTACGTCTCCTGCTGTTGTTAAAGAAGTGGTAAGATATGCTGACTTTACATCATTAATCGCATCCATAACACACTCTGTAACTCTGTTATAGCTACCATAAATAGCAATCAGACCAGGACCTTTCACCTTCCATTTAGTTCCTGTTCTATTTACGTTCTTAAAGTAGAACCCTTTCAATACAATGTGCTCCCCACGAAGCTCTACAGAACAATCTCCTGATATAATTGCCTGTCCAGGGACTTCAGATTCTATAATGATTGGTTTATCGATCAAACCAGAAGCTGTTACTACCATTTTTAGATCCTTATAAACCCCTGGAGCGAACACTATTCGCTCATCATCAGTTGCTGCACTAATAGCAGCTACTGCCTCCGATACATTGCTTACAACGGTCTTCTTTGATAGAGACAGTCTATCCAAATCGGTCATAGGCAATGCCTTCGATACTGTGCTTATTGGGTACTTCCCTGATAAAGAGGGAGCCCAATTACTCTCACACCCGAACAATGCTAAAGCAAGCAATGTGATCAAACTTAATTTTCTATACATAAGCTTTGTTACTAGTAATTGATTTTAATTCAGTGTCACAATAACTCATAGATCTATGAGAAGAAATTATCTTCGTATAGCAACACATCACAACACCACAAATCTAGAATAATAGGTGCGAAAGAATGGACTTCAATTCATATTTTGGTACAAGGTGATATTACCAAAAACACCTATTAAACGAATTGGATACGTTTCGAACTGTCCATGAAGTATGACATCTGAATCTATGATTGATTTTTCAGAAAGATATTTTATAGTAGCAACCATAATTTATAAGATCCATACTGCTTGTTCATAAGTAGCGTTCTTCTTAAATAGAATATTATAAAACTGTAGTATATCAATGCTTTAGGTGGAGTATCTTTGTGTTTTAATATATATTAAAATATTAAAATTTATTGCAAATAGAAGAGGATGTGGAGAGTAGGGGGACATATGACGTGATAAAAGGATCTAAAGCAACTGTCGTCATGAAATAAATATATCCCAAAAATTATTCCCACTTTATGAATATTCTCAAGGGATACAAATTTGAAATATAAACCATCACAAGTATCGATATTGGTACTCTACAGCGGCCTCTAATAGCATTTTAAATATGTAATAGTGTCCATATTCACCAAGTCACTTGTTTATTTTAATGTCAACCAACATGGAAAGAGCTTCTCTTCTCACGATTCACTTTTTTTAGCCTAATAAGATCTTATTATAATTAAAAGTGATTAAAGAGACAATAAAGGATTGTAATGTCTGAATTAAACTATTACCTTCGTAAAAGAGAGAGAAATGATATATACTCCCCGACAAAAATGTTTTTTTAAATAAAACAGAACTTATATGAGCTTAATCGAAGATTTAGAGTGGAGATATGCCACCAAGTCATTTAATACGACAAAAAGTGTCTCAAAAGACGATCTAGATAAATTGATCCATGCTGTTCAATTGACCCCGACATCTCTAGGTCTTCAAACATTTCACCTTCATGTTATTGAGAGTCATGAGTTGAAACAAGAGCTATTTCTTGCAAGTTTTAATCAACAGCAGGTTGTCCAAGCTTCTCATGTTATGGTGATAAGTTACTATCCTCAAGTGGTAGAAAAACAGGTGGATGAGATTATTGCGATAAAATCAAAGCTGGAGAATATTCCTGTATCTACCCTTGTGCCATTTAAGGAGTTTGTAATGGGATATATCAATCGTATGGAGCCACAAGATATGGATATATGGAGTGCTAAGCAAACATACATTGCTATGGGAGTATTGTTGTCTGCATGTGCCGAACTTCATATTGATGCTTGTCCAATGGAAGGGTTTGATAAAAATGCATACGATAACATTTTGAATCTAACAGAGAAAGGATTGAAGAGTTCTCTTGTAATACCTATCGGCTATCGCGATTCGGAAGATAAATATCAATTTATGAAGAAGGTGAGAAGAGATATTTCTGATCTTACTACCTTTCTTTAATCTATATGTTTTTTTATGACTCCTTCAGGAGGGAGTCATAAAAAAGCAATCTTTTTACTTCTTTAGTGCCATTTCAATAGGGCAGGGGTTGGGAGCATCCTTTCCTTCGCGATATATATTTAATACTTTCTCTCCCTCTTCGATCATCCTTTTTCGAAGTTTAGTTCTCTCTCCTTTTATTCGTGCAACAGGTGTATTGTCGTAGTTGGTCAAATGGTGACGTATCCATCCATTGATTGCACGTTGTGCTTTTTGACTGGTATTGAGGCTAGAAGATCTTGCTGCAGTTCCACTACCAATAGGGGCCGTATGTTTTGTGATTGCCTCAGCTGCTCGTTCTTGTAATGCTGCATACCTTTTATGAAAGGAGAGTATTTTGATAATCTCTACCTTTAGCTCCCCACAAAAAAGACTATGTTGATGATCTCTTCTTTGTAATCTTTTCTCTTTTTGTAATGCATAATTGTTACTATTTCTTAATTGCAGCATCTTCTGTTGTGCCACTTCCACTATTTCTGAAGGAGCCCATAAACCTTGCGATATCCATCTTTTGCCTTTTTTCTTCTTCCACCGTATATATTGAGCTTGTTTGGTGACATTCCGTGTAATGCCTGCATCTCCTGCAGGAAGGAATGTCCATCCGCTAGGAATCTCTATGATTCGGTTCTCAGAATCTATGTATTTCCCATCCGATTGTTTGGTTACCTCTATTTGCATGATCCATTATTTTCGCCCTCCAAAGGTAATAGATTTTATCATGTAATCGGATCTGTTGTCCCTCTTCAAAGGATCTTTGTTTATGAAGTGATACCTTGTTTCTTTATCATTTAGATAGATTATCCTAGTTGGAGGTCATACTAAAAAAGGGCCTCCCTTTCGGGAAGCCCTTGATAACACAGTAATATAATATTACGATTACTTCACAATCAGTTTCTGTACCGAAGTTGTAGAAGCTCTCTGAATCTTCACATAGTAAATTCCAGAAGCTACATTTACTTCAAAACGTTTTTGTTGTGCATTCATAGATTTACTCCAAACGATGGATCCCATATTATTGATCAGTGTAATATGAGCAGCCTCATTTGAATCTGAACCTAATGTTACAATGAAATGGTCTGTACAAGGATTAGGATATACTTTATCTACTTTGATAGAGATATTTTCATCCACTCCAGTACCATCTGCTTTCACGATTAAGTGATGGTAAACAGTCACCTCTTCTTTGCCATCTTTCACGGTAAGTACCACAGTTGCTTTGGTGTCTTCTGTAACTACAGGAAGTGTCACTTCAGCTTTTACTTTGTCAGCATCTTTAATATCCGCTTTCACACCAACCACTTTCCATGCGTAAGTCAATACATCTTTTGTATCTTCATCCGAAGATTCGGTTGCATCCAACGTAATTACAGACCCGCCTTTCACTTCTTGAGCAATATCTTGCATGATGGCCATTGGTATATCGTTTTGATCATCTACAAGTACATTAAATGTTTTTGTATTACTCAAACCTTTTGCATCAGTAGCTACTATATCCACATCGTAAGAGGCAGTCTTCTCAAAGTTCAATGATTTGTTTGCAACTAAATAAGTTCCTTCCATTGCAAATTCAGAAGGCGAATCTTTGGCTAGAGCCAGTGTGAAATCATCTCTCTCTGGGTCAATCGCTGCAATATCTTGAATTACAAATTGTCCCTTTAAGTTCTCTTTCACATGTTGCTCAGTAACATCCGTCAAGAATCTAGGAGCTTCGTTCTTATCTTCGATGGTGAATATGATATCGAATGTCTCAGAATCAGTGACTCCTTCTTCTACTACTTTAAGAGTTACGACAACATTTGGATTGGCTTCATAGTAGAAACCTACTGGTGAATCTACTACTAAGTTGTTCTCACTTATTGTAAATAGTTTGTCGTTAATTCCATCGATATTTTCAATAGTGACAGTATACTTACCATTGGTTTCATCATCATCTACAATGCTAAATGGAAGTTTTGTTCCTACCTTGATATTGTCATCGATCTTATAGTTGTCGAAAGTAATCTCCTTAGGAAGCTCTTTGACGTCATTTACTGTAATCTCTACAGGAACTTCTATCTGTACATCTTGTACATCTTTAAAGATCACTATCGGATTGAATGTCGCCTTCTCTTCAAAGTTCGGAGCCTCTTTGAAAGAGATGAAGAACTTATTGTCTATAGTCTCAATATTGAAGAAGTCGTTATCAGCCACTTCTGGTTTAAAACTACATGTAAGGACATCTCCGTGAACACAATCTTCGTCGCTAACGATGATCTCGATCTCATTGAAGTGATTCTCATCTAGATTATTTCCAGTAACTTCTTTGAAAACTGGTGCGTCATCTACATCTTTCACATTGATAATGTATTCATGGTCATCCATCTTATCACTATCAAAAGCAACTTTCACTACCAATCTGTCAGCAGTCTCATAGTTTAATGTTGATTTAGCATACAGCTTATTGCCTTCGATAACGAATTGATCATTGTTTGCAATCCCTTCGATAAGCGAAGCTATTACAGAACTAGTAGATTTCACAAAGTCATCGTTTCCAAGTGCCTTAAATTCGCCAACTAAAGTGTGAGCTTCTTTATTCTCTTCAATTTCACAGTTTGAAAGAGTCATCTCATCCACAATAGCATCGCTAGTATCTAAATTGTCTGTCGCAGGAGATCCCAACAGTTTATCTGTTGCTGTATAACGAACAAGAAGTGTATTTTTACCGTTTAGATAAACCTCTTGGTTCGAAGCACAAGCAATCCACTTCTCATCGTTCAATTTGAACTCCATCTCTTCCGTTGCACCCACAATGTGAGCAGGTATACCTGAAACATTATCCACACTTACAGAAGGAGCTTCTCTTTGAGTTAGAAGTGCAAAAGATGTAACCTCTGTAGTTAATGTCTTTTTGCAATCTGCTTCAGCTATCTTCCATACACTGTTTTTCTCGCTCCATAATAACTTATCATTGTCTATACCTTCTGTTTTAATTGTATGAACAACATTTTTGTTTGCGATATTCTCATCAATGGAAACATCGATAACTCCTTGAGAATAGTCGACATCCGGTTTATGGAATACATAGTGAACAGCTCCTTTTTCTTTGTTATCAGCAGTGATTTTAAGATGAGACTTAAAATGAACAGCTCCTCTAGATACATTAAGATCTGCTGTTTTAGTACTTGATTTAAGCATCATGTTGATACCACAATCACCAGTGATTGATAATGTTGGTGCTGGAGAGTGCATGTCCCCTATAAGAACAGGAATCGTAATATTGGTATTGTTTACTTCAATATTTTTCAACCTGCGTAGGTCATATGCTTTCATTGGTTTATTTATGATCAGTTTTTTCGGACCAACACCTTCTACACCACCTAGATCAGATTCCACATCCAATATTGCATCTTTAGCCATTAATTGGAACTGAACAGATGCTTTTGGATGACTTAAGATTCCATCTCCATCGATGTGACCTGTTAGTGCCAAAGAGGTTACATCAAAATCTAATGTAGCCAATTTACCGATAGTAAGGTTTGTAAGATTCATCGCATTAACAACCTCTTCTCCTTTTTTAGTCAAGATTTTACCAGCGATCATATCACATTTCTCTAAAACATTGATCGTCTTCTGAATCTTGTCTGCACTATGGATCAGATATACTTTTTGTCCTGGAGCGTCAATAGTCAATTTCGCAACAGTCAAAGTATTGATTTTGGTTGCAAAAGTAGTCAAATAGTGAGAAGAATATCCATCAATCACTTTTAACGTACCTTTAAAACCTCCATCCCAGCTGTAATCATTCCATGCAATATTACCACCAACAGCTAGAGTGAATTCAGCGCCTGCTGAGGCTTTGAATCCTTCTGCTTTACATAAGAATCCTTCATGGACGGTCAATAATCCTTTGTTCAATGTATAGGTTCCTTTCAGTGCTTCTTCCTCGCTACTTTGGCTGATATGTTGAACATGAACGCTACCATCATTCATCGTGAAGGTTGCATCCTGTTCAGTGGACATACGATAAGCAGTAATAGCTCCTCCATCAACAGTAAATTTGTTGTGGTTTATAATTTCACCATCCACTGTTAATTCACCATTTTTAGCTACTGTTAATTCTGCTTCAGGTTTGATCGTTATAGATGAAACATCTACAGCATCATTGATAACAGGATAGAAAGTCCCCTTATCTACAACAATTTGTGCATTTTCAACAGGAAGCTTCTCATCTTTCCAGTTGCTCTTATCTTTCCAATCTATTGAGGTTGCTCCTGTCCATGTTGCCAATGGATCGTAGCTCTTATTGATGTCTAAAGTATAATCTTCGTAAGATCCTACGAGTTCATTTGAAAATGAATTGTAGTCTTTACCCGTTGACGCACAGGCTACACGGATATATGTCTTGCCTTCTGGTGCATCTGCTGGAATTGTGATTATTTTGGAAGCACTGTAAGATCCAGATCCTTTAAATAGCCTGATGCCTTCCGTTGTAGAAAAGTATCCGTCTTGATCCCAATCGATCCATACTTTTGCTATACTCGAATACTGCATGAAACCAGAACCTTTGATAGTAAGATCATAACTTCTGCCAGGACATACTTCTATCGTTTTAGTTTTGAAATCATTCATTCCACCTGTTCTTCTCTCATTGTTCAGAACATTTGCAAACTTCATGGATGAGATCATTGGCATGAATGAATATTTGAAGTTGATAGGAAGATACTCACCCCACTTTAATGTTTTAGCAGAGGTCATTGGAACAGTTCCTTCTGTGTAATATTGTATATCTTTTCCTTTGTTAGAGTATGGATAGATCTTATAGAAATGCTCTGTGTCTGGTGTTAGTCCACCAATGATAGAAAATGTTTTAGCACCATCTTCAACATATAAAGCACCTGATTTCTCGATCACACCATCTACTGGATCTTTGATTTCATCAGCTGTATATCCTACTTTGATAAGATATCCACTTACTGGAGTTGTGCTCTTGGCCACTTCCCACCAAAGAGGTTGTTGTTTACTCATGGTCATTTGTGCCCTAAAGTCTGTCACATGTTTATTAGGTGCAGCTCCGAAAGTAGCAAATGTGTGTTCGTTACCCCAGATGATCTCTCCATCTATTACCATAAAGGATTTAAAGAAGTATTGAGTACCCTCTTTTAGGTCAGTAATTGAAACAGAAAACTTGTTGTCCTCTCCATCCTTCACAACATACTTTTTGTCATAGGTGAAGACGCCTTGATCCATTCCAACATAGAAGCCTTTCTCTGTGATCTCAGGATCATTGTTAAGAATCATCTCTGCCGATAGTTTGGCTTCCTTAAAACCAACACCTTCAGCTTCTAAAGTCGTGATTTTTTGTTTTCTGTCTTTCACTATTAAAGCATAATCCTCGACTTGTCCGTAAAAGATATCAGAATCAGGGCCACTAATTTTGTTCTTCGAGTATTCTGTCATAACACGAATACGAATTAACTTGCCTTTCGTGAAGCTATCATCTACGGCTACCTCTGTAGTGAAGGTGCCTGTAAAATTAGGTTTTGTTGCTACTATTTCATCTGCAGCCATGGTTCCATCCCCATTTTTATCTATATAGATTATTGCTTGTACAGGATTGGTATCACCACTCTCTACTGAGACAGCATACTTTTCACCCTGATGAGCAATAATTGTTTCCCATGTGGCTGTGAAATCCATATAACCTGGTTCTCGATTCACACTTGATGATTTATTACAGAAACTACCAAATGCAAAACTGTAGATTCCCATACCATAGTTGTTCGGGTCTGGTGTAATAGTTCCAACAGGAATTGCAGTCATGGCCTCCACTACCGTGATTGTTTTCTCAAAAACAACCTTTGTCTCCAAGTTCTTTCTCTTCAGAGTAACAAAGATGTTATAAACTCCTTTTTCTGTAAAGTTCAATACCGGTTTCTCTGAAGTTTTATCAGTATCTTCTAGATATTCTATTTTATCAGTTCCAAAGTTCCATTCGAACGACTCTACCACTCCTTCTGTTGCTACAAATGGCGTAAACATTGCGCCAACAGCAAGAGAATTTGTATTTACAAAGATCTGTCCCTTAGGTGCCACTTGGTCTGCATTCATTATATAGTGTCTATACAATGGTCTGCAATTAATAGCACTAACAGTAAGATCTATTGCTTCCTTGTCTTTTAATGCATCAAATTCAAGATGACACTTGCCATATTGAATCTTTGTCTCCGCAATAATCTCTCCTTTGTGAACCAAAGTAACAATGGCACCTTCTTCAGAGATGTTTTCTAGATCAATAGATGTTTGACCTACAGTTAACTGCTTAGGAAGTTCTCCTGTGATTTTAGTTGGAGATGCAGTCCACATACGCATTGCAGGATCTCCAAACAGGTGGAACATACGATAGGTGTCGATTAGTAGAGATCCACTAGGATTGTATGTTTCGGTCATTCTTAGCAGACCAAGGTTTAATACATCCCCAAGTGTTGTTGTTGCTTTTTTGAATCCTTTTGGATTAGGTTTCACTGCATGACTTCCACTTCCAAAAGATGGGATAATTCCTGGTTCTGGCCACATTGCCTCTATCATTCCAATAGATAGACCATCGTTTGGTCCCGAATATGAGGAGTGTGATGCTCCAATTACCGCTACGGCTCCACCATTCTCAAGACGAAGAAATTTCTCTGCAAAACATGCTGGATACGAGAACTCTCCTGTGTGACAGTTGATAGAGAATACAACAGGTAACTTAGCTCCATTATGTAAGTTGGTGGTATTTATATCATTAGACATAAACTTAGGGTGTGCCCATCCTATACCTCCAGAATATCCATGATCTCTATGGAAAAGATAGAAACGTCCGTCATTGATGGCTTCCATTATCTCTTTCTTTCCACCATTCCAGTTGAAACCATTCTTGCGAAGAAGCTCTGCAGGAATTGGTTCTCCGTTTGAGTAAGTTCCATTGTTGAAGTTAGTTGGAGTTATATCTGAATCCGTATAGTAGATACGGTCTACTTTGTACCCCTGTTTCATCACATAGTTTCGAATATCCTCACTTGTATGACAGAATCTACGGGTTGCAAATCCATCTTTAGCATCACACTGAAATTGTGCACAGTTTACTCCTCTTTCATAGAATTTTGCATCTTCAACAGGGTTCTTTTCATAATTGATGATCTTATCAATCACCACATTTGCCTCTTCAATAGTGCTTACAGAGATACGACCTCTAGCCATATCCGGAGTGTAGTCATTGGCACCATCCATACATGCATAAGGAAGGTCTCCATAATATGGATCTCCATCACTCTTCTTAAATGGGAAGGATGGTATCTGCTCGATATCGCCAATCAAAACAAAATATTTAGGTTTTGGATTCATGGTACGATAACGATGAGCAATTTCTGCTCTTGCTGTTGTTGTAGTCCAATTATTTCTTGAAATCACTTCTACCTTATACCCCATGCTAGCTTTCCAATTTGCCAACTTCTGAGCTGCCTCTTTGAACATGCTGTGGGTGATGATCAGATAATCTTTGGCTTCTACTCCTGCAGATTTGCGAATAAGGCCATTGCTTTTTACGATATCTTCACCATTCACTGCACTGTTTCTTAAAAACTGTACTGCATTGGGATTCATATCTGTAACCACTTTGTGGTCTGCTCCATTCACACGATATACAATCTTTGAGTATACACGTAGCTTGTTCGTAACAGGATTGTATTGCACTGGACATACCTGAACTTTTGCGATACGAGTATCTCTCATGATTTGGTTCTCAACCAACTTCACTTGATGATTAGGATAGAAAGCATCTTTTCCATAGACATTTTCATCCCTTACAAATTCTGGTTCTGCATCACCTTGGGTATCGGTTGCAAGTTCTAATGCTGGGTGAATTAAGAAACCATCTATTTCGATAAACTCGGAATCGACCAACTCTACGGTTGGCATTTGATTCTTATCCATCACATACATGTCGTTTCTCATAGGTAGGGCTGGTGCACCCACTTTCCCTGTTTGACCAAATCCGTCAATATGAAGATAAGAGTAAGTCTCTCCTTCTACAATCTTATCCGTGGCAAGGGCTCCAGGGAATTGATAAAAGGTTACTTCTCTTCCATTTTGATCTGTAAGGTCTCTTTTGGGAACAATCTTTTGTTCTTTACGTGTACTTTTTCGGGCTTTTTTGCTGAAAGGAATGTAGCGATCCTTTCCAAACCCAACCATACTCATACAAAGTATAAGTGTGGCTAAAAGGTAAACTTTTTTCATAGATGATATGATTGATTAATAAATTTAGAGTCTCTTGTTGTTAGAGACTTTTAACTAAGTTACTTAAAAAGTATTAATAAACTAATGATTTTTTGTAATTAACTGTAAAAATACATCATAAACATGTCTGATATTTCGTAATATTTAACAACAAATGACTTTCATTATGTTTTTAGGGTATTGTATTAAATAGTAAAGTGTAATATGTCGTCTAAGGAAGTTTTCTTGTTTTTATTTCTAGATTGTAGATTGCTACTGGTTTATTATGTTAGTAAATGTATATTACATTGGTTGTTGTTATAATGTTTTATAATAAGAATTGGGTTCATTGTGTCTTATAGTATCAGGCTATTTTATATGATGTTTTTTAGTTTCACGAACTCAAATAAACACTATATTAATTTTATGTTTATTTGATATGGTACACTTATGGAGTATTGATGAGATTTTTTACTTATTATACTGTCTCTTTTCTCTATTTACACCGTACTTTGGTTACCCTTCCTTTACCCTTTGGTTACCCTTTGGTTACTCTAGCAGTAACCAAAGGGTAAAGGAACTGTCATTGAAGGGTAAGGGAAGTACGGCGCTGATAGATAATTGTTCCTCACTTTTTCTTTGTAGCATCAGAAGAATTGCGCTTTTATATCTAGTATGTTGTTTTCTGAGTTTTTTTTACTTAATCTATCAAAATTAAAAGATCGATGGTGGAGGTTGATAATGTTAAATGTCTGGGTAGATTTCGTTATTGATAAAAAGCAGGTGATGATTCATTTGGTGTAGAAACTTCTATTATCAGTAGTGATTTACTGAATCTTTACGATGAGTGTAGATATAAGAGAAAATAGATAGAAGTTGATATTGGAGAGATATGTTGTTTTATAATACGATGTTGGCAATTCTTTTTTATATATCGATATAATAAAGGTTCTTCCATGAATTGCGTATATGAACAAAAAGACTGGTAAACATATTCTATAGTTATTTCTTATATAAAACGCTATAGACTATGAATACCAGTAGTATATATCATTGTTTAGGATTACAAGACCAGCAATTATTATCCACATCCTATGTTGGAGATACCATCCAACTTAAAGTTAAAACAAAAAAAGACAAACTACGTTGTAGTCGCTGTAAAAGAATGCATGTTATTTGTTGTGGAGTTGTTGAACGTAGTTTCAAGGGGCCAATGATAGGCAAAAAGAAGTGCGTTATTATCATAGATGTTCAACGCCTTTATTGCAAGAAATGCAAGATCGTACGTCAGGAACATTTAAGGTTTGCAAAAGAGCAGAAGTCCTATATTCGATCTTTAGAGAAGATGGTTTTACTTCTCTCTTCTCATATGACGATTCAATCAATCAGTCGACTTTTAGATCTTAACTGGAATATTGTAAAAGATATCATTAAGTCTCACTTAAAATCAAAATATCATTCTCCTGGGCTAAAGGGGGTGAAACATATTGCTATCGATGAATTCGCAGTGAGGAAGGGACATGTATACATGACTTGTGTATATGACTTAGATAAAGGAGTCGTTTTGCATGTAGGAAAAGGTAAAGGTTCCGAATCATTGGTTCCATTTTGGAAACGAATAAAGATCAATAAAGTCCAAATAGAATCTGTTGCTATTGATATGTCAGCTGCCTATATCCTTTCAGTAAAGACCAATGCACCTAAAGCTACTATGGTATTTGACCATTTCCATATAATAAAGAAACTAAATGAGACTATAAGTAAAATTAGAAGAGATCTTTACAACAAAGAGAAGGATAAGGTTATCAAGAAAAGTTTAAAAGGAAGTCGTTGGCTATTGTTAAAGAACCCAGAGAATCTCAACCTTCAGAAAGGGGAAGACTCAAGACTTGAAAAAGTATTAGAAACGAATACCACCTTGTTTTACGCATATTATTTGAAAGAAGAATTGAGAGAATTATGGAATCAAGATAATATTAGAGACGCTTCAAAATTACTTAAACAATGGATAGAAGAGGCAAATGAGACTGAAATCCCTCAGCTTAAGAAAATGGTAGAACTATTGACCAAACACAAAACAGGAATTCTAAATTGGTATAAGTGCAATATCTCCACGGGGCCTTTAGAAGGAATAAATAACAAGATTAAAACCTTAAAAAGACAAGCATATGGCTATCGTGACTTAGATTTTTTTATGTTAAAAATAAAAGCAATGCATCAAGATATATACGCAAAATGTGGATGAACCATAATAAAGGGCAGCCCTACTAAAGACTGCCCTTTATATTTGTAATTAGAGGTCTTAAAAAAACAACTTGTTATTCTATATATATACTTTCTTTTGCTATCACCTTTCCAGCATGTTCAGCTAATTGAAAAACAAAGTTTCCTTTGTCAAGAACCCATTGATGACGATTGGTATTCCAATTATATAGTTTTTCTTTAGGAATCGTGATGGAGATATTTTTACTCTCTCTAGGTTGTAAGAATATCTTTTTAAACCCAACTAAAGAGCGAACAGGTTGATCTATTTTTGAATTTTTATGATGAACATATATTTGAGGAACCACACCACCTTCTCTTGATCCATCGTTTTGAATATGATATATTGATACGAATAGAGGTTAAATCCCTTGTAAGAATGACTACTAAAGGTGTATTTGTAGATATCAAAAAAGGGAGTGTCGTCATGACACTCCCTTTGAATATATAGATGGGTTGAAAGTGATAGATTACTGTACAATAAGTTTTTGTACAGAAGTACTTTCTTCTTTGTGAATCTTGATAAAATAGATCCCGCTTGGGACATGAATGTGGAAACGTTTTTCTTGTGCATTCATGATTTTGGTCCAAATGGTTCCTCCTGTATTGTCTAATAGCGTAACATAAAGTGGTTCTAGATATTCTGAATTTAATGATAAATTGAAATGATCGGTACATGGATTTGGGAATACTTGATCCATCTCAAAGGATATCTCACTTGTTGCATTGGGGTTATTGGTGGTGATGAACAGACTCTTGTATAGGCTGATAGGAGCTTTTCCATCATCCACTTTTAATACCAATGTGGCAAACCTATTTTTATCCGTTGGTGAAAATGTTACTGTCGTATTGGGACTCTTTGCATCTTCAAATGACGCATCGATTCCTACCATACTCCACTGATATGACAATGTATCGGATGGGTCCTCGTCACTAGACAGGTTTGCGTCGATAGAGATTGTTTTACCTGCTTCTACTGTGCTGGCAATTCCATTCATAATAGGTATGGGTAAGTCATTTTTATCATCGATTATGACATGAACAGGATACGTTGTATTTAAACCATCTTCATCCGTTGCAATAACCTCTATTTCATAGTTGTGTTGTTCTTCGAAGTTAAGAGATTCTGTTGTAACCAAGAAGTTTTTATCTAATCCAAACTGTTTGGGTGTGTTTGGTGCAAGTTTTAGTGTGACTGAGGCTCCTTCCGGATCAACGGTGTGAATCTGTTCTATTACAAATTTGGGTTTATTATTTTCTGGTACATGACATACTTTTGATGTGTTGAGAAAAAGGGGTGCTTCGTTTGTGTTGGTGATTCGAAATACAACATTAAATTCGGCAGATCCTGTTACTCCTTCTTCTTCTACTTTGAAAGTGACATATTGGTAATCATTTTCCCAGAAGCGGTAATCTACCTTTTTCTTGGTAATGAGTGTGTTCTCTTTCAATTCGAAAAGATTTGGATTGACACCAGATACTTTTTCCATTGTGATATGATATTTCCCTTTTTCTCTATCTTGGTCTACAAGTTTAAACGGGTACACCGTACCGATAGGCATATTGTCTGGTAACTTATATGATTCGAAAATTATTTCGTTTGGAAGTTCGTTCACATCATGGATATTTAACTTTACAGGGGTCTCCACTGTACCCTTTGCAGGATCTTTTATTACAATCACTGGCGTATAGGATGATTTCACTTCGAAATCAGGAGTAATTTTAAATGATAATCTATACTGTCCGTCTCTCTCTTCTAGAGTGAAAAAGTCGTTTATTGGTTCTTCTCTCTTTAATGAACAAGAAAGGAGTGTCTGATGTGCTTTGTCTTCATCTTCTAAATGAAGGATAATATCTCCTTTTTGATGTTCGTCTACAAAGTTATTTTCAACCTTCTTTAATCTTGGAAGATCGTTTTGGTCAATCACTTGTATTTCATAGCGACGCTTTTTTATGTTGCAATGTTCAAAAGAGACTTCGATTGGGTGTATCGCTAGTTCTTCAAAGTTCATCGATTGTTCTGCATATAATTTATTATCCACTATCGTAAAGAGATGATTGTCTAAAGCTCCTTTTGTTAGTAATGCCTTAAATTTTTGATTGTTCGTGACAAAAGAGTCTGAGCCAATTGAAGCAAACGTACCTATTAAGGTATGGTCTGTGTTATTCTCCTTTATATGGTTGCTTGACAATGCGATCTCATCCTTCTTAGTATTGTCAGTGTCTAGATTTGTTGTTGTGATGGATCCGACAGTATTCGCAGTTGCAGCGTAGCGAACCAATAAATTGTTGTGTCCATTTAGATTTACTTTTTGGTTTGTAACACAAGAGATCCATGGTTGATCATTAAGTTTGAATTCCATCGTTGGATCAGATCCTACTATCATTGCTTCCATACTGGATGCATTGTCTACTGAAACCTTTGGGGCTTCTTTTTGTATCATATATGCAAAAGAGGTTGGTTTATTGGTTAATGCCATCTCTTCTCCTTCTTTCGCAAATCTCCATACGTCAGTCTTCACTGCCCATTTTAGTTTGGGACTTCCTACATCGGGGGGTGTAATAGAAACAAGCATCTTTTCGTTCATAAGTTTTGTGTCTACAAATGCAGAAATGGTTCCTATGGGATAATACTCATTTGCCGCCTCTGTCTTTAGATGAACGACTCCTTGAGTGGTCGCATCATTCGATCTCTTGAAGTGAGAGACATATGAATCTCCATGTTTGTCGATAGGGATGTATAATTCGCTCATATTGGGTTCTAGTGGCGTATTGATTTGACAATTCTTGTCCACTTTGAATGGGATAGGAGCCTTCTCTTCTCTATTCGGTATGGTTAGATTCATATCGTGCAAGATGAACTCTTGTAGTCCAGTAAAATGATGATGAATGGTTAGATCTTTTTCTGCATATATATGCCTTACCCCCATTGCTTCTACTGTTTTAAACTCTGTCTCTGTTTTTAGTATTAGTGGTGAGTCCATTGTGTAGAAGGTGGTCTTTCCCTCTATGTTAATCAGTTTTCCATCTCCATCAATCAAGCCTGATAGTTTTAAAGAGGATCCTTTTAAGTTTAGTGATGCCTCTTTGTTTATAGTAAGATTGTTTAAGGTGAGATGCTCTACAATCGAGCCTGATGGGGTGTTGGTTGCGATCTCTCCTGCGAGCATATCGCACTTCTGCTCTATAATAATATTTTTATGATTCTTCTCATCTAATGCTGCAAAAGTGACTTTCTCTCCTGGTGCATTAATGATGAGTTTGGCAATATTTAGACTGCTACTTTTTCGAGAGATAATCGCATGTGTTTTTGATCCAGGGACAATCTTTAATATTCCTTTAAATGCTCCATTCCAGTTTGAGTTTTCGAAAGAGATGTTTCCACCGACCTGAATAGTAAAGTCTTCCCCTATGGTTCCTTTGGGGCCATTATAGTCAAATAGTAAGTTCTCATGTACAATAAACACACCTTTTTTAAGGTTAAAACTGGCATGAAGATATGGAATCGCGATACTACGTCTTGCTTTATTTGTCTCTAATGTTCCTCCATTTAATGTAAGAGTAGCTTCAGTCTCTATAAAAAAATGTCGCATACGAACTTTAGCTGCTTCGACCTTAAGTGTACCTCTGTTGGTGATTCCTTCTGATAGTATAAGAGTGGTTCCATCTTCAATAGATAGTTGTGCCTTTTTAGAGATCTCTATATTGTAGTAGGAGACAACTCCTGATAGTTTAGGGTTGTGTTTTCCATCTTGTATTATGATGTGGGCATTCTCTTTTGGTAGTAGATTGTTTTTCCAATTGGCTTTGTCGTTCCAAAGGCTTGATACCTCTCCCGTCCATATTGCTTGTAGATTATTGTTTCTGTTCACAAGAACAGGGTAATCTTCGTAGCTACACGATGCGACCTCTTGATGAGAATTGAATTTGGCATAATCGAAAGCATAACAAATACGCATTTGTGTTTTTCCCTCTTTCGCATCGGCTGGTATCATAATTTTACTCATGATGTCATATTCTTTTCCGTACCTACCGATGTTTATCATTTCGTTATCTGCAAATACCCCATCTTGATTCCAATCAAACCAAGCAACTAAAGTACCACTAGTTCTCTTTACGGTTATTCCGATTCCTTTAATGTGAAGGAGGTATTCCGTTTCTGTAGATACTTCGACTATTTGATCCGTAAAGCGATTGCCTCCAAGTTCTCTTGTGCTACTATTTTCTATATTTGAGAATCTTAAGTAGTGAATAAATGGAAATATAGGAACTCTCGATTTCATCGGAAGATAGTTTTCCTTTGTCAATGTTTTTGCTTGAACTTGAGGTACAATCGGAGTTGTATTGTATAAAATATCGGTTTCGCTATTGGCATAAGGAAAGATCTTGTATATATATTGTGTGTTCGGGGTTAGATCTGAGATCTCTACATGATTACTTTTTCCACCCTTTACGTATATTGTATTTTTAGTTTCAATGACTCCATCCATTGGGTTGTTGACTTCGTCTTTTGCTTTTCCATATTGAATTAAGTATCCATGAATACGTTGAGTGTTCTGCGGAACATCCCATTGGAGAGGTTGTTTCTTACTCATGGTGTTGATCGCACTGAAATTGGTTACGTGGGCATCGGGTTTGCTGCCAAAGGTGTTGAACGTCCTTTCTTCTCCCCATAATGTCTCTCCATTTAAGATGATGTAGGAACGATAATAATAGAAGGTTCCCTCTTTTAGAGATTGAATAGGGAGTTCTATCTTCTGGTCAAGAATCTTTGAAACAGTGTGTTTGGTATCGTATTTAGAGATATTTGAATTGGTTCCAAGGTGAAATCCCATCTCCGATATCTTTGGTTTTCCTTGTATATTTAGAGAGGCAGATAATGTTGCATGATGAAATCCAATCTCTTTAGGTTCAAGGGTGTGTATCTCTTGGTTGGTTCCATCCACAATGAGTGCATAATCCTCAACCTGTCCATATTGTATTTCGCTGGTTGCATTTGCCATCTTGTTTTTATAGTGTTCTGTCAATACTCGAACACGAAGCATTTGGTGCTCTTCGTAACTATTGTCGATGGATATCACTCCAGTACAGGTATTCGTGAATTTACTATTACTAAATGTCAATTCATTTTTATCGAAAATACCATCGTTGTTCTTGTCAATATATACTCTGCATAGTATCGGGTTTACTCCTCCTGTTGTAATCGATACGGGATAGTTTTTCCCTTGCTTTCCGTGAATATAGTGTGCTTCTCCTGTAAAGTCTCTATATCCTTTGTCTATGTTTGTATTGGGGGTTGTACTAGAGAAATTGCCAAAGGAGAAGTTGGTTATTCCCATACCGTATCTTTGTCCATGAGACCCTACTGTTGAGGTGCTACTCTTCTTACATTTGGGTACTATTTTAATCTTTTTTGGGGCAATCACTGTTGTCTCTCCATATTTGTTTCGTACTGTTAGAGATATGGTATAAGTCCCAGGAGCTCTGTAACAGACATATGGTGTAGTCGAATTTTTAGATGATTTATAGAGAAAAGTTATGTTGTTGGTTCCGAAATCCCACTCATATTGATCGACCTTTCCTTCTACCACCGCCTTCATCGAGTGTGCCATATTTACCGTAGCAAGCTCTTTGTTTACGATTATTTCAGCTTTGGGTGCAATCTTGTCTCCTCCCATCTTATAATGCATATAGATAGGCCTACAATTCGGTGCACTGATAGTAATATCTATCGGTTCCTTATTGGATAGAGGTTTGAATCCTAGAGTGCATTCTCCATATTTTATGGTTTCTTTTGCAATGATTCGTTCATGGCAGACCATAGTAACCAATGCCCCTTCTTGAGAAATATTGCTAATACGAAGTTTGGTTTGTCCCACTCTTAGTTTCATCGGAAGTTTCCCTATGATGTTTTTTGGTGTTTCCGTCCACATATGCATGGCAGGATCTCCAAAGAGGTGGAACATGCGATAGGTCTCTATAAGATTTATTGGACTTGGTGCCCAAGTCTCGTTCATTCGTAGTAGTCCTAAGTTTAAGACATCCCCTAAAGTGTTGGTGGCGATGGTAAATCCTTTAGTACGAACTCCTTCTGTAGCACCTTTCCCTTTTCCGAAAGAGGGCACAATTCCCTGTTCAGGCCAAATAGCCTCTACCATTCCAATAGAGAGACCATCATTTGGACCTGAATAAGAGGTGTGTGATGCACCAATAACTGCTACTGCACCTCCATTTTTCTTGCGAAGGAAACTTTCTGCAAAGCACTCATCAAAAGAGAACTCCCCTGTATGGCAGTTGATGGAGAAGACCACAGGTAGTTTGTTCCCATTGGTCAGTTCTTCGACATGAGAAGATAAAAATTCAGGATGTGCCCAACCTGTACCATCTGTATATCCATGATCTCTATGGAAAATATAGAAACGTCCATCATTTATCGATTTAACGATATCCTCTTTTCCTCCGTCCCAATTGAATTGGTTGTGCTTGAGCAACTCTGAAGGGAGGGCTTCTCCATTAGAGAAGTAGCCATTATTGAAATGGGTAGGTACAACCTTTTTATCCGTATAGTATATGCGTTCTACTTTATAACCATGATGCATCACATAGTTCCGAATGTCTTCACTCGTGTGGCAGAAACGTCTTGTAGCATACCCATCTCTTTCATCATCTTGAAATTGAGCACAGTTAAGACCAGTGTTGTAGAAGCTCTTGTTTTCTGTAGGGTTCTTTTCGTAGTTTATGATTTTATCAATGACAATATTGGCTTGTTCTTGACTTTGCACAGAGATACGACCTTTTGCCATATCTGGTGTAAAATCGTCCTCTCCATCCATACATGCATAGGGCAGGTCGCTAAAGTACCATGCTCCGTCCTCTTTTTTGAAACGGAATGAAGGGATCTGTTCTATGTCTCCGATAAGAACAAAATATAGAGGTTTATCCTTCATTGAGTGATAACGATGAGATATTTCACTACGAATGTTGGCTGTTGTCCAATGTTCTTTGGAGATGATTTCTACCTTATATCCTAAGCTTGCTTTCCAATTCGCTAATTTTTTTGCGGCATTCTTAAATAGACTATGAGTTAGAATGAGATAGTCTTTATCTTGACTATCTACAGATTTTAATTGAATGGTGCTTTTTGCATGAATATCTTCTCCATTTACCGCATTGGCTTTTAGAAATTTAATTGCAGTCTTGTTTATATCGGTTTCTATAGTGTGGTCTATTCCGTCAATACGGTAGGATATTTTAGAGTATAATCTAAATTTATTAGAGACAGGATTATATTGTACTGGACATATTTGAACCTTTACGATTCTAGTGTCTCGCATGATCTGGTTCTGTACTATTTTTGCAGGTCTATTGGGATAATATGCGTCTCTATTGTATATGCTTTCATCTTTTTTAAATAGTGGCTCGGAATCCCCTTCTGTATCTGTTGGAAGCTCTAATGCTGGGTGTATAAGAAATGCTTCCACTTCAATAAATTGGGTATCTGTAATCCTTATTGAAGGAGACTCATCTCTTTTAAGTATGTACATATCATTGCGCATAGGAAGAGCGGGAGCTCCTACTTGTCCAGTCTGTCCAAAGTCTTCTATCTGTAGTAAAGAATAAATCGTCCCTTCTACTTCCTTGTCAACAGCATTGGCTCCAGAGAAATGATAGTCGGTAGTGATGGCATTTAGTTGATCTTCCGTTTTACGTATGGGGGTAGTGAGGTGTTCTTTTCTCGTACTTTTACGAGAGAATTTTGAGAAAGATAGATATCGATCTTTACCCATTGTATTATGACTTATGAAAAGTAATATAACAATATACAAATAGTTTTTTATCATAGATTAATCTTTGATTTCATAATAACTGTGAAATAAGTGTTTAATATATGTAAAAAAAGAAATAATTTTGGTGATATCTACAATAAATGTTATTATGCTATTTTGTTGCATCACAGACTGTTCTCTTTGGAAGCTTCTGATTGAATGTAATGTGGAGTTTCTTTTGTTAAATTTATTAAAATAATATTTGTTAGTGTAATTTATTTTCTATTTCGTTATCTTTAATTCTAATTTATGTAACACTTTTCATCTTGAGGGATACTTGTTTTCAAAGTATAACAGGAGGATATTGTATCTTTTGTGTATAAAAATTAAAAAAACACCACTAACAATAACAACTGACTATAAAAAATGAAGTATCTCTCATTTCAAGAATTGCTGCGATGAAGAATACTTGAGACTAAAATCTAAAATATATGGATTCATCCGATTCAATAGTACTTGGCCTTCTGTCTATGGGTTCAGAGAAAGCGCTAAGTAAAATTATCATGAGATATAATGATGACCTTTTTCGATATGCCTTCTCTATTGTAAAAGATCGGGAGATGGCAGAAGAGGTTGTTAGTGATGTATTTATTCAACTTTGGAATCAAAAACGTCGTATTAAAGAGATATTACATCTGAAACGTTATTTGGTTACTTCTATACGTAATCGTGCTTTATCTGCTTTGTCAAAACAAAAGTTAGAGCTCTGTTCGGAAGAGGAGGTACATGTATTTCCTACTTATAGTGATTTCCGAACTCTTGAGGATGATGTAATATCTAAAGAGTTTTATGAATTTGTAATGAATCAAATAGAAGGCCTTCCTGATCGATGTAAAGAGGTCCTTGTTATGGCAAAAATAACGGGTTTAAAACAAGCAGAGATCGCAGAAATTCTTTCCATATCGCCAAAGACCGTAGAAAATACACTTTCACGTGCATTGAAAAAATTGCATGAAATGGTTGGTTCATAGTAAGTTGGATATGTGTAAATATTGTTTTGGAAATAAAAATTTAAAAAAAGTGGCATAGAGTAGGGGGATTTATCTCTTTTTCGAGTCTATGTTTATAGCCAATGTAATTTATGAAGAATAACTACTACATACTGAAAGCAAAATCCATATTGGGAACGCTGACAGAGAAGGAACAAAAGATATTAAGTCAGTTGGACCAAGAAGATTGTTCTCGGTTGGAAGATCGTCTTGTTGCAATGAAAAAGGGAAAGAGTAATTCTAAGAAGGTTGAGCAACTAGTAATGAATAAGATCTCTTCGAAAGGAAATCGATCATTACTCTCTGTTTGGTTTGTTGCAGCTTCTATTGTGGTTCTTTTGGGAATATGGCAGACTTTATTGATGTTGAATGGAACTACTGTTTGTAGGACCTATTCCAACAAAGGAGATTCTCCGAAGAGTTTGGTGTTGTCTGACCGAACAGAGGTGACATTGAATAAAGGAGCTGTGTTAGATATCTTAAGTGATTTTTCAGGAGTCCGAAAAGTGGCATTGCGAGGAGAGGCAATCTTTCATGTATCACATGACGAAAAACGTCCTTTTATTGTCAAAGGAGATTTGGGATCTGTGAAAGTATTGGGGACCACCTTTGTGGTAGATAATACTAGTGATGAGTTGAAAACCACATTGATAGAGGGATCGGTGGCATTTCAAACTAATGTTGGAGAGGTGATTTTAAAGCCCAACCAACAAGCTGTGTTTTCGGATTCGCAGCAAAAAATTAATGTCGTTTCTGTTCGAGGTGATTTGTCCACTTCATGGAGTGATGGAAAGATATGTTTTCAAAACGTTTCTCTGTCATCTGTTCTAGCGCGAATAGCAAAGGAGAAGGATGTAAAGATATATATAAAAAGTAGAGAAAAAGCTTTGATGAAAGTTTCAGGTGAGTTTGAAGTGAAAAGCTCATTAGAATCAATGCTTTATGCATTGACTAAAGTGACTAAATCAACATACAAGAAGGATGGAGATAGCTATGTGATTGAGTGATCATCTCTTGACACATGATCGAGATCTACTCCTTCGGTTTATCTAATATCTAAAAATTAAGTGTTTATGATTCCGATGTTTAAACAAGGAGCAAATATGGATAGATCCGTAAAAGGATATTCATCTATGTCTCGATTGTGCTTAATGTTATTGGCACTTTTACTCTTCCAGAATGTTTATGGATTTACTGATCCTCAAAGAGAGTTGAGTTCTGGAGATACTTCTCAAACCATTACGCTCGCATTTAATGGTGTGAAGCTGTCGAAAGTGTTGTCTGTTCTACAAGAAAGAACATCCATGCGTATTATCTACTCAAAAGAGGACGTGACATCTTATCAAGATGTGTCTGTACATTGCAATACCGTAGATTTGGATCAAGTGATGTCTGAGGTGTTAGATAATACAACGCTTGATTATGAATTGACCTCTAATCAGGTTCTTATATTCCAAAAAAATAAAAATCCTCAAATAACAAACAGTGTTGTTTCCCAAGACAACAAAAAAATTATAAAAGGTACTGTAGTCGACGAGAAAGGAATGCCTATTCCTGGAGCAACTGTTTCTGTACCAAATAGTGACAGAGGTGTTATCACCGATCCAAATGGTAATTACTCTTTGAACGTGGCAGATGCAAAACAGTTGTTGTTTTCATTTATTGGATATAAACCGCAAACGATTGCGATTAATGGTCGTTCTACCATTCGCATTACCCTAATTGAAGATCTTAAGAATTTGGATGAGGTAGTCATTGTGGCTTATGGTGTTCAAAAGAAATCGGATTTGACTGGAGCAGTTTCTTCTGTGAAGTCTGAAGATATGGAGAAAGTGGCTGTCTCTACTCCTGCAGAGTCGTTGCAAGGACGTGTGTCTGGGGTGACTGTGTCTCGATCAAGTGGTGCTCCAGGTGCTTCTATGAAGGTGAGAGTTCGTGGTGTCGCTTCTTTTGGTGGAAATACTCCTCTCTATATTATTGATGGCGTGGAAGGCGATATCAATACTGTGAATCCTGACGATGTTGCTTCTATGGAGGTGTTAAAAGATGCATCTTCTGCTGCAATTTATGGTTCGCGTGCTGCGAATGGAGTAGTGATTATCACAACCAAACAAGGGGATGTAGGTAAGTTGCGAGTTAATTTTTCTGCATATGCTGGTCCACAATCTGTTGCTAAGAGACTTCCATTGATGACCAATACGGCCGATTGGATGAAAGTGAATGGTGCTGCTTTTGACAATACAATACAAAATGCAAAGGATTATAATGCGAACAAACCAAAGGATGCGAAACCAATTCCTGTTCCTACTCCTGGTGCTTGGTTGAGTGATAAAGCGTTATTGAATACCAATACAGATTGGCAAGATGAGATGTATCGAGCAGGTATGATGCAAAACTATAACGTGAACTTTAATGGGGGTACAAAAGATGTAAAATACCTTTTCTCTATGGGGTATTTTGATCAAGAAGGTATTGTTGTGGGAACAGACTACAACAAGATTAGTGCTCGTATGAAGATGGATATGACTATTGGCATGTTGAAAATAACTCCTAATATTTCTATCACTCAAGACAACTATAATAATATGACCACCTCCATAGGTCGTATTAATAAAATTACTCCTTTTGCTCCTGTATATGATTCTTCAAAACCAAGTGGATATGGCTATTCAGACTATACTACTGCAACTGAGAGCAACCCTTATGGGGAGCAGATGTTGAA
The DNA here is from genome assembly GCA_019720755.1 of Prolixibacteraceae bacterium. Taxonomy (NCBI): domain Bacteria; kingdom Pseudomonadati; phylum Bacteroidota; class Bacteroidia; order Marinilabiliales; family Prolixibacteraceae; genus Halosquirtibacter; species Halosquirtibacter laminarini. Next base: position 1,231,373 of record CP081303.1, read on the forward strand.
CGAGTCGAAATCAAAATATACAGATATCAATACAAACTTGATGTTGTCTTTAGAACCAGTAAAAAATCTATTTGTTAAATTAAATACTGGTTATCGTAATAACTTCTATACTGGAAGAACGCATAACCCATCTTACCAGATAAATCCAAAGGACAAAGTTTCTTTTCCTGTTAACAGTGAATCTTCTACATATTTTAACCAATATTTGGTAGAACCAACGGTCTCTTATCATCTAGATTTTGATAAACATAGTGTGGATCTGTTGGGAGGTATGAGTGCACAAAGCCAATATTACAGAAATCATGGGGTATCTGTTGAGGGAAAAGACCCTAAAGGAAATCCTGCAGGTTTTCCTGATCAAGATTTCAATACTATTAATGCTGGTAAAGGTGGAACATTTAGTGGATCTGGTACGGAGTATACCTTCAATCGTTCCTCTATATTTGGCCGTTTTAACTATAGTTATGATAGCAAATACCTTTTCCAAGCAACAATTCGTAGAGATGGGACATCGAAATTTTCTGATGACTATCGTTATGGTGTTTTCCCTTCTTTCTCTGCAGGATGGAATGTCCATCGTGAGTCTTTCTGGGAGCCTATCGGGCAATTGGTTAGTCGTTTAAAGTTAAGAGCTAGCTGGGGTAAGTTAGGAAGTGATGAGAATCTTTCAAACTATTTTTATCAAGGTTTAATGAAAGCGGGCTATGCTTATGAACTTGGTGGTGTCTTGAATCAAGGTGCATATCCTGCGGGAATGTATATTTCAGATTATCGCTGGGAGGAATCTGTGGATACCAACTTTGGTGCGGACTTTGGTCTATTTGAAAATAGTTTGTTCGGTTCTGTGAACTATTTTACTAGTACTCGTAAAGATATTTTAGTGAGTCAGCCTCTTCCTATTTCGAGTGGAATGTCCTCTCAAATGATGAATATTGGGGAGATGAAGAATTATGGTTGGGAACTTGAATTGGGATATCGTAGTAGTGGCGATCATGATTTTACATGGGATGCTACAGCGACTTTCTCTACAATTAAAAACGAAGTGATAAGCCTTGGTGATGGCGTGAAGAAGCAGGAGGGTAGCAATATCGAGTATAAGATGCCTGTTGTTTGGACTGAAGTTGGTGGCTCGGTAGGGTCTTTATATACTTATAAGACAGATGGTCTTTTCCAAAATGAAGCGGAGGTAATTGCACATAGTAAAGAGGGTAACTTGATTCAACCGAATGCCAAACCTGGAGATGTTCGTTTTGTCGATGTAAACGATGATGGAGTGATTAATAGTAATGATGTGACTTCAACAGGATCTGCACTCCCAGATTTTGAGTTTGGCCTTAGTTTGAATATGGCTTATAAGGGATTCGATTTGAATATTTTTATGAATGGTCGTAAAGGAAATAAGATCTTCAATAGAGCCAAATATTTGGGTGAGTCTATGGTTGGTAACTTCAACTATTGGGATACTACCCTTGATTTCTGGACCCCAGAGAATACAGATACAGATATGCCTCGTCCTGTTCAGGATGATACTAAAAACTCAAGAATGTCTGATCGTTTTATTGAAGATGGTTCGTATTTGCGCTTGAAATCATTACAACTAGGATACTCTTTCTCTAATAGCGTTCTTGAGTCGTTGCATATGGAGAAACTTAGAGTCTATCTAAGCGGACAAAATCTTTTTACTATCACAGACTACTCAGGATATGATCCTGCTGTAGACAATAGTAAAATTTGGAATATGGGAGTGGATTATGGTTCATATCCTAGCTCAAGAACATATTTAATGGGAGTTCAAATTAGTTTCTAAGAAGGTAATATCATGAAAAAATTATTATATACATTCATCGCATTTAGCGTATTTTTGTCGAGCTGTTCTGACTCTTTCCTTGATCAGAAGTCTCCAGACACTTTGACTTTTGATAACTATTGGAAAGATGCTAGTGCTGCAAGAAAAGTATTAGTGAGTTGTTATTCTGAATTGACTTTCTCGAGTTGGACATGGGGAGAACGATCTTTTATCCCACAAAACTATAAAGGAGATGACATTTCGATGCTTCCTGGTTCAAGTGATTGGGCTCCTTTGAAGACTATAGGAAATTTTGAGTATGATTCATCCAATGAAACAATCTATTATTTGTGGAAGAAGTCTTATAGCTGTATTCGCTATGCCAATGATGTGATTGCACGTTTGCCTAACATTCCTAGTTCTGCTATTACAGACGAGGAGAGAAATCAGATGATGAGTGAAGCATATTTCCTTCGTGGATATGCTCACATGCTTCTAAATTTACAGTTTACGAATATAATTCTTCGCGATAAACCTATTGCGTCGGAGAATATGATTCAATCTGTTTCTTCTAAAGAAGAGGCTTGGAATTTTATCATCAAAGATCTTACCGAAGCAACAAAGTATCTTCCTGTATCTTGGAATGATGATAATACTGGTAGAGCAACCAAAGGTGCTGCTTATGGATTCTTAGGTAAGGCGTATCTTTTCCAAAAGAATTATACAGAAGCAATCAAGGCGTTTAAAGAGGTGATGAAGTTAGACTATACACTCGTGGATGATTTTGAAGGATTATTCAATGGAACCAATGAGAATTCAAAAGAGGTTCTTTTTGCTATTAACTATACGATCGCTTCTACTGGAGGTATGTCTTCTTATGCTTCTCAATCTTCTTTTATGGCTACTTCTTGTCTTAAAGGTTGGAATATGTGTCGCCCTAGTCAATATCTTATCGACACCTACCTTGAGGAAGATGCTACTGATGGTGAATATGACAAGCGTCTTTTGGCAACAATATGTTTCGATGATCCTAAAGGTAAAAGTACTTTGTGGGGTAAGCCATGGAGTGGTTATTGGAAACCAAAGTCGAAAAAGGATCCTACTATTGTCCCTGAAGTGATGTTTAAAAAATTTCTTGATACTTCCGAAGCCATTAGTAATGGTCATTCAGGTGTTGATGTACCAATTCTTAGATATGCAGATATCCTTTTGATGTATGCAGAGTCTTTAAACGAGAGTGGGGGTTCGACAACAGAGATTCAATCTTCATTGAATAGAGTGAGAACAAGAGCTGGTTTATCGAATTTCACGAAATCAAACCAATCAGAGTTGCGCAAAGAGATTCGTCGTCAGCGTCTTCTAGAGTTTCCTGCAGAAGGAATTAGATTCCCTGACTTGGTGAGATATGGAAATGTAAAACAAATATTGACGGATCATGGTCATGCATATGCAAGCTTGTATGCTCCTAAGTGTGATTACTATCCAATCCCATCGTATGAGGTGTCTCAAAACCCTAAGATTGAACCTACAAAAGGTTATTAAGATATAGTTGTTGTTAATAGAGTTTAAAAGAGGAATTCATCGTGGTTTTAGTACTTTGAATTCCTCTTTTTCTTTTCGTATTGGGATCCGGTAATATTAGAATGAATAGATTGTTGTAGAATGAATTATGAATAATATGAAAAGTTTATTTCAAGTACTTCTTGGATTTTGTTTTTTAAGTTCCACGTTGACATTTGCTGAAGAGACTCCTGATTGGGAAAACCCTCTTTGTATTGGGCGCAATAAAGAGAGACCCCATGCAGCGTTTATACCTTATGTAACTTCTAAACCTTCGCCTTGGATTGAGGATCGTTACAATAGTGGCTTGATACAGTCACTTAATGGTATATGGAAATTTCATTATGTGGATCGTCCTAGTGATCGACCTAATAATTTTTATCAAGAGAATTATGATGTCTCTTCATGGAAAGAGATTCAGGTGCCTGGGAATTGGGAGATGCAAGGTTTTGGTACTGCAATCTATACCGATGTGGCTTATCCTTTTCCTGCCAATCCTCCTCACATTCCTCATGACTACAATCCTGTTGGCTCTTATCGCCGTAGTTTCGATATTCCTAACAACTGGAAGGGAAAGACTATATTTATCCATTTTGGAGGGGTGAAGTCGGCTTGTTATCTTTGGGTGAATGGAAAGAAAGTGGGATATAGTCAAGGAAGTAAAACTCCAGCGGAATTTGATATAACCTCTTTGCTTCGTAGTAAAAACAATCACGTATCTCTCGAAGTATATCGCTATAGCGACGGTGCTTATTTAGAAGACCAAGATTACTGGAAGGTGAGTGGAATAGAGAGAGATGTCTTCTTGGTAGCTCGTGAGAAAGAGCATGTGCGTGATTTCAAAATAGAGGCTACCTTAGATTCTGCATATAGGGATGGAGTGTTGGATGCTCTACTCTATTGGAATGCACCTGTGAAGAAAAAACATCATCTAACTTTTGTATTGATGGCTCCCAATGGGGAGAAAATTGTTCGTAGAAATGTGATAGTTCAGAAGCGCGATTCTGTTTCACGTTTTTCTGTAGTAATTCCCAACGTAAAGCAATGGAATGCAGAGACTCCAACACTTTATCGATTGTTGGTGATAGATCAAGACCGAAAAAGAAGAGTTCAAGAATCTTTTTCTAAAAATATTGGTTTTAGAACTGTTGAGATTAAACATGGAACACTTCGTGTGAATAATGTGCCTATTCTTATCAAAGGAGTAAATCGTCATGAACATGATCCTAAGAACTGTAGAACTATCTCAGTGGAGAGTATTGTGCAGGACATACGTATTATGAAACAACACAATATTAATGCTATTCGCTGTTCTCACTACCCAAACAGAGAGGAGTTCTATGATCTGTGTGATAAATATGGAATGTATGTGGTGGATGAGGCCAATATTGAGTCGCATGGTATGGGTTATGATAAAGATAAAACTTTGGCTTGTAAACCGGAGTGGGAAAAGGCGCATATGGATAGAACACAAAGAATGTTTTATCGAGACCGCACCCATCCATCGATCATTATTTGGTCTCTTGGTAATGAAGCTGGTTTTGGACCGAACTTCGAAAAGACATACCAGTGGCTAAAAGCTCATGACAAGACGCGTCCAGTGCAGTATGAACAGAGTGGTTATAATGAATTTACCGATATTGTGGTGCCTATGTATGCACGACCTTATCATCTAAAGGCTCATGTGAACCATCTACGTAAAAGACCTTATATTATGTGTGAGTATGCTCATGCCATGGGAAATAGTGTGGGTAACTTAAAAGATTATTGGGACTTAATTTATAAATATGATCAGTTGCAAGGTGGTTTTATTTGGGATTGGGTAGACCAAACAATTGCTCTAAAGGATTCTCTAAAAAGACCTTTCTGGGGTTATGGGGGCGACTTAGGTTTTGTGGGTGTACCGAATGACTCAAATTTCTGTGCCAATGGTCTTGTTGCAGCAGATAGATCTTTGCATCCTCATATTAAAGAGGTGAAGAAAATATATCAAAATATTCATTTCGAACCACTTCCTCTATCTTCTAATTGTTTTAGGGTTACCAATCGTTTTGATTTTATCAAGACAGAAGGATTACAATTTCGTTGGTTTATTGAAGGAGATGGAGAGGTGGTCTCGAATGGCATAATAGATATCAATCCGATTGCTGCACATCAAAGTGTCGAAGTGGAGATTCCTATATCTAATATTACAATAAAACCCGCAACACACTATTTTGTTACTTTGGAAGCAGTAACGAAACATGAAGCACCGATGATTCCCAAAGGCTCCCGTATCGCATGGGATCAGTTTGAATTGCCATGGTTTAAACAAGCAAAAGAAGTTGCACCACAAGGAGAACCTTTGTCGGTTCAGAAGCGTGATGGTGTGATTACTATCTCTAATAAGCTTTCAAAATGGTCCTTTGATCTAAAAACAGGAGAATGGCTGTCTTGGAGTGATCATGATATTGCATTAATTGAGAAGGGGTATCATCCAAACTTTTGGCGTCCTGTGACGGATAATGATAAGGGCAATGGCCTTCCTCAAAGATGTGATACATGGAAACATGCTTCTGAAAAGATGACACTGAAGGATATGGATATTCAGAAGAAAAGTTGGGGTTACCTGGTAATAGCTCAATATGATATGATAGCGCAAAGTGTCGAATATACCATAAGCTATAGGTTAATGACATATGGTGATACGGAGATTCAAGTTCGTTTCGATGCAAATGGTGAACATTTGCCTGAAATCCCCCGTTTGGGAGGATATATTATGATGGATTCTTCTTTCTCTAATATGACATGGTTGGGGAGAGGACCATACGAGAGCTATTGTGATCGGAAAAGTAGTGCTGCTTTTGGTCTTTATCATGCAAATGCAAAGAGTGATTTTCATCGATATGTGAGACCTCAAGAGACTGCCAATAAGAGTGATCTAATTTGGTTCGCTCTTACGGATGATCAGGGAAAAGGGGTATTGATGCTTTCTAAGAATCAACGTATGAATGCTTCTGCTTGGCCTTTCTCTATGAATGCATTAATGGAGAATGAAGATGGTACATTCAAACATGGAGGCTCGATTTCTTTGGAGAAAAGTATCTGGTGGAATATCGACTTTAAGCAAATGGGTGTAGGTGGAGATAATACTTGGGGTGCTTATACTCACTCTGAATACGCTATACCATACAAAAATTATCAATATGATTTTGTATTGCGTCCTGTACGTAATGCACTTTTATCTCAGTCGAAAAAATGTTACGAAAAATAGTTATGTCGAATAAAAATATAGGATTAGGCGCTCTTTTGATAGCTCTAATAATGGTTTTTTTCGCTTGTGAAAGGACAAGTGTATCGGACAAGAGAGTATATAAATTGTCCAATTTTGATAATCTGTTAGAAATCAATTATACCCCTACACAGAGATTTGATATAAAACATACATTGTTTTCTGATATGGGTGCATGGCATGCTTATACTGTCCCCGAAAATAGTGAATATTATGGAGGATTTAGTGGACCGATGATGGCTTCGCTCTTTGGTGAGTGGATTTCCCCCTGTTTCGCCCAATGGTCTTTGTGGGAAGATGGCAAACGTTTTGATTGGAACATGGCCGTGAGGAGAGTCTCTTATCTTCCTGGATCAATAACCCAATACTATGTGATTCGTGGAATTGAAGTAGAGCAGAAGTTGCTGTTTACCGACAAGAGATCGTCTATGATTCGTACTGTAATCACTAATTCGGGTAAAGTGAACAGAAAACTTTCATTTCAGTTAGAAGGGGTTCTATGGTCAAGTGAGAATAAAATAACATCACCCTCTGCAGGGGTGGTTAACGTAACTATTCCTAAACATAACGCTACATTATTGCAGCGTGTGACTCCTTTACCTAATAAGACGAAAGTCGTATCGAAAGATTCTAGCTATGTGATGCGTTGGGATGCTTGTGATATTGCTCCAAAAGGCTCCGTTGTGTTGGATATAGAACATCAATATTGTTTTAAAACCGATAATGAGACTTTGTCTAACAGTGACTTTGTGACTGCAGAAAAAGCAAATACGAGTCGTTGGCAAGGATATTTGGATCACTATTTTCAAAGTACCGCTCCATTACTAAACGATTCAAGGTATGCTCGTGTTGCTGCTAAAGCGATTGTAACGATGGTGACGAACTACCGAAGTGAAGCAGGGGATCTAAAACATCCAGGTACTTTCCCTTCGTTATCTTATCATGGTTTCTATGGTTTTTGGAGTTGGGATAGTTGGAAGCATGCTGTGGCTTACGCTTATTTTGCACCAGAGATGGCGAAAAACAACTTACGATCTATGTTCGATTATCAAGATCGTCATGGAATGGTTGCCGATTGCATCTATATGAACGCCAAGGAAAATAATTGGAGAGATACGAAGCCTCCACTAGCATCTTGGGCAGTAGTGAAGATCTTTGAGGCAACGAAGGATAGTGCTTTTGTCAGAGAAATACTACCTAAGCTTGAAAGGTATCATCAATGGTGGTATGATAATCGTGATCATGATAAGAATGGTCTTTGTGAATATGGATCTACTGATGGGAGTCGGATTGCTGCAGCATGGGAAAGTGGTATGGATAATGCCGTTCGCTTTGATCATGCAAAAATGATTAAGAATAATGAGGTTGCTTGGTCACTTGACCAAGAATCAGTTGACTTAAATAGTTATCTCTATTATGATGCATGTATGATACAGAAACTACACCATTCTATCGGAGATTCTATTTCTGGCATAAAAGATAATCAGGAGTCTCTTAAGAAGATGATTCAAAATAAAATGTTTGGTGATGAGCATGGTTTCTTCTTTGATATTGATATGTATAAAAAAACAAGGATTGAAACGATGGGGCCTGAAGGATGGATTCCTTTATGGACTAAAGTGGCTACAAAGGAACAAGCTAGGTCTATCGTAAGGAATGTGATGGATACTTGTCGATTCAATACTTTTGTCCCTTTCCCTACATTAGATGCATCCCATCCTAAGTTTAACCCACTCGAGGGATATTGGCGTGGTCCAGTATGGCTTGATCAAGCCTATTTTGCAATCAAAGGAATGCGCAATTATGGATATAATAAAGAAGCCAATAGGATGACTTGTAAAATATTGGATCATTGTCAAGGACTTTTACAACAATCACCTATACATGAAAATTATCACCCTATTACTGGTGAAGGATTAAATGCAATAGGCTTTAGTTGGTCGTCGGCACATCTTTTAATGATGCTTAGAGAAGAGTAGTGATTTAACATATCCCCTTTAATTACCAGAAGGTCGTGCTGTAATGGTACGACCTTTCTTTAAATGAGAACCTTTTGTGTTTAGGTTCTTTATTGATTGTATGGAATCATTTTATTTTCGTTTGATAAGATTATCTTTTGGGGTTTTGTTGATACTTGTCTCTTTTCATTTTCTGTCTGTTAATATTAAATTCCGTAGGAATAATGTTTTTTTATATCTTTGACTATATTGAATCCGATGACCTCGGTGTAGTACAATCACTTTTATTGAAAGATTACTGATGAAGATTAGACCAGAGTTGATACAAAAGAGATTTCCTATTCTTGAACTCGAACTGTGTGAAGAGATTTCGGAATTAGGGGACTGGAAAGAGATCTCTAAAGGAGAGATGATGATTCAAGAAGATAAGTACATTAAGCGATTCCCAATGGTATTAGATGGAGTGCTTCGTATCTATCGTACAGATAATGATGGTCGAGAGTCCTTGCTGTACTATCTAACCAAAGGAGAAGTCTGTTTGATGGCTTTAACTTGTTGTATGGAACATCAAGTTTCTAATGTGAATATCATTGCGGAAGAGGACACTGATGTGATAGCCATTCCCGTAAATTATCTAGATGAGTGGATCGTGAAGTATGAGTCGTGGAAGATTTTTATTCTTCAGTCTTATAAATCACATTTTGATGGTCTTTTAGAAACAATAGATAGTCTTGCGTTTAAAAAAATGGATGAGAGACTGCTACTTTTTTTTAAGGAGTATCAACGTTCTACTAGCAAGAACTATTACAAAGGAACACATGGTGATATTGCTTCCTCTTTAACTACTTCTCGTGAGGTTGTCTCTCGTATATTGAAAGCACTCGAAAAAGAGGATAAGGTGATGTTATCTCGCAATAGAGTAGATTTCCTTTTTTAATAAAATGGACCTATAGGAACCTATCTCTTTCCTTTTTAATATAGGCGTTCATTAATATAATTTCCATTTAAGAAGCAATACTGTTTATCCTCGATTTCAGTATTGCTTTTTTTACTTCCACATAGACCTTCCCACTAATTCGTTTTATGGGAACTCTTTTAAAGAATCCATATTTGTATATAATCCTTTTCCGTTTTTAGTTGCCTACTTTGAGTTGTGATTTATATAACGCATATCACTAAAATGTATTTTATGCTAATATTATGTGAAGTATGTTCTGTCCTATTATATATCACCAAATTTAATTACTTATCTTAGTTGTTTCTTTTTGTATTGGATTGATATATAGATCTATGTGTTTTGCTATTTTCGCCTGTTGTCATACCTTATTCTGCACCAGATGGTGTTATATAGCATGTTGATTTTAATGACAGTGTTTGAATATTATTTGTGGGTGTATTTGGTTGGTATTCAGTTGTTTGTTTTGTGCTGTTTTTCTGTTGATTGATTCTGTCTCTTTTTTTGATAGATATTTGTTACTAATTGTGATCAATAGTAATTATTAAGTATCTGATATAAGATAATTTTGAGTGTAACTGTTTCGATAAGTACATGTTATCGAATGAAGATCAATGAAACGACTATGACCTGTCTGACGAAAATATCAAGTACTGCGTTAGGTGCAATGTTAGCACTTACTGTAAATGCTAAAAAGAGTGATAGACCCAATATCATATTTATTTTATTAGATGATATGGGGAAGGAGTGGGTGGAAAACTTTGGTGCTGATGATATAAAAACGCCCAATATTGATAAGCTTGCTAATAGTGGTATCAAATTTACCAACACTTACTCTATGCCTCAATGTACACCAAGTAGAGTAACTCTTCTTACAGGACAGTATCCTTTCAATCACGGTTGGGTAAACCATTACGATGTGCCGAGATGGGGGCATGGTGTTCATTTTGACGTATCAAAAAATCCATCTTACGCAAAAAGTCTTACACAAGCAGGTTATAAAACTTGTGCTGCTGGTAAGTGGCAATTGAATGATTTTCGTTTAGAGCCCGATGCAATGGTCGATGTAGGTTTTCAGGAATACTGTATGTGGACCGGAGCCGAAGGGGGAGGCGATTTGATAAAGACAGGACAGCGCTATTGGAATCCATATATCCACACAAAAAAAGGAAGTAAGACCTATAAGGACAAATTTGGAGAAGATGTATTCTCCGATTTTATCATTGATTTCATGGCAAAAAATAAGAAAGAGCCTATGATGGTTTATTATCCAATGTGCCTTCCTCATGGCCCATTGACTACGACTCCATTGGAACCAGATGCTCCCAAAAAAGAGAAACATAAGGCGATGGTTCGGTATGCGGATCATATCCTTGGTAAGATTGTAAATGCAGTGGATAGTCTTGGTCTAAGAGAAAATACCATCATATTTTGGACTACAGATAATGGTACTTCTGGAAATATCATTGGACACATTCATGGTAGACCAGTGAGAGGCGGTAAAACATGTCTCTCTGAGAACGGGATTAATGCACCTTTGATTGTAAGTGCTCCTGGAATGATCAAGCCTAATCAGGTGAGTGATGAGCTGATAGATTTTACGGATATGATGCCTACTTTTTGTGATTTAGCTGGAGCTTCAATGGATCGTAATTATTCGTATGACGGCTACTCTTTTGCTCCTATATTAAAAGGTGAAACATCAGAGACAGAGAGAGAGTGGATCGTGGCATTAGGTTCTCATGGAGGGTATTTCGAACAGGATCGTGTAGTAAACTCATATGAATATAGAGACCGAGCAATAAGAAATAAACGATACAAGGCTTATGTAGATACTACAGGCCATATTTATGAGATAGTAGACTTAAAAAGTGATTTCTACGAGCATTGTAATTTGATAAACAGTGGAGATCCAGAGATTATCTCGACGATAAAGACATTTCAATCAATCGTAGATAAGTTTCCTAAGAAAGACCATACCCCGAATTATGTGAAGCTAAAAGATAGTTATTACGATATTCCTGCAAATAGGATGTATAATATGTGTCAAAAGTCGAAGAAAAGACCGAATAAAAGCAAACTACCAATTAAATAAAATCAAAATATCCATATGATTCAATCTATTAAAATGTTTGGACTGTCGGTTTTGTTATCCGTCTCTTTACTTGCGATGGCCTCTGAAAAAGCGGAGCAACAAGAAAAAGTCCACTTTAAACCTACGATAAAATCTTTAGAGCAGTACCAGTGTCCTGAGTGGTTTAGAGATGCTAAATTAGGAATATATATGCACTGGGGAGTTTATTCTGTAGCCGAGCAGGGAGAGTGGTATGCACGCAAAATGTACATGGAAGGTACGAAAGAGTATGAGCATCATGTAAAGACTTATGGGCATCCCTCTGAATTTGGTTATAAGGACTTTATTCCGATGTGGAAAGCGGAAAAGTTTGATCCAGACAAGTTAGTGGCACTATTTAAGAAAGCTGGAGCCAAATATTTTTCACCATGTGCTGTTCACCATGATAACTTTGACTTGTGGAACTCAAAATATCACAAGTATAATGCGGTCAATATGGGCCCCAAGAAGGACTTAATTGGTATGTGGAAAAAAGCCACTTTAAAGCATGGATTGCGCTTTGGTGTGACTACCCATCTATCAAGAAGTTATAGTTGGTTCAATACAAATAAACTAGCCGATACAAAAGGACCAAAAAAAGGAGTTCGTTATGATGGTGCGGATCCTAAATATACTGATTTCTATTTTGAAGATCATAAAGATATACATCCTCGTGCTCCTGAGAATGCACCAAAAAAATGGCGCAAGCAGTGGGAGCGTAGAATTAAGGATCTAATCGATAACTACGATCCCGATATTTTATATTTTGATTGTGCAATTCCATTTAGGGGAGACGATCAAGGAAAGACGGGAATGAAGGTTCTTTCTCACCTATATAACCATTCACAAGATATCCACCAAGGAAAGCAGGAGGCTGTGATGTGTATCAAGGAGCGTCCTTGGCAAGGGGTTTTTTACCCAGGAGTAGCCACACTCGATTTTGAAAGAGGGAAAGCAAATCATATTCTTTCTGATCCTTGGCAGACTGATGATTCTATTGGTCCTTGGGGGTACAAAAAAGGTGCTACATACATGACTCCTAATATGGTGATTGATAAGTTGATTGATATTGTGAGTAAAAATGGAAATATGTTGCTGAATGTGCCAATAAAAGCAGATGGAACTTTAGATAGCCAAACCACAAATATCCTTGAGAAGATGGGAGAGTGGATGTCTATTAATGGAGAAGCCATCTTCGGTACTCGTCCTTGGTATATGTTTGGTGAAGGACCTACCAATGAAATTCATCATCGTGCACAAAAGTCGCCTTTCACCAAAAAAGATATTCGATACACCAAAAAAGAAAATACTCTCTATGCTTTTATTATGGATTGGCCAGGGAATAATAAGGTGGTGAAATTTCCTCACTTAACAAAAGCCAATTTGCGTATCAAACCGATAAAGAGTATCCAAATGCTTGGATGCGACCAAAACATTCATTGGTCTCAAGAAGGGGATGCTCTCATGGTCACTATGCCTTCTGCTAAGCCTTGTGATAATGCATTTTGTGTAAAAATTGAATTTAAAAAATAATATTTTTTGTGTAAAGAGGTCTTAATGACTGCTTTGTTTAATAACCTTGATGTTTAGAGACTCAAGATTTTGTTTTTTTTATAATTAAGTATCTAACTATTAAAAATGTAATTATGAATAAATTATTACTTATTTCGTTGATCACCCTTTGTTGTTTTAGTAGCATGGCTCAAAAGTCAAAGGGAAATCTTATTAATAATCCTTCATTTGAAAAGTCGCAACCTTCAAAGTTGAATAAAGGAGGTTGGAAGTTTAAAAAAGCTCCTAAATGGCAAGCAGTAGTCTCTGTGGTTACAGATAAGAGCTTTATTACAGATGGGAAACAGTCTATATCTTGTAAGATTAATGCAAAAGGAGGTAAGGATAGATTTCAGCAAGTAGCTGTAGGTCGCATTTTGAACGCACAGTTGTTTGATGTAACCAAAGATTATGAGTTGAAATTTGATCTAGGAACAGATGGTGAGGCAAAATATGAAGTATTTATTGCTTGTAATTCTAAAAGTTCAAAATCTAAAAAGATATTGGTGTCTTTAAAAGATCAGAAGAGTATGCCTGGAAAAATGAGTCCAATGGTATTCAAATTAGAGATATCTAAACTTGGAATTGATTCATCTGATCTGAAAAATGTGGCATTATGGATTCGTATGGGTTCAGGTAGTAATGCTGGAAAAACATTCTATTTCGACAATTTTAACCTTTACGCGATTTAAAGATTACCACTTTCGAGAAGAAGCCTTTGTGGGTGTTTTTAGATTGATTGTAATAACATTCACAATACTTCTTTATTAAAGTGTGAGAATAACCCATTACAGTGTTTGTTCATAAGGTGAATAATAATTCGAATATTGCTTCATCTCTTATGATATTAGCTGTTTTGCACAGATTAAAACTGTCTAATAGTATAATTCCATTTACTGGGATGAATAAAAAAAATGAACAAAAGAGGTGATATTCTCTTTGTGAACAAGTCCTGTACTTATTGCTATATTTCTTTTAAATAAACCAAAAGTTTAAAGACTGCTTAATTAGTTTTTCCAATTTTTTAAGTTTTCTTTAACACCAATACTATTAACTTATGAATAAATTTTTACTTTTTTCATTAATCGCTTTATGCGGTTTTAGTACAAAGGCTCAAGAGCCTAAAGAGAATAATAATTTAATTTTGAATCCATCTTTTGAAGAGACAGTACGGACCAGTATGACTCATGGAGGATGGAAACTTCGTAGGGCAACTGGTTGGAAGGCTGATCTTTCGATTGTATCTGACAAAAAATATGTGACACATGGTGCACAAGGTTTATCTTATAAAGTGACCACGAAAGGAACCAAAAATATAACACATCAAATAGCTTTAGGTCGACAATTTAAGCCTGAGTTATTCGATGTTACAAAAGATTATGATTTACAGTTTGATATGGGTACAGATGTGGAAGCAACCTATGAAATTGGAATTGTATATCATCTTTTTAGTAAAAGGCCTGCATTAAGTATCGTGGTACTAAAAGATCAAAAAAGTGTTCCTGGAAAAATGACTACGATGAAATTCAAAGTAGAACTTTCTAAACTTGGAATTGATCCTGCTGATTTTAAAGATGTGGAGATATGGATACGCATGGCTTTCGATAGTAATATTGGTAAGACATTCTATTTCGATAATTTCTATTTTTATACTGGTAGCTTCCCTACTGCAGTACAAGATTATTGGAAAAGTGAATTGAAAGTATATCCTAATCCAACATCAGAGCTTCTTTATCTTCAGTCGGAATCTCCAATTCAAAATGTAGAGGTTTTCAATATTTTGGGAACAAAAGTAATGTCGGTAGATCATTATCAAGAAGCTGGGATGAATATCTCTTCTCTTGATAAAGGTCAATATTTTCTAAGAGCCAAAACAGCAAAAGGTACAGTCTCTCATAAATTTATAGTAAAATAATATCCTTATCCCCCTTTATTGATTATAAAAAGAACACACCCGTTTGGGGCATCGATATTGATTCTTCTTTTCGGCAGATTGAAAACTTTCTATTCGTTTTTGCTCTTATGCCTACTCTTTTCTTGATATTTTTTAAGGAGAGTAGCAATCTGCTGGGGAATTTTTCTTATCGTCCTAATTTTGAATGTATCTCCTACGGTCTCACCCTTTTACCGTAGGAGGGACTTCTTTTATCTTTTAAAAATCGTGGGATCAAGATCCGTTGTATCCACGCTTCATTCCATCCCTTCACTTTTTAGGAATAAAATCGTTATGAATTACAGAATAGGATTTCTTCTTTTATGCTAAAAATAAATATATTAAGTGATTCTATCTAATGATTTTAGCTATATGGCAAAGTATTGAATATCTATAGTGTTTGTAATATGTTGAATAATACTTATCTTCATAGAAATTAAACTGATAAATATTATTCACAATGAAGAAACTTTTTCTGTTGAGCACATTATTATGTTGCTCACTGTTTATCTATGCACAACAATATCCTGGAGTGATCCCAACGCCTCAATCGTGTTCATTTGTGCATGTGGTTAAACCACTTTCTCTAGAGAACTATTGTTTCATTAATGAGTCGGATCAGAAGTTAGATCCTCTTTTTACTGTTTTTGCACAAGAGATGACAGATGTTGCCAATGCAAAAGTGAGTAAAAAAGGAACAGAGATCATTTTCCGCTCTGCCAAAGACGAACAACTGAAAGAAGGTGCATATAATCTAACTGTCGGCAAACAGGTGATTATTGAGTCTGATAGCTATGAGGGTTTTTTGTATGGTTCTCGTTCATTACTCCAATTGTTATCATCTAATAGCAACCATCATCAAGTTCCTCAAGGGACAATTATTGATGCCCCTGCTTATGGAAAAAGATGTTTAATGATCGATGTGGCTCGTAAGTTTGTTCCGATGAATGAGCTAAAGGATTATATCCGTACCATGGCATGGTTTAAGATGAATGAACTACACCTTCACTTAAGTGACAACTCTTGGGGTGGATATCCTGCTTATCGTCTACCTAGCGAAAAGTATCCCGAATTGACATCAAAAGATGGTCACTATTCATGGGAAGAGATCCGTGATCTTCAGGATTTTGCCAAAATATATGCCATTACGATTACTCCTGAGATCGATGCTCCTGGACACTCTCTTGCCTTTACTCAAATCAGACCAGATCTTAAAAGTCCTCTTATTGGGGAGAAATATCTTGACATCCTCAATCCAAATACCATTCCTTTTGTACAATCTATTATTGATGAAGTATTGCCTCATTTCGATGCACCAGATTTCCATATCGGAACCGATGAGTATCGTATACATGCAATCAAAGACAAAGAGCTTAGAACTAAAATTGGAGAGGCATTTCGTAACTATATAAACACCATGTCTGCTTATGTACAATCCAAAGGAAAAGGTTGTAGAATATGGTCAGGATATGAGCATATGCCTGGTGAAACTGAAGTTTCTAACAAAACAATTATAGATATGTGGGAGACTAGTGATGCTAAGAATAAATTGGATCAAGGATATACATTCCTTAACTCATCTCACTACTACACCTATATCGTTCCTGGAGCACCTTATTATGGCGTGAGCGATCCTTTTGTTTATAATACTTGGTCGCCTTTAATGTTTGGCCCAAAATCAGAAAGTATTTTAGACCACAATACACCACAACTTCTTGGTGGTAAACTTCACGTATGGAACGACTTTGGTCCTACTGGCTATACTACTGAGGAGATTGCTCGTTTAACCCTCCCTTCTTTGGCTGTATTCTCTCAAAAGCTATGGGGTACTTCTGCTACTCACACCTACAAGAACTTCTGTGTACTAAGAGATGAGCTACTTGATATTCCTGAGAGTCATCTAATGGATAGAGAAAAACAAGCACCTCGTTTGGTTGTAGCGTCTTCTAAAGTAACCCTTGATGGTAAGGGGGCAAAACAGATGGCAAAAGATGCTAAAAATATTACTTATCCTTGGACTCTTGAGATGGAGATCTATCCTACCACATCGTCATTAGATAGTACAACTATTCTTTCATCTCGTTTAGCTGGTCTCTATACGAATCTTAAGCACACTTATAAGGTGAAGAAAAAGAAGGTTGAAAAAGAGGGAATCGCTCTTGTGCGCGCGAATCAAAACTATTTCCATCACCCTCTAGACTCTCATCGTCCAGATGTTTTGGTTTTTGAATATAAGATACAACCTAATAAATGGAATAAGATAAAAGTGGTTGGAGAAAGAAAGAAGACAACGCTTTATGTCGATGGAAAAGAGATCGGAACCTATCGTATCCAAACAGTATGTCCTGTCGAGAAGTTCGGATCAGATGTTCAACAAAGTTTTACAGGTAATTTGAAGAATGTTAAAGTGTACAACTATGTAAAATAGTAGTGTTGCTATAACGAAATAGAATCAATTTCTTATTAAATCATAAAGACGAAATCTCTTCGTCTTTGTGATCTTTTTTTGTCTAAATGTTTTATAATTAATGCTTTTCGCATACTCATTTCTTTGTCGTTTAAGGCAATGTGTGTGCTTCGACTGGTGGTCCCTCTGCCCTTCGACAAGCTCAGGGACCATCATGTAGAAGGGAGTTTATTGAAGGGCATCGAGATTATAAGAGACTTCTGTATATAGCAAATTAATAATCATCAACTTTTCGTAAAAGTAAATCACCACTATTACTGACAGAAGTTCCCTTGATCCATCATGAGGATCTGCTATATAAACACAGTATAGGGAAGATTATTGAGCAGATTCAAAGATGCCTGTTCCTTACATGTCGTTGTTTGGATTATATTGCCTTTGCTCCTAATATAGCTACTATTAGATGGTTGTTTGAAAGTAACTTTATTCATGCTTTATTCACGGTTTGTTCATGCTTTACCCATCAAATCGATGGAGAATCGGTGGACAAACCATGGAGGAAGGATGGACAAACCATGGACAAAGTACGGTTCAATCCATATTCACCCCATGTACAATTAGCTTACAGGACACTGTTCATAAAAGTGTGTAAGTTCTATTGAGGTATATTTCAAACTAAATTCACACTATCTTCCAATAGATCTTTTCATTGTTTTACAATCATTCTTGTAATCGGCTTTTTGATAAACAATTGACTTTACTTCAATCTTAGTCTAGAAGCGCATCATTTCAAAAGACTATACGTGTTTTTTCTATGGAGGGTGTGCTATTTGTTCTTGAAACGTAACATCTTAGTAATAGTTAAAAATTATCTGAGATGATTTGTATATTATTCTCAATAAATCAGGGGGATATTGAACACTACTTTTAACAAAAAAAGGGAATAAACTATTATAGATCTTTTTATCAGTGTCCCACATGTAGCGTTGATTAAGGGACTGTTTTGATTAAATAATATTAAAATGACCCTTTTATGTGTTATGCTAATTTATAATATTCTTTATAGTTGTGTCCATAAAAGTTACATCCATGTTAGACTATAATATTTGTGTGATAAATGTAACAACGTTGTGTAATGTCACTATTAATGTACTTGAATACTATTCTCTAATTTTGATTTGATGGAGAATCTATACTCTTGATTATTAATGAAAAGAACCTCCCCCTATACTGTGTTTATCATGTGTGTAGAATTTTCATAAAAAGTCAGTGTAGAATAGAGGACATATCATAAAAACAACCGATATACAAACTTAGATTCAAACGTATGAAAAGACTAATTTTAGTTTTGTGTTGTCTGGCTTTCTGTATGACAGTTTTTGCACAGACCTTACAAGTATCTGGAAATATTACTGATAAGGAAGGACTACCACTTCCAGGCGTTGCAGTAATGATTAAAGGGACGACACAAGGAGCTGCCTCTAATTTCGATGGAGTATTTAGCTTAAAAGCCCCAAAAGATGCCACCCTTATTTTCTCTTTTATAGGCTTCAATAAACAAGAGATAAATGTAAATAATAGAACAAAGATAGATGTGATCCTTGAAGAGAATGTAACCTCTCTAAATGAAGTCGTTGCTATCGGTTATGGATCGATGAAGAAGAAAGATCTTACAGGTTCTGTCGCTTCTGTTAAAGCGGATGAAATCGTGAAAAATGCTGGTGCTACATTAGACCAAGGACTTCAAGGAAAAGTGGCAGGTGTTCATATCATGCAAAATAGTGCCACTCCTGGTGGTGGTGTATCAGTGCGTATTCGAGGTGTGGGTGGTTTTAACAACAGTGAGCCTCTATATGTAGTGGATGGTGTGCCAGTGAATGCGACTAGTAGCGAAGCGAGCAACCCTCTATCTTCTATCAATCCAAACGACATCGCCTCGTTAGATATCCTTAAAGATGCTGCGTCTGCTGCCATCTATGGTTCTCGTGCAGCCAATGGGGTTGTTATTATTACCACCAAAAAAGGGCAGAAAGGCGAAGGGGAGATTGCTTACAATGGATATTATGGTGTTCAGAAGGTCTCGAAAGTAATGGAGAGAATGACCGGTTCTCAGTTTGCTCAATACACCAAGGATCTTCGTGCTATTGATGGAGGTGATTACCCTTTAAACGATCCCTCCTCTTATGGAGAAGGAACTGACTGGTTTGATGCAATTACACAAGTGGCTCCTATCCAGGACCATCAGCTTTCATTTTCAGGAGCAAGCGACAAGGGTCACTTCTTTGTCTCTACAGGTTATTTAAATCAAGAGGGAACAACCAAAGGAACCTCTTTCAACCGCTTTACACTTCGTGCCAATATGGACAGAGATATCAAAGAGTGGTTAAAAATCGGAACCAATCTCAGTTATGCTGTTTCAGAACAAAAAGGTTGCGGAGGAGCACGAAATAATAATAATAGTATCATAGTCGATGCATATACTTTTTATCCTACTATTCCTACTCATGACAAAGATGGCAACTATTCTGCTACTGATAAAAACTCTCTGTACAAACCTAGAGCAAACCCTCTGTACGGCGCAGAGCGTAAAAAATATCCTTTAAGAATTAATCGTTTTATGGGGATTGGCTACCTCCCGTTTTTTTAGTCAGAAATCTAGATTGAGTCTCATTTGTCCTACGTCTACTTGTGTCTGTTTACTCTGTATTATATGTTTTGTGTAAACATTTGCCAATAAAATTTTAATTATCGTACTTATCTTATAATAGATAAAATTTCTGAGTTCAGATACCTTGTTTTTATCAAGTATCTTAATTTTGCTATCTAGCAACAACCTTAGATGCATGGACTCTAATGTGTTATAAAGGATTCCCATTGCAATGGTTAAAATTGCCAACATGCATTGCAGTCCATCAAACTTCTTTATTTGTATATTCTCTAAATCATAGCTTGATTTGATATGTCTATGGTATTCTTCTATTTTCCAACGAAAGCCATATGCTTGAAAAGCTTCACTAATAACTTCTGTTATTGTATGCTTAGGTGAATTGGTTAATAACCAACATTTCCCTCCTGATTTGCGTTTTGTAGCAACAAGCCATAGCTCAAATTCCCTCTGCTTTATTCTATATTTAACCTTAACAGCACCACACTCAAAGTTTATCTTTTTACTTTTGTTTTTGCCTCTTTTATTGGCAGTTAATTCCATGAAGAATGGAATCTTTTTCCCAATTGTAGATACAGTAGTTTCTTTGCCTTTGTATATTAATTTGGTATTCTTTTTCAATCTGATTATGAAGTTATTTTGTTGACTAACAACATAATCCTTAATAATCTGACGATCAAATCCTCGATCAAACACACAAGTTACATTCTTTGAAATAGCATTATCTACTTCTTTTAATGCTTCGATTGCTTCATTATTTTCACTCTTGGCTCCATGATCGAAACTGTACAGCTTATTATACAAAGGTGTCATCTTATTGGCCTTATCAATATGTACAACATTCATAAGCCAATAACCTAATCCAACCTTATTTTTCTCATCTCCATCTTTTACAAAATCCAGACCTTCCATGGTCTTAGCATATTTCTTTTGAATATCTGATCCATCAAATAGAATGTAGTCTCCTTCATGAATTGTATCTGACACACAATCCATATGGCCTCTAAGAAGTTTTAAAAAGAAACCTTTTTTATTGTAATGATTCCGAAGCCTTTTGGTCGTTTGTTGTTTGTCTATAGAATCCCCTATAGCTGTTGCTATTTGATTGATAATAACAGACCCTGTCTTAAGAATACCTGTTGTTATCTCGCGTGTACAACGTAATTCTGGTTTGGTTAAATGACTATTTAATTTACAAAAATATAGACTTAGTTTGTTCTGTATTTGTTTTGTAAGTATCTTGTTCATGAGCTAGGTTTTAAATGATTATGTTTACACACTTAAAATAACATTTTTAATCTAGCTTTCCTCGTTTTTATACATATATTATATTGTGAATGTCAGATACTTGCAGTAATAATACAACTTTTTTCGGGAGGTAGTCAATTTTATGGGGAATCTATTTGCTGAGTTTAAGCTCGTAAAAGATTTAACTTTCAAAACTTCTGCCTCCTATACTTATACAGGCAAATTCAACAAGAATAACAGAGACTCATTCGATTTGGGTGCTGCAGTTCAAGACTATCAAGAGGTTTCTCGTAATTTTGGGTACGGATCGAATATTCTTATAGAGAACACTCTGAACTATGATTTGTCTATTGGGAAAAGCACGATAAAGACCACTTTAGGGCAAAGTTTTCAAGAGTATGAGTCGGACAACTTAAATGTATCATCTTTTTACCAAGATAATGGACACTATATTGTAAGTGCGTATGGTGCTGAGCTTCCCCAGATCACGAACAACGTTCAAGATTATGCCATGAGCTCTTATTTTGGACGCCTCTTCTTTGATTGGGATCAGAGATTTTTGGTGACAGCCAACCTTCGTGCCGATGGATCTTCTCGCTTTGGTGAGAATAATAGATGGGGGGTATTCCCTTCTGCTTCTGCTGCGTGGCGTGTCTCTCAAGAGGAATTTTTTCCTCAAGAGGGGATCATATCTTCTTTGAAACTACGTGGTGGTTGGGGACAAGTAGGTAATAACGAGATTGGGAATTACCCTTACTCTGCTGCAATGATTTCAGGAAGTAACTATCCTTTTGGGGATACCAGCGGAGCAATTACTATTGGTGTCGCAGCCAAGTCTATCCCCAATGCTGATGTGAAGTGGGAGACAGTGACACAATATAGTTTTGGTTTCGATGCATACCTTTTTGATAACAAGTTAAGTTTGGTTGCAGAGTATTTCAATAAAAACCACTCTGATATGTTAGTGCCTGTTCAACAGTCTGGTGTGACTGGAATCTCTTCCGATTACACTCCTGGTGAGATGATTCAAAATATTGCAGAACTAAGCAATTCAGGTATTGAGTTGTCTCTAAACTATTCGAACAATATCGGAAAATGGAACTATTCTATTGGGGGTAATATCACTACTTTCAATAACGAAGTGAAAAACGTGGGTGGTAAAGGATATTACGAAACGTTCCCTTTCTTTGGTAGTTACATCATTCGTACCCAAGAAGGACACGAACTTGGTGAGTTCTATGGATATGTCAATGATGGTATTTTCCAAGTGGGAGAGGCCGAGAAATATACTTCTACTGCGGAAGATGGTACAGTGAACCGTATTCAACCTAATGCCGAAGCAGGAGACCTTCGCTTTAAAGACCTGAATAACGATGGCAAGATTGACGATCAAGACAGAGATTTTATTGGTAGTCCTGTTCCTGATTTCACTTATGCTTTGAATGCAGAGGTCAGCTATGGAAACCTTTCTTTAAGCCTTGCATTTAATGGTGTCTATGGAGTAGATATCGCAAACCTGACCAAACGTACGATGATAGACCCTACAAGTGGTGGTAACAAGATGAACTATACTCCTTGGTCTACTCAGAATCCAACAAGTCAGTATTTTAGAGCCCATCCAAACGATCCAAACAAAAATATTCGTTTCTCAGACTACTTTGTAGAGGATGGTTCATTCCTTCGTTGCTCTCTAATTCAGCTTGGTTATGAGATGCCTAAATCATTTACAAATGCCCTTCATCTATCAAGATGCCGTATCTATGGTAGTGTGAAAAATCCTTTTGTTCTCACCAACTATAGTGGCGTCGATCCAGAAGTAGGAGCAGGAAACGGAAGTAATCTAGAATCGGGTATCGATCGTTTTCTTTATCCATCCTCTCGAACTTTTACTATTGGTGTTAATATCAGTCTGTAATCTTTGTAAAATAGAATCTTATGCGATTAAAAATATATATATGCTTGGCGATGGTGATAACTTTCTGTAGTTGCTCCGACTCGTTAATCAAATTTGATAAAAATGGGCAAAATGCCGATACATATATGGAATATGCTAGTCAAGCTGAAAGTGCAGTAACGGCAGTATACGATCCATTAAGTTATTGTGGTCTATATAATTTCTCTTTTATAGTACTTGGAGAAGCCCCAACAGATAATATCTATAACCCTTGGGGAGATGGAGGATTCGGGCCTGATTTGGTCTCTATACACTTCTTTAACTGGGACAATACAAACCAATATTTTGGTAGCCGTTGGAACGCATGTTATAAAGGTATTGCACGTGCAAACTATGTCTTGGACAATATCAATAAACCTAAAGACATCTCAGATAAGGAGAAAACACAATTTGAGGGAGAAGCTCTTTTCCTTAGAGCACTTTACTACTATCACCTAGTAAGTGGGTTTGGAGATATCCCTTTATCGACGACAGTGCTAACTCCAGCACAGTCTAACACGATTCATAAAAGTCCAGCAAGCGAGGTTTGGAAACAGATCGATGCCGATTTAGTGAAGGCGGCCTCTCTTCTACCTGTGAAGTTTGACAAGAAGGAGGTTGGACATGCAACCAAAGGTGCCGCTTATGGCCTTTTAAGTCGTGTCCGCCTGTGGACAAAAGACTTTAAAGGGGCTGCTGAAGCCGCTGCGGAAGTGGAGAAATTAGGATATTCTCTTGTCTCTGCTGAAAACTTTATCCATATGTTTGATGGCAAAATGCAAAATAGCAGTGAATCTGTTTTTGAAGTACAATTTACTGGTGGTCATGGTCGCTATTGGAATAGAGAGAGAGCAGAGACCTCTGTATTACAACATTTATGGCCTCGTATCTCTTGGGGACAATATCTGCGACCTCGTAAAACATGGAAAGAGAATGGAGATATAGAATACAATATCCTTGATATTTTCGAAAAAAACGATATTCGTAGAGAAGGATCTATTCTAATTGCTGGGGTGGATAGTATCTATTATGAAGAGTTTAAAAAGAAGAGTGTTTTCCCAGACTACTCTTTATACTCTGATTTTCGTGCAGATTTAAGCCATAAAGGGGCACTGCAAACTCGTAAATTCCTATATCATAATCCACAGAATTGGAGATCTGGTGGTGCGAATTTCTCTAAAGGATCTGCCATTAATATTCCAGTGATCCGCTATGCTGAGGTAATCCTAAATAGAGCGGAAGCCTTAGCGATGCAAGGAGGAAAAACGCAAGAAGCATGGAATGAGTTGAAGAAGATCAGAGATCGTGCTGGTTTATCTATGGCTACAATTAGCAATAGCGATAATGATGCATTAATTGCACAAATTAAAAAAGATCGACGCATCGAACTTCTTTTTGAAGGACATCGTTGGGGCGATCTAAAACGATGGGATGAACTAAATACCCTAGTGGATGCGGGGATGAAATTTAAGAAAGAGTTCACCAACTGGCCTATTCCATTAAATGAGATAAGTATCAATCCAAATCTGAAGTAGTAGGTCTATTTAATATAAACTAATATCAAGTTGGCTAAACGGATATTTAGGGGTGTCCAAAAATGGATGCCCCTTTTAATTATAGATGTGACGATTTGTTGGTGCCATTGTTTTGTATCATTGCTTTATGATATTGTCGCAAGGAGGGCAAACACATGGGTTTGCAGCTATCACGTCGTATTTGTATGGTTCATATACAATTATGTAGTGTTGTTATTGTGCTTCGAAATATGGTCCCTGTGCTTCGACAAATGGTCCCTGAGCTTGTCGAAGGGCAGTAACCTAATATCGAAGGGCTTCGAGATTGCACGAGACTTCGTGCAATACACGTTATGTCAATAGTATCCAATATATTGATGCAACAGACGGAAGCAGGAGCTTCCTTATTCCCAGGAATTGACGCATCGATGGTTTGATGCAACATTTGTGGTTGTGGAAATTTGTGGCTCCTTTCCCTTTGTATCATTGCTTCATGATCTTATCAAACCTACTATCCATACAGACACTGATGTCGGTAGTGACAAACTGCCCCCGATAAAACAGACTAAATATCGTGGCAGGGGTAGGAGCACTTTGTGCTTGCTCTAAGCACTCTATCTTTATGATACGAAGCGAGAGATTACGATTCTGTGTACTCTCAACCAAAGAACGGTTTACATGATACTCCGTAAATGGACATCGATTGCTATAATATACGGTGATATCCTCTCTGCTATGGAGTTCTGTTTGCTGGACACTTGAACCGAAAGAGGGGGTGATACCATCGGAGTCAAACTTCAGACAGAGAAGGCTAAAGCCACTTGGAAGTCTCTCTACCTCTTCAAACCCCTGACGTAGCAACCATTTGGTATCACTCATAAAATGAAACTTCTTAGTCCCTACGATAGTAACCAAACCTGCTCTATTTTGACTTCTAGCATCCTCTATAGCATCCTGAAGCAACCTTTTAGCATATCCTTGGCCTTTATATCTTCCCGACACCCAAAAGCAATGGATATGAATAAAATTAGGTGCCACAATAGGAGCCCATGCACGTTCTGCAGGACCATACTCCATAAAGACCTTAGCTCTAGCATCCAATCGACGAAACACATAGCCGTGTTGCAACTCCTGCTTGAGCCACTCTCTCTTTTTTTGATATCCCTCTTGACATTTTTTATCCGAAATAGCACAACATATATGCTCTTGG
Organism: Prolixibacteraceae bacterium; assembly: GCA_019720755.1. Taxonomy (NCBI): domain Bacteria; kingdom Pseudomonadati; phylum Bacteroidota; class Bacteroidia; order Marinilabiliales; family Prolixibacteraceae; genus Halosquirtibacter; species Halosquirtibacter laminarini. The sequence goes on from CP081303.1 coordinate 1,257,477, forward strand.
TCTATGTTCTCTGGAGTCAGTGTGATAAATTCTTCCATAAGTCTACTCTTTTTTCCACCGTTCTAACTTCATTAAACTTCTTTTATTCATCATCAGCTTGGATACCCAACGCCATCTCCCTGATGCTACCATGGCATCCACTGTCACGTCAATAAAATCATCCAGTGTCCCTTCAAACTTAAATGCCCCTTGTTCGTAACAGTAGCTACAGTAGTATGTGCTTTTTTGACTATTGATCTCTGTTCCACCACCTTGAGTATCTTTAGCCATTGGCATATGGCAACTTTGACAAAATTTATTTTTCATAACTATTGAATTGGGATATATATTTCAGTTAATAATTCCTCTTTTTTCACCCGATCAGGATGGTTCAGATACTTTTCATAAGAGACACTATCACGTAGTGTCACACCACTTTGTGGAAGCCAACCATAATAGATGTCGTGATACATCTGGGCAATCTGGTTATAGGAACCATGTAATGTAAATACTGCAAATTTACCTTCGTCTAGAGCATAAGTCCCAATCTCTCCCTCCATTTCTACAGACTCCTCAATGGAGTAACATGCATAAAAGCGACATTGTTCCCCTTTGGTAATATTTGGATCATCAAAACTCAATCCAATAGCTTCTGTTCTTTGATTAAAAAGATGATTCGAATGCATATAGCTTCCCAGTCGCCCCCAGGCCTGTTTGTAAGCTTCTGGAGCACCATATTGGTCAATGATACGGAGATAAACCAAGGATATCTTTTTCTCATGACGAATTGTTGGGTGTAGTATATTACACGGTTTCTTTACCTCTCTTTTTGAATTGAAAAAGGTCTCGATGTTGCGGAAAGCAGTAGGAGTGACCCCAAAATGTCTCTTGAAAGCCTTAGATAATGCTTGTTGGTTATTATACCCCACCTTCTCCGCAATTTCAGTAAGGGTATGATTCGAGACACGAAGATATCCTGCGGCACTCTCTATTCGTACTCTAAGAATATAGGAACCAAGAGACTCTCCAATAAAGGCCTTAAATATACGATGAAAATGATACTCCGAAATATTTGCAACTTCAGCCAGACTCTTTAGATCTATAGGTTGCCTTATATGTATTTGGATATAGTCTATGGTTTTATTTATAGACTCATGGTATCGACTATTTGTACACTTCTTCATCATGTCATTGTTTCTGAATACAAATATAACCAGAGTATTTTGTAGCTCACTTATCCATTCTTGCTATTTTGAATGAAATCATATGAACAATAGGTAATAAGATTAAGTTTACCATATTTAAGTTGTTTGTGATCCCTTAAGAGAAGTGGTTCTAGTGCTTGTAGAAATGAGGTTGTTGATCCCTTCGACAAGCTCAGTGACCACATGTCGAGGGTCTTCGAGATTGCACGAGATTTCGTGCAATACATGCCATGGATATGCAACAAAATATCGGACAATTAATTAAGCCACATTAAAATATTTCTGTTTCCCAAATTCGAGAGGAGTCAAATAACCAAGTGTTGCATGTCTTCTCTGTCTATTGTACCAAATTTCGATGAATTCAATTATGTCTATCTTAGCATGGAAATGAGAGTGGTAGTGTTTATGATCAATCATTTCTGATTTGATAATTTTAAAGAAACTTTCTGCAACTGCATTATCCCAGCAGTTTCCTTTTCTGCTCATACTTTGTTTTATTCGATCTTTAACTAACTCATCTCGGAATACTTTTGCTGTATATTGTACACCTCTGTCGGAATGAAAAATCATACCTGGCTTGTTATCACGGTTTATTTTATCCATCCTCCATGCTTTAATGATTGTACACTCCGTGGTCATATTATCTGAAAGAGACCATCCTATTACTTTTCGATCAAAAAGGTCTATTACCGTTGTTAAATAAAGCCACCCTTGGTCTGTTGGAACATAAGTTATATCAGAGACCCAAACTTTTGATGGTTCGTCAGGTGAAAACTTTCGATCCAAGTGGTTGTCTGATATTATATTTGAATGATTAGAATCAGTTGTTTGTACCTTATATTTCTTATTTACAATACTTTTAATGGATTCTTTTTTCATTATTCTAGCAACTCTATTTCTTGAAGTAACAACGCCTTGTACTCTTAATTCTGCTGTAATTTTATGACTGCCATATCGGTATTTAGATTGTTCGTATATTTCTCGAATACGAATAGTATCCTCCTTTATAGCAATGGATCTAGGAGCTTCTTCTCTTGATAACCAATCATAAAAACCACTTCGACTCACTTGCACAACACGGCACATATCCTCGACAGTAAATTCGTTGTTAAACGTTGCTATAAATTTATATTTGTGCTGTCGCTCTTGGAGAATATGCTCACTGCCTTTTTTAATATATCTTGCTCTATTTGTGTTTTACGAAGTTCTGCCTTTAGTTCAGTAACTTCTTCTTGTTCAGCAGTACGAACAGGATTACCGTTTCCCTTAAAACTATTCTCTTTGGCTTGAGTCTGCTCACGAACCCATCGATATACCATTCTTCTATCAAGATCCATATCCGAAGCAGCCTCACTTGTTGATTTGCCACTAAGACAGAGGTTAACAACCATTGTCTTGAATTCTTTGTCGTAACGTTTTCTTTTTTTTTATTGTCATGTTGTAAAGATAAGTGCTTTATCTAATTGTCCGAACAAATGTAGCACATCCAACCGTTGTAATATTAAAATCTTGAACATTAGTATTGGGCAATGTGATGAAGCTCCTGCATTACTCTTCCAGTCTTTTTCATAAATAAGTTCCAATTTCGGACGAAAAATTTCCCAATTGATAATGCTATTTAATTGCTCCAATGGATCTCCCATTTGCTGTAATATTTCTGGCCTAAGAATGTCATTGTATAAAATATCGTTATCTATAGTTTTATGTCTCATAGTTCGAAATATCTTAATTATGACAACAATGAGCCAGTTTATAATACTAGATAATAGTCTGTTAGCACAGAGAGATACTCTGAGTTATGATGACAATGAGCCATTTTATAATGTTAAGTATGAGTTAATTGATCCTGAACGGTTATTGTAAAATTGGTTTTGGCTTATAATTATGTATAACTTAGTCTCATTCTCTTATACCTCATCCCCAAATGGTGTTACAGTATTTGAGAGGCATAACTAAATAAAATGAACAAATAGATGAAGAAGTAGCTTCTTCTTATAAAAATTAATAAACCATAAAATAGACACAATCAGATGAATTTAATGAAGAACTTTGTTCCGATGCTTTTGCTCGGGGCAGTGGGATGTAACAAATCTACTGAACCGGCCAAACAACGTCCCAATGTAATCGTGATCTTGACCGATGACATGGGTTACCAAGATGTGGGTTTCAATGGGTGTAAAGATATTCCTACTCCCAATATAGATAGAGTAGCCAACGAAGGGGTCTGTTTTACCAATGGATATGTTTCGTATAGTGTTTGTGGACCTAGTAGGGCGGGGCTTCTAACGGGTCGTTATCAAGAACGATTTGGTTTTGGTCGCAATCCGCTGTTTACTCCCAATGATTCGAATCAAGGGGTTCCTTTAAGCGAAGAGATGATTCCTGCTACCTTAAAAAGAGAGGGGTATCGATCGATGGCTCTTGGTAAGTGGCATTTGGGAACGACACCAGAACTACATCCACGTAGTCGAGGATTTGATGAGTTTTTTGGCTTTCTTGGTGGAGGGCATATGTATTTCCCAAAGAACCTAAACTTAGATGACTATCTGGATGTCAATTCGCAATCTGCAACTTATAGAACGAAGATTCTTCATAATGGGGAACGTGTAAGAGAGAAAGTGTATCTAACGGATGCCTTCTCAAGAGAGGCAGTCTCTTTTATCGATAAATCATCAAAAGAGCCATTCTTTCTATATTTAGCCTATAATGCACCTCATATGCCGCTTCAGGTAACCAAGAAATATCTGGATCGTTTTTCCCATATCAAAAATCGCAGACGTCGTAAGTATGCTGCAATGGTTAGTGCTGTTGATGATGGGGTTGGGAACATTCTCGCAAAACTTAAAGAGAAGGGCATAGAGGACAATACTATTGTTTTCTTCCTCTCAGATAATGGTGGTCCAGAAAAGTATAATGCTTCCAATAATGGAGTGCTGCGCGACGGAAAACGTTCTTTATACGAAGGGGGAGTACATGTGCCTTTTGCCATGAGGTGGCCTGCACAGATCAAAGGGGGACAGGTATATAATAAACCTGTTATTTCATTGGATATCTTCGCTACTGCAGTGGCTTATTCTGGAGCCAAACCAAAGAACCCATTGGATGGGGTAAATATTGTTCCTTATATTACGGGAGAGAAGAAAGGGACGCCTCATGAGCAGTTGGCATGGAGAACTTTTGATACCGGTTCTTATGCTTTGCGTTGTGGAGATAAAAAGATCATCAAAGTAGGAGACCAACCGCAAGAGATTTATAATTTAAAGCAGGATATTGGAGAGACTACTCCTTTAGATAATGTTTCGGATCAAGAAAGAAGTGCTTTAAAGGATCGTGTTGATAGTTGGCAATCAGAACTAAAAGATCCTGTTTTCATCGGACTCCATCATGGCGACGAGTATGACAAACTACATCCCGAACGTTGGGTATATAAAAAGAGAATAGGAAATACCTACTATATCGATCCAGTGAATGGAAGTGATGACAACAGAGGGTTTAACAAGGAGACTGCGTTGAAAAGTTTTGATCGTTTTAAGAGGGTCATTTTACTTCCTGGAGATACGGTAAAAGTTAAGTATGATGCAAACATCTTAACCTCGATCTCTTTCAAAGATGTTCAAGGGAAAGCAGGCAATCCTATTGTATTCACCCATTATGGTTTTCCAAAGGGTGCAAAAAAAGATAGTTCGGCTTTGAATAAAATCTTATCTCCTCACGGAAAATATATAGAGATCATTCGCTAAGTGAGTCGCGTTTATAGTATTTTTTAGATGGGCAAATTGAACGATTTGCCCATCGTTGCAATATGGGGCTGTTTAGACAAATACGGTAAAGTTATCGGAGCTTTTTTGATTTACTATGCTTGTCTTTTTTTTCGTCGACAACCGTTTCTTTTGATTATTAGACTTTTGTTGAAATTAATGATGTGAACACAATGTGTTACCCTAAAATGTCCTCTCAAAATCGGCTTATAGAATTAAATATACTCATTAAGAGTAAGCGTTTGGTGATTCACTTTTTTCGTATCTCTTACTCTCAATACTTCAGTAGTTTTTAGGCAACACTAGTCCCACATAATCGTATCTCTTTGACCACCTTTTGTAATTTCTTTAAGTTTGCACTTACACTAAACTTATACAGGGCTTGTTCATGAAATTTAAGCAGCGAAGACATTGTGTGTTTTATCAGTATTGTGCACAAGTTCTTCTTTTAAAATATTCAAGTTATTGTAGCTGTTTATTTTCATTAACTTACTGCATATAAATAATGCGAATCAAGAGTTGGATTTCATATCTAACCAAGTGGTTTAATTGCCTATATATTAGACATTTATATTGTTTTTATCCTTGAAAATCAGTATCTTATAGTTGTTTTCAAAGCGACTTTAAAATATGATAATCAAGGATAAGGACTTCAATTTAATAAAAATATACGATCTAATTTGTTATTATTTCGATGAGTTAAGATATTATTGTGAACGATTTAGTAACAATAACTCCCCTTGCTTTACTGATCAAGAGGTGATGACAATATATCTTTTTGGTGTTCAATATCAAGAATACACCAAGATAAATCAGATTCATAAATTTGCATGTGATTACTTGTCTGACTGGTTTCCAAATTTAGGATCTTATCAAGCATTTTGTAATCGCCTTAATTGTTTAGGTGGAGCTTTTACAAGATTGTCTGAGTTATTACTTGAAGACACTCAGCCTAATGATTGTATTATCGATCAATGTTTATTTGATTCGATGCCAATTATAACGTGTTCTGGCAAACGAAAAGGCAAGGTGGCCAATGAAGTAACCAATAAAGGCTATTGCTCTACGAAAGGAGTTTACTATTATGGCATGAAGCTTCATATGCTGGGGATAAGACGACAAGATGCTTTACCATTTCCAGAGCAAGTCCTTTTTACCCCTGCATCTGTGAACGATATTGTCGTTTACAAGGAGAGATGGTCAGAGATGCGGAACAGAACCTTCTTCGGAGATAAAATTTACATGCATAATGAATTTAACCAACAAGTGAGGAATCAGTATAATTCAGAAATGTTGACACCTATTAAGGCAATAAAAGGGATGCCCTTGATAATCAAACAAAGAATAAAAGCAGCAGATGATTTGTATAATAGAGCTGTATCTAAAATTAGACAACCTATTGAAGCAATGTTCTCTTGGCTAATCGAAAAAACAGATATACAAAGAGCTAGTAAAGTAAGGTCTACAAAAGGATTAATGGTACATGCATTCGGTAAACTAACTGCAACATTTCTTAATTATGTTTTGAACCCTTGATTCGCATTACATATATTCCACTTCAAAAAGGTTTTATGTACATGACAGCAATTATTGATGTTTTTAGTCGATATATTGTAGGTTGGAATTTATCAAACTCTCTTGATGCATCTGTAAGTATAGATGTTGTAAAGAATGCAGTAGAGAAGTATGGTAAGCCTGAAATACTTAATAGTGATCAAGGTAGTCAGTTTACTTCAGAAGCTTATTTAAATATATTAAAAGAGTATTGTATCGCCATAAGTGTGGACAGTAAAGGTAGAGCTCTGGATAACATCTATATCGAACGGTTTTGGAGAACAATCAAATATGATTACATTTATATCAATCCACCTTCTGATGGAATAGCCTTATACAAAGGTATACAGAATTGGTTAGAACATTACCATTACAGAGCACACCAAGGAATTAATAGAAAAAAACCATTTGAGCTCTATAGTAAAGTGGCATAATACATTAATTGTTTATGAAAGTTGGTTCAGTAAATCGAGGGTATTATACTATAAAGCCATGAAATTAAAGAGAGAATCAGCCAAGAACCAATATCCTTTAAAAGAAAAATCAATATTTAAAGAACAGCTTTTATTACTGTTGAAAAATGACGAGTATGACGATCAGCTAGATGAGATCAAGACATTACGGAGTCGATTAATTAAAAGGATTGATAGTGTGTTTACTTTCTTAGAGTATTACGAAGTTTCTTTTGACAACAATGCATCCGAAAGGTCAATACGTAATATTAAAATAAAACAAAAAGTATCTGCAGGTTATCGAACAGAAGAAGGAGCCCAAAGGTATGCCATGTTACGCTCTATTGTTGATACACTTAAAAAACAAGGAAAGAGTGTCGTGAGAATGATTGCTCATTGGTTATCTCAAAACCATCTTAAGGTCAGTTGGCAATAAAATAATTTACACATTATATATTTTCTGAACCTCCATTCTTTAGCGAATGGAGGCTAAACTATAAATGAAGCTGAGTAGTTACGTTTTAAGTTCTTAGGTTTTACGTTTCGTAATGATAAAGATCTTTATGGACGAGATCTCCGGTATATAAATATTGTACCGAACTCTGATTCAGAAAAAAAGCTACGAGGGAAAATATCAGATTATTTAAAAAGGCATGGACATAAAAACCCCACGGAGTTGGTACGAAGACTAAATAGCTTAGTGAGAGGCTGGATTAATTACTATGAAATAAGAGGAGTTACGAATACCTCATTAAGTAAGCGCAAGTTGCGATACTACTTAAGTCAGAAACTGTTTCGATATTATCGACGTAAAAGTCAACGAAAATGTAGGCATTATGGACCTAATGCCTTTGAGACATTAGTTCGTTACTACGGATTAATCGATCCTACCCAATACCATCCTTGATGACCTTATTTGTGAATGCTTTAGACGAAATATACAGGAAAGCCGTATGCGGGAAAACCGCACGTACGGATTGATGAGGGGGCTGGAGTGCATCTATTATTGCACTCACAGCTCTACTCTACTGGACATAATTGGTCCCTGAGCTTGTCGAAGGGCTCAGGGACCACCTGTCGAAGGGCTTTGTGTCTTTGCGACTTCGTGGTTCTTTTCCTAAGTCAAGCTTACCATTTTACCATTGGATGTTTAAGCTCTAATAGTTTAGGAAAAATCCGTTTGATATTAAACTATCGTTTGATAGGCCAGTGAAGTCCAAACTTAACTCCAACACGAAATTCATATAGTTGATGCAACGCTTTATAGTGATTCTCTTTAATGGTTCCATATTCTGTCCACCCACCTAATGCAAACAGATGAAAATTATCCTTTTCCCAAGGGTGAAGTTCCAAAAACATCAACATTTGCTGCTTAAAGCCTGTTTGGTTGGCTTCCACAAAACGAAATTTTTTGTCCGTCCCATTATCTATGTAATTGGGGATATATTTAAATCCAGGTCGAATCAATCCATGTCTCCATATACATTGAATGGGGGCAGCCACCACTCGCACCTTTTGAGGTGCAAAACCCGGTAGCCCGTTGTCTATTCCGAAATCTGTATCCATCAGGATATGTGGTAGATTCCAGTGCAGTCCGATCTTCGATGAGTAGCGCTCAAAATTGTCCTTCGAGTATCCAGCAAAGTTTAAACGAGTTTGGATGAGACCTTTTCCAATATCGCCAGCCCAATAAAAGTTGAGAAGGAGTGGGTTTGTATTGCTTTTAGCTTCTACTCTAGATAGATCCCCATTTAAAATTTGGACTCCAAACTCCTGTAGTCCGATGCGATGAGATATTCTAAGTCCTGTTTTCCATACAGGAAAACCACAACTAAGTTCAGAATATGAATATACATCTCCTGGAAGATAAAATGCTTCATAAATCCCATTTAATACAGGTTGCTTTCCGATTACAAAAGACCAATGATTATAATCATACCCGATAAGTAGCATGTTGATGTGTGTGCTAACTCCCCCCTCACGGTTTAAATAGCCAGTAAACTCTTGCCTATAAAAACCATACAAATTGTTCGATAATCTCACGTCTGCATACATAATGAAGCCCTGCATCGAGTACTCAGACTGACGAACTTTATTATCTTGTTGGTTTACTGGTGTGTTTCCATATTCCAACCGCCCATCAAAATTAAGATCAAATTTGTCAATTTCAATGTTTTTTTGGGCATATGATGCCCTGATTGATACTACCATAAGTAGAGTCAATACCAAGATTCCCTTTAGTTTCATTTCAGATTAAGTTACGTTATAATATATAGTCCAAACATGTATGAGTCAATTATCCTAATTATCCCCCCATTGAAATGAAAATTGAACAACCCTACATGATTGGACTATTATACTGTTAATTAAAAATTAAAGGTAATTTTCATAAATTAACATCCAATATTGTTGATAGGCAAATATTGACAAGTTGTAATAAAAGTGTTATAATTTAACTATATATTATAAAATTGAAGAATATTCGAAAACAGGACTTATAGTCTAAAATAGATTTTTAGTCGAAAAATGTTTGTTGTGTGTCGATTAATGGACTCTATTGATCTTTGAAAATGTGGTAGTTGTCTGTGGATAATGTTATAAATGCCATTCGGTTTTTCTAAATTGATTGTTTTTTATGAATTAAGTAGGTGAAATTGTAGGAGCTGTAAGGGGACACTGGCAAGTCGGAGAAGTGAATTGTATTGGTGATACTCATCTCGGATAAGACAGACTAAAGTGACTAGTTTATGAATTGAATAGAAACAATCTCTTCTATTATTTCTATGTAGAGGAGATAAAAAATATAAATAATAGCAAACACAAAGTCTTTAGAGACGAACTTGTTTACAACACAGTGAAAGCATAGGATCTGTTCGTTACTTAAATACCTTGAGCAGTTCTTGCTATATAATAAAAGAGGATGTCCTTTGGGGACATCCTACCAAATTGATTCTGAAATATATATTTAAGACTATATCTATGAGATTATAAGTTGTGCAATAATGGATAGAATACAGCTCTAGAGTTATCTATTGAAAAGTAAAGATGCACAGAAACCAAATATCCCAGTTAAACAGGTCCAAACGATATTCTCTTTTTTTCGTCCTTTGTAAATTAGAAACATAATGAATGCAAAAAAGACATTTCCGACCAAAGCCCATCTACTGCCTAAATAAAATACAGGTTTTATAAAGGAAGAGTATGGAGAGGTAAAGTCCAAGGAGAATGGGAATAAGTACTTTGTGAAACTCCCTTTTGTCTTCGGATTTGTCTCTGTATATTGGTCCACAATACGATTGTCTGTTGTAGAAATCGCGATATTTTCCTTTCCATTTCGAGAGATTACACTGACACACCAATAGAGCGGATTGGCCATAATAGAGAGATGGTTTGTCTCAGGATCAAATTTAGGGATTGGAATGGCATGAAATTGATATTGATTGGAGGTTAAAGAGTAAAGTTCGCCTTTCGTTCCAAATATAAAAGCATAAAAGCTCCTATCTGCTGGTTCTTGTGTCTCAATAAATAGCGGTGTGAGTCCATCTGGTATCGAAATCTTTCGAACAAATGGCTTCCCATTAACCATCTTTAGGTGAAACAGTTGATTTTGTCGATCCAAGATGAAATAGCCCTCCTCATAGGGTTTTCTTGGGTTTGGATTTCCTGCAAATTGTCTTGGAGGAAAACAGAAACCGTGAGATTCTAGAGCTTGTTGAAACTTTCTACTTTTTACCAGATCAACATCGCCACTATTGGGACGTAAGAACTCAATTTTATCTGTAATGCGAAACATGTCGCCAGGCATCTCCAATCGTACGCGCCCCGATATCGATTCAAAGAGTGTATATAGTGGGATTTGAGGTCTATTCTTCTCTTTGGGGCTATAGTTGTAGTTGAAGGTTTTTAAATTGATTCTATCTGGAGTGATCTCTTGACCATCAATTTTTTCAGGCATACGTCCATCAGCCAAGAGTTGTCGACAGAAGAATAGAGGTAAGATGCTATCGAACTCAGATTGGGAATACTCTTTGCCTGTCACCACATTGCGTCGAACCAATCGTTCTTCTTTCTCATTGAATAGGACTGTACAGAATGCATGGTCCACAGAACTGTAGTAAGAGAAGACATTACTAGGTGCTTTGTCATAGACTAAGTGGTAGGTGTATGGCATGGCCCATGATAGAATCACAGTGGTAATGATAATGATAAGGTATCGAATATTTTTCATCATTTATAAATATTGGAAATGTTATTAAAAATTGTCTTGTACTCCTGTTTTGAATCGGTAGACAGACAGAAAGCTAAATCCAACCACATATAGAGGCAGTGTCATACAGTAGATTAATGTTCCTTGGTAAGCCCCCGGAACGTTAGACAAGAAGAAGAATGGAATGATGGCTGCACCAATGATCAGGTTCAATGCACGACGTCTCCATGATGGTTCCATACAGATCCATGCAGCCAATCCATACCCCATATATCCTGCAAAAATCCAAGGAAGTATTGTGGTCCATATGTTTAGGATGATCTGTATGGGAAAAATACTCTGAAGATAACATGTGAGCGTGATCATGATCCACAGGAATAGGATTGTAAGCGAACCATACCCAAATCCCAGCATATTCCAAATGATGGTACTCTCCTTTAGTGGAAGATGTAGCGATAGCTTGATTCTATTTTGTATCATTTCAGGAACATACTGTGCCAATGCAAATACGATTCCACAGGCAAGCGGAAAGAACTTTAATTCGCCAAAAAGAAATTGGTTTCTATTGACTACGACATCCCAAAGATGTTCTAGTCCTGTGAACCTTATGGCTCGGTTTACCTTAAAATATAGGTATCCAAAAAGAAGCATATAGGCACAAAACATAAATATGATAGTCCATTTCAACTTCTTTCCCTCTTTTATTTGTAATGCTTTATTCATCTTTAATATTTTCCAGTTAAACCAATAAATATCTCTTCTAAAGAGAGCTCTCGTGTTTTAATATTTGGTGCAGTGATCCCTTTACTTTGTAGCAACGACTGTATCTCCACAGGGCTTTCAAAAGCATAAAATTCGCTATTGTCATTTCTTTTAGAGACACTATAAAAAGAGTCTATTTTAGCCAACTTTTTGGCTTCGTTCCCTTCCAATGAGTAGTGTTTGAATTTTTGCATTAACTCATCTACTGGTTTTTGAAGCAAAATTCTACCATAATCCATGACCATACAATCGTCGATAAGTCTCTCCATATCTTGAATGATATGAGAGGTTACAAAGACAGTTTTCTCTTCACTTTTAGCATAGTCGCTGAGAAAGTCTACAAACAGCATTCGATAGCCTGGGTCAAGCCCCATAGAGAAATCATCGAGTATTAGTAGTTCTGCGTTTTGTGCTAGGATTAGCCCAAGTGCTACTTGAGATTTTTGACCACAAGACATCTTGGAGATCTTCTGCTTGGGTGCTATTTGTAACAATCTCATGAGTTCATAATAGACTGTTTTGTCCCATTTGGGATAGAATGCTGCATAGAACTTCTCTATCTCCTCAATGTTCATGAAGTTGTACTGTACATGCCCTTCGATCAAAAGACCGATCTTCTGTTTGGTGGAAGGGGATAGGTTGTCCGATCTTTCTCCAAATATTGTACACTGTCCTGACGTGGGACGCAAGTACCCATTTAAGATGTTTATGGTTGTGGTTTTACCAGTCCCATTTTTACCTAAAAGACCTAGTATTCTTCCTTTGGGTATTTCAAAGTTTAAATTCTCGTATATACATCTGCTCCCATAGAAATGGGTTAAATTTTTACAAGTTACTATTGGCTCCATTTTACGATTTGTTTAAGTGCAGCCTTTTATTTAAAGATGCTGCATATGATTAGATTGAAATAAACTGTATTATGGGTGAAGAGATCTCTGGAAGAGGTCTTCTTTTTTTTAAAATGATATCTGATTGATGCATTCGTCTATAGGTAGCTGTGTGTTTTGTATAAGGTTCTGTATTGGATCATTCCAATGATATAAATAGTGTCAAGGCTTTCATACACATGGTGTTCGTAATCGAAAAGAATGTATGATACAAAGAGTTCATTTTTTATAGTACCATTCCTATCATCACTTGGTAGAGGTAATTGGGCTGGTAGTTTTTGTACCATGTGGACTGTATTTTCGAGGAGACATACCACATCTGTTTGGGAGAGGTGGGAAATGCCACTTTGACCTGTAAAGAGGAGGAGAAGTTTGGGCTTGTCTCCAGTCGATAGATAGGATCCACTAATTGTCTAAATATCGCTGTATTTTGATCGTAGTTCGATATGCTATGTCTTAGGGGATGGCGATAGATCACGCCTCCTTTTAATTGGATTGTTTTCTTTTTATGTTTTGTTTCAGCACCTTCTTGAAATTCTACTTCTACACTGCGTGTTTTTTTACGATGCTTCTCTTTTGCCATCCATGCGGTGTAGTTCATATGGTTATATTGTAATTTCGCTCTCCATTGATGAATATGGTGCCAAGCATTTGCTCTCTGTTCCCAAAGGAGATGGGATAGAAGATACCCTTGATTGTCGTCGTATCGTGGCATGATATTAATCACCTCATCCGACGGATTGCGTTCATATTCAGATCCTGTTTTTTTGTGATATCGTGCCTCTAATTTCCATATCCATTGCTCTGTTTTGGTGTCTCTTTTGTATCCAAAGCTTGCGATGTACTGTTTCTTCAAGTAGGTGTTCACCACTCTATTGTTTGCTTCCAAAAGGGCGAGGTTTTGATGTTCGTATCCCACATTCAGAAACCAACCTTTGTATGTTCTTGGAAATAGTTGAAGGTATAGGGCTGTGGTATTTATCTCGTAAGTATTTGCCACCGTTTTACCTCCTTGAATGACCTGTTGATAGCCTGAATCCATCTGCCCTAGTCCTTGAAGATAGAAAATAGAGGAGCCAGTGTTTGGGTTCATATGAATGATATGATGTGCTTGTTCGTATTGTTGCCAACGAATAGAAGAAGCAATACTATAATTTGTATCAAAATTCCATGCTATCCCCCCTTTCAGTTGAAGGTCCCATGTCAACGTTTTGGCTCTTGGGTCCAGCTTCCGATTAGATTCAGAGGCTAGATAGTTGGCTTGCATACCTATTTTGAAGCGCGCAAACTGTCTATTCCATAATCCATTAAAAAAATACTCTTCGGTAAACGATGTCCCTTTGATGGAGTCCGCCACGATGTAAGGCCATACGAGAGAGGGATTCTTTACATTACACCACTGGATGTTGTGTTGGATATAACGACGATAACTAGCTTGTCCATAAACATTTTGGAAGTGTCCTTTCTGATATAAATGAACATCGAAGTGTTGTCCATCACTTGTGTCTCCTTTCATCGGATCGAATAGATCTTGATTTCGTATTGATAAGTTTGAAAGGGTTACTTCTCCATAAGTGTTTTTATAGAAGAGATCGGAGAGTGCAGGATTGCCAAAGAGATCGGGAAGCATCTGTTGTACCTCCACCTCTACACTCTGTTGAATGGTCTTCTGTTGGTCCTCCGCATGCCCTAATAGAGATGAGAGAAACCAAGATGTGAATAGTAGTAGTCGTTTCATTCTGAAGAGGGATAGTGCGTGAAGAGAGTTATCCCCAAAAAAGTTTTAGGGATAACTCATGTTCTATGAATCCTTAATAGGTATATCTAGTTCTGTCTCTATCTTTTTGATTAGAGCCTCTATTTTTTCTCTACAGAGCCCGGTGATGGGATTGCTGTAGGATGAAAATCGAATGCAGAGTCGTTGGTATCTAAAAGAACAACCCTTTCCCCTTCGACATGGTCTACTTTACGGCGAACACTACTTCCATATCTCATGCCGTCACCATCGCCACAATGAGTCCATGAGATATCTAATGATGGGGCTAGTACTTTCCATTGGTATCCCGAAGCATAACTTATCTCTACTGCATCGATAATAGACACATTGTCTACTTTCCATGTATCTTCGTTCATATCCATTTTAAAATCGCCAAATACAAATTGGTGGCTATAGCTATGTGCATTGTTTTGTGCAAATGTTGCTGGAGTCACACTTTTGTCCAAACGACATAAGATATAAGAGGTGTTCCCCTTATTGTTCATTGCCCAAGTCGTATTGGCATTGCTAGAGATCATCTTCTCTAAGTTTGGTACTTCTGGAACATCTACATCAATAGTCCCTGCATCATACCATTCAAAATTAGATTTGGAAAGGTCAAATGAGTTTGAATTCTCTATTTTATGATTAATGGCCACATCACTAATTAGGATGGTCTCTCCAGGTTTTACAGGGTGTTGTTTCCCATCCCCAGGAATACGATATAAATCAGAGATCAATGTCGCAGTCTCTCTGTTGTCTGGGGTAAATGACTGTAGCGCATCGTCAGTGGTCAATGAGGTCTCTGCAATACAAAGTCCATCTGCATAAAGCACTTGGTCGCTGTTGTTGTATATCTCAAAGAATTTGTCTGTATCATATTGATTTCCATCTTTGTTACGTGTTCCTGCAAAGAATATCTCAGAGATGACAAATCCAGCACTCTTGTCATAGATAAATAGAGGCAGTTCGACGGTTATTTTACCTCCTTTTACTTCTACGTTTTCCAAACGACCTCTTACTTGGCTATTTCTATCCACCTCTTTTTTATTGGCATCCGTGGCAGTGTAAGATACCTCTCCTTCTAGAAGTACATTGTATAGTCCATCCTCTAGGCTTAGCTGGGGAACAAGAAGCGAAGTTAGCTCTTTGGTTGTTTTCTTTTTCGTATTTACATTTTCTAAAGTTAACTGTCCTGATTTAAAAAGAACCTTTTGGTTCTCAAGAATCGTTGGTAGCTCAATAGCCATATCTACATTAGAAAGAGGGATAACATTATCTTCTTTCTGGCAAGAGTATAAGAATGTAAATGCCATTACAATGGCTAGATTTTTGAATCTAAAGTTCATGATTTTAAATTAAATGTTGATATTAAGTTCCATGCCAAAATAGGGGGATTGTTTTCGAACCACTTTATATCCTGTGGCGTTTGTATAGCTCGGAGTATAGCGAAGAATTCTATTAATATAGAATGATAGTGCGATCTCCTTTGTTACCCTCTTGGACACGGTCAAGTTAAAGTCTATTGCAATCGGAACGATGTTCTCATCAAATAGTGATGGGGTCGGTTTGCTATATAAAAATCGAAGCATGGGGTCTGTGATATCTTGATTGGTAAAAAGATACTTTTTCCCCTGTTTGTCTATATAGAAGGTTGGCTTTCCATCATGGGGTTGTGTTTGATTCTTTTCAAACCACATACATTGTAGAATAGACGAGAATATTAATCCATATTTTTTGATATGGGTATCGCATCGGATATTGGTATTCAACTGTTCATATTTTTGTCCTCTGTCCCATTCATAGTATCCGAGAAATGGATACGGCCTGTTGTCTATCCGCTGTTCAGGGTGTCTATAGTCTGCAGCGGTGAGTGTATATTTTGTATACATCCATGCACCATTGATGGAAAATCTTGAATTCAACTGCTCAATACGACCAAAATCAAATTGATATTCAATGCCCCATTTTTCTTCATTAGAACCGTTGACTAGTTGAGGATAGACATAGAAATCATCTTGCTTTTGATAGTCGAACATATCTACTGTAGGAGGCCCATTAAGTGTTTCAGCAGCAGGACCAGAAGCGGCTTCATAAAGCTTATAAGAGATGATTTTGTAGTTTCCAACCGAACGCAGTCCATTGGATAAAACCTCTCTATATCCAGTGACTTGTAGCGAAGTCTCAAGAAACGTAATTCCGATACCTACCTCTATTTTTTTATTTCTATTGGCTGTGATCGACGTGTTGGTTGGATCAATGATATCTGTTTTATATTGAATTTGTCTCAAAGATGGTTGTTGAGAATAGTAGTTCAATTGGATTTGGTCTGAGTACAATAGCTCAGGATATAATTGAGAAATAGATGGGAGTTTGGTGTGCCATCCCATGCCTCCATAAATGATTGTTTTGATTGTATTTACCCCCACTCTCATCGAAGGCAGATGAAGGGCTAGATTCATTCGAGGGTCCCAAAATAGCTTGTTTGAGATGGTGTAATTGCTGCTAACACCTAGTGCTTTCATTGCGCGAGTCCCAATGCGTGTATCTAGTTGCATCCCTAGTATGGTCGTTGTAAATTGGTCTTCCATAAAGAGCGATACTTTATTGGATGCTGGTATTTTACGATAATCCCTTGGGCGCCCTTTGCTTGGTTCTAGAGGGCGAAATGGATCATAGATTTCTCCTCTTCCGTTGTTTTTGGAGTAGACCCATCCTCCTCCGAACAAAATTTTATGTGATATTCCCCATGTATTGGCTTTTAGATGGATATCGATATTGCTGAATAGAGATAGCGGTTGATTGTCATGAATATAGTGTGACATGTAAGAGGTTGGAAGGTGTGTACTATAAAATTCCCCCTCCTTGTGGTTGACCAACACAGGCATTCTTTCTCCATTTACAGCCTTATCCATTATCTTCTTTTGCCATGTTGAAGTGATTCCATATTGCAACTCTAACGATGAAAACCAACTCTCTTTGGTGTGTAGTAAGCGACTGGTACCCGCGTATGATAATTTCTTGTAGTCCCGATTGTAGTAGCTCCCTGCTGCAATATCGACTTCGGGATCTTTTTTTACAGTATCAAAAGAGCCAGTATAATCAATACTCGATCTGTTTTTAAATTCCCAGTTGCCAAACGGATGGTTATATTGTAAACGAACAGAACCGGTATATCGTTTGTAATTCACTTTAGGAGTACGCACATCTTGTTTGAAGTCTAACAGACTGAAATCGGTGTGTAAGTTCACATGTTCGAAGAGGTTTACCCCTTTCCCTATCGATAACATCTTTGACCCAGGAGTTGCTTTAAGGCGAGCCTTGAAAGGAGATGTTTGATAACTTCTTTCGATCTTAATCACACCTGAAGTGACTTCTCCATATTTTACGGATGGGATACCTCGTATTATGGTGATATTTTTAACTCCATCTGTTGTAACCAATCGTAGATCTTGACCTTGAGAAGCATATGCATTGGATGTGGAGGCTGGAATATTACCATCATTAATTGAGGGAACTCCATCGATCACAAAAGAGGTGCCAAAAGCACTATTGTTATTGTAGCCTTTGTTGTTAGAAGAAGCCGAAGCACTTGGTTCTCTAAGCCTAATCCACTTAGGAGAGGACATGTTATTGTATTTCATCTTTCCTCCTGGAATCAGTTGAAGTACATCTGCAAAACTAGTTGGCTGAAGATGTTGTAAGGCATCTGCTCCAATTTTAGAAGCAGTACCTCCTGCCTTCGATTCCTTGGAGATAACGGTGACTTCTTGGATTTGGTAATCCTTAGAGGTAAGTCGAAAAACAGACCTCCTATTTGGGCCAATGCACTCCATGGTTGAAGCTGCTGTTTTATAGCCTAAATGAGAAATGATAAAAGTATAACGATTCCCTTCTTTCAATTGGACCCTAAAATGACCAATAGAATCAGAGATCGCATTTTGAGGACTGCCCTCAATTTGTATCCATACACCTTCTATAGGTCTTTGGTTTTGTTTGTCTATTATTTGTCCTTCAAACGTATATCTCTCCTGTCCTTCCACATAACTATAAGAGAAAAGTGTTGTGATAATCAGAGTGATATAGTGTATTATATGCTTCATTTATACGTTTGTACGCTACAACTATTTTTACGTTGTAATGGATAGAGTAGAATGTTTTGTTAACAATCACTGCGAAAGTATTACAAAAGAAAACATATTGAAATCCTAATTATTGAGTAAAAATGTATATTGAAATCCTTATAAATAGTGATGTGTGAAAATTTATAATATGATATATAAATAGGGGTTGCTGAAAAAGAATCAGAAAGCAAATTTTAATTTTAAAGAGCTTTTCTGTCCAGTTTTGAATCATCATATCCATATCAGAAAGAAAAGTTCTTTTAAGCAGATAACAGAGTTACTCACATTTTCTGACAGAGACTGGCAGTGCCTTTAATAGTCTTCTCCACCAAACTCAGAATGCAACGAAACTGTTTTTCATTCCAACAATAGATACCAATTCCTCACCCTTTCTTTACCCTTTGGTTACTCCTAGAGTAACCAAAGGGTAAAGGAAGGGTAACCAAAGGGTAAAGAAACCTAGAATCAGATAGGTTTATTTTTTAGCCTTTGGCACTGTCTCTAAAAGTGAGTAAATTGTCTTTTATGTATATTTCAAATTACATTTCTTGTTTTAAGCAGGTCTTTATGCTTCGACAAGCTCAGCAACCTGAATGTAGAAATGTGGTCCTTGAGCTTGTTGAAGGCGGTCCCTGAGCTTGTCGAAGGGCAGTAACCTGAATGTCGAAATGTGGTCCTTGAATTTGTTGAAGGCGGTCCTTGAGCTTGTTGAAGGCGGTCCCTGAGCTTGTCGAAGGGCAGTAACCTGAATGTCGAAATGTGGTCCTTGAATTTGTTGAAGGCGGTCCTTGAGCTTGTTGAAGGCGGTCCCTGAGCTTGTCGAAGGGCAGTAACCTGAATGTCGAAATGTGGTCCCTGAATTTGTCGAAGGCGGTCCCTGAGCTTGTCGAAGGGCAGTAACCTGAATGTCGAAATGTGGTCCCTGAATTTGTCGAAGGCGGTCCCTGAGCTTGTCGAAGGGCAGTAGTCTTATCCTCGATAGGCGGTCCTTGAGCTTCGACAAGCTCAGCAACCTTATCCTCGATAGGCGGTCCTTGCGCTTGTCGAAGGGTATTGAGCAATATTTCTTGTATCCATATTATTCATCGTATTGTTGCAACAAAAGAAAGCAAGAGTTTTGTAAATATTGGATTAAACCTGTCTTTTAAACCGTTCGAGTAATTAAAATAGTTATTGGGTACAATTCCTTCTTTTGTGTTTTTTAAGTGTCTTAAAAGCTTTAGTTTGATGGTTACAATACCTAATTTGTTTTTGTGTGGATATAATTGATTGTCGGTTATTTATGTTACAATGTAAAGTATCGTAGGGGTTCCTCTTGTGGATGCCCTTTCTGTGTTTCAAATCCTATGGAAAATACGATAATTCGATTGAAAATCCTCCAATATTTTGCGGTGCTGTATGCAACATTAATATGGCGGCAAACTTAATATTAAGGAGGAGTAATCCTCTTTTTTGTACCCCATACTTTCACAATTTAACAAACCTTAGGTTTAGAATATAGCGTTGCATTTATGACTTGAATGCAAGAACCAAACTGTCAAACAAGATAGGTTCTGATTTAATTAATACAACGACTTAAAAGTATTTTGTTTAAGTGATAAAACAATTGCTATCTTTAGTTACTTTTGTCATACGGTGTCAAGTAAAAAGAAATTTTAATATATTATTGGTTTATAAGAACTGTATCCTAATTTGATAATAACATGAGTCTTTGTTACTTGGCAAATCAATCTGATATTGTTCCTGCTCATCTTAGTAAAATTAAATAAGGTAAACGGGATTTTTAGTTTTTTTATTGAAAAGTTTTACGCAAAAAGATTGGCGGAATAAATTATTTATATAATAAATGATAGCCTAATGCAATAGAGGCTGTATTTATAGTATCTAAGAAGATTTAACACTATGGCTGGTCAATTCATCACAAATGAGAAACAACTTCTTTCTAAAGTTATGGAAGGTGTATTTCCATATGCCAATAATCTTTATTTCTTAGTAGGTTATTTTTATTTCTCCGGATTTAGCGAAATAGTAAATAATTTAGATGGGAAAAAACTCAAAATACTAGTAGGTCTAGATGTCGAAAAGAATATGGTTAATCAACTTAAGGAAGTCGAGCTTCTTTATGCGGTAAATAGTTCTAGATCCAATATTCGTTCTAATTTTAATCAAGCACTTGTACAAATATTTAATGAAACGGACTTTTTTGACAATCCTGTGAAACAAAAATCTTTTAAGATTTTTGTTACGATGATTAAAAAAGGAGATTTAGAGATTCGCAAAACGAATCAACCAAATCACGCAAAACTATATCTCTTTGAAAATAAGGCTGAACTTACCCAATCTGGAACTTTTCCTGGCACTTTAATTACGGGGTCAAGTAACCTTACTGCTTCAGGTTTAAGGCATCAAAATGAGCTAAATGTAATTCTTCGGGATAAAACAGATTTTGAAGAAGGCATTCGAATATTCAATGATTTATGGAAAGATGCAATAGTTATTGCGGATGTAAATCATACAGAAATATTTGAAGAGGAAGTCTTGAGTCAAATATGGCTTGATAAACTGTTCGATCCATTTTTATTATATGTTCGTGTACTTCATGAACTTTTTAATATTGAATTCAACCAACCAATTAAATTACCTAGTGAAATAACCAACAATCGTTTTATCAATCTTAAATACCAAGAAGATGCAATAAAACAGGCATTGCATACAATAAAAATTCACAATGGTGTAATAATCTCCGATGTGGTTGGACTTGGGAAAAGTGTAATAGCATCTGCTGTTGCTCACAATATAAATCTTAGAACAATAATCATTGCTCCACCTCACCTGGTTAAACAGTGGGATGATGAATACAGAGATCTATTCAATTTCAATGCGAAAGTGTTTAGTAGTGGTGCTATGAAAAAGGCTCTGAAATATCACAATGAGTTAAACAATAACGAACCTCGTCTTATTATTATCGACGAAGCACATAAATATAGAAACGAAGATACAAACGATTATCTTGACCTGCATAAATTATGTCAAGGAAATAAAGTTATGCTTCTTACGGCAACTCCTTTCAATAACAAGCCGCAAGATCTATTCTCAATGATTAAACTGTTTCAGATCCCATCTAAATCTACAGTAAAAACTGTTGCTAATTTAGGTGACGAATTTAGTAAACTGATTATTGAATATAAAAATCTATCTAAAGACATTAAGAATAAAAAAATATCTCAAAATACGATTGACAATAAGATAAATACAATATCTCATAAAATACGAAATGTAATTAGTCCTCTTGTCATTCGTAGATCTAGAATCGACCTATCAGAAATAGATAGATATAAAGAGGATATGGAACTTCAAAATATTGAATTTTCGGTCGTTAATGCACCTGAACTTTTAACATACGACATCTCTTTAATAGAGGAGAAATATATCAATACACTCGAACAAATATCTCCTAAAGATGAAGATATTTCTCTATCTTGCTTTAAAGCTGTCAGATATCAGCCTGTTGAGTATTTAAAAGATATAGAAAGATATAGAAAAAATATAGAAAAGGAATTTGGTGATTTTAACTTGTTCAAGCAGTCACAAAGAAATATCGCAAAGTTTATGCGACATCTGTTGGTTCGTCGTTTCGAAAGTTCATTAGAGGCATTCAAGATGTCTGTGCTAAACATGATCAAAAACTACCAAAATATAATCCTTTGGTACGATACACGTAAAGCTTTTCCTATATTTAAAAAGGGAAACCTACCTGATATTTCGCTTATGGGAGATCAAAACAATGACGATACGATTGATGTAATTAATGAATTTGATCTTACAGAACAAATAAAGTCTTTAAAAGCTAGAGGTCTTTTCGAGATTCCTGCCGAAGATATAAAATATGAATATCGCGAAAAATTAGAAGCTGATCTTGAGGTATTGAAAAATATATATAACAATTGGTTCTCTGAAAATTCAAACATAATCGACCCTAAACTATCTAACTTTATAGATATGATGAAGGTTAATATAAAGACTGAACCAAAGCGTAAAATAATTGTCTTCTCTGAGTTTGCGGATACAATCAATTATCTATATAAACACACAAAGAATTCATTGCGTATAATTAAGTATACTGCTAAAGATGCTAAAGCATCTATTAAAGAAACTATTCGTCTTAATTTCGATGCAGGTGTACCTGTAAATCAACAAAAAAACGATTATGATATTTTACTCGCTACAGATGCAATTTCCGAAGGATATAATCTACATCGCGCAGGGGCTATAATAAATTACGATATTCCATACAACCCAACAAGGGTCATTCAACGTATTGGTCGAATTAATCGTATAAATAAAAAGATGTTTGATGAAATTAATATTTTCAACTATTTTCCTTCCGATACAGGAGAAAACGAAACTAGAACAAAAGAGATATCAACTCTGAAAATGGCTCTCATTCAAGCTATTCTAGGTGAAGATACCAAGATCCTTACAAACAATGAAGAATTACAATCTTTTTTCCAAAAGCAATACAAACATCAGCTCCAGAACAATGAAGAGCGTTCTTGGGAAACTCCATTTCTTAATCTTTATTTTAACTTAAAAAACGAGCATCCGCAGATTATCGAGAAAGCACTTAAAGTTCCTATTCGTGCGCGTATAGCTAGAAAAAATAAAGATGTTGAAGGGGTGTTGATATTTGGAAAAAAAGGGGATGATGCTCTTTTTAGATGGGGTGAGAATGCATTGTCTAACGAATCCATATCTCCTCATGATGCGCTGAAATTGATGAATGCTTCTCCTTCGGAGAAATCATTTAATACATCCTGTAAGTTTAATCCAACTTACGAATACATGAAAGATTCTCTTTTTATCAAAAAAAACAGCTCGTCAAACCCTGATAAACTTAAAATAGATACACTTAAAAAATTGAATACGATACTGTCGAAAAAACTATCCGATGATATCGACGGCATTAATGATATTATTAAAACTGTTGAGCTTGGTGCTCTTCCAACAAAATATTTGAAAGAAATAATTAAACTTAGCCGTGCGAGATGTAATGATTTATCATCTATCATCGATACAAATTATATCAAAAAGATATTAGAGAAAGCTCACAATATCGATAATGCCATAGAAGCTCTGATTATTTCAGAAGAATTTATCAAAGAATAAGTGTTAACAATTGATGTCATGATAACTCAAGAATTCTACAATATACCATACGATAGAGAAAGTTACTTAAATTTTTTCAAAAACAACCTTCTACCAGAATCTTTCGAATTGATTATAGAGGATGTAAACAGTACTGCAAAATACTTCACAGAAGTAACCAAACTAGGTGCTGTTGAAGATCTAAACCTAGCCATATTCGAAATCAAACATAGCTCAATTAGTGATGCCAGAGTAGGTCTAACACTCGATGCATATAAACTAATGAACAATCATGGTATCGAGAATGCTTTAATACTTTTCGTCCCGCAAGAATCAAAAAATTATCGCCTTTCATACCTTCATATAGAAAACGACATAAACGATAATGGGCAAGTAGTTTCTACATACAGAAACAAACGTCGTTTCTCCTATTTCCTTGGGCAAGATGCTAAAACGAAAACTGCTTTTCAATATCTTTTCGGAAAACAATCTTCTCGTATTAACTCTATAGAAGATCTTGAAAATAGATTCTCTATAGAAGTTGTTAATAAAGAGTTCTTTAAATCATATAAGTTCCATTACGGAAATTTGGTTGAAGAGCTTAAAAATTCAAATCTTGCTAAAGTACACTTTAGTGGTGAAGATAAAAGAATCCGTGATTTCGTGAAGAAATTCATGGGGCGTATCGTTTTTCT